>JBDVKW010000007.1:0-9676 GCA_039970995.1 Fulvivirga sp.
CCTTTTTCTACTTGACAGACAACAGCCAATTTAAAGCCTAAATTATAATCTCGCTGAGTACGCTTTTTAGAGTTGGCTTTAATTTTAAGTTCCTTTTTCATAATAAGTCGATTTTGTGTCAACTTATTTCAGGACGGGACAAGGGGCTGAAATCAGCCCCTTTTTTCTTTGTTACTTATTCTTAGGTACCATTCAAGAATGCCTATCTTTATCAAAAGCAAAATTTGATTTCAATGGAAGGAATGTTAAAAGAAGGTTCACTAAAAGGTAAGAATATTATAGTAACAGGAGGTGGTACTGGCTTGGGTCGATCCATGGGCAAGTACTTTCTTCAGTTAGGTGCTAACCTGATTATCTCAAGTCGCAAAATGGAAGTGCTTGAAAAAGCAGCTAAAGAGTTGGAGGAAGAAACTGGAGGGAAGGTTTTACCTGTCGCTTGTGACATAAGAAAGTATGATGAAATACTAAATGTTATTGAACAATCCGAGAAAGAGTTTGGGCAGATCCATGGGGTACTGAACAACGCGGCAGGTAACTTTATTAGCCCTACCGAGCGGCTGTCACATCGTGCTTTCGATATAGTTATCGATATAGTATTGAGAGGCACGTCTAATTTCACCCTGGCAACTGGCAAAAATTGGATTAAAAATAAACAGCCTGGCACATTTCTAAATATAGTAACCACGTACGCCTGGACTGGCAGCGGTTATGTGACGCCTTCAGCTTGCGCAAAAGCTGGAGTACTTGCCTTAACTAGATCATTAGCTGCAGAATGGGCAAAGTACAACATAAGATCCAATGCAATTGCTCCAGGGCCTTTTCCTACAGAAGGTGCTTGGGAACGCCTTTTTCCAGGAGAAGTTGCTGAGAAAATAGATCCTCTAAAAAGGATTCCTTTAAAACGGTTTGGCGACCATCAAGAACTTGCGAACCTGGCAGCCTATCTCATGTCCGACTTCTCGGCCTATGTAAATGGTGAGGTGGTAACTATTGACGGTGGTGAGTGGATCAATGGAGCTGGAGAATTCAATGGTCTGGAAGCTGTGCCTCAAGAAATGTGGGATAAGCTGGAGAAAATGAGAAGCAGAAAGTAGCCTAAAATCGAAAGGCTAAATTTAAGCTTATATATCGATGCGTTTTGGCCCCTTTATTCTCAGGGGTCATTTTGTATACCGTGAATGAAAATGTTGTGTAGTAATTCGTATATGTAAACCCATATTTTCTTACGATTACAAAGGTTTCTAGCTCTTCAACATGAGGGCTTTCGCGCTGATCGCCTAAAATTGTGCCTTCAATAAAAATATTGCTCAATACATATTGCCCCTCAAAACCATAGAAAAAATAGCCCTCTTCCTCTTCAGGGTCATTATTACCCACTACAGGAATATGTTTAGATATTCTACTTCTAGCTGCCCCCGAATTAAACAACCTTCCAGATTTGCCATATCTAATTTGTAAGTGTTGTGTGGCTCCTGTGATGCCGTTTCCGACCTTTACTCCAGTATCAGATAAGAAGCCAATATTTTTTACAGGCGACCAATACATCATTCTGTTGTAATCAAAATTTACGATAAATTCATTCCTTATTTGATACTTCCATCCTCTGGGCTGAGGAAAGCCAAATTTATCATGCCACCACTCCTGAAAATTTCCAATACCCGATCTATCTCCAACTACTCCCAAGGTGAGTTTATACAGGTTGGCAGAGTTTACTCCAGGATGATTCTGTATATGAAACTTTAAATAATGCCAGCCAGCATAAGGCCTATCAAAGTCATTTACTCTGCGTTTCTTTATTTTACTTGGTGTGAAAATTTTATGCCCGTACTGAATGCGACCAATTACTTTCAAAGTATCAGACCGCTTACTTTTAAAACGATGGTAGAGCTTTGTACCCTTATCCAATATTCGTGCATAAGTGAAATTTGCTCCAGAAGTATAATACTGGTCCGTTGCGAAAAATAAATCGTTATCATAGCTAATATGCAATTCACGATCCATTCTATGGCTCTTGGTTGTAATCTGGGCGCTAGACAAAAAGGCTGCGCATATCAATGCCAGTACTGCTATATATCGAAGACATGTCTTTACCAAACCAACAATTCAGACTAATTTAGCTAGCAAATATAAGGTTAATTGGGCATGCATATAGAAAATCGTCTAAGAAAAGAATTAAGTAAACGATTGGATGATAACAACTTAAGATCTTTAAAAATCAATCACGGTGTTGACTTTTCCTCAAATGACTATTTGGGTTTCGCAAGAAATAAAAAGTTACATCAGTTAATTACTGATAAAAGTGCCGAGTTTCAGCTTAATGGATCAACAGGCTCAAGGCTGCTTTCTGGTAATAATGAAATGTGTGAAAAGTTAGAATCTCAGCTAGCTGGTTTCTTTAAAGCTGAAGCCTGCTTAATATTCAACTCTGGGTATACAGCCAACCTGGCGCTTATTTCTTCTATTGCTAAGCGTGGTGATACTATTGTTTATGATGAACTGGCACATGCCTGCATAAAGGATGGAGCTAGATTAACTTTAGCAGAAAGGTACAGCTTTAAGCACAACGACTTAGAAGACCTTAAGTCAAAACTCAATCATGCCAAAGGTCAAATTTTTATAATTGTAGAGTCTGTATACTCCATGGATGGTGATGAAGCCCCATTGAAAGAAATTATAAAAATAGCCAAAAGTGCAGACGCTCAATTAATTGTAGATGAGGCACACGCAACCGGTATATATGGCGGTACGGGAGGTGGACTTTCAAGTCTGCAGGATATGGAAGATCAAATCTTTGCAAGAATTTACACTTTTGGTAAAGCCATGGGTGTACATGGGGCAGTTATTGCCGGCAGTAATGTTTTAAAAGACTATATAGTAAATTTTGCCCGCCCATTTATATATACTACAGCATTACCCCCTCATAGCCTCGTAGCTATAAAAGAGTCATTCAACTACTTAATTGACAATATTGATTTACAAAATCGATTGAAAGATAGAGTAGCTTACTTCAACCTGTTATACACTAAATATCTCTCAGATACTTTCACTAAAATAGATAGTAGTCATCCTATTCAGTCAATTGTTATTTCTGGCAATAACAATGTAAAAAAGGCGGCTGAAGCTATAAACAACAAAGGGTTTGACGTAAGACCCATTTTATCACCAACGGTAAAATCCGGTCAGGAAAGGTTACGCATATGTCTTCATACATTCAACACCGATGATGAAATTTATGCTTTGATTGATACCTTAGCAAATCTAAAATGAATTACTTCATAACAGCGATAGATACGGATAGTGGTAAAACTCTGGCCTCAGCAATTATTACAGAAGCGCTTCAGGCAGATTATTGGAAGCCCATACAAGCAGGCAAGCCAACAGATAGTGATATAGTTAAGTCATTGATAAACCCGGAGCTTACAATTCACAAAGAAGCTCATCTACTTAAAAAACCTGCTTCTCCACACCATGCTGCTGATGATGAAAATATCAAGATTAGCTTAGATGATATAGAATTACCTAAAACCACCAACAAGTTAATTATAGAAGGAGCGGGTGGTATGTTAGTGCCTATTAATGACCATGATGTTGTTATAGATATGGCCAAAAAGTATAATTCCAAGGTTATCTTGGTAAGCAATCTTTACCTTGGCAGTATTAATCACACCTTATTGACTCTGGAAGCTCTGGAAACAAGAGGTTTAATGCCAGTAGGAATCATTTTTAATGGTGATACTAACCCTTCATCTGAAGAGATTATTCTCAAAAAGTTTAACATACCAGTTCTATTGCATATTAAAAAGGAAGTGAAAATCACACCAGAACTGGTAAAACGATATGCAACAGTGTTAAAGAAAAGATGGAATGAATTGGAGTTCTAAAGACAAAGAAACAATTTGGCATCCTTTTACACCGCTACAAGGTGTCGATGACCCATTGGTGGTATCAAAAGCAAAGGGAGTCTATCTACACACCGCAGATGGTAAAAAAATTATTGATGCCGTCTCATCCTGGTGGGTTAATTTACACGGGCATAGCCATCCAGAAATAGCACAAGCCATTGCAAATCAGGCTAACACGTTAGAACATGTCATATTTGCTGGATTCACACACAAACCTGCCATAGAATTGGCCGAAAACCTGTTGTCTATCTTACCATCAAATCAGGAGAAAATTTTCTACTCAGACAATGGTAGCACTTCAGTAGAGGTAGCACTTAAAATGGCTTTTCAATTTTGGTACAATCAAGGTGTAAATAAAAATAAAGTCATTGCAATTGATGGAGCCTACCACGGAGATACTTTTGGTTCCATGTCTGTAGGTGAGAGAAGTGATTTTACCAAACCCTTTAATCAACACCTGTTTGACGTAGACTTTATAGATTTTCCTCATCCAGAATTGGAAGATGATGTATTTACACAATTTAAAAAGTACATCGACTCTGGAGAGGTCGCCTCCTTTATTTTTGAACCTATTATTCAAGGTGCCTCCGGCATGCGTATCTATTCTGCAGCATTTTTAGATAAACTCATAAGCTATGCGCAATCAAAAAATGTTATTTGTATTGCAGATGAAGTAATGACAGGTTTTGGGAGAACAGGTAAGCTATTTGCATCAGATTTCCTTAAAAACAAACCTGATATTATATGCCTTTCAAAAGGGATCTCAGGTGGCGCTATGGCCTTAGGAGCGACATCCTGCACTAAAGACATTGTAAGTGCTTATGAGTCCCCCGAATTAATCAAAACCTTTCTGCACGGTCATAGCTTCACTGCAAACCCCATTGCTTGTGCATCTTCCAATGCAAGTTTTAATTTACTAATGCAAAGTGAGTGTCAATCCAATATTCAGCGAATTTCAGACCTACATAGAGCTTTTGTAAAAAAACACTTAGGTAAATCAATCATTAGAGATATTAGATCACTGGGTACAATCATGGCGTTGGAATTTGAAACCGACCATGACAGCTCCTATTTCAGCGAAATGCGCAATAAGCTATATCCTTTTTTTATAGAAAGGAACATCCTACTTAGGCCATTGGGCAACCTTATATACGTAATTCCCCCGTACATTATTACTAACAAAGAGCTGAGTAAAGTTTATTTAGCGATTGAAGAATTTCTCGATTTAGAATAACTAATTCTTTCCACTTAAAAACTGCTCTACTTTCTTCTTAAGCTCAGGTGTACTTTCAGTGTACTCAGGAGAATTCCCTTTCTTTTCAGGAAACGTTTCAACATGTAAAGTTTGAGTAGGGAAAGCAAAGTTTACACCTAATTCATCTGCCAAATTGATAATATCAAGTAGTATTTCATGTCTGGCTCGTAACTCTTCTGACCAGCTCGGTACTTTAAAGAAAATATAGAAAAGGATATTTAATGATGAACTAGCCATATCATTAAAATGAATTTCGAAATAGTCTTTTCGAGTTTTATCATGCTTTTTTACGATTTCCTTTAGACCTTCAACAAAGACTTCAATCCGATCAGAAGGCGTGTCATATGTAAGAGATAAGGTTGTCATAAACCTTCTGTAAACTCTCAGCCCATGGTTATCAATCATCTGATTTGTAATTACACCATTGGGTATATACATCAACGAATCACGAAATGTGCGAATTCGAGTTGACCTAAATCCAACCTCTTCCACCGTACCATCCACATCACCAGAGGTTATCCAGTCTCCCACCTGAAATGGTCTATCAACAAAGATCATCAAAGAGCCAAAAAAGTTTTTAATCGTATCTTGAGCTGCCAATGCAAACGCCAAACCGCCAATTGAAATTCCAGCTATAAGACCGGTTATATCAAACTCTAGGTTGTCTAATATGAAAAGCCCACCAACTATAACAACAAAGGTCTTTAGGACTTTCCTTACTAAAGGCACTAATTGATCATCAAGAGTGCTCTCAGTTTTATCAGCCAAGCGACTAAAATAAATACTAACAATATCAACAAGCCTATAAAAAAACACTATAGCAAAGATTGGCCATATAGCCCTTAAGCCAATAATAACGTACTCACTCATTGTTATTGGCAGTTGTAGCACAGGCACAAATAAAATGAGCAAAGGAAATATGACTAAAAAGCTAATTGGTTTCGCTACAGGAATTACAACTTCATCAGCTAACCTTTTGTAACCTAACCTCACCATCAGCTCTATAATCAACTTCTCAAATACAAGTGTAAAGAGTTTATGCAGTACAATAGCAGCGGTTATAAGTATTAATATACCTAATAGTTGCCAGGTATAAAGCCCAAAATATTTAGACCCTCCTGTTGGTAAAACCTCTAGTAGTTTGTCAGTTCCAAATGCATAAACTTCCTTATGCCAACCATCAATTTTACTTGCTGTTTTATTAGAGTAATACCACCTTTTTCCCACTTTCTCCAGATAAAGATCAGGATATTTTTCCGGCACTACATAAAATCTACTTTTTTGGCTTACCGTATCTCTGTAATTGCGCTCACGTGGTATTTCCTCTAAATCGATGTAAATACCTCTCCCATCAAATATTTGTTTCAATTCAACAGCCAATTGACGAGCATCATCATCATTTATCCATGCTGGATTAAATACCTTAGCTGCAACTTTAGGATGATAATTATCATCTTGTAAATACTCTAAATGAGTTAATACTGTATTATAAGGTGTTGAGAGGTTGTATGTAAGAGTATCCTTACTGGTTATTAATTGCTTCTCTTGAGAATAGCCATTATCTACGACTAAATATAAAAGAATGAACAAAATGATACGCATGGTATATTAGTTAAATTGTAATATTCTAAACTGATTTTCAGTTGTACTATAAACTTTCAAGTAATCTCGGACTTCAGAAAAGATGATTCCTACCTCATGATCACTATTTATTGGTCTAGAATTAATCAGCTTACCAGATTTATTGTATAAGTAAGTGAAGCCTTGTGTTTTATCAGTAATTACGTATAACTTGTTTGAAGTACTAAAATCATAGTATTGAATGATCATATCCTGAGCATCCAAATAATCCTTTGCAAATAATTCCTGACCAACTTCATTTAAAATTACAACCCTATTCAAATCTTTTCTTATCACAATATAGCTTTTGTTAAGCGCATCCGATACTATCTTAAATTCACTGTCTTTATTTGGCTTATACAGTTGATTTGTTTCAACGATTTCACCCAACATGTTAAACTTAATCAGTAACCCACTTTTTGTAATAGCACTGAATATTGTCGAATTCTCATCAGAACCGATTTTAACATTTACTCCAGTGTTAAGTCTGCCTTCTAATTCTAAAGGGAATCCGTCTAAAGTTTCTCCCCTCCTATTCAGCAAATAGACCGTACCGTCATTTTGAACAGCTACAAAGCAATCTTTTTTTCTTACTCTCACATGAAAAGGGGCTTCCACAACAGGGCCATCTAAACCTCTTGGCTTCCAGCCTTCCAATAAATCACCAGATTTTGAATATAGGTAAATATCACCTCTTTCATTTACTACCAGAAATCTATATCTCTTGCTATTATCATAGTCTATGATGCTGGAAAATTGTATCTGTGTCTGTGCGGCTACAGGGTACCCCTCAACAAAATTCCCGTTTCTATCTAGAATATGAATTTGATCTTGTGTAGTAAAGAAATATTGCAACTTGTTGTTATTATAAAAGTCAATTTGCTCAACCTCTCCTGTTATTTTACCATTGATCAACTTAGTCCACAGTGTTTCTCCACTATTAGAAATTAAATGTAATTGATTTAACGAATCCTGTAGTAGAACCTCTTTAAGGTTACTGATATGATTTTTAACAACAAATGGCTTAGTAATAACTGAAGTAGAGAATTTTACTTCTTGTTCCGCTTGTACTTTCTGATTTACAGTTTTTTGTTTTTTAGTGTGACCTATAATTACACTTGTATAAAATTCATCATCTAGCTTGCTTAACTGTACTGAGGCCAAATTGAAATTATTTAGAGTCTCTTGATTATCATTTAAGAATTGTGACCAGTTGTTATTTAATTCTGGTTTCACACTCTCAAGGTAACGTTCGGCACTAAGAATATATGACACATTAAACTCTTCCAAGGACTTGTCAAAAAACGTATTATAGGTCACAGATCTTCCCCAGGTATTCTCATTATTGATATCCCCAATTAAATCTTTTAGATTTTGAATGGAATTACTAAAAACAATATAATTTTCAAGAGCGGAATAGTAAGTGCCATCCCAATTTTGTAGATATGGCCAATAAGTATAGTTTATATAATTCTCAACTTCTAATTCCCTTATCTCGTAGGTGGAGTACTTTTCAACATAAACTGAGTCTCCATGGGCTGTTGCAACTTGCTCTCCAAATGTATTGAGTTCATTTAGTGCTTCGTTGATATCTGAAGTATTAACAAAAAACAATTGGCCTCTATCTCTATCTAAATCAATTATTCCTACATCATTTGTTAACCAACTTTCACCCATATTAGACTTGGAGTATGTATTAAAAAATTCATCTTGTGATTTTTTGTAATTAATATTTATAGCCAAATGGCCTTGCAGGTTACTAAAGAAACTATCTGGATTATTAAAGCCAATTTGTAATACCGATGAGGCACTATTTGGAATGAAATATTTTAGATTAGATGATATTGGCTTTTGCCCTTCAAAAACCGCTAAAAAATCTTTACCTTCTGACGATGATGAAAATCCGTTCAAATAAATGCCTTTATCATCCAGATTTAAGTCTAAGAACGATTCATGTCCAATAGAATATTTCCCATTTTTAGTATTCAAAAATAGGGCTTTCTTAACCCTTGGAAGTCGATTTGTATTTAGATAAATATTACCAAAATCATTACTCAATTTCGGCATTTCAAATAATTTAAAATGCGACTCTTTAAATCCCTTTATTTCACTCTCTGACCGTCTAATAACATCTTCAACCAAAAATGGATAAAAACTGGCTGAGATAATATTATCTTCTACATAATAGCTAAATATGGTATTTTCCTTTTCATTGGTGATTTCATAAATCGTTTTACTATGATACTTTCTATTATTAAAGCTGATATGTTTTTTGTCTTTGAATGCGTCAATCAACTTACCAAACATATCTTTTTGTGAGCTTTTATTGAGCTCCATATAATATGTTAACCCAAATTTTTCATTCGAGACCAAATGCAAAGAAATGAGCACCTGTCCTGATAAAAGCTTGCTTAAAGCACCCTCACCCGCAGCAAGAGAATCGATCGATTTCAATTGATCATTGAAGCTTTTAAATGCCGCTAAATCTAAAAATGAGGCACCAATTTCAAATTCAAGGAATTGATTGTAAGAAGATACAATATCTGCTGATTCAAAAACCAACAAAGATTGTTCAGACACTAAAGACCATACAGATTGATCCGAATTCTTGTAGTATTTATGATAACCATAATACGTTAAGACTAATATTATCACCACTAAGATTATAAATCCCGTCTTTTTCAAATCAAACTATGTTTTTGTTTAAATGACCTAAAGTAATATGATCTTGTCATACAGCCTAATTAAGCTCAAATTTATTTAAGTACGGGCATAAAAAAAGCCCATATCATTTATGATATGGGCTTAATAATAAAGTCTGGCAACGACCTACTCTCCCACATTTTACTGCAGTACCATCGGCGCTGGTGGGCTTAACTTCTCTGTTCGGAATGGGAAG
>JBDVKW010000008.1:0-22559 GCA_039970995.1 Fulvivirga sp.
GAATTAAACCAAGGCCGCTCTTTTACTTGTCACTCTGAACTTGTTTCAGGGTCTTGATAAAATAGGCTTCGAGTGCCTCAGCCTGACAATTCTAAAATATCATTCCTGCTCGTTGTTGTATCCCCTTGAGGGGATTATAGGAGAGAGACGCTAAGTATTCACCGGGTGACTCTGAGTCACCCGGTGATTGAATTGTTAAGCAGTTAAGATCCCTGCGGGCTGACTTGTGCTGTTTGAAATGGCTTCGAGTGCCTCAGCTTGACCCAATTCTTTTACTTGTGACCCTGAACTTATTTAAAACAAAAAAATCATCCGATTTCTCAATTGAAAACCAAACTCCATTAGCTTTGTGGCTTTACTAGCCTACTATGAAATACATCATCACATGCTGCTTAGTAGCAATTATTGCAATAACAGCTAAATCTCAATATTTCGAGCCTCCAGTTGTTGAGCGTAACAATGAAAATATCGGTTTTGGCATTGGTATAGATTATGGTGGCATAGGTGTCCGTGCTTCAGTACTTTCTTTTGAACGTGTAGATGTGATCGCTGGCCTCGGCTATAACCTGGTGGGCCTTGGTTGGAATGCTGGTCTGGCTTACCGTTTCGATAATGATGAAAACCGAGTAGTTCCTTATGCCAACGCTATGTACGGCTACAATGCGGTAATTGTAGTGGAATCGACAGGCGGCTTTGGTAGTGGGAATAATTTATTTGAAGAGGTTTACTATGGTCCTTCGGTGGGTGGTGGAATCGAACTACATATGAATAAACGTAAAAACTATTTCAATTTTGAGATACTTTACCCCATCAGAGATCCGCAATATGATGAGGACCTGGACATGCTTAAAGCAAGTGGTGTGCAGTTTGAATTTGAACCAATACCGATCTCGTTAAGTGTTGGCTATCATATTGGGCTTTAAGTCAGCAGCTTTTGAAACTTTCGAGGTAGGGGGATGCTTACTTCTATCATAGTATCATTTATTGGGTGAATAAAGCTGAGCTGAGTCGCACATAACAAAAGTCCTTTGCCAATACTATAATCGCCATACAATGTATCTCCAACGATTGGAAAGCCCGATCGGGCACAATGCATACGCAATTGATGCGTACGTCCGGTTTGAGGTGATAATTTTAATAACTTAAGCTGTTGCTTAATTGTGGGCATTACCTCAAGTATGTCTGTATTTGCAGGCTTGCCATCTATTGGTGTATCTATGGTGTGAGGCATTTCAATGTTACCATGCACAATGGCATGATAGAATTTGTTCACCTTACGCTCAGCCAACATTTCTCCAAACAATATTCTTGATTTGGCCGATTTGGCCACAATTAACAGCCCACTGGTTGCTCTGTCTAATCGATGCACTGGTTGTGGTTGAAAACCGTTAACCACTTTAAGGTTAAAAGGTAGCGTATTTTCAAGCGTTTTAAAGTCATTCCCACTTGTTGCAAGTCCGGCTGGTTTATTAACAATAGCTAGATGCTCATCCTCATAAACCACAGGAACATCAAGTTCGTAAACAGGTTTTTTTGCTTTAGGAAGTAACTCTATGTCCATTCCGGGTTGCACCCAAAGACCAGTTGATGCCCTGTTTCCATTGACTAATACCTGCTTATTATCAATGGCTTTTTTTACACTTTTACGCGAGGGAAGGTGAGAGAAAATACCTACCAGGTAGTCACTTAATCGTTCTTTTTCAACACCTGCAGGTACAGTATGGTGCTCAATGATTGTTTCAGTATCCATGAGATACTTAAGGATATCTGTCTTTGATAAATTTGACTGAGGATTTAATCAGTTCCCTCAGCACTTTTTCATCGACATCTTCTAATTTCTTAACATATAAGCAAGATTTGCCAGTTTTAAATTTACCCAGGCGCTGCATTAAGTCATCGTAGTTGCTAAAGCCAGCCATTATATACAATGTGAGTGCTTGCTTTCGGGGAGAAAAACCAACGGTCATAAAATCACCTTCTCTGCCACTGTCATATTTATAATGGTATGTGCCAAACCCGACAATACTTGTGCCCCACATTTTAGCCTCTTCACCAGTGATATCTTGCATCATATCAATTAGTCTAAAGCAGTCTTTCCGTTTCTGTTCATCTTCGACCGTGTTGATGAAATCTTTTACACTCGCATCGTTTTCTTTAGTCTTAAGCTCGGCCATGATACCGTGGTTTTAGTTTGGAAGTCTAATTTAATATCTTTAGCGCAAACATGCCGTAAATGAAAAAGAAAGAATGTCCATCATGTGCCATGGAGGTTGATGCCAAAAGCAAAGAATGCCCCATTTGTGGCTATGAGTTTCCCGGATTTAGCAAAGGGTATCAATGGATTGCTATAGTGCTGGTAATCATCTTTCTTCTATATTTTATTTTTTGAAGAGTTACCTAAAGCACGGTGCCCAACAACCAGTCTGCTTTGCGTTTATTTTAGATATTGAGTAATTTTCATGTTATAAAATATAGTTATGGAAGAGTTTATCACCTTTTTTGAGAACATCCCAACCACCTTTAGAACTGGTCTTTTATTGGGTGGTATAGTGCTTTTTTGGGTTTTGGAGGGTGTAGTTCCGTTATATGGTTTTAAGTATAACAAAGTGAAACACGCAGGAATCAACCTCTTTTTCACATTAACGACAGCCATTATCGGCTTTGGATTTGCGTGGCTCTTGTTGCAGGCCTCTCGCTTTACGGTCGACAATCAATTTGGCTTACTATACCTGGTAGAGCTTCCACTATGGGCGCACATCGTATTAGGCGTACTCTTGATGGATCTCATCGGGGCTTATTTTATACACTGGACCGAGCATAAAGTAAAATGGATGTGGCAGTTTCATTTAGTGCACCACAGCGATACTAAAGTAGATGTAACGACAGGACTAAGGCATCATCCGGGAGAAACTGTGTTTAGAATAGGCTTTACAATAATGGCCGTATTGGTGATTGGAGTGCCTATGGGTATCATCATGCTTTACCAGAGTTTATCGGTACTTTTTGCCCACCTGACGCATGCCAATATCAAAATGCCAGCTAAAATTGACAGGGCACTTTCATACATTTTTGTAACACCGTATATGCACAAGGTGCACCATCATTACACGCAGCCTTTTACGGATACAAACTATGGCAATATTTTTTCTATCTGGGATCGAATTTTCGGCACGTTTGCCGAGACTGATTCGTCCAAACTAACCTATGGTATCGACACACACATGGATCCTAAAGAGAATGAGGGGTTAGGAAACTTATTGGCTATTCCATTTAAAAAATACCGTCCGCCAGTAGGAAGCAAATTTGCTGAAGAGGCGCAGGATGCTACAATTTCCAAAGCTTAATGCCGATTGATCAAAATATATTAGTCACAGTTGACGCGGTGGTCTTCGGCTCATCACATGGTTCAGATACGCATTTATTGTTGATTAAGCGAAAAAATGATCCTTTTAAGGACAAGTGGGCTTTTCCAGGAGGCTTTGTTGAGGATGATGAAGACCTGCCACAAGCATGCGCCAGAGAATTGGAGGAAGAAACGGGCCTAAAGGTGCCTATTTCGCAACTAACTCAACTTGGTGCTTTTGCCAAGCCTGGCCGTGACCCGAGAGGGAGAACGCTTACTGTGGCATTTAGTACATCAATGGACATGAATTCGCAGCATATCAAAGCAGCAGACGATGCTGCTGAAGCAAAGTGGTGGCCTTTGGATCAACTACCGGAGATGGCATTTGATCATGAGGAGATTTTGAATACCATTCTCTAATTAGCGGATAAATATTCCTTCAAATTGCCTTTTATAAAATACTCCCACCCACTTCGACAACTATCAGGTTTAAATTCGGGGATGTTGTCAGGGAAGCTTTCCAGCCCTTCATTGATAACGGTGAGTATCGTTTTGCCAGCCCCTGTATCTTCTAAACGAAAAGTGACTACACCTTCACCGGGGTATTCTTTATAGCGCCAGCTGTACTTTATTGATTGATTAGGTACGACTTCAAGAATTTCCCATAAATGATGAAATGTGCGCTCCTCTGATTGTACAGGGAAGTCAGTTTTGAAGCCCACCTCGGGTTTGAAGGCAGGTATGTTGTTGAAATACCACTGAACCATTTGATCTAACTTCGTGATGGCTTTCCAAACCTGTTCTTTTGAATTATTGAATTCCTGAGAAACTATAATTGGCCGTTGCATAGTCAAATTTAATTATTTTATGCCTTTGATCCTTTCCCAAAGTGCACCTGCAATGGCTTTACCTTCTTCAAGATCTTTCTCTACTTCTTCAATTTTAACCTCTCCATTTTGCTCGTAAATATAATAAGAAAAGACAAAGTCACCTTCTTTATCAAGCCAGGCGGTACGTTGTCCAAATCGCAGGTCATTAAAAATTAAGCCTTGTTTATAAGGCTTAAGCGCGTACCAGCCATTGGTAAGTTCGATGAGTCTCATGACATCCGTTGAATGTAAATATGGTGTTAAGAGCTCATGGTTCTTAGGGAAATAGAAGTAATCGATAAGTTGGTCGTCATCCAGAAGCGAGTAATAGCCAATATGATATCCTTCAGAGGATTCTGCATTGGAAGTCCATAAAACGGTATTTAAAGGCGCTGGACGTGTGTCATATCGATCTATTTTTAATTCCTGAGATGCGAAAGAATTTTCAAACACCTGATTGATGTGTTGTTTAATGCTCACTGTAAAGAGCAAGTACAGGGTACTGATAACCAGTCCGATCGTATTTAACCGCTGACGCCTTAGACTGGTTCTTGGTAAAAACATAAGCCATACCAAACATATTGTAAGTGGTAAGGTGTATAAGGGATCAATTACAAAGATGCTTTTGAAGGCGATGCGGTAATCAAAAGGCCAAAACAGCTGTGTGCCCCATGTAGTAAAGCAATCGAGCAGCGCGTGGGTGAAGAAGTCCAGGAAAAATAGCAACGTCCAGTCTTTGAAACGAGCTGCTGATGATGGGTATATCTTGCTTAGTAGCCATCCGAATAGTGGTGAGAAGATTAATGCGAATACAATGGAATGGGTAAAGCCTCTGTGAAAATCAAGAGCTCCAACGGTAGACATGGCATCACCGATGAATACATCCAGATCGGGTATGGTTCCAGCGATGGCACCGAAAACGAGTGCCTTATTACCGATTTTCTTACCGGCCACAGCTTCACCAACAGCCGCCCCTAATACAATTTGAGTAAACGAATCCATACGTAGTCAAACATACTTGATTTGGATCTGTTTAGCATACTTCTTAAAAAAAGAGCTTGTATTCACTCGTGTAATTTCTCTTTCAAAGGTTTGATTGAATGGTTAGATTCATCACAAATCAAAAATCAGTGCTATGAAAAAATTATTCACCATCTTAATGGCCCTCATGTCTGTATCAGGGCTTTATGCGCAGGGTACAATGTTGCTTAGGCAACCTACCATGTCCGTCAAGGACATTGTTTTTATATACGCCAACGATCTCTGGAAAGTACCCAAATCAGGTGGTGAAGCTATTCGGCTAACTACAAATGAAGGGTATGAATTTGCCCCTCACTATTCAGACGATGGCAAATGGATAGCTTTTAGCGCTCAGTATGATGGCAACACAGATGTTTATCTTATGTCGGCTGATGGAGGCGTGCCCAAACGCCTCACCTTTCATCCGGGTACTGATGAGGTGCAGGGATGGACGCCCACGGGAGAAGTATTATTTAGAACCAATAGAAATGCACATCCTACCAAAACATCACAGTTGTTTACTGTTTCAACCGAAGGTAGTTTTCCAAAGCCTATTTTAGATATTCGAGCGGCATACGGTGAAGTATCGCCTGATGGTAAATATTTAGCTTATACCCCAATTACTTCATGGGATCCGGAGTGGCGAAATTATCGTGGCGGTCAGGCCATGCCTATTTGGATTGTAGACATCAAGACCAAGGCATTGGTAAGCGCACCTCAGTTAGATAAAGAAAGGCATTTATATCCTGTTTGGATTGGAAATAAAGTCTATTACCTGTCTGAAAGAGACTATGTCAGCAACATCTGGAGTTTTGATATGGACACAAAACAAGAAGAGCAGATTACCTTTCATAAAAAATTTGATGTAAAGAGTCTCGATGCCTCGGGTGACATGATTGTGTATGAACAAGGAGGTTATTTGCATACCCTAAACACAGCCACTAAAGAGAGCACACAGTTAGAAATCAATGTAGCTGGTGATTTGAATTTTAGTCGTGAAAGATGGGATGATGTAAAAGCAAGTAACGTTATCAACCCGAACCTGTCGCCAAATGGCAAGAGAGCCATTTTTGAGTATAGAGGTGATATTTTTACTTTCCCCAAAGAGGAAGGGAGTTGGAGGAATATTACCCAAAGCAGTGGTGTGGCTGATCGCTTCCCGATTTGGTCGCCAACAGGAGAGAAAGTAGCCTGGTTTTCTGATGCCAGTGGAGAATATCAGCTAACGGTTGCTGATCAGTATGGACAGAATAAAAAGACATACGCTTTGGAGAATCCAACATTTTACTTCACACCTGACTGGTCACCCGATGGTAAAATGATATCTTATACGGATACCGATTATAATTTATGGTACATCACGCTAGCCGATGGCAAAGTGAATAAAATAGATACTGATGGTTACGCCCACCCTAACAGGACGCTCAACCCGACTTGGTCGCCAGACAGTCGGTACATTGCTTATGAAAAACAACAGGATAGTCACTTCAAGGCCATATTTGTTTACGATACACAAAACAACAAAAGTTATCAGTTGTCAGACCCTTTAGCCGATGCCACAAGCCCGGTTTGGGATGCGTCAGGCGATTACCTATACTTTTTAGCAAGTACAGATTACGGACTTAACTCAGGCTGGTTGGATATGAGTTCATACGATCCGTCTGTAAGTCGATCGCTTTATGCTGCGGTGTTAAGCAAAAATGGTAAAGCACCTAACCTCCCGGAAAGTGATGAAGAAAAAGAGAAATCTGCAGAGGAAGAAAAGGACAAAGAAAGTAAAGACAAGGATGGTAAGGATGTTAACGTGGTGATTGACTTCGATGGCATTCAGGATAGAGTAGTGGCATTAACGCTGCCTGCAAGAAATTACCTATTCTTAGCACCATCACAAGCCAGTCACGTTTTTGTGGCCGAAGCGATACCCAACGAGCAAGGCTTAAAAGTACATGACTATGATGTGAAAAAAGAAAAGGCCTCTAATTTTGAAGATGGCGTTAGGCAAATGGTGGTGTCAAAAAATGGTGAGCACACACTATTTCAAAAGAATGGAAGCTGGAGTATAAGTAGTACAAAGGGCAAACCTAAACCTGATGATAAGGTTAATGTGGCAGCGAAGATGCATGTTGTGCCAAGAGATGAATACGCCCAAATCTTCAGAGAAGGATGGAGGTATATGCGTGATTTCCTATATGTAAGCAATGTGCATGGCGCACCCTGGGACAGGGTGTATAGCTGGTATCAACCCTGGGTGAAGCATGTAAATCATCGTACGGACCTCAATTACCTGGTGGATATCCTCAGCGGTGAAGTAGCTATTGGTCACTCGTACGTGTCTGGTGGAGATATGCCCGATGTAGATAGAGTGCCAGTCGGTCTGCTAGGTGCCGACTACGAGTTAGATAAAGGCTTTTATAAAATCGCGAAAATCTATGATGGCGAACGCTGGAATCCAGATATTGATGCCCCACTCGGTATGGCGGGATTGGGAGTGAATGAAGGAGATTATATCCTTTCAGTAAATGGTAGAAATATCACCGCCAATGACAATATCTATGATCATTTTGCCCAAACCTCTGGAAGGGTCGTAACACTTACCGTAAATGGCAAACCGTCAAGTGATGGTGCAAGGAGTGCGTATGTTAAACCTGTTTCCAATGAGTATAGATTAAGATATATCGATTGGGTTGAAGGCAACCGAAAAAAGGTAGATGAGCTGTCAAATGGAAAACTAGCCTATGTATACATTCCAAATACAGGAGGGTCTGGCTTTACCAGTTTTAACCGATACTATTTTTCTCAACAGGATAAGAAAGGGGTAATACTTGATGAACGTAACAATGGTGGAGGTTCGGCTGCTGATTATATGATTGATATCATGACGAGAGAACCGGTTGGTTATTTTAACAGCAAAGCAGGAGACAACCGCCCATGGACTTCACCCATTGCGGGTATTTGGGGGCCAAAAGTGATGATCATTAATGAACGTGCTGGCTCAGGTGGAGATTTGCTGCCTTATATGTTTAAGAAAAAAGATATCGGCCCTTTGGTGGGGACACGCACCTGGGGAGGTCTTGTAGGTACCTGGGATACGCCAAGATTCATCGATGGAGGAAGAATGGTAGCTCCGCGAGGAGGATTTTATGATACCGATGGTAAGTGGGCTGTTGAAGGAGTGGGTATTGGACCAGATATAGAAGTGATTGACGATCCAAAAATGGCCGCTGAAGGCAAGGACATACAATTGATAAGGGCTGTGGACGAAGCAATGAAATTGCTTGAAACAGAAGAGTTTAACATGCAGCCTGAGCCTGAAGGACCAATAAGATGGAAGCGACCAGAGGGGTATGATAAAAACTAATTAGCAAAAAGCCCTTGAGATTTCTCAGGGGCTTTTTAGTAGATATTTAAAATTATTCAAACGACCAGAAACTGACATCGGTAAGATCATCATTAATAATGAATATGTAAGCCTGACTTTCAAGACTTCCACCTGAGGAATAATTTCCAAAATCGTTTAAAGGGAAAGCTTCTACCTTATTCCAACTATCAATAACAGGGTCATACTCATAAAAGTTACTTCCAGATCCAAATAACGAAAATCCTTTACTATTAAAGCTGAAATTAATTGAATAAACTTGAGACTCAGGTAAATTATTCAGTTTTGTCCAGGTTTTATTGGTAGGGTCGAATTCGTAAAAATCTAATAACCCGGTGCCACTCCCCGCAGTTGCACCACCTCCTATATAAACCTTGTTATTTATCACGAAGGCAGTGGGAGAATGCCTTGGGTCACCTGGGAACGAAGTTTCCTGAGTCCATGTGTTAATCGTTGGATCATATGACCAAAACTCATTAACATTTGTATAAGGTGAATCTGCTGTTGTTCCCAAGCCAATATATCCTTTATTGCCAATAGCAAACCCAGCGCAGTATGCTCGGCCATTTGAGGGTAAGTCTGCTTTTTGTGTCCAGGTATCTGTAACTGGATTATATTCCCACAAATCATTAAATTTATCATTCTGAGGATAAGTTAAATCCGTACCCATACCAACATATCCTTTTCCATTGATAGAAAATGCTGATGCCAACAGTCGTGCTTCCCCAGGAAAGTCTGCTACTTGAGACCATGAATCCGAATTAGGATCGTACTCCCAAAAATCCGAATGTAAAGTTCTACTACTTCCATTGTGTGTAATTCCTAACCCTACATAGAACTTGTCGCCAATTCCAAATGCTACTGCCGAACTTCTTTCAACTCCAGGAAAGTCTTTTTTTTCTGACCACCTGGATATAATTTCAAATGTACCAAGGCTATAATCTACATTGTCAGATGTTAGAGTTAAGGATCCGGTTGTAGCGTTTGGTATTAATTCTACAGATATATTGTTATTATTAATTGAAGTAAAAGGCAGTTCTAAGTCATTTAAAGATACGCTTACATCTGCATTACTTTTTCCTATATTAAACCCATGGATTTTTATTTTATCCCCAATTTTAGAATTTGTTTTATCAACATTGGGAATGTAAAAGTCTGTTGCTGAGGTTAGTATTTTGTCGCCAGTTTTAAGAGTAATAGGACCAGTTTCAGCCCCTTCAGGTACAATAACAGTAATTGATGTATTATCAACTGAATTTATTTCAGCGATAATTTGATTAAAACTAATTGTTAGGTCACCCTGATTCATTTCAAAATTATTACCAAATAATTTAACAGTATTGCCGGTCATCGACATTTTGGGTGTAAAGTCATCAAATTCTATGATTGATTCATTAATGGGGCTTGTGGAGTCATCTTCAGAGGAGCAGGAAGTTAAAATGCAGATTAATAATACTAAAGGTATTTTATAAAGTATGTCAATGCTACTTAAATTCATTTCTATTGGATTAGGATAATAAAATCTGACTAAGGTACATGAAAAAAGATAAAAACTACTGAAGAGATTATGATTGAAGAAACTAGTTTGCAATGAATTAATGCATTTTCACCCTTGCTTCAGCTTCAATTTCTACCAAATAACCTTCCCCAACAAGCTTAGCTTCAACTAATGTATTAGCCGGATTGATGCCATGAAAACGGTCGCCATGTGCTCTCGCTACAGGCTCCCAATCATTGATATTATTTACAAAGATACGTGTGCGTACCACATCTTCCAGTCGTCCGCCTAGTGACTCAATAGCTCCTTCGATTTTGTCGATTATAAAATGAGTCTGAGCAGCAGCATCTTTACCGCCAATCATATCAGGGCCATGCGTGGCTGTAGTGCCAGAAACGTGTATAGTATTCCCATCTTTTACAGCACGGCAGTATCCTGCAAATGCTTCCCATTCTGTGCCGCTAAAGATTTGCTCCGTGCCGTCATCTTTAATGACCGTATCAAAAGCCTTGGGTATAGTTTCCAGGTGGTGACTCAAATCGCCAGAGGCCGTGAGGAAGGGAGGTTTACGATATTCATCACCACAATCTCCGGGTATGGGTAGTAATTGAGCTTGAGCTCCTTTTATAGTTTCGATATCTTCGGCAGAAAGATCGATAGCTAAGAGACGCTTATTTTCATCAATATGTTCGCTTTTACCCAAACGTGCACCAACAATAACCGCAGCCACATGCTCACCTTCGAGCATAAATCGGCTTGCTATGTTTGCTATAGATACATCATGTCGATCAGCCACCTTTCTGGTAGCTTTTAGCAGTTCTTGATAGGGTTCCCATCCGCCAGCTGCATCAATAAATCGCTTGTACTTCATCTCCGACCATGTTTCGAGATCTTCCGGAGCCGGTTCAGGTTTGTCAAGCCATTTGTCAGTGAGAAAGCCACCTGCAAGCGTACCAAATGCCAGTAGTTTTACACCATATTGGGTACAAACGTCCTTCATTTTACCATTGGCTCGTTGGTCTATCAGTGAGTGACACACCTGATTGCTGATGAGCGGTATCCCACTGGCAACAGCTATTCGTAAATGCGCAGCATCGAAGTTGGTCACTCCAAGGTGCTTTATTTTGCCTTCTTCTCTAAGCTCATTGAGATAAGAGAGTCCGTCTATCCAGCTGGGGTCAGGGTAGTGCCAGGCATGAAATTGCATTAAGTCAATGGAGGGTTGTTGCATCCGTTCCAAAGCCAGATTTACTGCTGCTCGTACGTCATCTTTAGTGATTTTACCAGGTGTGGGTACCCATTTAGTAAATAGCTGCACCTCGTCACCCAATGGATTTGTGTTTTTAAAAGTGCCGGTGATAACTTCGCTAGAACCGTAATGATCCGCCATATCAAAGGAGGTGAGGCCTGCTGCGACATATGGCGCCATGTGTTTTGCTGTTGCTACCGGATCAAGAGTATTGCCATCTCTTTCCATGTCAGCAATCTGCCAAAGGCCCGTTACAATCCTTGATATTTCTAAACCCGGAGCTAATTGAATGCGTTTCTTCATTTTTTATTCTTTAGGGAGTAGCTTAAATCTCTCTTGATCAATACCTGATTTTTTAAAATGCCTCCACTTATATAGAAAAATAAGGCTTGCCAGACTCATGACGATGAGCCAGATAGGTGTCGAGTGGAAATACCAGGCGGATACGGTTGATGTAAGGTCTTTGTATGTGTGAATAGCTAAAAATGCGGTCAGTGAAATCACACCCAACCAACCTATAATTCTTTGTAAGCTTCTATTTTTAATAACAGCGATTTCAGCGGCTAGTTTGGGGTTTATATTAGGCAATGTCAGCAATGTGATGCACATCAGCAGAAAGTTAACCATCATGGAGGTGACCATAATATCAATACCTAAGAAAAAATCGCCTGCAAAATGTGAGCCTAACACACCAACGCTGGCCATGCTGCCGGCCACTAATAAGGCAATATGTGGCGTATTATTTTTTGCGTGAACCGTAGCTATTTTCTTTGGGAAAATTTCATCATCAGCCCAGGCAAACATGAGCCTCGACACCGATAGCAGCATAGCGGGTAAATCATTAATCAATGCAATCGAAGCTCCCAACAATATGGCTACTCCCAGGTAGGATGGCAAGACGTAGCTCAACAAACCGGGCGCACTAATGTCTTTTTCCAAAGCCTCAGCGGCAATAAAACTCCAGGGCACTGTGTGATAAACTGCCGAGGCAAATAGAAAGTAAAAGGCACCTACGGAAAAAATTGCCAGTAAAATAGCTTTAGGAAGGGTAGAGGTGGGGTTTTTTGCCTCGCTACCAGCCTGTGCGATAGAATCAAAACCAATAAAGCTTGAGAAGAGTAAAGCCGCAGCAGTGAGAAAAATCTTCCAATCGAATTGAGCAGTTACATCGGTTTCAATGATCCTATTTTCTTTAGCCATTAAAACCTCCTGAAAATCATTTTGATCGAAATAGTAACCGGCTACAATGACAATGGCTCCAAGGGCGAACATTAGAAACATCATAGGCAATAAAGTGCGAGTGTATGATTTAGCGCCTTTTATATTGATATAAACAAACAACCAAATCAATCCCAGCGCCAGACCAACACGGATCCAGGGTGTTTCTAAGGCGATACTTGCTTCGGGCCATCCCAGACCAAGTGTAACATCACGAATAAAGGGAATAGTCACATATGCGATCACCCCAATAACAATGGATAAACCAAACCATTGTGAAAAACTCGCCACGAAGCCTAAATAGGGGTTTAGTCCTCTGCTTGCATAAAGGTAGCTCCCTCCAGCTCTGGGCATGGCCGATGCTAATATACTATACGCCAATGCTGCGAATATTGCAGGAATGGCTGCAAATGCAAATGCTGGTAATACATATGGTCCGATGCCCTCAACATTGCGCTGAATCATGAAAGGCACCACATTGATAGAGGCGCCTAGCATAGAACACACACCTGTGGCTACAAGCGCCATCAGCCCCATTTGTCTGGTTAATTTTGTCTTAGTGTTTTCGGACATGCTTTTAAATGCCCTCTCCAATAATCACTCTGATCGGGCTGTCATCACCAGTCAATTGCCAATGACCTAGTGATACTGGGATATTGCCCATAGCATTAAATCCATCAAAATAGTTTTTTATTTCAAAGGGTTCGCCCTTAGATTCAAGCTGCTTAGCATACTCAGCTAAAGCATTTTTCATCAAATACTTGCCGGTTATGTAGCTGGTACCATAGCCTGGTTGCCTTAAGTATAAGTGTTGCTCAAAGAGTAATAATTCCTTTTCTGTTTTCATCCAGCCTCTGGGCGTGTAATTAGAATGAATGCTTCCTGCTTCAACCATAGTCATTTCATTGGCGTGTGCATAGAGTGAGCCCAGGCCTCTGGCAGCACGTTGGGCAATTAAGATATGAACGATCTCTCTGCTTCTGGGGCTATCCTCATATAAACCTGCGTCCATAAACATTTCTTCTACAGCTGTAGCCATCCCTTCATTGCGAGAGTCGAAAATATTGTAGAGCAAGGGTCCTTTTCTAATCTCGCTGGCATGAGGCTCGGTATCCATTCTGGCTAATTCAAACCAATGGTAGAAATGTGAATAAAGTGGTCTCGGGTCGAGATGAGCAGTAATCCAAAAGAAATGACGCTTTTCGGCTGGAATGTAACTGCCGAGATGTGCTCTGAGGGCCGGGTCAAAATAGTCCTTCACAGTAACAATATTTTCTTCCTTAAGGAAATCCATTAAACTTTTGGCTCCTTCATCTGCCAATTGAGCATATGCTTCTTCTGAACTGGCATCATCAAGTGGTGGTAAGCTACGGTTGCGATGTTCTTCCAATTTTAAGGCCGTCCAGGCATTGGCCAGTTCGCTTTTGAGCAGCATGACTTCATCCTCCCAGGTCAGAGGTACTAAGTGTACATTTTGTAAATACCAGGTGTAATTATCTTTTCCAATGCCTGAAGGCTCCGTTTTGTTTGCAGCTTCTTTTTCTAGCCATGCGGCAAATTCCTGTGTAGAATTAATGGCCGCATTGATGGATTCAGTTAATTCCTGATCCTGGGCAACACCTTCTAATGATAATATGTCATTCAGGTCGGTAACTTGTTGTTTGATATCTCTGATGCCTGCTTGCCAAAGCTCCTTCGCATTGCCTGTGAGGTTAGACTTAGCTTGATCGTTTAATGGAGCAATCACGTTTATGTCAGTTATAAATGCATCACGGGCACTGTCAGATAATGGGAAATCGTAAGTCCATAATTCCGTAGTCATATGGTGAGTTGGGCCTTCGTGAGCTGGCACATCACTACGGCTTGTCCATACTGATTTATAAAAAGCTGGGTCACGCACCCAGGGCTTGAGTGTGTGGTGGTTAAATTCATAGCCATTCATTTCGGCCCAGACAATATACCAGTCTACTTGCTGTGGTATTGACCAATTGGCTGTATCCATGGCATTGAGCCGGCTACGTAATTGTACAAAATCACCCCAGCGTTGATCAAAAGCTGCTTTCGTGTAGTCCGGGGCCCCATCTTTTACAGGTGGTTTTTCAAAAGCACGCCATTCTTCAAAAAGACTTACTAAATCATCATAATCAGCCAATTTTGTGACCGGGGATACGGCTTCTTGATTGTTCTCTTTACAAGAAATAAAAAGGCTGAAAGTTAAAATTAACAGAACGGTGTAGGTACGTAACATGCTTGGTCAGTTTTGAGAAACGGAATATAGTTATATGATTCCATTTTCTGAAATTGACATTTAGCTATTACATGATTGGTATAAATTTAGCTATTACATGATTGGTATAAATTACTTAACTGTAAAAGTAGCTGTAAGCCCAACACTAAAGTTTCGCGGTAATTTATGCACACCAAAAATGGCCCTGGAGTGATGCCCCCTTTCTTCCATAATTTTCACAAATAAATCAGAGGCACCATCAACCACAAGCGGAGAATCGTCCCATGCTTCACCTGATTGGAAGTAGGCATCAATATGGTTCAGGCCAAGCACATTTTCAAAACCTACTTTTTGAGAAATTTGAGCTAACACATTCAAAGCACACATTTCCATGGCTTTGTACCCCTCTTGCGTAGAGACTTCTTCTCCAAGGCGACCCTGGTAGTGGTATGCTCCATTGAGAATTGGAAATTGTATGGCAACGTAAGCGATATTGCCTCTAGTGTTTACAGAAACATAGCTTCCACCTGGGGTGGAAACATTGGGTAGTTTAAACCCATGCGATGCCAGATTTTCTTCAGGGGTCATGTTTAATTAAAATGTCGTACCATTTCTTTACTGAATAAAGACTTTCTGAATTCACCTGGTTTTTTATCATTGAGCAGTTTTAGTTCGCCTTTTTCTTTGATTAATTCTCCAAAATGATCTTCTCTTAAATCATATTGTGCCTTGTCGGCATAGGTAGTGATTAGCATATAGTGAAAAGGAGCCTCCTCACTCACAGGTGTTTCCAACAATTGGTATGATTGGATATAGCCTTTTTTCAAAGCCATCTCTCTCAAAACTTTCCAATTGTTTTGATAATAGAATTCGGCTTCCGCTTTGTTGTCATCTACAATTTGAACGAAATCGACAGTCGTGATGCGATCATCATGCTGAGCAAAACCGACTGAATAAAAGATTAAGAAGAAGAGTAACAAAACATTTCTCATAGCTGTCGAAGTTTTTATTAATGCTCTTATACGGAGAATACCGACAGTTGTTGTCTGGTAAAATGGATCCAATAAAAAAACTTAATACTGGATAAAAAATGTTGGCTGAAGTTACTTTAAGTGCACTAACTTACCTTTTCGCTTGTAAATATGCTTGTAGTCCCACTGGATTTTTTGGGATTTCTCTAACCAACGTAGGATGTCTTCTTTGTTAATCTCTTCAGCAGCCGTATATGTCATAGAAGCATCTTTAAACTTACCTGTACTTGGTGTTAGTTTTTCCTCTTCAAAATCGGCACCGCTCCAAAACATCAGGCGAATGCCAGCTTTTAATTTGCTGTAGCCTACAATTGGGTTACCCTCCAAAAACCAAACAGGATGTTTGTGCCAGATTTTATTTTCAGCATTAGACAAATGCTCATCTATGATTGCGGCCAGTTGAGTACATATTATCTTCTCATCTTCTTTTAGCTGATTATTATATGCACTTATATCAGGGTTCATGGGCATAATATAATAAAATGAATTGAACTCATTAATTACCCAATCGCTTTTTGATCATCGCAATTTGGCCCATATGGTTAGCTTGATGTTCAGCCACATGAAACCATGCCCAATAGTAGTTGTAGTCCTCATCCCGAACTTTAAGCAACCAATCGTCATCTTTTGTTTTTAGCATTTCTTTGGTTTTGGCACGGACCTCATCCCATTTTTCAAGGTAATAGGAGATGGGCTTGCCTTTTAATTGCTCACGTGCCTCGTCTCCTAAATCCAGTGCTAGCTGCCATTCTTTATCGGCTTTGTTGAGATTGCCATTATAAAAAGTGGCTTGCTGATAATACATTTCTGTAGCTGCCAGATGCAATATTAGGGCGCCCATGCGGTTGGCCTGATCATCCATGAGAAAGTCAGTTCCGGCCTGATCCAAATGCTTTACCTGATTGGTGACGCGATTTTTAAGGTCATCGAGCATCATAATGAGTGCACTCATGTGTGGCGTGTACCCATCTTTAATTTCGATGGTGTACTGGGCCGATGATGGAAGAGCATAAGCAAGTAGAATTATAATTAAGTACAGATTTTTCATGCCTGGTGTGAGTTGAATACATGAAATCATAACGAGAATCATGTTTGATGGTTGCTTCTACTGAATCATTTTAAACCATTTTCATGAGCGATTAGCCTGAGGCGTTTTACAAGTTCATTTCTATTGTTGTAGGTCATAGAGATCTGTATGGCAGCGAATCGTATGTGCCATCTATGTGCTATATGGTGTTGGCGGTTGTATCCCTTTCAAATTCTATTACCTCAGTTTGCCCAAATTTATTAATAAGAATTTGTTCATTGTCACCTCCACTTATAACCGCCAACGCTCTTACTAAACGGACGTGGCGGTTGACTGTCCGTCCGTTGCAAATATAATATAAAGAAGGAGACAGCTAGGCAGAAGAAGGGAGGACCAACTCCGCCATGCCGTTTTAGTTGATGGTAGTTGTTCTATTTCTTTTTACGTGCAATACCATAATAGAAAGTAAACCAAGTATTTGTTTTTGAATTAAGAATTAAAAACTCTTCTTCAATAGAGCCGTCATCTTGCTTAGTCCAAATTCCGCGAATTGGTGCACTTGGTTTTCCGTCAGTCGGATGAATAGTTCCTTCAAGTACCATAGATCCGTTTTCATCTATTCCACCCGAATAGTCTATTTGTCCTAAAGGGCTAACATAGACTTGTCTCCAGAGACCAGTGCTTGGATCAACAAAGGTCATTCCATGTCCAGTACCGCCCGTAGTTGTTGTCCACTCTTCAGTTATTAGACACCCTTGCTCACGTTTAACATAGCTTTGTTCCCCCACTTTTTTACCATCTTTGTCAAACATTTCCCATTCTCCTACTACAAAGTCAAAGTCACGATAGGGTTTATCGTCACTTGAGCAAAGAGGTACAGGTCGCTCGTGATTTGTTTCACTTTGAGACTGAGCAAATGATTTTCCAATTAATAAAGGTAAGATTAACGTAAGTAGTCCAATTCGAATGTTATGTTTCATAGTTGTCAGTTTTGTATTTTTTTTGAAGACGAATAAAAGTATCAATTGTTACTTGCTCAAAAAATATTTATTATTAATTCATTCGAAAATATATACCATTGGGAATGAGACGGGAGTAATTTTGAGGTAAATGGGTGCACATCAATGTCATTTGTAAATCATATTTTTGATAAAGTGATAGACAAGGGTATTTGGTATGAATAAATGTTTGTCAAGGAGTGTCGATTATCATTTTTTCTCAACTTTAATAATCAACGTATTATTCCGTAATAATCTACAACGGTTAGTGTATGGAAAGTAAGCGGCTATCTATGCTGATCAATTAAAATAACATTACCATCAGGGTCGGTAATGGTGAAACTTGCTGGACCAGAGCTCTTACTATCAATTTGGTTTCCTGTTGCAATTCCTTGCGCTGTAAGGTGTTGCTGAATTTTACGTACATCATCAAATTCTTTGAGGTTCTCGGCATTTTCATTCCAGCCGGGATTAAAAGTGAGTATATTCTCTGGAAACATACCCTGGAAAAGGCCAATTAAGGCATTCCCATTTTTCATGATCAGGTAATTTTGTTTCATGTCGCCTCCAAAAACGGAGAAGCCCATTTTTTCATAGAACTCCTTTGAGGTGGCTAAGTCTTTTACACTCAGACTAATGGAAAATACTCCTAGTTTCATGATTTTCTTAATTTGTATATTTTAAAGTTATAATTTTCTTTCTTTATTCAAATGGCTTTCAAAGTCAGATAACATCGTTTTTATTATTTTAAGCAACATTGGTTTCATAAGTGGCGATAGAAAACCAACTACCTTTAATCTAAATGTGGCATTCACCAAAATTTTCGTTTGAGTATCTGATAAAGAAATTAAATCAAAATGAAGCTTACCACCTTTTTCCATAGGCATTGAAGTTTCTTCAATCTCAAATTCAAATTCGTTAGGCTCATTCCAGATTGTAACTGTTTCTACAGCATAGCCAAATGGCGATAATTTGCAATGTCGTTTCGTCCCAATGCCTTCTTTTATGTTATCAACATATACAGAGTTTTTTATACTATCAGAAATTGACCCAATTTCACCAAACCTGTTGGCTAATATATTCCAAACTTTAACCTGAGATGCATTAATGGTTTGCTCGTAGGTAACTGAATAATATTCCATAGTTTAAATCTAATTTTTGAATAAAGAGTTTTTGGGCTGAATGACTTCAAATTCTGGAGACCCTTCAAAAAGCTCATCTAAAGCCCATTTATGTGCCTGTCCGTAAATGATTAAAATTCTCTCCTCTTTGGTTTTACAAAAACTTCTGGTATTCACGAATAATCTTGTATTCCTTCTGTACCAATGCCCGGTTAAGTCGGCACCAATATATTTATCGCCATAGCCAAGATTAACCAAGCCTGTTAGCCATAGCATTTTGTTTCGTTCCTGTACTTCAGTTCTATTTAATAACTCTAAATACTCTTGAACATTAAGTACAGCAAGTAAACTATCCATATAGGCATTGTATTGTTGATTTACTGTATCATACTCTTGCCAGATACTGCTTTGGTTTAAACTGTCACCATAGTGCTGCCAATCGTCTATACTTGTTACAGTTTCTGGTTGTGGAGGGCGATTATCAATACAATGAACCTTTGGTAAGCCCAATTTCTTCGCAATTCTAAACCCTAATTGAAAGGCTTCATTCGTTTTTAGCTCCCAATTATCATTTCTGTAATAAGTATAAAGAGTATCAATAACGCCCTGATATTTTGGCAACCACTCAACAGCGATTATTGTGGGTTTATATATAGCCACAATACTATCGGCTATTGCTTCTATCTTCTTTTGATTTTCTTCTGAAGTAATATCAATATGGTTTTTAGCGACCACATCACTGCCATCACCCCCTCGGTGGAAATGGAATGTGCCAAGCACCATCACTTTGTGCTTGTAAGTAGTTAATTGTGGTGGAAGTTGGCTAATCGCTTTATCCACCAATGAAAGGCTAGTTTCGGGCTTTTTTGATTGATCGCAAGCAACAAAGGTTAACGAAATGAGAAGTAGTAGTGTGTATTTCATAGTAGAGAGTGTAATTGGTTTCCACCATGATATTGCGCCATATCCATCACAAAATGCAGAGGAATAAACCAGGCAATATCTTTCGATTTGGTGAGTGCTGTAAATACGATTGTTCCAATCATCGTATCAAAAAGTAGATTTTGTAGTTCTTGTATGGAGGCACCATTGGCCATCAGGCTTGGTATATGGGCTAGTGCAAAAAGAATAGCTACAATGACAATACTCCATTTGTCTCCGATCCAGTAGGTCAACCTATAGAAGAGTAATGCTATTGTACAGTCTTCTAAAAACACTTGCGTGAGGTGCGAAATATTACTTGGATGATATACACTCAACAGAAACTCATGCAGTGGAGAGGCATCTTTCCTAACCAAATGATATAGAATCATCGCTAAAATGGAAATGACAACCCCTATCGACAACCTTTGCAATAAGAAAGTAGGTTTAAGCCAAATGGTGTTGACTGATTGTTTCCTAATAAATAATAGAATGAATGTAGGTGAGAAAATCAAGAGCTGGTTAAGAGCATCAACTAAGTTGTTATTGGAAGCATTGGGAATTAGCAGGTTATTAATATAAAGCTGACCGATGGCAATAATTGCCAGAACTGCTAAAAACGCAAAAAGTAATTCCCAATAGGGTTTTGAATAGGGTTCTGTGTGAGCATCCGTTGTTGTCCAATATTTACCAAATCTGGTTTTATAATAAATTAAAAACCAACAAATGGTGGCTACCCCATAAGTGATAATTAACGATCCGTAATGTTCAAACATAGTTTATGATTTTCATTGCCAGAACGAATATGAACCATAAAAGTCGATTTAAAGGAAAAGTAGTTGTCTCAAAAAGGATTTGAGAAACATTTAGTCCTATTTAGCTATCTTTCAAGTTCAATTAAAGTCATTCAAACCTGATACTAAGTATTCATGACTCAGGATGTTTTTTTCACTACTGCATCTGTTGTAATAGGCTTTCAAATATTGATGGCTTCTGTTTTGTTGCTTTTTGGGGAGCGACAAAAAGAAAAAATAGTTAGTGTTATCGGCCTGATACTCACGTTGAGCTTTCTTTACCCATTGGTTCGTGCAGATATTGCTGACAGCACTATTCTAAAACTGGTATTTGCAGGTAAGAAATATATGTTGTTGCCACCCCTCCTATATTCTTATTTACTCATTCATATTTCGGAAAATCTAAAACTTGTTAGACATCTTATTTTTCCCATCATTTACATAGGTATTTTTTTGGTTTTGCAGACCCTTGGGGTGTCTTTCTATCTCGATTTTCGGGGACCTATTAATGCTATTCATTACCTAACCTGCTTCATTTACTTTGTAGTTTATTTTATCGTAGGTGTTCATAAAGCTCGCCATGAATTGAGGCATCAGCTTATCCGGTCGGCTTCTATCAAATACATTTCATTTTTCTTGTTGTTTAATGCCATTGAGATCATTTATTTATCCGTTCAGGTGGTTATGTTATTTTCTATTGAACTGGGTTACATCAATGAGTCGGATACTTCTTTTGTGAATTTTTATCAATACTCTACGGGGCTTACATTTATTTATGGGTCTGCTTTGTTATTTTACTTATTGTCTGAATCTGGTCTCATGCGTAATTCGCTGCTAACAAAGAAAGTAAAGTTGGATTCCCGTTTACGAGAAAGTGAGCCATTATTGAAAAATCAGCTCACTCAACAAATAATTTCTGATAAGTTATTTACCAACCCGGATTTTAATCTTCAGGCTGCAGCCGATCATTTTAATTTAAATGAATCAGTTATTAGCTCTTATTTTCGCGAACATGAAAAGCGCAGTTTTAATGATTATTTGCATGAGTTGAGAATTGAGGAATTTAAAAACCTGGTGAGACAAAACAACAGTCAAATCTATAATTTAGAAGGCCTTGCAAATATGGCCGGTTTCAATTCCAGGGCTACCTTTTATCGGGTATTCAAGAATTTTGAAAATATTACTCCAAAAGAATATGTGGAGATGTCCTTATCCAATAATGATACTTAGTTGGTTATCCTAACTATTCAGCGTTTGACTTTTGAAATAAGCATAAAAGCTGGTAACGACCGGGTAGTGTGCGTTTTATATACTGCCCGATCTTATTAAAAATCTAAAGTAGCAAAAAGCACAAAAAGATCAAGACCAATGCCTGGTGAAATGCACCACTACCTCATGTTACCAATGGCGGTTGGCGGCCAATAACGCCCTGAGCTAACACGAAACCCAAATAGCCACCATGCTTGCGCTTTGAAGTGACTGTGGCTATGAAAAGTGACCATTAAAAGCCGCCAAAGAGAGGCCGATAAAACGAAAAAACCTCGAGGCACCAAATGTTGGCAAGAGCGGGCAGGTGGGAGAGGGTGCAATGGCAGCGTAGCGCATCCGTGCGGGCGTTGTCCATCTCCCCGGGAAAACCGCAGCCAGCTTTCCGGCCTGCTAGCCAACCAGCAAGTCGAACATCTAGAGGCTAAAAACAGAGGAAGGGTGCGTGTGAGGGGTAGGGACGAGACCGGAAGTTCCGGTCGGACATGCAGGGTTGTGCGGCTGCATTTCAAGCGCCAACTTAGTAGCTGCCAGAAAGACAACAGCAAAGCCAGAAGTAAAAGAAAATCACTTTGAGGCCGAACGTAAGTGGTTGGTAACG
>JBDVKW010000009.1:0-79365 GCA_039970995.1 Fulvivirga sp.
TGAAACTTATAATAATCAAAGGCCACATCTTAGTTTAAATATGAAAACACCTAACTTTATACATGAAAAAACCGAAGAAGAGTACCTCCTTCGGTCTTAAATTTATCATCAAAAACTGTCAACCTATTTTAGGACGACTCACCTTCTTGATTTAATCAATTCGATGGTGGTCTCTTCTACTTTTTATATCCCGTTTACCTCTTTCAGATCGTCTATCTCCTCTTCTATCGGAATCATGTCTATCGATTTCTGATCTGCTAACATAATTTTTATTTCTTGAATCATGTGTATCATGATATCTCGAACGTCTTACGGGATAGTATACATTATCTCTCTTCGATTTATAATGCTTTTTATGCCCTTTTTTATGATGACCATACGCATATCCATTGTTATACTTATGCGACTTAAGCTTGTATGCCACATGGTTATGACCATGATGGTTATGACTACTACACACCTGTCTATATGTATTGTAGTAAGTAGCATGGTAGCCACAATGACTACTACATATATGATTGTGCAAAGGATACCTATCAAAGTAAGTTCTACCGATGATACGCCCGTGTGTTCCAATATTTACTTCTACAAATACATTGCCTCTTTGAAGAAGTACATCGAAATACAAATAACCACCTCTTGCAACTCGATTTACATGCACTAAATCGTAATTGTAATAATCGTATGCAATAGTATGCTGTATCCTATCAGGTATTCCCCAGTGATGATACGTACCAAAAGATGCAACAAATTGCTGTGCCTGATTTTCAGTGCTAATAAAGAAAGCACCCATCGCTATTAGTAAAATTATCTTTTTCATGGCTTTCTATGTTTGGTGTATCTATAGATATTCAATGATAGTGCCAGAAAAATTTAAATAAATATAACTAACTGTAAATCAGCATAATAAATATGAAATTACAATTTAATATTCATTGTTTTGAGAGATAACGATCTTCATGATATTATTTGAATATCGCAAAAAATATAGGCCAGGAATTAAATCAGTGACATCAATTGCTTGGTGATTACCTGATAATTTAAAATTACTAATAAGCTGTCCATCTAATGAGTAAAGCTTAAATTCGATTCCCTTGATGTCTCTTCCACTTATATTAAATTGACCGTTTTTGGTTGGGTTAGGATATACCCTCAAGTCACAGGTATTGTTTTCGATACTTATAATTTCTGAGAAATCCTTATGGTTGTCGTAATCAATATTTACTAGTTGATAGTATAGCTTGCCACATGGTGGGCTGTATTCCATGTGTTCGTAGCTCTTAACGCTTTCTTCACTGCTTGATTTGTTAACTATTGAAATTTTTTTAAAGTCGGAAGGAGATCCAATTCCCTGATATAATTCAAAATGACTATTATTGATTTCACTTGTTGTAGTCCATGAGACTAATACATGGTTTTGTTTTTTTGAGGCTTTGAAATCCATGATCGTAACGGGTAGTGGGGATTCGGTAAAGCTGAGTGTTACCTGGTGTGAAATACCTGGATCCAAACCATTCCTGTCACCATAGGCCGTGGCTCTTATAGTATATTGACCTTCACCAGGGTTAAAGGACTTATGATTATTTTGGCCTATAGAATAAACTGAGCTAATTTTATTTTCATTTAAAGAAGTGAAATTATGATTTTCATTTAGAGCAAATCTTACACTTGCTCTGCTATTCATATTATCAACAGCAGCTACTATATCAATTAACTCCATATCATACGAATTCATATTCACCACCTGACCATTAGTAATTGGCCCTAAATCAGTATCTGATGCGCCATCATACAGGTGTAGCGCTGTCACAATAGGAGAAGTGTTGCTCATCACGACATTTAAGGTGACAGAATCACTTTTTTGATTACCCTCATTGTCAGTTACTTCTAGTTTAAATTCGTAGGTGGCCTCTTGAGCGGGAAGATTGCTTATATCCAAATGATCATTTCCATTCGAAAAAGTTAAAGCTGGTCCTGAATTTTGAGTCCAGTTGTAGGTAGTAATGTTTCCATTGGGATCTAAGACAAAGCTGTTTATTTTAACCAAATCTGTAGAGTGCATTATTGTGTAATTGGGCCCCAACTCTACCAAAGGATCATAATCGCTTGATACGTTTCTTTTTAAGGATAGCAGCCATTCATAGATGTTATAACCTGCACTTAAATCATACACCTGATCCCATCCATTGTGGCCTTTTCCTTTAAAGGTAGTAAGGTATGCCGGTAAATAGGGTGAGGGGTTACATGTGTTGATGGTTTCTATAATTGTTTCAGGGCCTTTACGATCATCGCCACCTGAAATGGCTATGAGGCCATCAGACTCACCATGGAAGGCCCATACTGCAGTTTGTGTGAGTGTGCACAAATCGTCTAAAGGTGCGTTACCACTGATAGGCACTAAACCTGCTAATTTTAAAGGGTATTGTAAGGCATAATCCCAAATTCCTTTTGCACCAAGACTGATTCCGGATCCAAATATTCTATCTGAGTCAATGTTGTTGTTATTTATTGCATCTTGTACGACTTCATCAATAAAAGCAGGGTCCCATTCATAATCGTTATCAGCATAACTACAATCACTCCCAACTTGCACATGAGGTGCAATAATGATCATTTGTAAGGTATCAAAAACATCGCTCCTATTCTGATTGATAGCTCCGGCTAACCCCTTACCAAAAGAACAATTTATGCTGTTTCCAAGTGCCTGAGCCCCATGCAGGTAAACTAGCATGGGGTATGAAGATGTTCCATCGTAGTCATTTGGAAGATACAGATAATATTCTGTGCCTGCTGGAGAGGTCTCAATACTTCTATTTAATTGACAATAACTATTTACTGTGACTAGCAATAGACACGATAATGTGTATAGGGTAAATCGTATAATCGTCATGTGGATTATACTGGTTGGTTTTCGTGGTTATTCTGATAAAATTCAGAATACAATAAATATAACTAATTATAGAATAAATTCTAATTTATGACCGTATTATTTTCACTAAGACAAATAAAAACCCCGGTTTTGATGTCAAAACCGGGGTTTTTTATTTATTCAGCCTTACTAGCAACTTTTATTCAGAAATAATTACAGCATCTACTTGTTTCTCTTTCACCATGTTATTGAATGAAGGTATTTCCTCATCAAATATTTTAGATAGTTTATTTAGTTGAGCATCTATTTTTGATGAAACTTCTTTTTTGAAGGCAATAGCCTGATCCGTTGGCTTATAGTCACCCATGGCCATGAGGCTATTAAGGTGGCCTAGCTTGTTATTAAGTCTGATAGGGTAGTTTAGTGGATCCTGACGGCTTTGGTTTTTAGTTTGATACAAAGCTTCTTCGATAGACTTCATTTCTTTCATAATTGCGTCAGCTTTATCATTTATGGCCTTGAAATCGTCCCCTTCCATTTTGCTAGTCACCAATTTGATTTGCTTTCTGGCTTCTCGTATGTCCTCAATAGCATTGTTAGTTTCAGTAAGCTTATCACGCACGGATATTAAGAAGTCAAATTGCTCTTTCAATTCTGCCTGTGTTGAAGATGACCTAGGGTCTTTTAAAATTTCCAAAGTAGACTCATTAGCATTTCCATTTACGGAGAGTCTTAGTTTATAATTTCCGGGTAGCGCTGTAGGTCCGTCCAGAGAGGCCCACCATAAAATCATACCATCGAAATCATCAGCTCCCGGATACTCCATGTCCCAGACAAAACGATTCATTCCTTCTTTTACCTCAAGTTTGCCTTCTTTGGCCTTTTTATCCGGTGCTGTGCTAAATTTCCTAATCAAAGTGCCATCCTGCTCCAGGATTTCCAGAGATACGGTATCTGATTTAGTGGTATCCTTAAGGTAGAAATGGATCATAGCACCTCCCGGATGATTTGTACCGCTGGTTTTGGAAGGCCCCCAACTACCGCCACCAATTCTGTATGAAGGCAATGGTTTGTATAAATAGAACTCACTATTAGCTACTTCATTAGATAACTGATGAAGTGGTGTGAGATCATCTATAAGCCAAAAACTTCGGCCCTGAGTCGCTGCGATTAAGTTGTTATCCTTGATTGCAAGATCTGTGATAGGTACAATGGGTAAATTAAGCTGGAAAGATTTCCAACTTGCCCCATCATCAAATGAAACATACATTCCACTTTCAGTACCGGTATAAAGTAGCCCCTTTCTTTCCGGGTCAGCACGTAGCACTCTTGTGAAATGATCATTGTCTATACCTGATGTTATTTTTGTCCATGTTTTACCATAGTCTTTTGTTTTATAGAGGTATGGCTGATAGTCACCCATTTTATATTTCGTACCGGCAATGTAAGCGCCTCCTTTAACAAACGGATCAGCCTCAATGCTATTGATCATTACCAATTTAGGCATTGAAGAAGGGGTAACATTCTCCCAATTTTTACCCCCATCTTTGGATACGTGTACAAGTCCATCATCTGATCCGGTCCACAGTAGATCTTTCTCATAAGGTGACTCTATAGCCGCAAATATGGTACAGTAATACTCTACGCTAGTATTATCCTTAGTAATCGGCCCGCCAGAAGAACCCAGTTTAGTTGAGTCGTTAGTCGTTAGGTCTGGGCTAATTAAGTCCCAAGACTGTCCCTCGTTGGTTGTTACATGTAAATGATTAGATGCAGTATATAATTTATTCGGATCATGAGGTGAGAAGAAAATAGGGAAATTCCACTGGAAGCGGTATTTCATGTTTTCTGCACCATGTCCCATTGGGTTATCCGGCCAAACATTAATGGCTCTAATTTCGCCTGTTTCGTGGTTAACTCTTGTTAAAAAGCCATCATAGCTACCACCATATACGATATCATTATTTTCTGGATCAACAGCAATATGGGCGCTTTCACCACCGGCTGTTGGCTCCCAATCACGCTCACCAATTGATCCACCGGTTGTTCTATGTGCTATTCTTACTGTGGAGTTATCTTGTTGTGCACCATAAATCCTATATGGAAAATGATTGTCAGTAGTCACTCGGTAGAACTGAGAGGTTGGTTGATTGTAATAGGTGCTCCAATTTTCGCCTCCATCAAAAGTAACTTGTGCACCCCCATCATCTCCAATTACCATGCGTTGGTTGTCTTCAGGAGCTATCCATAAATCGTGGTGGTCTCCATGAGGAGCGACACTTGCTTCAAAGGTTTTACCACCGTCTTTTGATTTGTGATACCTCACATTCATTACATATACTATGTCTTCGTCTTGCGTATCAGCATAGATTCTTGTGTAGTACCATGCGCGTTGTCTTAAGCTTCTGCTGTCATTTAACTTTCTCCATGTTTGACCGGCATCGTCTGACCGATAGACCCCACCATTATTATTTTCTATGATTGCCCATACCCGATTTGAATTTACAGGAGAGACGGTGACTCCAGATATCCCCCAAATCCCAGACGGAAGACCTTCATTTGAAGTGATATTCACCCAGGTTTCTCCAGCATCGGTACTTTTCCAAAGACCAGACCCATCACCACCACTTTCAAGACTATAAGGAGTTCTTCTTATTCTCCAGGTGCTTGCGTATAAGTGCCTTGGGTTGTTTGGATCCATTACCAGGTCCACTGCACCTGCATCGGCATTTGCAAAGAGTACTCTTCTCCAGCTTTTACCTCCATCGGTACTTTTATAGACACCTCTCTCATCAGTTGATTTGTATAGATCGCCCATCACCGCAGCATATACTATGTCAGAGTTTTTTGGGTGAATTCTAATTCGTGAAATATGTCGTGAGTTAGGTAGTCCGATCTTTTCCCAACTTTTCCCCGCGTCTACTGACTTAAACATGCCGTAACCATAAGAGACGTTACCTCTTACAGTTTTTTCTCCACCACCAACATAAATTACATTATTATCCCATTCGCTGACAGCGATAGCACCAATGGAGCCACCGAAATAACCGTCAGATATGTTCTCCCAGGTGTTTCCAGCATCAGTAGTGCGCCAAACACCACCACCGGTTGCCCCCATATAAAATAGATTGGGTTTATTGGGTACTCCTGTCACAGCAGCTGATCGGCCGCCTCTAAATGGGCCAATATTACGCCACTCAAGCGCACTATAGAGCTTTTCATCAAAATTAATATTTGAAGATTGCCCCTTTTTTCTTTTTTGACTGTGGCTTACATTTAGTGAGGCCAACATCACGATCACAAGAAAGTATAATTTGTATTTCATGTTTTGATTGATTGGTTGCTTAATCGATTCTGGTTGAATTTATATAAAATCGAAGGAAGGAAATAAAAGTATTTTACAAGCGGTTTTATTGTTGATAAGGTTCATTGGCATTGGCTTTAGTATATTATTAATTTAAAGTGTTGATTTTCCTTTAAGAAAGGTATAATTGGGTAAGATTACCTCTGTAACTACCTGATAATTATTAAATTTAGCAGCAATACAAAGAGATTTTATGAGATCATTAGGTTTAACATTTATTCTTATTACCACAGTATTGCAGCCAGTGTTAGCACAGAACTATCACTATATTGATAGTTTGAATAAAGTGCTTAAAAACACAGAAGGATTAGAACGTGCTGATATATACTTGCAGATTGCCTGGGAGTATAGAAAGTCGCACCCTGATAGTACTATTTATTATGCAGAACGTGCTTCTGATCTAGCCCAACAATTGGGCAATAATGATCGCATAATAACCAAGTCATTAAACTTTAAGGGGGTCGCCTATCAATACCTTGGAGATAACTTAAAATCTTTTGAGCTATATAATAAAGCAATGGATCAGGCATTGCTCAATAATGATTCTGTCCAGTACGCACATTCATTAAATAGTCTAGGCCGAAACTATATGAATCAAGGAGATTTTGTTAAAGCCTATGACTATTATTTTAGATCGCTCGAGATATTTGAAACTTACAATGATTTGGAAGGCATGGGTTATAGTTATAAAAGCCTTGCAGAGCTTTACCAGACCCAGGAAAATTATACCAAGGCACTTGAGATGTCTGAAAAGACATTGAAAATACGATTGGAAAGTGACAATGTACATGGGCAAATATCCATACTCATGGAGATTGCCTATATACACCGTGCGTTAAAGAATTTTGACAAGTCCTTTGACTTTTATTTACAAGCTAAGATCAAAGCAGAGTCAATAGATGATCAAATTAATATTGCAAATACAAATCTTGGAATCTCAGAACTTTACTATGATGATGAAAAATATGATGAGTCACTCATATTTGCTTCTAAAGCATACGATGTTGCTGAAGACACTCAAAATATTGCATTGCTAAGTCAGATTTTATTGCAATTGGGTAAAATTCACTTTCAGAAGGGCGACTATAGTAAATCAGTTTCATTTTTAGAAAAAACACTTGTTGCTGCTGATAAGTCTCAGGAGCTGGCACTTCTAAGAGATGCCTATTATTTTTCCTCTGAAATATATAAGAAGCGAAATAATTATAATCTGGCGTATGACAATTTTGTAAAATATGCTGAGCTTGACAAAAGACTCAGTAATACAGAAGTGGCCAGGACTATTGAGCGATTTGAGTCAAGATTGGAGGTTGAAAAAAGAGATCGACAAAATGAGCTTTTACTAGCTAACCAAGCTAGAGACCAGGCTGTAATAGAAAGACAGAGAATTCAAAACATTGCATTACTTGTTGTCACTCTTGTTGTAATTATTCTGGGGCTCAACCTATTTATAACTAACCGAAAAAGGAAACAAGCGAACTTAAGACTTCATGAAAAAAACACACGAATTGCTTTGCAGCGTGAAGAAATTACTGCTCAAAATGAACAAATAGGGGAGCAGAATAAAAAGCTTAAAAGACGCAATGAGGAGTTAGCTGAGATCAACAATGAGAAAAATACATTGATGAATATTGTGGCCCATGATTTAAAATCCCCATTTAATAGGATCAAAGGTTTGGTTGAGTTACTTAACTTATCAGGGCCTAACGATGAGCAGAAAAACTATATTTCATTGTTAAAAGACATTACCAATGGTGGTGTTGACCTCATTCGTGACCTATTAGACGTCAATGCCTTTGAAGACCAAAAGCGTGTGCCAGAGATTCGAAAAATAGATGTACATGAGCTATTACTCGATAAAACAAAACTTTTTTATGCAGATGCGAAGGCTAAAGGGATTCAAATAGTCAATCAAGATATGGACGATCATTTGATCTACGAGTCGGATGAGGTTTACCTCTCTCGTATTTTAGACAATTTAATTTCCAATGCCATTAAATTTTCTGAAGATAACTCAAAGGTGAAACTTACAGCTGGAGCTAAAGATAATTTCATATACATTTCAGTCCAGGATCAGGGCCCGGGTTTTAGTGAAGATGATAAGAAGTATCTCTATACTAAGTTCAAAAAATTGAGCGCACGACCAACTGGTGGTGAAAGTTCTAACGGTCTGGGTCTTGCTATTGTGAAGACATTAGTAGACAGACTTGGTGGAAGTATAGATTTAGAATCTAAACCGAAGATTGGCAGTACATTTACCGTCAAATTTCCCATTAAAGTCGAAGAAGTTTCGACTTCAAAATAAAAACCAGCATTTTTAAGGATGACTTATTTCTTATTGGCTCTCGCTGGTATTATTGCTTTTACTATTAGCACAATTGCTGGTGGAGGAGGTGCTCTTCTTTTACTACCTATTGTTGGATTCTTATTAGGTGCTCAGGTAGCTGCACCATTGGTGAGTATTGGTGCTATGGTAGGTAGGCCTGTAAGGCTTGCCTTATTCTGGAAGAGTATAGACTGGAATGTGGTAAAATATTATTTGCCAACAGCACTCCTAGGAGCCTTGCTGGGAAGTTGGTTGTTTGCACAAATGAAAGCTGAGTGGTTGCAGGTCATTCTAGGTTTATTTTTAATCAGCACTTTCTTTCAATTCCGGTTTGGTAAGAAAAAGCGTTCATTTAAGATGAAGTTGAGCTATTTTATTCCACTTGGGTTTGCAGTATCATTTATATCAGGCCTGACAGGCGCTACAGGACCCGTGCTTACTCCTTTTTACATTAATTATGGTTTATTAAAAGAAAAGATGATCGGCACTAAAACTGCAAATAGCTTTTTTGCTGATATTGTTAAAATTGGAGGGTATGGAGCGTTTGGTGTGCTATCTGGTAACCTATGGCTGTATGGTATTGCTCTCGGGCTAGGTGTTACTGTAGGTAATATTATTGGGAAGCGATTGTTGAAAGGAATGAAAAATGAAACTTTTCTTAAGTGGGTAATTCTCCTGATGGTTATTAGTGGTGGAGTTATGATTTTTAATCAATTGCAGAGTTTTTTATAGGCAGATTAAACCATTGAGCAGTGGTAATGTCTAAGCATCAGATTCAAAACAAAAGTAAGAAATTATGAAAAAGATATTGATGCTAATTACACTCATGTTATTTGTTGTATATTATGGTGCCATGGCACAGCAAAAGGCCCAGGTTAGACAGGGTGTACAACAAGCCCGTATTGCCCAGGGAGTAAAGTCTGGTGAGTTAACGCGCATGGAGCGTAAGGCCTTAAAAAGAGAACAAAGACATATAAGGAGAACGAAAAGAAGAGCAACTGCTGATGGTGTGGTTACTCCTCGTGAGAAAAATAAAATTGACAGAAAGCAGAGAAGAGCAAACAGGCATATCCGTAGACAGAAAAATGATGCTGATAAAAGGCGCGATGGCGTGTGAAATATATAGGCCGACTACTGAGTCGGCCTTTTTGTTAAATGCTACCCTAAAGCAGTTTTCAAATCGTTAATCAAATCTTCTGCATCTTCTACACCTACGCTTAACCTGATTAATGAATCAAGCAGCCCAATCTTTTGTCTTTCTTCCTTAGGCACGCTGGCATGTGTCATCGTTGCAGGATGGTTAGCCAAAGACTCAACGCCACCTAAAGATTCAGCAAGGGAGAAAAATTTAAATTTCTCCATAACCTTAAACGCCTCTGCTTTATTGTCGCCTTTTAATGTAAATGACAGCATGCCTCCAAAATCTTTCATTTGTTCTTTGGCTACATCGTGATTTATGTGTGTTTCAAATCCTGGCCAATAGAGGTTCTCGATTTTTGGGTGAGTTTGTAAAAATTCTGCTATTTTCCGACCATTTTCACAATGCCTCTGCATTCTCAGGTGCAGTGTTTTAATTCCTCTAAGTACAAGGAAGCAATCCTGTGGTCCTGGTACAGCACCGCTACTATTTTGGATGAACGCCAGTTGATCTTTAAGGTCGTCATCGTTGACAACTAAAGCCCCCATAACAACATCTGAGTGACCTGCTAAGTATTTTGTTACTGAATGCATAACGATATCTGCACCCAGCTCAAGTGGGTTTTGTAAATATGGAGTGGCAAAAGTATTATCGACCCCAAGTAAAATATTATGTTTTTTGGCGATAGCTGCGGCACCCTTAATATCTATGATATTCATCATTGGGTTAGTTGGTGATTCTAACCAAATGAGCTTGGTATTATCAGTGATATAATTTTCAATATCGTTAATGATTTCCATTCCTATGAAATGAAATTTTATGCCATATTTAGCATATATATTTGTAAAAAGCCGATAGGTGCCACCATAGAGGTTGTTTGTAGCAATTACCTCATCGCCAGGTTTCAGAAGCTTAACCACTGCATCTACAGCGCCCAGTCCGGAGGCAAAACATATTCCATGCTTGCCGTTCTCAAGGGCAGCAATGCTTTTTTGTAGTGCTTCTCTTGTTGGATTCTTACCTCTCGAGTACTCGTACCCTTTGTGATCTCCCGGAGATGCCTGTACGTACGTGGTAGTTTGGTAAATCGGAGTCATTATAGCCCCGGTTGAAGGGTCTGGCTCAACACCTGCATGGATTGCTTTGGTTCCAAATTTCATAGTATCACAAGGTTTTTTAAACTTCTAAATGAGATACTAATATAAGAGATAAGCCTCTAATCCAAGTGAGAAGTTAAACTTGACGTGGTGCAATAAGGTGAAGGGTATGCTGCTATTTAGTTGTGCGACTCCCAGTATTTCTTGATGTTGCTCTTCCAGTTTACTTTATCTCTTAAATAGAGAATAGTATTGATGAGCATTTTATCTTCTGGTGTGCTCGCGTCAAGATTTTCTAAAGATGATTTTATAATTCTATATAACTCGTTGCGATATGTTTCACTGTCTTTTGCTGCGAGCTGATTGATGGCGTCAATAATTTCATCTGCCGTTGCTAATCCGGGTTGTTCTGTAGCCAATGAGGCTTCGGGCTGTGCTTTTTCAGGCTTGACGAAGGAGGTGGCTTCTTGCTTTAAAAAAGCATCAAGATCTTTTAAGGGATTCTTTCTTTTAGCCATTTTATAGATGTTTTAAAATTGCTTTAGCCACTTCAAGATACTCTTTTTCAGGCATTATCGTGCTGAAATTAACAAACAAGTTTTTTTGAGGGACGGTAATATTTAAAATTTCCGCATCCAGATTACTCATCGCTTCTTCCACTGTTTGCTGTTTGGTTAAGCTGTGGATACGGTTTGGCAATACCAATATTTTGAGTGTACCATTAAGTTCTCTGGCAGGAGAGAGGTCTTCAACAGTTTGGTAGGTGACTAATAGGTCATTTTGAGTTAAGCTAGAAGGCACAACAACAGCGTTACTCACGAGGCACAGTTTTTTAATGCCTTCATCTGTGGTTTTGCCTGCGCTATCAACAATAATATAATCCAGCACTTTATCGGCCTGTAAGTTTCTGATCTGATCAGCTACTTCCTCGTCATTAGAACTGATTACTTCAAACAAAGAATCAGCATTTGCATCTGTTTTATACACTTCCAGTTTACGAAGCGTGCTTATTGTGTAATTTGTGTCAGTTTCCAGGAATGCGACTTTATGGCCCAGGTTGTCTAGCATAGTGGCCAGATTTATAGCATTGGTTGTTTTTCCTGTGCCACCTTTTCTACTAATAAACGATATAACTTTTGCCATATGCCAGATTTGTGTTGCTAAAAATATAAAGGTGTATATTCAAAACCAAATGATTGCTCATATGCAAACTGATTACACTGACAAATTGGATGAAATTTTTCAGACAATTTAGGTTATTTTGATGGCCTCAACCTATCCTTTTCCAAGGGAGAAGTGAAAAAGTGTTAAATTGTCTGAATAGCTGGGCGGTTTTTACAACCAAATGATTGCTCATATGGTTGTGAATTGGTTTGACACCAATTATTATTGTAAGAAAACTTATAAATGAAGAAAGTTTATTACTTAAGTACATGCGATACATGCAAGCGTATCATGAAGGAAGTAGGCGTTGACGATACATTCGAAAAGCAAGATATTAAAACCGAACAAATTACAGCGAGTCAACTTGAAGCTATGAGCACATTGTCCGGCAGTTATGAAGCGCTTTTCAGCAGGGTGGCCAGAAAGTACAAGTCCCTGGGGTTGAAAGATAAAAATCTCAGTGAAGATGACTATAAAAACTATATTTTAGATGAGTATACTTTCTTAAAGCGACCTGTTTTTATTATTGACAATGAGATTTTTATTGGTAATAGTAAGAAGACGGTGGAGGCTTTGAAAGAAATTTTATTATAAACTCCCTTAATTTAGGAATCGGCAGTAGTCTTGGGTGCCAACCTGGAAGGTTTATTTTAGCTTTTTTAAAGTTACAAAATTTGGAAAAGCTATGATTTTCATGAGGCAAAACCTTCCAGGTTGAAGATACACCTCAAACAAAAATAAAGGGCTTCGCAATTGCGAAGCCCTTTATTTTTATACTTAATTCTAAGTTTTCTAGATATCTCTTTTTGCATCAAACTGCTCTAAGTAGTCAGCCACTCGTCTTACGACCATGCCTCCTAATGAGCCATCTACCACCCTGTGGTCATAGCTATGTGATAAGAACATTTTGTGTCTGATTGCAATAGCATCTCCCTGAGGAGTTTCTATTACGGCAGGCTTTTTAACGATTGCCCCTAATGCTAAAATACCCACCTGAGGCTGCATGATGATTGGTGTACCCATCACATTACCGAACGAGCCTACGTTAGATATGGTAAATGTACCACCAGAAAGCTCATCAGCACCTAATTTATTGTCTCGCGCTCTTCTAGCTAAGTCATTCACTTTCTTAGCCAAACCAGTTAGGTTTAGTTGGTCGGCATTTTTAATCACTGGTACTATTAAGTTACCTGAAGGTAGTGCTACCGCCATGCCGATGTTTATATCTTTTTTCTTAATGATATTGTCACCATCCACCTGTACGTTGATCATTGGGTAGTCTTTTATGGCTTTAACTACTGCCTCTATAAAGATTGGTGTGAAAGTTAAATTATCACCTTCGCGCTCTTTAAAGCTGTTCTTATTTCTATTTCTCCAATGAACAATATTCGTAACATCTGCTTCTACAAATGAGGTGACATGTGGCGCAATACGCTTAGAGTCTACCATTCTTTGCGAAATCATCTTACGCATTCTGTCCATTTCGATGATTTCGTCACCAGCGTTGATAGAAACATTAGCTCTTTGAGGCTCTCTTGCTGGTGCAGTGGTCTGTGGCTGACTTGCTGCTGGCTTAGCAACAGGCTGACTTCCTCTATTTTCCAGGTAGGCCAACATATCTTTTTTAGTCACACGACCTTCTTTGCCACTGCCTGCAATTGTTTCTAGCTCGGCCATTGCGATGCCTTCTTCCTTAGCAATGTTTTTCACCAAAGGAGAGTAGAATCTTCCAGAAGCCGGCTCTTCCAATTTAACAGCTCCGTTGGCACTAGCTGTAGCTGTAGCAGGTTCTGCTTTCTTTTCTTCTTGAGCCGGAGCAGCTTCTTTTTTCGGGGCCGGGGCACTGCTACCCTCATCACCATCGGTAGCAATAACGGCAATGGGCTTTCCTACCTCTACTACGTCTCCATCCTGGGCCAGTATTTCTTTTAATACTCCTGCGTGAGTAGAAGGTACTTCAGTATCTACCTTGTCGGTAGCTACTTCCAATACCGATTCATCCTGCTCAATTGTATCACCTTCTTGTTTTAGCCATGTAAGCACAGTTGCTTCCATGATACTCTCACCCATTTTGGGCATTAATAGTTCTACTAGTGCCATTTATAAATTTATTTTCTTGATAAAAACTCTTTTCAAAATTTACCGCAAATTTAGCATTTTAGTCCTTTATCTCAATCGTTTTCGACAAACTTATCCTAACAAGATTGAGTAAGGCCACTGCAGTCGCTTTAATGTTTAATGTTCGGTCTTTCCAAAGTTGTAGCTTTTTGGTTACTGTTTCATTGCCATCTGCATAGGCAATCCATACGGTGCCAACGGGTTTTTCAGGTGTGCCGCCTGTTGGGCCGGCAATACCACTTGTTGCGATGCCTATGTCTGCGTTAAATAACTTGCGCACGTTGTTGGCCATTTCTATGATCGTGGTTTCGCTCACAGCGCCATGACCTAAAATAGCCTTTTCATCTACTTTTAACACATTAATCTTAAAATCGTTATGATAAGGCACTATAGAGCCTTGAAAGTATTTCGAACTTCCCGAGACGCTTGTAATTAAATGAGTGACGTAACCACCCGTACAACTTTCTGCCAATGCAATGGTTTTTCCCGATTTCTTAAGCAAATCCCCAACAGCAGTTTCCATTTGATCGCGGTCATACCCATAAATGTACTTTCCTGCATAGGCTTTTAGCGCTGTAATCTGATCTTCGACCTGCGACTTGAGCATGTCTAAATCATCTCCTACTGCGGTAAGTCTCAGTTTTACCTGCCCAAGGCTAGGTAAATAGGCCAATCTAATGTGCTCGGGAAGGTTATCTTCCCATGCCTTAATCTCTTCAGAAAGCCACGACTCACCAATGCCTACCGTTTTTATAAGTTTATGAAAGATGACTTCTGTATTAAATAAGTCTTGTAGCTTAGGTATAACCACCTCTTCCATCATCATTTTCATCTCATGCGGTACACCTGGCATCGAGACAAATACTTTTCCGTTTCGTTCAACCCACATACCAGGTGCTGTGCCTATTTTATTGGGTACACGCACGCAGCATTCCGGGAGAAATGCTTGTTGTCTGTTTATATCAGATAGCTCAAGTCCCTTACTTTTGAAAAACTCGGTTACTTCAGCAAGGGCTTCATAGTCAAGGGCTATTTTACTATCGAAGTATTCTGCCAAACAGGGCTTAGTAAGATCGTCATTGGTAGGGCCCAGGCCACCTGTGATTAAAATAATGTCAGCTCTGGATTCGGCTTCTTTAAAAGCACCTAAAATATCAGTACGTTCATCACTGATGGTAGTTTTTCTCACCGTTTTTATCCCTACTTTATCAAGCTCCTGACTCATCCATTGTGAGTTGGTATCTACAATTTGCCCATAAAGTATTTCATCACCTATTGTTATGATTTCTGCCTTTGTTCTCGCCATTGATGTTTAAACTACTGATCCGGTATAATTCTTAACTAAATTACTTAATTTACTATTCAAAAAAATTGGCAACGATTTTGTTCACGACAATGATAAAAACATTCCTTATGAAAAATCTAACAATTCTATCATTTGTAGCTATCGCCATGTTGCTATCATGTACATCAGCGCAAGTCAACCAGACATTGGGCACCATTAATGATGCACTTGGAGAAGACGAACTTACGAAAGAGCAAGTAGCTTCAGGACTTAAAGAAGCTTTAATAAAAGGTGTGAGTACCGGTTCAAATCAGGCATCAAAGCTCGATGGTTACTTTAAAAACCCATCAATAAAGATTCCTTTTCCTCCGGATGTTCAAAGGGTAGAAGATAAGTTAAGGCAGATTGGGCTCGGTGACCAGGTCGATAAGTTTGTGCAAACACTAAATCGAGGTGCAGAAGATGCAGCCAAAGAGGCTAAACCTATATTTGTCAGCGCCATTAGAGGAATGACAATACAAGATGCGTGGAGCATATTAAGAGGAGAAGATAATGCCGCCACCAATTATTTAAGAAGAACCACTTCATCACAATTGAAAGCTAAATTTCTTCCTGTGATTCAGAAATCATTGGAGAAAACTAATGCCACCAAATACTATGGAGACATCGTAGGTACTTATAATAAAATCCCATTTGTAGATAAGGCAAATCCCGACTTGGATGATTATGCAACGGATAAAGCCATTGACGGCCTATTTCATCTGATTGCCCAAGAAGAGAAGAGCATTAGAGAAGATCCTGTTGCGAGAACAACAGAATTGTTGAAAAAGGTATTTGCAGCACAGGACTAACGGTCGATCTTTAATACTTTGATGTAGTCAGTTTCTTTCCCTTTGGATATTTCCAGTATATAAACTCCTGCCGGTAGTTGGCTGATATCAATTGTGTCGTCAACTATTCTTCCTGAAAGAAATGTTGTGCCTGAGAGGTCCGAGAGCTTGAACTCAACTTCTTCAGGGCTCGAAATGCTAAGTGAATTATAAGCCGGATTCGGGAATACGCGTAATGATGGTATTGACAGGTCAGTTTGGGTAATGTTTGTGATCGCTAATAATTGCGTTTCAACTCCTGCACAACCGATAGCATTACTAACCTCAAGTCGAATTTCAAACTTACCTAGTGCTTCAAAGTCTAAATCTGGTGTCTCCGAAGTGCTCATGAGACTGTCATTGACAAACCAATTAAAAATTGTGGCATCGACACTGCTATTGGTTATCGATATTTCATTGATATTTGATATGTCTACAGAGTCTGGAGTAATGGTAAAAGAAGCCTCAATGTCACTCACAATAATTTGTACTGAGGCAGGGCTGCTTTCAAGCAGACTATCAATCGATGTAATATAAATGGTGGTATCAGAAGTAAGGTTGTCTAAGCTTAGTGACTTTCCTTTTTTGCGTAGGTCAGTCAGATTTTCATCGGCATAGAAATAAAATATATTGCCATTTTCAGGTGCTATCTCCACATTTTCACTGTTACAAATATTCGCATCCATTACATTTGGAGTTGGACTCACCTTTGGAGTTATTGTTGTGATGATGGAATCCTGACAGCCATTGATGTCTTCTGAAACTAGTTTTACCTCAAATGATGATAGTGAAGAATAATCAAAAGATGGTTCTGTTGAGTTAGCAATCAGCTGGTCATCGATATAGAATAAAAACAGTTCTTCGTTGACACTTTTATTCTCAAACTGTATTAAATGCTTTTGGCTTAAATCATTAGTATCGATTTCGTAGTCAAAATCAGCTTTAATTTTACTTGTTATTATTCTGACTTTTTGAGGATTGCTTTCGTAAATAGAATCCTGACTGGTAATGTAAAATACGGTGTCGTCAGCAATTGTGCCCGAGTTGAATGTCGTGCCTGAGAAAATCATATTACTCAGGCTTTCATCGTCATACACTTTTAAGTTGGTGGCATTGGTGGCAGACAAGGTTACCTGATCACCTTTACAAACGTTCTGATTTTCGATGTTTGGTTTATTACTTCTATTGGCCACTTTAAGGGTTTTTATAACAGCATCAATACAACCTAAGTCATTTATAACAGATAAAGAGATGTCATAATCTCCAACGCTACTAAAGTTCATGATTGGGTTTTGCACGGTTGTTGTAAATCCATTATCGAAGTTCCAACTCCATGCCACACCATCGATACTTTGGTCTGTGAACTGTACTTCCGTATTACCAGTTTCATCCAATAGGAGCGGGTTGCTGCTTAACTCAAAGTCGGCATTTACCTGCTTAGGTCTGGCAATAACTTTAAATACATCTCCATCAAAAGCCGCATCTTTATTCACCACAAAATATGTTTGAGGGGATGTTACAGGTGGTGTACTTAAAGAAGAGCCGGTAAATATTTCTGTGCTTAATGTAACATCTGTATAGAAGGAGTAAACATCACCCTGAGGAGGATCTATAATCGCTCCATCACCTTCACAAACTTCGGTGATATGTAGTACTGGTGGGTTGAGTAAGTAGTTTTGATATTGATTTTGAGCCGCCTGTGCGGCATCTGTAAGATCTGTCAGGGAATTGCCCACCACCAATGCAAGAGCGACTTTCTTAGTGCTATTTACGGCAAAATTATCTATGTTGTACCCAATGATTTGAGAGACATCATTTCCGCCTCCGTTGACACCCGCAACTAATTTGGAAAGGCCACTAGACATGAGGTTATATTTCTGAAAGTCGTTGATTGTACTGGCTACATCGGCTGTGTTGCCATTGGCATTTTTATTATCAATAGCAAAATAGAATGGTGTTTCAGAATTAAGTAATGCAATACCTGTATATAGTGTATCTGAATTATCTCTTACAAAGCCTAATAAATTGCCCATGTCCCAACCGGCCTGGTTTAAATCTCGGTTATTGATGTTCCAGTCTGCGAAAATGCCGGTATATATGTCGGCCACGCTTTGGGGGCCCTGATTTATTAGGCGATACTCCATTACGATGTAATTGCTGTCTTGTGGTGTGTCCCAACCTAATATTTTCTGTTCCACTCGTACACCCAATGGGTTGGAAATAGCATTGTCATCTTCATATACATTTCTAATATCAATACTGGCTTCAGAATCCTGATAAAACTTTACATTAGATAGTGATTTGAAATCCTGATCTCTAATATTGATACTTAAAATGCGAGGTGCGGTATCTTTGACTGTATCTGTACTGCTTGCCACAAGAAATCCTATGTTGTCTAATAGTTTAAGACCATTGTATTTCATACCAATTCCTTGAGTAAAAATATCATTATTATATCCCAACTGGCCGCGACTACCTGCCGTTAGTTCCACATTGCCATGCTTGATATTGATGTAGTCTGAAGAGCTTTTAATTTCAAAATACTGAAAGTCTGAATAAATACCATCGGAAAAATCCACCCTAAAAATAAGTTTTTGGTCAGGGGGCAAATTTTCGGTTAATCTAATTTTAAAGGGTGAGTCGTGGTTGTTTTTTGAGGAAAGTGTATTCAGTTTTCCTATATGATACGATCCATCGATGATTTCTACAAACGGAGAAGTGGATGTAAGTGTAGCTGTGGCGTTTGTAGTATTGAAAAGATAATTGGTTACATCTACTCCTATGGATAATGTATCGCCATATAATGCGTATTCCCCCACACCATTAGAGTATTCAAAATGCTCTATTCTAAGAGAAGGACTAATATTATTGGTCAAAGCTTTAAATACATTTAACCTTCCTGAGCCAAGTCTTCCTATGAAAGTTTGGTTACCTGGTAAGTCATAAATATCATCGGTATTGACTCTTATTCTCTCCATTACTTGTTTGGCGGAGAGGTTTGGAAATCTCGACCTCACGAGTGCTGCAGCACCGGCAACCATAGGAGAGGAGTAAGAAGTACCAAGTTTGGTGCTATAGGTTGAGGCACCATCAATTACATAAATACCTTCACCCGGAGCCATCAGGTCTATCTTGTAACTATATGTGGCAAACCCAGCCTTTTCATCACCAGTATTTGATGCGCCAACAGATAATACATTATCGAACGAGGCAGGGTAAAAGTCTAAGAGCGCATTGGTATTCCCAGCGGCAGCCACCACCACAGCGTCTCGTTCTTCCACCGCATAGTTAATTATATCCTGCCCATATTGTGAAAACGAACCGGCACTTCCCCAAGAAAGGTTAATCACCTGGCAACCTAAATCAGCAGCCAATGCTATGGCTTCATACCCTTGAGAAAAGGAGTTACTGCCACTTCTAAAAATTTTAATAGGCATAAACTTAGAACGAAAACCTACACCTGCTATTCCGACACCATTATTAGTAGATGCACTTGCAACACCTGCCACTCCATGACCGTGAATGTCAGTGTCAGATATAGGATTGTTGTCACTATCCGCGATGTCCCAACCTATCAGATTGTCAATCAAGCCATCATTATCATCATCCAGGCCGTTTATGGGGTCGTCATGATTTAATGAAATATTATCTGAAAGATCAAAGTGCTCGGGCAAAACGCCTGAGTCAAGAGAACCTATAACAATGCTCGTGTCTCCTTTTTCAATTGTCCAGGCGTCATATACATCGATCTGCTCCAGGTACCATAAATTACCTCCTGGTTGTGCCTCAGGATCATTGGGCACAAATAGTGGGCGAGGCTCAAAATAAGGTTCTGCGTATATTACCTGATCGTTTTTTAATAGGGTATTGATAACCTCAACTGGGTCTTGGCCTTGCTCCAACTTGATTTTATACAAATTGGCTAATGGGTGACTGTCACTACGAAAATTTACGTTTTTCGATGATTCATTGAGGTATGGTAAAAATTGCTCCGTTTGATAGCTGCTGAGCGGGCTTGAAGTACGGCCTTTAATACTGGTGGCAGCTATTGTATTTTTCAGGCGAACGACTATGTATTCTTGCGAATAGTCGCTTTGTGTTATGCCTTCGGGTAATATATAGTCTTTGTTCTGAGCGTTCGACCAAGACGCCATGAAGATGATAACACTTATAAGTAATGCCTTTTTCAACCTAGTATAAATCCAGTTTTTTCTAAATATAGTTTATCGGTCAAAGGTAAACCAATAATTGAGGTTGGTTGTTCATTTATATTCAAATTTTAGTTGAATATCACGTATATTCGCCATTATAAGTTAAAAATCAATACAAGTTTTATGAGTTTATACGAAAAGCATAAAGATATTTTAAACAAGGCTGTAGATGCTCTACACGAAAGAGCATTTTTCGCTGCGTATCCTGAGCATCCATCACCAAAAATTTATGGAGAAACGGCAGATGCTGACGGAAGAAAAGCATTTCAGGCAACCATTGGCAAAAGATTCGAGGAGCTTAGCCAGGGTACTCCTGATGGATGGATTGGTGTAGAAGAATCTCCTTACCTGCAGGAACCATTAAATATCGAATACCCATCATTTGCTGTTCAGACACTTATGAACAGGTCTAATATAGCTTTTAATCAGTGGAGAAAAGTGGACCATGCTGAACGAGCTGGAATTTTAGTCGAGTCGCTTGAGAAAGCAAAGGCTAGATTCTTTGAAATCGCTTATGCTACGATGCATACCACAGGGCAAGGTTATATGATGGCTTTCCAGGCTTCCGGACCACATGCCGCTGATCGTGCATTAGAGGCCATTGCTTCAGGCTATGAAGAGTTAAGCAGATTCCCAAAAGGTGTGATTTGGGATAAACCAATGGGTAAATATAATATCAAACTCGATAAAGAGTGGAGAGCTGTACCAAAAGGCATTGGCCTAGTGGTGGGTTGCTCAACATTCCCAACGTGGAATAGCGTGCCGGGAGTATATGCGAGCCTTGTAACGGGTAACTCTGTAATTGTTAAGCCTCATCCGGGAGCAGTATTGCCTATGGCCATATTTGTTTCTGAAATTCAAAACGCATTGAAAGAACAAAATCTGGATCCTAATATTTGTCAATTGGCTGTTGATACCTATGACAATATGATTACGAAAGAATTAGCTGAGCATAAAGACACTAAATTAATCGATTTCACAGGTAACTCGGCATTCGGCTCTTACCTGGAGCAGTTGCCTGGCAAAACTGTATTTACAGAAAAAACTGGTGTAAATTCTGTTATTCTGGATTCAGCGGATGATATAGATAAAGTAGCTGCCAATCTGGCCTTTTCGGTAACACTTTACTCGGGTCAGATGTGTACTGCCCCTCAAAACTTCTACATACCAGAAGGAGGTATTAACACGCCAAATGGTAAAATCACTTTCGATGAGTTTGCTGAGAAATTTGTTGAGAATATCAATGGATTGGTGGACAACCCTAAAGCGGGACCTTTTGTATTAGGTGCTATCCAAAATAAGAATACTTGTGACAGAGTAGCAGATGCCGGAAAAATCGGAGGTAAGATCTTGTTGGAAAGCAGGAGTATAGAGAACCCGATGTTTAAGAACGCGAGGATTTCAACGCCTGTTGTAATGGAAGTATCTTCTGAGGACAAAGAAAAATTTAGCGAAGAGCTTTTTGGTCCAATTGCTTTGCTTATTAAAACAAAGGATACCAATGAGTCAGTGGCACTAGCTAAAGATATGGCTCAGCACTATGGAGCGATATCTTGTGGCGCATATACCGTAGACCCTGAAGTGAAGGAACATATTGCTGATGAAATGTCGCTGGCTGCAACGCCCGTGTCTTTCAACCTCGTTGGCGGGATTTATATGAATCAAAATGCTGGATTTAGCGATTTTCATGTAACAGGGGGTAACCCGGCAGGAAATGCCTCATTTACCAACCCGGAGTATTTGGTGAAGAGATTTACCTGGGTAGGCCATAGAGAGCCGGCAAAGGCATAAGCTTTAATATGCTGTTAAATTTACAAAAAAGGGCTTCGGCCCTTTTTTTATTATATTAGGTGATGAACTTTAAGGTTACTAAAGCCTGACTTTGCTAATGAATTAATAAAGGTAATCCTGTTTGTATGAAGAAACTGCTATATATATGTGTTGCCATCCTTGTAATTATTACAAGTTGTAATAAAATAAAAGAACTACGAGATGACCCTGATTTAACACCGCTACAGCAGGGTTTTAAGGCAACTTCTGCAATAAATTATTGCGCCTCTTTAGCTGTTATGGCTTTTCAGGGTGAAACTTTACCCCCTCAGGTAAGGGTAACTTCTGGTAGCGGTAATGAATATTCTCAATCAATCATTATGTATGTGGAAGCCGGGGACGATTTCCCTGTACCATTTAATAGTCATATTGGAGAAGTAATCATAGCTGGTATATGGGATGCCAATCAGGAGTCGGGAGTTATTTCTATCATCTTTGGAGATCTTGATATTTTTAATGGAGAATTACAGTTTTATGGCATGCATACGGTGCCAGTAAAAAGAAAGTTTGATAGCGAGCGTTTTATCACGGTGTTTGCCCAGCAGGATGTTGTCATTGGTCAGGGGTCTGACACCTTACTCAACCTGGGTCTTATCCCTAGAATTGAGTTTGACAAAGAGCTGGAAAGACTCGAAGATGAGCAACCCGATGATGTGTTTGTTGCAGTTTCTCAGAATGTGTGGTTTACACAGTTCTATCAAAACGACCCAGCTGATTTGTATGACGACAGCTACGAGGTAAATGGAGGAGGACAAATTGCTGAGGCAGCAAATACTTCAGGAGGTATTACATACCACGCTCTAATCGAAACAAAGTATGATGGCAGTTGTACTTTAAACCCTAATAGTGGAACTGGCTTTATTCAAAACCTGAAAGCTGGCGAAGGTGTAGATTTAGGACATATTTCGCTAGACTTCCATAGCGCTTGTGATGGCAAAGCCGATGTGACTTTTGCCACCGGTAAGTATGTGAGCTCTAACGGCCGGGCGGTTAACATTCACTTTTGATTAGATTTGATCAGACGCATTACGTAACTTGTTACTATGGAAAAGAAAAACCTTTATAAACAAGAGGTGCATAAAGAATGCCTAGATAGAATAGATCAGATTAGTCAGGATACACAACCTCAATGGGGTAAAATGTCAGCGGCTCAGATGTTTGCTCACTGTGCGGAAATCCAGGAAGTGACGAATGGAAGAGAGCTCAAAGGCACACCTTTTATAGTAAAGTTGTTTAAAGGGTTTATTAAGAAAATGGTACTGAGTGAAAAGCCATACCCAAAAAGCACTCAAACGCATCCGCAATACAAACAACATAATGACAAAGACTTTGAAGAAGAAAAAGCCCGGCTAAAAAAGGCACTTCAAAATTTTGTCGACAATGAATCACGAGCGGAAGAAATCAAACACACATTGTTTGGAACAATGTCGCGAGAAGAAAAAGGGTGGGCCATGTACAAACATTTAGACCATCACCTCACACAATTTGGTGTTTAGCGGTGGTGAATCGCTGACACACTTCACACTTTTCTGTGCATAATTCTGCACACATAATACAGCATAAATGCGCATTACGGCTTGTATCTTAGTTTGGCAAGGTGTTTTCATTCTAATAGGTAAGTTTTCGAAAAAGAAAATGAAACTTGTTGAATTAAAAACACGATTCCTTAATGGATATTTTAAAAAATAAGAGAGTAGCAATATTAGTAGAAGACGGATTTGAAGAAGTAGAATTCACTAAGCCATTAGACGCTTTGAAGAAAGCAGGTGCAGAAGTAGATATCATCAGCCCTAAGAGTGGTAAGGTAAAAGCATGGAACAGCACGGATTGGGGCGCTGAATATGATATCACCAAACAGCTGAAAGAAGCTAGTTATGATGATTATAACGCTTTGATGCTTCCAGGTGGTGTATTCAATCCAGATAAATTAAGAATGAATGACAATGCTGTTTCTTTCGTCAAAAGCTTTTTTGAAACAGGTAAGCCGATAGCGGCTATTTGCCACGGACCCTGGACGTTGATTGAAACGAATGCGCTACAAGGAAGAAAAGTTACTTCTTACCCATCCATTAAAACCGACTTGAAAAATGCCGGAGCACATTGGGTGAATGAAGAAGTAGTGGTCGATAAAGGGTTAGTTACCAGCAGAAACCCAGATGACTTACAAGCGTTTTGCCAGAAAATGGTAGAAGAGTTTGCCGAAGGCGTACACCAGGAACAGATGACTGTATAATAAAGCCAGGGCAACATTAACGCTCATACATATAACCACGATTGTGGAACTGAATTGGATAAAAGCACCGCGAGAGCGGTGTTTTTTTGTTTTGAAGCTTGTGAAAAAATCGTGCCGCCACTCAGAGTGGTGGCACGACTAATTATTCATTCCGGAGTTGTCAGGGTCCTCGATGCCTGTCAAACAACACAAGTCATCCCGCAGGGATCTTAACCATTATTGCGAACAGATAAACGGTAATCAAACATATAACAATGACTCCCCCTGTAGTCCCCCAGGGGACACACGGTTTCTAAAGAAAAATTTTTACACCCTCAGAGTCACCTGCAAGGGACTCTGAGGTACTCGAAGCCTGTTAATTGCTCATTGCTTATTGTAAATTGAAAAACTCACCCCTATAATCCCCTCAAGGGGATACATCCAAACGAAGCACGGAATACCATAGCGATTACGGCCTTTGCATCAATTCCGATAAAGGAATTCAATCCTTGACAAATCTATTTGGAATCTTTTGTTTGAATCCCGCGACAAGCGGGATGAGTTTAAGATTCCAGGGTAGCAGCTGATTGAATTCCCGGAATTGAAGTATAGCCTTGACTTTTTTCCTTCCCCGATAGTCTTCGGGGCAGGCTTTTTTGTGTCAAGACAAAAAGGAGAGTAATCTAAATATTCAAACAGATTACTTCGTCATACTTCCTCGCAATAACCAGTGTTTTAGAGATGTTCAAGTCATTATTGCGAACAAGATAAACGGTAATCAAACATATAACAATGACTCCCCCTGTAGTCCCCCAGGGGACACAAGTTTTCTGAAGAAAAGTTGCCTGTCTCCCAGTGCTCAAACACCCTCAAACTATTCAAAATCAGGGATCTCATGAGGTCGTGCATAGGGGAAACTATCGATTTGCTTTAATTGATAATAGCTATTAAGGCCGGATATACCCACTCCATGAGCAGTTTCTAAATTTATCCAGCCATTGTCTGCCACAGCCACATCGGGTAGGTACAAATGCTGAATTTCACCAACCATCATGACAGTACCATTAATCGGAATGGGAATTTCGTCAACCAGCTTCATACCCATTTTCAGCTGGCTTTCGTTTACGAATGGAGCCTTAAATTCATTTAGAAATTCGGCAGTTAGGTTGCAGGCATCAAATTCAGACACCCCCCTGTTTACTTTTGCAGAAGTGTAATGTGCTTTTTTAATAATAGACTGTTGCACATGGTTGATCGTGTATACTCCCGTTGACTTGATATTCTCATAGGTATGGCGAGGCACATCACCAGTTGGCCGCATGATAAACCCAAGCAGGGCAGGGTCGCTACCCAAATGTACTACCGAGCTGAAAATCGCCAGATTCAATTGATCTTTATCACTAATCGTTCCTATGAGGTTGACGGGTTTGATACCTGAAACAGAATTAATAATATTTAATCGTCTGACCCGATTCAGGTCTTTAATTTGCTGATTGGTATAGTGCATGTAATCAAAACCATAATTCATTCATTTGGTTTTGATATAATCAAGGTGTTTTGATGAAAGAGATTCTGTATCAAGTTCAGGTTGCTCTAATCAAACCTGGAGATGAAAGAACCATCGTATTGATATTAAGCCCCAGTTTTATCCTTTTCAATGTACCAAGCCCAAACTACCATTAGCCACATTAGGTTGGCAGACCAGGCAACAGCTGAGGTGCTAGGTGGGGGAGGTCCCAGTAAGTTCATAACATGTATGACTAAGAAAAATGTGATCAATGACCAGAAGGCCACTTTACGTTTGACTTCAGTCGATTTTATGTATAATAATACGGCAATGAGGAAAAAACCAACCTCAAGTGCAATTTCTATGGCAGGGTAGTTCCATAACCCAAGACCGAGTTTTGTCTCACCAAAGGGTGTAAGTGGTAAGTCGGGGCGATGCGTTAGGAAGTCTAAGATCCAATGGCTAAATACAAGCCCGCCATATATCAGCGCATTTCGGCTGTTTTTCTTAAATGCATAATAGGTGCCGCCAAACAATACACTCCATACTACCGTCATCAGTAAACTATGCGAGTATGGGTAATGGGTGAAATCTAAAGGTGTAATCTTGGTGATACCTTCAGCAATTTCGAACGACTCAATGCCTATTAAAGCGAAAATGGGCCAGAGTAAGTCTAAAAACTGAACGGCTATAAATGCCAAGGCCAATGAAATAGAATGACTTGATTTTTTAGCCGCCAGCCCCACAGCAAAATGTCCGATAAACATATGTTAGTAGATTAATTAGCAAGTAAGCTAGTAATTAATCTATTTTGATGCAATAACAAAGTATTAATACAAAGCCACCTTCGTCTCTTTTGCTCCAAGACTTACCAGGTATTCTTTCACTTCCAGCGCTTCTTCACCACCACGTTCGGCATGGTGCAGAAGTGTAAAACCATGTGGCCCTTTGGCATGCAGTGAAGCAGGGAATACCGTGAGGAGTGGCTTGATGATTTCGATATGTCCGAATAGTGCAGCTGTAAAAATATTGGCCTGAGCACCTTTTTCGATGAGGAAGGAAGCTAATTCCTTATGTCCGACATGTGAAGCTGCACCCAACGCAGTTTCAAAATCTCCGTGCTTCCAATCGTGGGCAGCATTGAGCAGGGTAGGGTGCTCCTGAAGCAGCACTTTGACTTTGTCCAGGTCTCTATGACCTGCCCCTACAAATTCCTGCACGATGGCTTTATCGAGTTGTGGTTCGGGGTCCTGAGGTTTTGAAAATACCTGTGGAGCAATGGCCATGGCTGTGCCTGCGACTAGTGAGCGATGGAAAAATTGCTTGCGATTCATAGCTGTGTGGATTGGTGACTGGTATAATATACGTAGAATGTGAGGAGGAAGCTATTGGCTTAGGCAGACAGCGGAAACTAGCGTATGGATGTTAGAAGTTGGATGTTAGAGGTTAGAAATTAGAGGATAGATTTTAGAGGTTAGAGGTTAGTGGTTCAATTGATTTGGATATGAATATGATCATCATGTCTGACTGCTTGGCAACCTTGAAATCTTATTCTGGCATCTGTAAGGCGCATTCTGTTTATGAGATGCCTTTCAATAAACAACTTCTGGAGTTGACCTGACTTAAGTAGGGCGTTTATTAATGACCTGGTATGTTCTTTAGAGAACTGGATGTCCGCGTTACTAGTTCCTAAAGTTAGGTACTTGGGGAAGTCATATTGAAAGTAACCTAATTGCTTACATGCTGCGGTTTGATCGAATTCTGCAGGTGTGGGTTCTACAAATACACCATAACCAGACCTACTAGGTTTTAAGTTAGTGAGTTTCCCGTCTAAGGTTTGGTACATCAGACTGATGTCAATTTTTCTACCATCGTTGTGACTCAAGTGCGGTAGTAAAGGGAATTTATTGATAAAGGGAAAGCTGGCATCCAGATACCTGATTTCAAAACCAGATGGTAGTCGTTCCGATGCAGTTAATAATAGGTCATTGAGTTCAGGTCTTACATAATTTCTGTTGAGCAGCATTGTGATAAACGAAGTCGGCTTAACGCGATCTGTGTTGCGTACTTTTTCTCTACCAAAAATTGGAGCGGTAATGGGCGTAATGACGAATGTGAGGATCAAGTAAATAGCAACGGTTAATACTAACAGATTAAATCGAAATCTTAAGTGCTGACTTGCATAAATACCTATAACCAATGCTATTCCACCAATTTGCGTAAGCACAGTGAGCACGATAAAAAGTGTGATATATAGGAAGTACTTGAGCGCTTTATTCATTGATTAGGCGGGTCGAGAAATTTGCTTGCTTAATCGTTGATGATACTCAGGTTATTCAGCATTTCGGTCGTCTTTATTAGTAATTCTTTTCTGGTAAGAATGGAATTGTCGAGCATTCCAATCTTGGCAGTTAGCACACCATTAAAATCAGATTTGAGATTGTTTTCATCTAAAGACGACCAAAATGAATTCATGAAATCACCATTAATACCATTTCTTTTGCTGTTAAAAGGGTATTTGTTTCTATAGACGATTACAGAATTAAAATATAACTCATCATTTCTATCAATCTTACTAATCGAGTTTAATTGTTCGTTATAGAATTTTATTAATGACTCACTCGTATTTCTGTCAAACACATTAATATTTCCGGTGGATATCAACGTATGGATTGTTGACATATTTAACTCATTGTCGATATCAGTAAATGGTAAAAATTCATATCGTGCGATTTGAATCAACGTATCCTCAGTTGTATTTGAATTAGATAATCTTTTCGAAAAGAATAGCATTTTCGCTAATTCAGTACTATCAATTGCTATTTGTGTCTTAAAATAGACTATATCAGCTGATAGATCGCTTTTTAAGGATTCGATATAACTTATTTTAAGATCATCTTTGTTTCTTGTATCGTTCCAGTTGTTAATTGATATAGCAATCAAAATGCCTATTACTACAAGTATGATCTCCCCAATTGCATAAATAAAATACTGACTGAATTTATTTTCAGTGAGAAGCTTTTGCCGAATTTTCCGAAAGAATTTTATCATTACCTCTTGGATGGTCTGTCAGTATGAAGCGCTACGAAAAGTTTACAACTGGTTAGACTCCTCTTTAGACAAATACCCTAATCGTTCGCCCATCAAGACATGCTTATACGAATTACCATCGTCTTGCATGGGAGAGTCTAATGTGAAAGTAACCCCATCCTGAAAGATCATAATGAAATCTGATCCACCGAACGCAAAATGTCCGAGCATATCACCTTTTTTAATCGTTGTACCCGGAGTTACATTTTCTTCAAAGTTAACTGATCCCACAGCTACCATCCCGATCGGCATTAAAGCAACAAGTCCATATTCAGCTGTTTCAAGAATAACGCACCCTCTGGTCTCAACTGACTGCCACCCTGTTTTGGCAGTTGGATTAAACGCATACCTCTTGTTTTTTTGATCCCACCAGAGTTCTCCACCGGTAGGATTGCTACCTTGTATTATTCTTACCTCTTTTATTGTTCCACTTATGGGGAAATGATATCTGTGATAGTCATTAACATTTAGAAAAGAATGGGTGAATGTGCCATTTGCAAATGCGTCTTTGTACTGACTGTCACCACCAATGAGGTTTGATATAGATTTGAGAGTAGCAGACTTAACGGGGACTCCTTCTTTCTCTACCAAATTCGAGCTACTATCTATTGCCCATACACCCTGCGGTTCCGAGTCTGCAAATGATACCACTATAGAATCTAAATCTGGACTTGCGATAGGTCGCATATCAGGAGATTTCAAGTATCTGGCAAAGAATTGATTGAAAGTCTTCCAGTTTGAAGGATCTTCATACCAACCATTTTGTAAACCGAAATTAGGGTCGTTTGCTGCCATTTGATAGTATTCTTCATTCCATGAATCTTCAGTGTCCAGATAAGCACCCCAAGATTTGCTGAAAGTGACCAACCATTTGGCAAATGGTTCATAATACTGTAAGGAATTATTAACTAATCCCTTACCCTCCAATTCAGGAAGTGGTTGATCGATTAAAAAATAGAACGCACCGATGCCCTGGAATATATTATCAAATATTTCAGGGTATTCTTCCTTTTTAACAATTGCCCATGGCATTGTTGTTTCTGTCCATGAAACGAACTCGTAATATTCTGAAAGGCTTTGAGCTGGGTTGGTGTTTGGGTCAGGGTTTATCTCTTTTGCTTTCTGTAGAGAAGATTCAAGCATTGATTTTAATTCTGGATCATTATCCAGAAGAGTGATTAGTTCTTTGGTTGCTTTTCCGTACTCTAATTCTTCTTTTGAGGTAGAGCAAGAAAATACAAGGATAGATATTGTTAAGGCAAGTGTTAGGTTCTGAAGTGATCTCATATGACGAAATTAGCTTAGGTGATTAATGTTATTCGAGTTGTGCACTGCACGCAAACAAATTTTAGCAACAGTACAGCTTTGTTCAATGTACAGGAGTTAAAACATGAATTGAGGTGTTTCAGGCCGCTTTTAATGCTTGTTATGCCCGATTATTGTCGTTTGTAATTAGTTATACATACTCAATATAAGCAAAATAATCACAGAATAATAGTATGCTAAATAACTGGTTTTTACTGTTTTATATTACGAACATCAAGATTTAACAGCATTACTTACTGATGATAAACTAATCTCCGAAAAGGAACTCCAAAGGGATGTTTAACCTTTTATTCCATGCATCTTCGCTGTGGTTTGCTCCAGGGAAGTATTTAGTAAGCCAATTACTTTTGTCGTAGCCCCGCTCAACCATCAGCTGATCTACTCTTTTTTGAATGGCAGGATATAAGGCATCCAAAGTCTGATCGCCACAGTCGAAGTATATTTTATGATTTTGAGGGTCTGGAAGGTTGCGATCTAAGTAATGAATAAAAGCATCTGGCACTGGATTATTGTCAAGGGTAAATGTACCCGGCCAATGTGTTGATAAACAGGCCGCTCCTCCAAACACCTGGGGGTATTCGCAAAGGGCATACATCGAAATTAACCCACCCATACTACTGCCCATGATATAGGTGCTCTCCCTTTCGGTATAGACCGAATAGGTTGTATCAATGTATGGCTTTAGCTCATGCACAATAAACTTAAGGTAGTTGTCTGACTGTGGGTTAAATGCACTTTTGATTGGAACATGGGAGCGTTTCAGCTGCGCTGAAAGCGTATCCTTTTGAACCTCAGACAATGATTCAAAGGGCTTTTGTGGGAAATAATCGGTGTGCCTTGATGCTGCAATATTATGAATACCAACTACCATGAATGCATTGATCTTATTTGATTTTAACAACTCCGAAGCCACATCATCTACATTCCAGGCTTGCTTATTCCAGGCATTCTCAGGATCGTAGAGCATTTGGCCATCGTGCATGTATAGCACCGCGTATTTGTTGGCTTCACTATAATCTTCAGGAAGCCACACATCAATAGTTCTCGTAGCGGTATACGCTGACTCAAATTGTGCTATACGGATTATTTTACCACTCACTACTTTAGGTAGCACATGCTGACCGTAAACGGTGCATGCAAGAGTGAGCAGCAACGATGCAATTATTGTTTTTTTCATTTAGATCAATATAGTTAAATAAGTCCTTACTCAGACTCCTCTACGAGTGACTCTGAGGGGGCAAGGTTTTGTTGTGTGCAGCATTTTTTTATTCCTTTTTGCATTTTATCAAATACATAGGTTGATTTTCATTCACTTCAAGGATTTCAAAAAGTCCAAAGTCATTAAATTCTATTTTTACGGATTCTTGATCGTAGAAAAATATTTTGGCTCCTTCGTGAAATTCGTACCGGTCTCTTTCAATTAGTTTTCCTTTTCCAAAATTCGGTGCTTCTTTAGTTATAGCAGTAAAAATCATAAATCCGTTTTCGGTAAGTTGGTTGTAGCAATCTTGGATTAGCTTTCCCCTTTCCTTGTTGTTCAATAAATGAACGAGTGAGTAACAGAAAACTCCATCATATTTTTTATCATCAAAAGGCATTTCTGTAACAGAGCCGTGATAAATGGTCGTTTCGTTTCCATAATGTTCTCTTGCCATTTCAATAGCTGTTTTTGAAATTTCTATTCCTGTAACATCTATACCGTTTTCAATAAACGGTTGAGCATTTCGTGCATATCCAATTCCTGGTATAAGAATGTTTTTTAATGACTTTTCTAAGAAGAAGTTTTTAGTCATCACAGCGGATTTTGCAGGAGTCATACCCCACATTTCTTGTTTGTCGTTAAACGCTGTTTCCCAAAACTCAGCCATCGCTATTTGTCTCTTTCATATTGCACACAACGGTTTGGCTATGCGCAGTGTCCCGAAGGGCATTGCGTATAGGTTGTGTTAGCAGTATTATTTTTTAATTCTTTTGTCCCATGCTTTATGATGCTTATAGTGGTCTTTTGATTTAAGCTTGGACTTAAATACGAATTGCTTTAGTCTTTCAGATAAATCATTATCAATTAACACGTCAAGTTCATAGATTCCAAAATAGCCACCTTGTCTATTATTTAGGTTGCACATTTCAATGAGTTCATCGTTAACCAACGAAACGATCTTTATTACCTCTTCAACTTTAATGTTCAAGGGGATATTTATCCTACTATTGACATCAATTTTATTTCCTTTTTTTGATAACCCTACGTACGTAGCTTTTTGTTTTAATTCTTCCAATCCTTTTTTCTCAATATAGTCGACAAATTTTGGGGAATATTTGAAAATTTCCTGACCAATGAAAGCAAATTGTTTGCGAGGGTGATAATATAACATGCTTAACCATTTTTGCTCTTGTTTGACCTGTTCATCATCACTTGGGTCGGTAAGTCCATTATTGGTAATTGATGAATAATAAACGTGATCGATCCATTTTGCTTTTGCAATTTCCTCCATAGCTAGAATACTAAGTTGAAGCGAAGTAGGGAAAGAGCCGTTAGAGAAGAGTAAGAGCGAATCCTCATGTAGTCTGATTCCATTATACAAAGATTCCCATGCAAGTTTTTTGAACTTATATGCTGATAAAGTCTTTCTCATTTAAATTGCAACTGATTTATTTTCGATTAAAACCCCCTAAATGCGTGCAACAAACTGGACAATTTTTCATTGTCTTTAATAAACTCTAATAAATACTCTTTGGTAATGTTGAATTGTTCGTTTTCACGATTTTTAGTCCTTAATATTTGTTCGTCATTATCTGTTATTTGAAAGCTATGTACTATTCTATTTCTTTTTAAAACTAACTGTTCAAATAAGGTAGCAATATCGGCATTTGAGTTTTTTGTAATTGTGTCTTCAATTGGTTTATCTAACCTGCCTGATGTTCTATCAATCAAATTGTACCAATTGTATTTCGAATTATCAATCCTCAAAATATTCTCAATCACAAATTGATTGTTCGAATTGAAAACACAAATAGCAGCACCGAGCAATTCTCGGTATTCTCTTGATGGTAATGCTTGACGACTATATTTTTCGTACATACTTATTCAATTACTGCTAACAAGTTATATCAACAATACTGCTATATATAATGTGAGGGGCTGAAAACATGAATTAAGATGTCTCAGGACACTTTTAATGCATGTTATACCCGATTGTTGTCGTTTGTAATTATTTGTACTTGGTCAATATAATCAAAATAATCATAGAATAATAATACATTATACGAACGGAGGAGGGTGGCTGTATTTCTTTTTTACTATTAAAAAAGCTTATCCATTTTGAATACCGACATAAAAATGAGCATTCCTATTGTAGCCAATAAATGAAGCCCAAAGCCAACATAATTTATGACTTTTACCATGGTGTTGTTATGAAAACCTATGATGGAGTAAAGAGCGAACACCAAAATACATGCTTCCAGACAGAATGCAGCTGATTCTCTGAATTCGAAGTGATGCTGTTGTATATTCAGATTTTTGTTAACCCAGAAAATAAGTACACCTATTACAACAATCGCATTTAAATAAGAAATGAAAAGCGTAGTCTTTTCCATTTTATACCCAATGGCAATGGATACTACATGACAAATCAAGACAATAACTATTGCTACGGTTACGGTAGTGTCATTCATAACTCATAATTGGGATGTTTGTAATTATTTGATCAAGCCAATATAGCTTAAATAATCAAAGAATAAACGAGTGGTGCGGTGTTGGCTGTATATTGCCTATTGGTATTTTATGATCTTTTTGGCTTGTTCAACATGCCTTAAATTATGATATATCACCACTCTAAATGTATCACCTAACCTTAATTTTATCCATTTACTTATTGAAATGGACGTTTTTACTTTTGTTAAATTGGTGTTTTTTGATTTTTCGAGCAATGTCAAAAACTGCTCTTGTTGAGCAATGAATTTGTCCAAAACACCTTTGTCCAATGAGCTATTCAGCGGATTCATCGATTTAAAAGTTTTCATTTTATTCAATTTTTCTTTTGGCAACATACTTTTGGCAAAGTAATTTCCTAAAATTCCACTTTTGAAGGTTTCTGATTTTTTGTGTGTAGACTTCTCTAAGCGATTTTTGATTTCGGGAATGTAAAAATCTCCGTATCTATTTAAATGCTCGATACACTCTAGCACACTCCAGCTTTTCGCGTCTTGTTTCAGGTTGAGCTTTTCAATGGGTAGTTCTTTAAAAGCTTGTACTTCTTTGGTGTTACTCTGTGTCAGTTCGGTTAATGACTGTATTAAATCTTGTGTTTTCATAAAAATTTGTTTGGCGTAAAAGTCCAAATTTTGGAAATTGAAAACATTGATTGAAGTCAAGACTTTTTCAGTCTGGAAAGTGTTTCGGGCGACATTCTCAGATAAGAAGCGATGTACTTGTTCGGAATCTCTTGAAATAGTTGTGGGCTCCTTGCCAACACTCTTTTATACCTTTCTTTTGGTGAAGAGATTAAAATGTCTTTTTCTCGTTCAATTTGCTGAACAATAAGCTGTTCTAAAATTGAATCCCATAATTTTCTCAGTTCTTCGTCTTGGTTTATATAGCTGAGAAAATTTTGTTTCGAAATAGCCTTTAGCTCTGTTTTTTTAATAGCTTGAATATAGAATTCGGATGGTTTTTCTGTGAAAAAGCTGTCTAAAGCATTAATGAAATTGTTTTTATAGCCAAGTCGAATGATGTGTTCCTGGTAGTCGTCAATTATTGAAACTTTCAAACTTCCGGAAATGATGTAGAAAAGGTTAGTCTCTACAGTGCCAGCTACTTTTAAATACGCGTTTCTTTTGAGTGTGATATTTCTATCCCAGAGATTTTGCGACTCAATTCGGTTGTATAGTTCACTGATGGCGTTCATCTATGCTTGCAGGCAGCGGTTAGGTATGTACAGTTTTTTTAAACCCCTATGACATATGAGGTAATTGTTTTAATTTTCGTCCCCTTGGCTCCTTGAAAAACATATAAGTCGGCAAACGCATATTTTTTGCCGTCTTGCATTTTCATAATTCCGTTTACTGCTCCTTCTTTTCCGTGAGACAATATTTGCTCAAGCACCAGTTCGCTTACTTTAGCGGATTTCATGCTTTCCAACTCCTCGGTAAATTTTTCTTTCCCTTCGATTTTTTTGTCGCCAATGATATTCCAAACGATGTCATCGGTTACACTTTGGGTAATAAACTCAAGGTCACCTTTTGCAAAGGCAATATTGAATGTTTTTAAAAACTCCATTTTCGGTGAATTTCCGCAATTCGGACTTGAAACGATTTTTGTCATTTACTTAATTTTCATTTTAGTGTTTTTTAGGTTGTTGCCGATAGTTTTATTCCACTACTGTTACACAAAATCTCTTTCTTTTTTTCCAGAAATTAAGTTTTGATACAATTCATATGCACTTCTTTCTACCCAACATTCAGAAAGGCGGCCATCTCTTACTGTCCATATTGCAATACCTGTAAAGGAAATAAATCGATTGTCGGGATCAAGTCCGAAAAGTCCATTATTTCTACCTGAGCAATCCCATCTCGACACCACTTTGTCTTTTTTTTCATTAGAGAAAATATCGACACTTTCTGTTTTTGCATCAAGAAGTTGCTTTTGAAATTCACCGACCCATTTTTTAAACTCCGCTCTTCCCTTTACGGTCTTTCCCGCAGTTGTAATGCTATAATCTTCTGTCATAAGTTCGTCAATTGCATCTAATTCGTGAGGATTGTGCCAAACTCTTTCAAAAAACTCCAGTACAAGTTTTTCTGGAATTGATGCTGAAGAATATTTAGATTGATTTTTCACGATATTAAGGTATTTAGATGTTTTTTTTAAAATAAACTATCACGGTTAGTTACCCCTGCTCAGAGTCACTCCCAGAGGACTCTGAGTATATATGTCGGAAATCTATTAAAGGATAATTTGAATCATTTCCATTCTCATATTAAGCTGCACTCCAATGGGCGTATGTAGTGAAATCTTCAACTATAATATGGTTCGACCAGTCTATTTTCTTCATATCCCGGACTGATTTGAGATGTAAGCTAATGATTTCTGTGTTTTGAGCCAAGCCTGCTTACCAGAAAGGTAGGCTGCAGAGAATCTCGCAAAGGCATTTCTGCACTCCGCACCAACCTATAGAGATCCAGTTAACAGCAGAAAGGTGAATTTCACTCTGTGAGAGATTAACAATAACGCAATGAGTATGCGCTATAGCTGCTCTCAGCACGTTGTATTTCGTTTTAAGGATTTATTGACTTAACACACCTCACTGAAAAAGCATAAGTCGGATGTTGAGATGCTACTCTAATGGAGTCTTTACCAAGTTCAAAAATATATGTCCAAATAAAATGTTCGTCCTCTTTTGAGTTTGACCAAAATAATGTCTTAGACTTAAATTGATTCTCATATTCGCCATTATTTCCGAATCCCGCTGGTCTTGCTGAAAAGTTGCTGCTGTTCGAATTGTTTTCACCTTCCCAATATTGACTTTCCTTATAAATACCAGCAACATTACCTCCACTTGATTTAAGTAATCTTTTCCAATCTTCATTGGTTGGGAGCTCCCATCCATTAGGACAAATATTGCACGCTGTTTCAAAATCATATAATAATCCAAACGTTGCGATGTTTGTTGAATCGCCATTTGGGAAATAGTATTTTATTGGGTTTCCTGCTGTATCTTGTTTGGTCTTCAGATTCTCTGTCATCCAAAAAGTTTCTCCATACTTTTTTACTAAATACTTTTGGCCATCTGCATCGACCAATACTGATTCTTGTACTGGATTGCAGCAGGTAAGTATGACCAGGAATGTGATTAATAATAGCTTTAATTTCATAATTGATAATTTACAATGAAATACTTGGTTAATATATTATACATGCGATAAGGTGGTGGGTCTACTTTTATTTATCCACAGGTATCGGGTGTACATTTACCCGGTAGAGCAACCAGCGGTTGTTTTGATACATCCAAAGCTCTGCGAGGGCAGCTTTGGAGGAGGAGGTATCGCCTTTGGGGCCGACATAGGTCTCCGTTACATTTCTGCGCACATGCGCCAGGTCATTGATAATGGCTATTTCCAAAATATCCTGCTGTCGATCTGCTACACGCCACCCATCGGTAAACCATTCCCTGATGCCCTCAATCCAGTCAAGTTTGGTGTTGGTCACCTCACTGCCTACCGTCCAGCGGCTAAAGTCATCGGCCAGAAACTCTCCATACGCATCGGCACCTTTGCCCTCGGGAGTGGTGGTTGCAGATAAACCTGCTATGGCTTTAATAATCTGTTGCTGCTTTGGTGTCCACGCGTCCTGAGCGGTGGCTAATGTGCTGGTGAGTAAAAAGAACACTGTATAGATGAGTTGGCGGGTATGGTTCATAGTTGGTAGCAATTTATCGTGGATTAAAACTATAGTGCCCGATAATAGGGTAATCAAAAAGCATGTTTTCTATTACCTGTCCGGCACCAATGTTATGTATGATCAATGGGGTATTATTTATAGCTGATTTTTTGTGTGATACGATGCCTATGTGTGTCATACCACCTTGCAGCTGCCAGCAAACGATGTCTCCGGGCTGGTAGTCTGCCGCGTCCTGGCTGATGCTTTTCACTTGGCCATGGCGTTTGAAATAGACCATCAGGTTGGGTACACGCCTGTGGTCAATGTTTTTGTCGGGTCGGGTGAGGCCCCAGTGGTTGGGGTATAGGCTAAAATGGGCTCTCATGTCTTCATGCACTTCTTTTTGCAAGTCTATGCCCAGCTTTCGGTACGCCCGAATGACCACATCGGTGCACACGCCTTTGTCGGCAGGCACATCGCCATTGGGGTAGTCCAGGCTAAAGTAGGTGGGGTCGTATTGTACCTGCTGGTAGGTGAGGGTAAGGGCTGAGTCAGCCAGCTGAGCGTAGAAATTGACTTGCGCTAATGCAGTGTTGCACGCCAGCCATATCCAAAGTATGTTTAATAGTCGCAATTCGAGCCGTATTGATACATGAGCTTATACGGTGAATGAGCCTGAAAAGATGACTTTTTAGACGGGCAACAGGTTAATAATGATGGAGGTAAGGTATCGCACCTTTCTTTAACTAAAATTAATATCCGATTAATAATATAAGGGTATTTTGTGGTTGTTGAGAATGTATGATTTATGTACAGATGTAAGTTTTAGGTCTGTTTAGATTGTTTTTAGTAGCAGTTTTTGCTCATCTTGGTATTATGCAATTCAACGGTGAAAGAGACGTTTAGTCTACCTGGAGTTTACGTTTTGCCAACTACACCGTACACTTGTATCAATTAAAGCCAACTATAGACAACGATTCACCCGCTGAGGCCAGGTTCCGCAGCGGGTGTTTTGTTTTATAAGGGTTTTAAGGTTAAGGGTTCTTAATTTTGGTCGTCATTCAGAGAAGTAACTTTTTTCAAACGTACAAATCAAGATGACGTGATTGAAGCCGATTCTTTCTCCCTTTGGAGGGAGTCAGAGGGAGGATTTTCAATAAACTTTCAAACACGTCATCGGTAGGACGACCAAAGGAGTCCGAAGAATCTCAGTCTCTACTGGTTATTGCGAGGAAGCATGACGAAGCAATCTGTTGAATATTTAGATTACTCTTCTTTTTGTCTTGACACAAAAAAGCCTGCCCCGAAGACTATCGGGGAAGGAAAAAAGTCAAGGCTATACCTCAATTCCGGGAATTCAATCAGATGCTGCCTGGAATCTTAAACTCATCCGGCTTGTGGCGGGATTCAAACAAAAGATTCCAAAATGATTTGCCAAGGATTGAATTCCTTTATCGGAATTGATGCAAGGCCGTATTCTATTGTGCAATATCAGTTCTTTTTGGTCATTCCGTAGCTTGCGGAGGAATCTTCACCATTTGCACAGATCACGCAATTACTTGACTTGTGGGTTGATTATAAGATTCCTTCGGGGATGACTAGTGTCGTTTGAGATGACTTCGAGTGCCTCAGACTGACCATTGTTTCGTTTATCTTGTTCCGTTACTGTATCCCCTTGAGGGGATTATAGGGGAGAGACCCTTTTGTAATTAACATTCACCCGGTGAATCAATCCAGGTTAGGGTGGTTAAGAACCCTGCGGGATGACGTGAATACATGTCACCTAAAATGTTCATTTAGAAACGTCAAAACTTTATCAAAATGCTGTAGTGGGGCGGCATGACCACCTTTGACCGCCATGTGCTCATAATAATGGCCGAAACTGGCACTATCAAGCCTTTTTATCAATTGTTCAGACATATAAGATGAAGGCCATTGCTCATCATTTTGTGCAGAGAGTAAAAATATAGGCCCGTTGATTTTCTCAACGGGAATAGCAGCTTTTCTTACCGCGTCTTCATCTTTAAGCATTAATTGATGAGCTGTATATAAGTCACCTTTGAGGGCTGGTCCAACCGTGCTCCAGGGAGCAGGTACAAACGGTACCTCTTCATTGTTATAATGCCAAGAGGAGGTATTCGCCATAATGGTAATAGCAGGAAAACTAACATGAGAGGGAACCATCGCCACGACAGCATCAAACTCATTATATCTACTTGCCAGATTCAGAATCAATTCTGCTCCTTTAGAGGCACCTAATAGTGCGATTTTTGGAGCATCAATTTGTGGGTTATTGAGTGCTTGCTGCATGATGGTGTCGTAAACCGCATTTAATGATATTCGATCCAATGATGCAGGCGTATTCTTCATATCAAAATAGCCTACAGTAAGCAATGCATATCCTTCATCTAAAAATTGTTGGCGCGTCTTTGACCATCGATCGCTGGTCCAGGCATTGCCACCTTCGCCACCACCAAAGGCTACAATCAAAGGTTGATTTGGGCCATCGCCCAGGTAGAGCGTAGTCTGAAGTTGGCCATGATTGTCGGGAATGGGTGCTATGTAATTTTCAAAGAAAACAAAAAGCGCTATAACAATAGCGACTAAAATTAAGAGTACTTTTTTCCACATTTTATTTAAAGTTGTTTAGGCAAGCATACGTATTGAGTAAGAATTCTGGCGAAAAATTATGGTTACTTTGACCCGACATTTACCTGACACATTGGCCTTAAGCTTGCTGAGGCAAGATTATGGTGGTTAACTATGACTTTATAGGTCCTAAAATTTTTGTAATTGACATTCACCGGGTGACTCTGAGTCACCCGGTGAATCAATCGAGGTTGGAATGGACTTGTGTTGTTTGAGATGGCTTCCTTTTATCTACTCAGAGTCCCTTGCAGGTGACTCTGAGGGTGTAAAAACTCCTGAATGTTACTAGTCGTGCCACCACTCCAAGTGGTGGCACGACTTTATGGTCAACCTGAAAACGGCCTATATATCAACTACAACCAAATCAGGTTCAGTTGGTGAAAGGCTTTGCATTAACTTGCCATCTTGGTTCCACCAGCCGCTTTTGCCTCCGGCAGTATGGCCATCGGCTGTGCCTGTAAAATTGGCCATTAAAACTTTCATTTGGTTTGCTTTAGCATGTGCAGCTAACAGTCGATATGCCTTATCCATTTCATAACTTTCAAAATATATACTCGAAAGATAGACAGTAGCGTCACGTTGCTTAGCCGCTTTGGAATGTTCGGGATAATTGATATCCGCACAAATAGACAGGGCAATTTTTTCACCACTAATAACCAGCAAAGGGTTCAAGTCGGGGGCTGTCTCAAAATATTTTTGCTCCTCACCATGCAGGTGCTGCTTGGAATAGCAACTGATCGGTTGCCCAGGGCTCAAGATAAGTGAGGCTAATAGCAATTGATCCGTATGCCGGACTGGTGCCCCCGCGATAATGGTCAAGTTGTATTTATCGGCAAGAACTTGTAAAGGAATTAGTCTGGGATCGTCTAAAGTGAAAGCCTGCATTTCGGAGTCAGACAAATTATAACCTGTGAGCGATAGTTCTGGAAACAAAATTAGATCGGCTGCTTGTTCGCCAGCTTGTCTACAAGCATGCAGGTGTGCTTGCATATTTTCTTTATGAGCATATGGATTTCGTGGAATCTGTGCAATGGCGACTTTCATGATTGCTAAAATATGATAAATAATGCCAAAATAAACGTCCGATAAAAACCCTTTTTCTAGTGTGAAAACCGCATTATACTTATATTGGCGGCTAAATGTCGGGTTTAATTCAACCTGATTCATTGTCCACACTATAACCTTTTACGTCTTTTGTCTCAGGAAGCAAACATATTTAAGATGAAACAACCACAACTCGGCAAACACATTGCCCAACTGAGACAAACGCAAGGGCTCACGCAAGAGGAACTTGTAGAGAAATGCAACATTAGCGTAAGAACCATCCAACGAATAGAGTCTGGTGATGTAACGCCCAGGAGCTATACGATTAAAACAATTTTTAACGCCCTGGATTATGACTTTACAAATTTTGTAAATGATGATGCTGGTACTGATGGTAGTCAGTTGAAGCGCTATAAAAACTGGTTACAGCTGGCTATCGTAGGTGGAATCATCTATTTTCTTATTGGAATACCCGAGGGTGTGATGGAATACCTAAGAGTTATGGATTATCCAGTCTACCATCAGACATCGTTCGACAATAGTCTATACATCATTGTGAAGGTCATTTCAGTATTATCTGCTGTCGCCTTTTTAGTCGGTTTCTGGATAGCTGCGAGTCATTACAAACTGGAGATTCTCAAATATGCTACTGTAACTTTTGGTATCATATACATAATTGCCGGACTGGCAGATATTACCTCGCTCTATGTTACCGCTATTGATGGGCCTGAGTTGGTTTTTCTTGAGCTTATTTTCTTTGCGATTGGTGGTGTATTCTTTGGTGCAAGCCTGGTGATGTCGCGATCCAAGATTGGCGATATTGCGCTAATTGCAGGAGTATTGGAGATTGCCATGGCCACATGTCTGATCACATTTATTTTGTCGTTTGTGAGTCTGATACTATCTATACCCACAATTATCGTGGGTGTGATCTTACTTTATCAGGTGAGAAAGAATATGGTATTGTCCGAAGCCTAAGTCCTACAGGCTGCTTCGAGCTTTACCTCAATATACATGTGTAGCAACTAATGCTGATACAATTGCACCTTTCGTTTTTCTAATTGGCGATGCATCACATTAAATGCTTTTGTAATGGCAAAACTAAATTTGCTGGCTTTCTCCTTCACAAAAATAGGATTACCCGGCATTCGGAATTCAAGCTCCACGACATGGTCTTTGTCTATACCTTTGTCAAGTTTGAGATAAACTATCGCATGTGTCAACCAGATGTATCGTGTATTTAGTTTGCTTATCTCTTTGTTAATTTGGCCCTCCAGCTCATTGTTCCTGGCAATGTCTACAAATTCGATTTCTGTTTTCATGGTCTTTTTTGTTTACTAAAGTGCCCGATAAAAGTTATTCACCGCATGACATCAAGCAATGCTGCAGATGATATAAATCATAAGTAAACTTTTGGAACTTTAAACGGAATTTTACTAGAAAAACCAGAGTTTAATGGCGAGACCTGTGACAGCAACAACTAAAAATCTTTTGACCCATTTGTCGCCTTTGGCTACTGACCATCGGCTGGCTACCCAACCACCAGTGGCGGTACCAGCAGCCAAAATAAGACCATACTCCCAGTTGATTACATCTTCATAGATAAATACACCAACCGCTGACAGGGTATAAATCAATGCTACAAAAACCTTAGCACTGTTGGTCTTTACTAAACTGAAACCATTGATATTAGTGAGTGCTGCTATTATGAGAAAACCCACACCAGCCTGAATAAAGCCACCATAAATGCCAATAAAAAAGAAGGTGATACATCCGATAATCATAGATTTTGTATCAAGCTTTTCTGCTGTTGACTGGTCGGTTTTTATTGGTTTAAATATGGTGATCAGTACCACGCCTATCATGATGATCGCAATGATCCTGTTAAACAATTCATCTTCCAGATCTACTGAAATTTTGGCGCCAATAATAGCCCCTACAAGTGCTGAACCTGCTATATAAAGGCTGTAGGGAAAAGCATTGATTCCTTTAGACTGGAAGCCAGCTACTGCAAAAATGTTCTGAGCTATGATACCCAGGCGGTTTGAAGCATTAGCTACAGGGGTCGGCAAGCCTAAAAATATTAATATTGGTAGGCTTATGAGCGAGCCACCACCTGCCAATACGTTGAGAAAACCTGCACCGAAACCCACAACCACGAGGATCAATGCATCTATCCAGGAGATTTCCATATCGGCAGCTAACTTACAATAAAATCATCAATATAGCTGGCACCATTAAGTGACTTTCATGATGTCAGGTTTAATGAGTAGTTGGGTTACTCATAGTTACAGCATGAACGAATAGGATGGGTGATAGACCTTAAAGAAAAGGGTGTGAATGTCATATTGCGCTGTATTATTTCATAATTAGATAATTTTTTTCATAGAGGTAAAACCTTTTAACTCGTTTTGAGTTATATGATAGCAATACTATTAACTGTGATAGTAATACCAACAAATTTTGAGCAAATGGCTGTACTAAAGTTGCTAATGAATAAAAAGCTGTTCTTACGCGAACCCCAGGATACTTCTTTGGGCAGAAAAATGGTGCGCGAAAGCATACTTATGATTGATGAGTTGGGTATTGAACAGTTTACTTTCAAAAAACTGGCGAAGCATATTGGTTCTACCGAGGCGTCAGTATATAGATATTTTGAAAATAAACATCGATTATTAATTTATCTTATCTCATGGTATTGGAGTTGGTTAGAGTATAAAATTGATTTTAGCACCCAAAATATTAAAGATCCTAAAGAAAAACTTAAAGTGGCTATTGAACTGGTAGCTATGCAAAAGCAGCATGATAGCTCCTTTCCGGATATTGATGAGGTGGTATTGAGTAGGATTGTAGTGGCTGAGTCAGACAAAGTTTATCATACTAAGCAAGTTGACGAAGAAAATAACGATGGGTTGTTTAGAGGGTTTAAGTCTCTTTGTAAACTGATAGCTTCCTTTGTGCAGGAGATTAATCCTGACTATCGTTTTTCTCATTCACTAATCAGTACCATGCTGGAAGCAGCGCATCAGCAGGTGTTTTTTGCCAGGCACTTACCTGCGCTGACCGAACTTGACAGAAATGACTCAAAAATAGATGAGCAAAACACAAAATTTTTAACTCATTTGGTATTTAGTGCCATAAACCAAAAAAATGATGCATAGTACACAGATAACAGCCATTATTCGTCAATCGGCAGGTCTTTTAGGGCAAGATGTAGATGGTGCTCCTTTACTTGCATTAGAATCTCTGAACCGCACCTATGAAGACAGCGAAGTGGAAGAATTTAAGCGCGACCTTATGGAGGAAGCGAATAGACAAAACATCATATATTTAGACAACAGCCTTTCTCCTCAGCGATTCAAAGAGTTTTTGACTGAAGTACACATACCGATAGTTGCTTTTGAAAAGAAAGAACAGGGGTGGTCTCCGGTAATTTTTTACAGAAAGAAAAATAGTCTGAGAGTAATACACTTCACAAATGATGAGGCTTATGACATAGAGATGGGTATTAATGAAATACCCCAGTTGCACCTCAACATTGAAAATAAAGTTGATTTTATGGGTGTTTTTAGCTACAAGAGCCTGGTGAGCGAAGACCCTGATCAGGAAGATGCTCAAAAGAAACTTACACCCATACAGCGCCTGATCCGGCTGCTTTCAGAAGAAAAAAAGGATATATTCTATATCTATGTTTACGCTATTTTAATTGGGTTAATAAGTCTGACACTGCCATTAGGCATTCAGGCAACTGTGAGTTTAATCTCAGGGGGGGTGTTTTTTAGCTCAGTATATGTTCTGATTGCATTTGTAATAGCTGGTGTGTTGGCGGCCGGAGGCTTACAAGTGATGCAAATTACACTTGTTGAGTACCTTCAAAGAAGAGTATTTACCAAAGCAGCATTCGAATTTGCATTTAGGGTGCCACGGATGAAAGTGGAGGCACTACAGCAGTACTATGCTCCTGAGTTGATGAACCGATTTTTTGATGTACTTACCATTCAAAAAGGGCTTCCCAAATTATTGATAGACCTATCCTCGGGTGTCATTCAGATTTTATTTGGACTGGTATTACTTTCATTCTATCATCCGTTTTTTGTCTTGTTCGGAATCATATTGCTTAGCTCACTTACCGTTATTTTCTACCTTACCGGTCCTCAGGGATTGAGGTCTTCCATTCTTGAATCAAAATATAAGTATAAGGTCGTGTATTGGTTAGAAGAAGTGGCCCGAACCATTAACTCATTCAAGCTGTCAGGGAATACTAATCTGCCGTTGAAAAAGACAGACTTCAACGTCAATAATTATTTAAAAAATAGAAAGGCGCATTTCAATGTGTTAATTGGGCAATATACCTACGTACTCATATTTAAGGCACTGGTTACCGGTGGTTTATTAATCATTGGTACCGTGTTAGTCGTTCAAAGAGAGATCACTTTGGGTCAGTTTGTTGCCTCAGAAGTGATAATTATTCTCACGTTAAGTTCTGTAGAAAAGATCATCATGTATATGGATGTTGTTTATGATATGCTCACGGCTGTAGACAAAATTGCCAATGTTACTGATCTGCCACTTGAGCGCACGGGTGGCCTCGACCTAAAGGCAAAGAATCAACATGGTTTTGCAGTTCAGGCCAAAGGTCTCAGCTATAAGTTTCCAGGTGACGACAATTATATACTGCGCAATATTGATCTCAATATTTTATCCGGAGAGAGTGTTTGCATATCAGGCGTTGGGGGTTCAGGCAAAACCATCTTGATAAATACATTGTCAGGTTTGCACACCAACTATGAAGGGGTGGTGACCATTGATGGTTACTCACTGAGAGACCTTGACTTAAGCAACTTGCGAGATAAAATAGGAAAAAACGTATCTCAGGAAGATATATTCGAAGGTACTATATTAGAAAATATCCTCGTTGGCAAACCACATGCTGATCCTGATGTCGCAATCGATGCTATCAATATGCTGGAAATTGGAGATGAATTAAATGCTATGCCGGATGGACTTAGCACGCAAATGGTAAGTGGAGGGAAAGGTTTATCAACCACATTGGTAAACAAAATAATACTTGCGCGATGCCTGGCAAAAAAACCGCGGATGCTTATTTTGAATGATTACTTCACAGGTTTTTCCAGAAACGAAAAGAATCGCTTAATCAGTTTGTTAACACAAGATGATCATCAATGGACCTTACTTGTAGTTTCTAACGATCCTGTTATCATGGAAGCCTGCGATCGTCTAATACTTATGGATCGAGGAACAATTAGAAATCAGGGAAGCTTTGAAGACTTGAAACGATTAGGGGAACTCAAAAATATAATCATTTAAGCCATGGAGCAGATGAATAAAAATTTGAGTAGCGACCAGCTTTATACACTAAAGACCTTAAAAACTCCTTCAGCTGGTAAGGTATTAGCAAAGTGGCTGATGGGCTTAGGTGCCGTGTTTATACTTGGTTTATTTTTACCGTGGCAGCAAAATATCCGAGGCAAAGGAGAAGTGACAGCATTTTCGCCTAAAAACCGTCCGCAATCTATCGAGTCGGCCATTGCAGGTCGTATAAGTAGTTGGCATATTGTTGAAGGCCAGTACATCAACCAGGGAGATACCATTCTTACATTGTCAGAGATCAAAGATAAATACTTTGATCCGGCCTTGCTTTCGAGGCTTGAAGAGCAATTAGAAGCTAAGAAGCAGGGTATAGTTGCTTACCAGGCCAAAGCAGATGCCCTCAGAAATCAAATTAAAGCACTTAGAGAGGTAGCTGCTATAAAGCTGCAGCAAGCGAAAAATAAGTTTACGCAAATCAAATTGAAGGTGGCTTCAGATAGCATCGATTTTGAGGCTGAACAAGTGCGATTTGCTAACATGGAAAATCAGTATAAGCGTAACAAAGTGCTCTATGAAGCTGGTAACATAGCACTTACAAAATTTCAGGAAATAGAATCGAAATTTCAGGAGACTAAGATGAAGGTGGTGTCTGCAGAGAATAAATGGCTGGAGACGAAAACGGAATTAATAAATGTGAGAGTAAATATAGCCGGTACGGAGGCAGATTATCAGGATAAAATCAGTAAAGCAGAATCTAATCTGAATGCTACTCTTTCACAACTATATGAGGCACAGGCAGGCTTGAGTAAGCTGCGGAATGAGTACGCTAATATGCAAATTAGAAACGATCAGTATCAAATCGTAGCACCTCAATCTGGCTATCTTGTGAAGGCCATAAAAGCTGGTATTGGAGAAACTATAAAAGAAGGCGAGGCTGTAGCTACTATTATGCCTGCTAATCCTGATATGGCTGTAGAATTGTATGTACAGGCGATGGATGTGGCATTCTTATCTGTGGGACGAGAGGCTCGTATTGAGTTTGACGGGTGGCCTGCGTTACAGTTTTCCGGGTGGCCCAGTGTTTCGGTAGGTACATTTGGAGGCATAGTAAAGGTGATAGATCGCGTCAATAGTAAAGCAGGTCAGTTTCGGGTGTTGATAGTACCAGGGGGAGAAGATGAGGTATGGCCAGAGCAGATTCGGCTTGGGTCTGGTGCCAAAGGTTGGATCATGCTTGATGATGTGCCTGTATGGTACGAAATATGGCGTCAGCTTAATGGTTTCCCTCCAAGTTTGTATGAAAGCCCGGAAGATGAGGACACAAATTCTCAAAAGAAATGAGGCAGTTATTAACCATATTGATACTTCTTCCTTATCTCGGATGGTCTCAAGTTTCAGATTCTGCTTCTGTCGCATTTGACACGTACTATCAATGGGTAATTCAACACCATCCCGTAGCAAAGCAAGTAGCGTTGCTGTCAGAGTCAGCAGCTGCAGAAGTACGTCTTGCACGTGGAGGGTTTGACCCTAAAGTGGTATTGGACTGGGAGAAAAAATCGTTTGACAACAAAACTTATTATGACAAAATAGGTGCAGATCTCAAAATACCTACCTGGTTGGGAATAACGCCTGAAGTTGGCTTTAGTCAGCGTCAGGGAGAATTTCTAAATCCGGAGAACTATATTTCTGATGCCACTGAAAACCAACAGGTATCGGCCGGGGTTACTGTTTCTTTAGGTCGTGGATTGTTCATTGATGACCGTAGAGCAGCTTTGCAACAAGCCCAATTATTTAGTGATATGGCAGAAGCGCAGCAGGTGTTTTTGCTCAACGAGCTATTGCTCGAGGCTGCTATGGTTTACTGGGAATGGTACACTGCACATTATCAGTTTGAGGTAGTCAATGAGAGCATTTTGCTTTCTCAAGATATATTTGACAGAACAAAAATGGCTTTTGAATATGGTGAAGTTGCGGCCATCGATACAGTGCAGGCCAAAACCAACTTACTTACCAGACAAGCAGAGCAAATAGAAGCACTTACCAAGTTGCAAAAGGCAAAACTTAAGCTATCCACTTTTCTGTGGGACGCTGAGGGCAACCCGCTGGAATTAAATACAGGAGTTGTTCCGGAGCAGGTAGTTGTAACCCTTCCTGAAGATGAGGCATTATCCGGGCTTCTCCAACGAGCGGAGCGAAATCACCCGTCATTGCAAAAGCTCAGGATTGAGGCCAGTTCACTAGAGGTCAACAGGAGATTAGCGACTGAACAACTAAAGCCAAAACTGGATCTTAAATATAGAATGCTCGATCAGCCTCTTGACCCGGAAGGAGAATTTGTGAATCCTTCATTTAATGAAAATTACCAGCTGGGGCTGGGTTTTGAAATCCCCATTTTTTTGAGGAAGGAGCGTGCAAAAGTGCAGCAAGTGAATATAAAGCTTCAGGAAAACAAGCTCAAACAAGACCTCAGTACATTAAAAATTTTGAATGAAATAAGAGCCAGTTACACCGAGTTGATCAACACAGCAGCACTTATTTCACAACAAAGTGCTATGGTACAGAATTATCAGCTTTTAGTTGATGCAGAGAGATTGAACCTGGCTAACGGTGAGAGTGATCTCTTTAAGCTAAATGGGCAACTCGATAAACTGTTGAATAGCCAGTATAAGCTTGTAAAAGAAAATGCCCGTTATAAGAAGTTACTTGCTCAGCTATATTGGGCAGCTGGAGTAGAAAATTTAGGTTTTAACTAAACTTAATACCATGATCGTCATACTATATAAAACAAAAAATCAGACCGAAGGCACGAGAATTTCCCATGCCCTTATTGAATCAAGATTATGTAATAGCATTGATGAATTGCCAATGCTTAAATCATTTAGCTATGTTGATGGAAAGGTTGAAGAGCACCAGGAAGTACTTTTACTGATCAAAACTAAGGCCCTATTGTATTCAAGGGTAGAAAAAAAGATTAAAGAGTTAACGTCAGACGATAATCCGAAAATGTATTCTTTACCTATGACACAAATCGATGAGAATTACAGAAGCCTATTAAGAAAAGATGTGATTGAGGTCTAAATTACCTCACCTTTGCCTTTCTCAATATGCGGGCAAATAGTGCTGGAAAGAAGCGTTTAAGGTATACGCCATATACTTCCTTTCCACCGATGTAGACTTCTCGTTTTTGTCTTCTTATGGCCCGGGCTATTTTACGCGCGCACTTTGCGGCACTCATGCCTTTGGCCTGTGCTTCATCCATTTGATTGAGCTTTTCACCTTTTTCAGTAAGTGCGTTAATAGAAACATTTGTTTTTATAAAACCTGGGCAAATCATAGTCACTATAATGCCGTTAGACCATAACTCAGCTCTCAGGGCATCGAAAAAGCCATGTAGTGCATGTTTTGAGGCCGCATACCCCGATCGGTAGGGAGTGCCAAATTTCCCTACCAGACTCGTCACAGTTACAAATTGGCCACTTTTTCTTTCTAAAAAATGTGGAATCAACGCTTTGGTAAGACCAATACTACCAAAATAGTTTACATCCATAAGCTTTTTGTCAACCTCGAGGCTCGTCTCGCTCGCCAAAGAGCGTTGACTTATACCACCGTTGTTCACCAGAATATCGATATGACCATAAATTAAAATCGCTGACTCTACTGCCAGCTTTAAGGTGTCAGTAAAGGCTAGATCAATAGGCAGAACAGCCACTTCATTTGGGTTGGTGCAACTTTCTTTTACCCTTAGTAGTTCAGCTTCTCTTCTTGCCGAGATGATCAGTTTGGCGCCTTTATGAGACAATTCGTAAGCCAAAGCTTCGCCAATGCCTGAAGAAGCACCCGTGATCCAAACTACCTTTTTTTTAAAATTGCGCATGACACTTTAGTATTTACAGGTTGATGTCAAGTTACAACAAAACTATAGAAAGTCCCTTTTGTGGGCTTGTGGTTACTTTTAGTAAGCCAATTTTTTCTTATAAGTCACGAAATCAAATGGATGTTTGTGCTTTTCATCAACCGAATGAGGGATTCGCTCAATTTCATTCCATTTAGATTTGTCAAATTCAGGAAAGAAGGCATCACCATCAAATTTCTCGTGTATTTCTGTGATGTACATGGTGTCTGCAATATCCAGTCCTAGTTTATAGATTTCACCACCTCCAATAATGAAGGTCTCGGGTTCGTCATTTTTATGGGCAATTACCAAAGCTTCCTGCAAACTATTCACAACATGAGCGCCTTCTGCTTTGTAATGCTCCTGTCTGGTAATGATGATGTTCGTTCTATTCGGTAAAGGACGGTATTTAGGCGGCAATGATTCAAAATTCTTTCTACCCATGATCACATGATGCCCCGTTGTTTTTTGCATGAAAAACTTCATATCATCTGGCAGTCGCCAAACTAAGTCATTGTCCTTACCAATTACAAAGTTCTCCGCTACAGCGGCTATCATGGATATCTGCATCGTGCAAAAAATTTAGTAGTGAAACTTTAAAACTAAGTAAAATAAGCCGTTTGAGTGATGGTTTGGGCCTAATATGAATAAATATTTTTTACATTGTATTGTAATACATCATATATCTATGTATTATTGTTCTATGTATTCTAAAGAATTATTAAAAGGCACCATCGATACGATTATTTTAAACCTATTGGCTAACAACGATAAAATGTATGGTTATGAAATTTCTCAAAGGGTGAAGGAGCAGACCGATGGTAAAATTTTGTTGAAAGACGGTTCGTTGTATCCTGCATTGCATAAGCTACTAAAACAAGGCTTGTTAGGATTTGAGGAGCAGAAGATAGGTAAAAGGGTAAGGAAGTATTACTTCTTAACTACTCAGGGTAAGTTGGAAAAAGAACAGCACCTGATTGAATTGAGAGACTTTATCAAGACTATGCAGCAGGTGATTTTTAATGAATATAAACTGGGGTTTAACTCATGATATCAGAACAACAGGTTGATTTTGTTGCCGCTGAGCTAGATAAAGCTATGGCTAAACACACATCGCTCAAAGACGATTTGCTTGACCATATGTGTTGCTTGATTGAGATCGAAATGAATAAAAATGATTCCTCATTTGAGGCGGCTTATCAAAAAGCTTTTCAACAAACAGCACCGAATGGTTTTGCTGAAATACACTATGAAACACTCTTTTTACTGAACTATAATAAAATAATGACTATGAAACGGTTTACTTACATTACGGGATTTGTATTTGCACTTGCATTTACAATTGGTTTATTCTTTAAGTTAATGCACTTGCCTTTAGCAATGATTCTTATGCTATCGGGTGGCACTGGACTTGCCTTTATTTTTATTCCTTTAATACTGATTAATAAGTTTAAAGAAAAGGCAGTAGGCGCCATGTCTCAAAAAATGAAATATATGCTTGGGGCATTGTCACTGATACTATTTATGTTGGCATCATGGATGAAAATTGGTCATTTGATGGGGGCTAATGTTGTATTAGGTTTAAGTTTTCTTGTTTTTGGTTTCGGCTTCTTACCTTTTCTTTTTTTCAGAATGTATAAGCACTCAATCGAAAAACTTTAAACTATTGGCCCAAATTTTGTATTCACAGAAATTAATAAAATCCGTATATTGATTTCTATGAAGGTTAAAAGCGTAATCTCGATTCTAATTCTGGTCTCCTGCAGTGCTATGGCACAAAATGAAGAACAGCTTTTCCATTATCTCAAGGTATCTTCTGCTAATGCCGAAGTGAGTTGTTACCTCAACGGATTTCCTGTCTATGATATTGATAGCGAGGGAATGATCTCCAATCAAACACCAGTAAATCTGGCTTTGGTAGGAGAAAACAACGTACTTAAAATTGTGGCTAAGCCATTAGGTGATAATGCTTTTGTAAGCGGTGGTATATCAACCTATGGTGGTGGTGAAATGGTCTCTACTGATGATAATCGAGAAGGTCAACTTCAATTTGAGTTTAAGATGGAAGAGCCAACTATAAAAACATATGAGTTTGACAACGAGCGGTTTGACTACAGCGCAAGCATTCAATCAGTACCTGTTTTAAACGATGAGGAAGCCTTAAAGGATTATGCACTGAAAATACACAGTCTTATTAAACTAAAAAAGTCAAAAAGACTTATTGAGGAGATGACTCCAAAGCTTGAAGATACTGCCAAAGCATTTTCTGTAGATGCTAACATTATGTATGAGAACATGAAGCAGGTCTTGCAGTCTAATATTTTTGCAACACCATGGCAAGGTGTATCACGGGAGGAAATTGTACCCGTTTCGTATTGTGATGGTAAAGTGTGGGAGCTCACTCAGAAAGATGGCAAGCCTTTGATCTATTATCAGGAGTCGGAAGATAGCTATTCATCGATGAAAATATTTGTCGCCAAAGTTGATGGGAAGCTGAGAGTTGTGAGGTAATTAGTTGTTAGTCGTAAGCCCTAGGTAGTAAGTTGCAAGTCTTATGTAGTAAGTCATATGCTCAAAATTGCTACCCACTACATTTTCATTTTTTGTCTTGACACAGATCCTTACAGGACAGGCTCCACAAAAAAAGTCAAGGCTATGAAGAAATTAGGCTAAATATTCACTCACTACGCTAAAAACAATCAAACTCACTACGTTCGGACAGGATTGTTTTTTTAGGCTGTGTTCCTGAATATTTTACGCCATTTCTTCAAGGCCAAATACACAAATCTAAAATCTCAAAATCTAAAATCTACAAGGTGTTCCCTCTTAAAAACTCATCGATTTTCATGCGTTTTTTGCCTTGCAGTTGAAGTTCGTGTACCTCAATGGCGCCATCTGTTGTAAAAAACTTCAGGTAGGTCTTATTATCGGTTGTGTATTGGCCTGCTTCTCCCTTATCATCAGATTTGGTGACTTTAAAAAGCTTCAGGTTTTTGTCATTCAGCATTGTCCATGCGGCAGGGTAGGGAGATAGCCCTCGGATGAAATCATACACTTTTTGTGTAGGTTGCTCCCAGTTGATTTCACAGGTTTCTCTAAAAATCTTAGGAGCTTCATTTATTACCTGGTCTTCATGCTGCGGTATTTGAGGATAGTCTTCAGCAGCTATCGCTTCAACCGTCTTTAATACCAACTTCGAGCCTTTATCCATCAACCTGGCGTATAAGTCCCCCACGGTGTCATCTTCTTTGATGGTTTCTTTTTCCTGAAAGATGATATTTCCGGTATCGATTTTATGCTTGAGAAAGAAGGTGGTTACTCCGGTTTCTTTCTCACCGTTGATTATCGCCCAATTGATCGGTGCTGCCCCACGGTATTGTGGCAGCAATGAGGCGTGGAGGTTAAACGTACCTATTTCGGGCATATCCCACACAGCAACAGGCAGCATTCTAAATGCTACAACAATTTGCAGGTTGGCATTATATGAATTGAGTTCTTCTATGAATGAAGGGTCTTTGAGGTTCGTAGGTTGAAGTACAGGCACATTGTGCTTCACAGCAGCATCTTTAACGGGTGAAGTTGCTAATTTCTGTCCACGGCCTTTTGGTTTGTCCGGAGCCGTAATTACAGCCACAACGTTAAAACCATTTTCTACTAAAATTTCGAAACTTGGTACCGCAAACTCCGGTGTACCCATGTAGATAATTCGCAAATCCTTCATGCTGCAAAGATTACTAACTCTTGCCAATTTGCAATTATCATTTTGACATTAACGGCAAACAATGGGTGATTGGATAGTTAAACCGATCGTTTGTTTCTCAGCATAGACACCCCCAGCCATATGAACCATACAATTTGACTGAGACCAAAAACAATCTTGATGACTTCAGTTGGATATATAGTAAGCACACCAGCGGTCCCTACCAAAAAACCTAACCAAATGACTGGTCTGGAAAAATTCGGATCTTTCATACCAGCAAAACTTAGCAGTAGTACCCAAACACCTCCAACGATCTCATTGCCCCCTCCAAGTCCTTCTGCAATTACACTCACAAAGCGCCATAGTTCATAGCCTTGAGTCGGGTCGGCATTGGCTAAAGCTTTATCAAGACCTACATTGGCTATCATGCCACTGGCAATAATGATGGCCACCCAGATAAACCCAAACACTGCTGAAAGCTGAGCCAATGAATGTGCGTGAGGCTTTAGCCGTTTATACAAAGCCAGTGTAAGTACGGATAACAAGAATCCGAAAATAACATAGCCTAATACATTAGAAAACGTAATTAGTGTTTGATTACCGCTAAGAAATTGCATTTGTGCCGTTGCGGATTCACCTGATGGAAACTGCAGTATGGCACCATAAATTACAAAGAGCGTAAGGTAAATTAGTGCTTCAGAAATGGCGGCCAGTCCACCGTACTTTTGGAGTTGCGACATGTTGATTTTGATTTCTTAAAAACCTAAGACGATGAAGTCTGGATGATGTTACATACTAAATCCGGAATTATAGAAATTCAAGATATCCGAGGGTACCTGTTGTCAGTAGTATTACTCCAACTGCCACTATCAATCTCGGTAGTATTTCAAGTTGAAATGGTTTAGCAATTTCAACGTGAGTAGGATCATCAGGATCGTAAAGAACCGTAACTTTTGTGCCTTCATCTAGTGGTGGGTTATAACCAAAATTGAGCTGTTGAGTAATCCATTCCTTTTCAGCAGTGAGGAACCTAACTACAGGATAATAAATATTAGATTGCTTTCTAATGTTTTTGAAAATTACGGCTTTGGCTTTCTTGCCATTAGCAATAAGGTAACTCCCTCGATCCCATAAATAAGCGCCCACGACTATTAATCCACCACCCGATATAGTCATTATTAAAAACTCATTCATGCTCAAAAAGTGTTTCTACAATCACCCTGGCAGCTTTGGTGCTTCCTTTCTGTGACGGGTGAAAGTCATCAGGCCCGTAGTAGTCGAAGTTTTTGGTACTATCAAAGTGTGCCTTCCACTTTTCACCTACGGGGCATAATAAGGCATCAGTTGCTTCGGCTGCAAGTTTATGGCTTTCAATTACACCATCGAAGGTGTGGTAATATGTTCGTGAAGGCCAAACCATAAAAATGGCTAATTGGCAATCATATTTCTCACACAACTCTGACAGTTTTTGAGTGTAATCTATCAATAGTTGGCGGCCATATGCCTGTGATGACGGGCCCTGTTGAATAACCACATAATCATAATTATTGATACGCATTAACTTTTGTATTTCTCCATCTGCCCAATGGTCCATTAGTGCGTAATTTGGTTTGGCAACCATTTCAGTGATAACTTCATGTCCGCTTTTTAAAGCTTCATCCTTTACCAATTGCGGTAAGTTATTGGAGTAGGTGAGGCTGTTGCCAATAAACAGTATTGAGGTTTGCTCTTGAGCAAACGAATAGCCTAAATAGACAACGATAAGAAAAATAGTAATGATGCACTTCCTCATCAGCGCTCCAATGCTTTTCTGTCCCAGTCACCCGTTTTAGCTGCTGCTACATAGGTAGTTTCTAAGAAATCCATCAACACCTGATCTGGATCTTCCGTAGTAATAAGGTCTTTGTAAAGTAGCACAAACTCACCAAGATCTTCATTGAAAAAAGCAGTATCGGGCTTAATAGGTTGTTTCGAAAAATCATCTGGTGTTGGGTAGCAGTAGGAATAAAAAAGTGGTTCAGGAAATGAGTCACCTCCTGGCCAAAATCCCGCACTTGAAACTTCGTGGGAGTAAGCTTCTTGCATGATTTCCAAAGGCATATTTGGCACACCTCCCGGGTGTAGCGGTGCTTCTTTGCCTGAAAATCGAGTCACTGCAAGGTCAAAAGCGCCCCAGAATAAATGAACGGGGCTACATTTACCGATAAACTTGCTTCTAAATGCATTAAATACGCAGTTAATCTTGACCATGACATGCCAAAAGTTTTTCACAGCGTTTCCGTCATAATGGCAATTTTTTTCATTTTCATAAAATGGTAACGCCTCTTCTAACTCGTTAGGCTTGTCATGTATCGATACGTTCAGCCCAATTTCTTTCAGCAATCGAAACAGTTCTTTGTAGAAATCAGCCACCGACCGTGGGTAAAGATCCAATGTTTTTGTATCAGTATGGGTTGAGATAATATCTAACCGATGTGACTCGAAGTTGAAGACGATCTCAAAGGCGCCACCATCGTAGGGAATGCTTTGGGTAGTAAACCCAACTGGTGAAATGTAAAGCGTAGTATGCCACGAGTGGTTCAGCCAGGGCATCGTCTGAAGCCGTATTTTACCAACTATTTGCGCCCATTGATGGAGGGTAGCCTGACTTTCTTTCCAGGAAGCATATTCGAGCGAGGGCCATTTATGTTGAGACATGGTGTGAGAATTTATAGTGTGAGAATAATTCAAATTAATCAAAAAATGGCGCTTACACTAATCGCTCAGATTCAAGTTGATTCAATATTTAGGTTGATTCAACTGCATGTAAAAATCACAGGGTACTTTAAACTAGATAACTAATTCATATCCGTGATCTTTAAATTCCACTTTGAACTTGACACATTTGGCCATGAGTTCATTGATGGTTTCCTCGATGTTTCGCAGTAAAAAGAAATGTCATGAGTGCCTAAGGGAACATTGTAAGTATTCCATTAATTCTGCCATGCTTACTCTATCTTTAAAAATCGTTTAGCGTTTTCGTAAAATATCATCGTTTTTTCTTCTTCGGAAAGATACTCCTGCGCATTTAAGAAAGCTACAGATCTGTTGATGGCATCGGGCCATACCATTTGATCTGAACCAAACATCACTCGATCTAACAACCCAACTTGCTTGGCTTGCTTAAGTAACCTTACAGCATAGTCCTTTACAATAGGGTCAACCCAAAGCAACACGCCCAAATCGACATAAAGTTGAGGGTAAAGTTTCATCATTCTTAATGCATGTTCGAAAAACACCTCACCACCGTGCATGAGGTATATTCTTAGTTTTGGGTATTTGACAAGTACATCTTCGATAAGCAATGGATCTCCGAATGAAATGCGAAATTTTGGGCAGCAGGTGTAAGGGGTGCTAGGCGGACCACCGCCCGTATGATACGCTACAGGTATGTCATATTGCTCGCACAAACGAAGGTATGGTGCATACACAGAGTCAGCCAGAGTCCTACCTTGGTAGACCGCTCCAATTTCTCCAAACACTTTGATTTTACCATCCTTAATACGCTGTTCGAACGCTACTATTGGTATAAATTCTTCATCGGAATAACCGGGAATGAATCTGGAATCTGATGCAACATACTTATCCACGCTACTTACATTACCGCTAACTACCGCATATTCAATGTTATGCTTGTCCATTTGAGCTATCGTTTGCTTCATATGTTCTTCGGCTGATTCAGGAGACTTAAAACCGGCTTGATGCTGCCGAACGCCCCAATAACTTTCTTCAGTGTAGGAGTGCACATGCATATCAATAATTTGGGCTTGAGCTACCACGGTTGTAGCTAATGCCAGGGCCAGGATTATTATGTTAGTTTTCATTGGGTTTTGGTTTATATTTCACACTCCAGGAAGGGCTTTCGTCTCGACCCGGAGAGTTGGTCACTCTTCGTCTTTCTTTTGTATTTACATTGATCATCCAGATCTCGTAGTTTTCAGAGTTTCCTGCTGTATAGGCAATCCATTGACCATCGGGCGACCAGGTGGGAGAGTAACACTCGGTGGAGTCGTTGGTCAGGTTGGTAACATTGCTGCCATCTGCATTCATAACAAAAATGTCCCACAAGTCATTATTCAGGCCATAAAAAGCAATTTGCTTTCCATCAGGTGAATACTCTGCACCTGAGTCGAATCCTGGCTTGTGGGTCAGGCGTTTTATTTCTTTTGAAGTAAGGTCCATACTAAATATCTCGCCATTGGCTGCATGCGTGGTATCTCCCGACTCACGAATTTGTCGCGTGAAGAGGAAAGATTTACCACCTGGTGCCCAACCGGGACTTTCTTCATAGCTTGTGTTTTTAGTGAGTTGTTCAACATTAGAACCGTCAATGTCCATGATGAAAATGTTGCGACTCAGTGTGTCTCTGTCACTCACAAAGAGCACTCTTCTGCCATCTGGTGAAATTTCAGGGAGTACTTCATTTTGTTCATGATCAGAAACCTGTTTTAATACAGAGCCGTCATGTTTAGTAATAAAAATGTCGCTACTACCGTTTCGTTTTGAGTAGAATGCTACCCACTCTCCATTACTCGACCATGAACTATGGAAGTCCAATGCCTCGTGGTTGGTGAGGTTTGTTACTTTCTGCATGACCACATCCACAGTGTAAATTTCCGCATTTCCATCGCGACTGCTGGTAAATGCGATTACACCAGTGGGTTCATTATCGGTTTCCTGCGTGGTGTCATCTTCAGATTTTTGATTTTGACAACTTAGAGCTATCAGGATGAGTGGCAGAAGGTAGTTTCTTTTCATAGAATATTTTCGATACACTAGTAAATTATCACTATTAATTAATAATTCATAGACCGTGTTGTGTTTAATTTATAATGAAAAGAAAATGTAGCGCAAAATGGGGGATATAATAATCACCTCTAATAATTAACTTGTCCGCCAACCTAACAATCAAACCTATGAAAATATTTATCACAACTTTCCTTACTTGTTTATCAATGGCAGTTTATTGCCAGGCCTCTTATGACTACGAGTCAAGCAAAGAATATCCCTATGGACAACCGCATCCAGATGCGCCAACTGCGGTGGCAGATTTTGAACCTATGATAGGCAAAAGTGAATGCAAGTCAGAGAGTAGAAAGCAAGATGGTACCTGGAATGAGCCTGTAGATATGTACTGGACTTTTAAATACATTTTGAACGGACATGGGGTGCAAGATGAAACTTTAAAAGCTGACGGGCGGCACTCTGGGAGTATCCGTCAATATATTGCTGATAGTGCCAGGTGGTATGTTCATTATTACTCAAATGGTTCCCCTTCGACAGTATTGCCAGTCTGGGAAGGTAATAAAGAGGAGGGTAAAATAGTGCTCTACCGAGACCAAAAAGCACCCAACGGTACGGATGGATATTATAGGTTAACTTTTTCTGATTTTACTGAAAAAGGATATAAGTGGGTAGGCGCATGGGTGAGTAAAGATGAGTCGGTGGTGTACCCAACATGGAAAATTTCTTGCACTAAATTGAAGGAATAAGGTTATTTAGGACTAATTTGGTTATAATCCTTCATAATTGCAATCACCTTTTCTACAGGTAGTGCCTCAATAGTATGCCCATCTCTTCCGGTCATGGTTTCTGCGGCAAATAAGCTATTGATGATAGCCTCTTCTGTTGCTTCAATGGTAGCTAGAAATAGAGGTGTCATTTCATCGTTTCTAAGCACTTTCATATTGTTAAAAGGAGATTCGCTGCTGTATGGAATTCTGACTTCTTCGGCTGTCGAAACGGAAATGACATAATCACCGCTGCCGTTTGATGCGATACCGCCTGTTTTCGCCAGTCCCAGCATGGCTCTTTTTGCAAGTCTTTCGAGGTTTCGTGCATCTAATGGAGCATTCGTCATCACAACCATCATGCATGAGCCATCGGCTTCGTTGGTGGCTTTGTCTTTACTTTCCCTTAAAGCCTGACCAATGGGCACGCCATTTATCTCAAGCACACCGCCAAAATTGGTTTGTACAAGTACACCAACAGTATAATTGCCCATTTCAGCAGATAATTTTCTCGAGGCTGTACCTATTCCACCTTTAAAGCCAAAGCAGATTGTGCCAGTACCGGCACCAACGTTACCTTCCTGTACTATGCCCCCTTTGGCATTTTTTATAGCACTTAACACATGTTGCTCTTTGATATGCCTACCTCTAATGTCATTGAGCCATCCATCATTGGTTTCACCTACTACAGAGTTGACTGATCTCACATTTTCATTGTCAGGTTGATTTAAAGTGTAGCTAATTAATGCATTTGATGCAGCTGGAACACTGAGTGTATTGGTTAGAATAATGGGCGTTTCGATATTGCCCAATTCTTTCACCTGACTGTAGCCTGTCAGCTTGCCAAAGCCATTGCCGATATAAATTGCGGCCGGTACTTTTTGTTGAAATATGTTGCCATTATGTGGTAAAATGGCTGTTACGCCAGTTCTAATACTGTCACCAGCAATAAGCGTTGTATGTCCCACCTTTACACCGGGTACATCTGTGATGGCATTGTTTTCCCCGATGGGCAGAATGCCTATTTCTATTCCATAATCACGAACTCGCTTTTCCTGAGCCAGAGTGGGTGCGCTTCCAAATAAAATAATTGGAAAAATGAGCCATAGGACAAGGTGTTTGAAGTGCTTTTGTTGACATATCATGCAAATCAATTTAACGAGATATTACATATAATCAAATGAATGGATACGACACTCTCAATATCTGAACATAAGGAAGCTTTTTCGGTTATTATTTAAACAAAACGATACAGCAAATGAACATAACTGAAAAAGCAAAAAACGAACTTGAGAACAGAATGACCAGATTAGAGAATTTTATAGCTGATAGAGGTATAGGTTCATCATACTTAAATCGAGCCAAGAAAGTGCAACGTAATGTAAATCTTGCTATCGCACTGGGTTGCGTGGTTACAATAGCAGGTATCACTGCCTGGGCATTGAGTGGTTCTGATGAAGATGATCAATAGATCAAGCTAGACTTAGTTGATGATGGTTTATAAAAAAGACCACGCCAACTAAAAGCCAACGTGATCTGATAATGCCTAGGCATGGTCGACTGCAGCAGTGGCTGTGTGCGGTACAGGTATTTGGGTAGCTATGCTCATTCTGTTCCATGCGTTGATAGTGACAATCATCATAATAAGAAGCGCCACATATTCCTCATCAAAATGGTCCAACGCCTTTTGATAAGTAGCATCTGATAGCCCTTGTTGATGGATGAGAGTAACCTCTTCGGTCATCTGAAGGATTATTTCCTCCTCTTCGCTGTAAAGTCCTGCCTCTTTCCAGGCATCCAACAACATGATACGTTGAACCGACTCTCCATTTTTGAGTGCATCTTTAGTGTGCATATCGATACAAAACGCACAGCTATTGATTTGCGAGGCCCTAATTTTAATTAACTCGATATGCGACTTGTTGAGTTTTGAGTCCTGCATGTGGGTTTCAAGATTATACATTGCATTAAATACCTGCGGCACCATTTGGTCTATTTGAATTCTAGTGTTCATAACAGTTGTTTTTTAGTTTTAACTATCTGAATCCAAATGTAGACCTGGTAATTAAGAAAAAAATTAAGCTGGTTTAAGATCGTAACTTTGCCCTGATTTCACTTACGTATTCTGGTGTAAGCCCCAGAAAAGATGCAATGAGATATTGTGGAACGCGCTGCGCAAACTCAGGATATTGTTCGAGGAATTGCAGGTAAATTTCTTCTTTTGATAGATCAGAGAGCCATCTTAACTTATTCATGGCAGCGCCATAGCCGATCTGGTACATTAATCTAAAGTATTTTTCGAGGGAAGGAATGGCTGCTAGCATTGTTTCCTGTTGGTCAAAAGAAATTGCCAATAGCTCCGTATCCTCTGTAGTCTGTATAAAAAAATCAGTTTTACTTTGCCTTAGGTAAGCCAGGTTATCTGTAATCCACCAGTTTTCGAGCGCAAACTGTACCGTTCGCTCAATGCCCTTGTCATTAATGTAATACATATGTGCGCATCCTTTGACAATAAAAAAGTTGTGCTTGCAAGTGGTGCCTCCTCGCATGAGAATGTCTTTCTTCTTATAAGTATGGTGGCTGAAATATTTACCTATTTGCTCCTTTTCTGATTCGATGAGCGTTACGTATGGTGTGATATGATTGAGTAAGGGTTGCGCTTGCATTTTATGCCCCGGATAGTACTTCTTTAATGATAGGTGTAATTTTAAACAGTCATCAACCGTTGCTTCTTGTACTTTTAGAATTTATTCTCAAACGCTAAGGCTTGCTTAATATGTGCCAAGTGGTGATTACTATGCCAGGCATAATTTCCGATTGTCTCTGCTACATTAAAAACCTTGCCATGCTCTGGATGAATGAATTCTCGCTGAAGTTGCTCGTTGGTCAGCGTTTTGAGAAGCAAAACCAACTTAAAGTGAATAGCCTTCAAAATTTGCAGCGAAGGAGTCAGGTCATTTTGTTGTGAATCAGGTAAAAGTGCCCAGCGGTCCTCATAATAAGGCCTGATAGTTGGTTTGTCTTCTGTAAGTGCCAGTTTAAACCTGATGATACTGTTCATATGACTATCAGCACAATGATGCACCACCTGTTTGATGGCCCAGCCATCTGGGCGGTACTTCCAATTAAGCATTTCATTGTCTAATGCGTCCACTAACTTTTCCACACTAGATGGGAAAGACTTCAAATCATCAAGCCAAATTTTCAACTGTTGTTGTGACGGATTTTTCTCATGGGCGTAAGTGCCTATCGGATATTTTAATTTTTCTGAGTTCATTTATAAGTAGTTGTATTTCTGTGCAAATTCAGTGCTATATTTAATATTTCTTCAATTACTTCGACTTGCAAATCCTGATGTGGTTGAACGCGTAAAATTTTCATCCTAGCGCGATCACCTTTTTCTAAGGCAGGATGATCAATATGCCTGCCCTCCACAAATAGTATGTACGGTTCATTTGTTTTTTTGTCTATCCATAAATAACAAAAAGCCTTTTTCTTAAAGCAAAAGCAGGGCATGCCATATTTCCGTGTTTCTGAAACATGCTCATCCTGCTCAAGAATGATTTTTCTTAGTGCCAACAGACAACCCCGAATTGGCTCTGGTTGGTTTAAAAAATAGACATCTAAATCTGTTGTCATATGGGTAAGTTAATCCAATTCTGTAAAATTTTCATTTCGATTAGATCAATAATTCATTAAATTAAGTAGGACAGAATTACAATGATGATTATAGATTATAATTATGACAACATAGAAATAATAGATGAAAATTATTGAATTGAAACATGTAAATTAGACTATAAACCAAACAACAAAGTACTATGGATAACGATAAAAACCACGGCTCAGCCTACAACACAAACACATCAAGTAAATGCCCATTCCACAATGGTGCGCTTAGAGAAAGTGCTGGTGGTGGTACCAACAATCGCCAGTGGTGGCCCAACAAACTAAACCTGGATATTCTTCGCCAACATTCATCACGTTCCAATCCAATGGGAGAAGATTTTAATTATGCAGAAGAATTTAAGAAACTAGATTTAAAAGCTGTCAAGAAAGATCTAAACGACCTGATGACTGATTCACAAGACTGGTGGCCTGCAGATTATGGACATTACGGACCATTGTTTATAAGAATGGCATGGCACAGTGCAGGTACCTATCGTGTAGTCGATGGTAGAGGTGGAGGCGCTTCAGGCAACCAACGTTTTGCTCCGCTCAATAGCTGGCCTGATAATGTGAACCTGGATAAGGCGCGATTGCTCCTGTGGCCTGTGAAACAAAAATATGGAAATAAACTTTCTTGGGCTGATCTAATGATATTGGCGGGTAATGTGGCACTAGAGTCTATGGGCTTCGAAACATTTGGTTTTGCCGGTGGCCGTGAAGACGTCTGGGAGGCAGAGCAGGATATTTACTGGGGTTCTGAAGGTGAATGGCTCGGTGATCAGCGACATGATGAAAACGGAGAGTTGGAAGAGCCATTAGGTGCAGATCACATGGGTTTGATCTATGTGAATCCTGAAGGTCCGGGTGGCAATCCTGATCCTAAAGAAGCTGCAAAATATATTAGACAGACCTTTGCGCGAATGGCCATGAACGATGAAGAAACTGTAGCATTGATTGCAGGTGGACACACGTTTGGTAAAACACATGGAGCGGCACCAGAAGATAACCTGGAAGTTGAGCCAGAAGGAGCAAGCATAGAAATGCAGGGCCTTGGCTGGAAGAGTAACTATGCTTCTGGCAAAGGAGGTGATACCATAACCAGTGGATTGGAAGGAGCATGGACGCAAACACCAACCCAATGGAGCAACAATTTCTTCAAAAACCTTTTTGAGTACGAGTGGGAGAAATACAAAAGCCCAGCAGGTGCATGGCAGTGGAGGCCTAAAAATGGAGCCGGAGCCGATACCATACCTGATGCACATGATCCTGCCAAAAAGCATGCACCCTTCATGTTGACAACTGATCTGTCATTAAGAGAAGATCCTGATTATGAGAAAATATCAAGACGCTTTTTAGAAAATCCTGATGAGTTTGCCGATGCCTTTGCAAGAGCCTGGTATAAGCTTACCCATCGTGACATGGGCCCTAAAATATTGTTTTTAGGACCTGAGGTGCCGGAGGAGGATTTGCTCTGGCAGGATCCAATACCTGAGGTGGATCATGAGTTGATAAATGATAAGGATGCTGACACCCTTAAGGGAAAAATATTAGCATCTGGTCTTTCGGTATCAGAGTTAGTATCTACAGCCTGGGCCTCTGCGTCAACCTATCGAGGGTCAGACAAACGAGGAGGAGCGAATGGCGCTCGCGTACGATTGGCTCCTCAGAAAGATTGGGAGGTGAATAACCCTAAGCAACTGGCTAAAGTGCTTGATGTATTAGAAGGTATTCAGAAGGCTTTTGACAAAAAGGTTTCTATGGCCGATCTGATTGTATTAGCAGGTTGTGCTGCGATAGAGAAAGCGGCAAAAGATGCTGGAAGCAATGTGAAGGTGCCTTTTACACCAGGAAGAACAGATGCTACCCAAGAGCAGACAGATGTAGAATCTTTCGATTGGCTAGAGCCACCAGCAGATGGTTTCCGTAATTACTACGAACCAAAGCACAAGACTTCTCAGGAAGAAATGCTGGTAGATAAATCGCAACTACTTACACTGACACCACCAGAAATGACGGTATTGGTTGGAGGCATGCGTGTATTAGAAACCAATTATGATGGCTCTAAACATGGCGTATTTACCGATAAACCGGGTCAACTTACCAATGATTTCTTTATCAACTTACTGGATTTAAATACTACCTGGAAAGCCACTTCAGATGAAGAAAAAGTTTTTGAAGGTAGCGACCGTAAGACAGGTAATAAAAAATGGACTGGTACGCGAGCCGATCTTATATTCGGATCAAATGCTGAGTTGAGAGCATTGGCAGAAGTTTACGGCACGCATGAGGCACAGGAGAAATTTGTAAATGACTTCGTAAATGCCTGGACAAAAGTGATGGAAGCCGACCGGTTTGATTTGAAATAATCATTCTTTTAATGTGGCCTTAAAACTAATTGATGTCATTCTGAGTTAAGGATTCCAAATCAAGTTTGGAATGACAACGGTTTTAAGGCCATTTCTATTTCCCCACGTGATAACGATACTTTTCGGGCCCTATAAAGCTGCCATTATCATACTGTTGTTCACTCCAGTATTGCTCGGCATAGGTATTAAAGAGCTCAAAATCTTCTAATGTCCATTCTAACTCTACTGCCTTATTATCTGCATAGTCTTCCATGCCTCGACATTCATCAACTAGTCCAATAAAGCCTGTGGGTGAGGTTTGGTAAATTTTAGTCCAGCCTTGGTCAGCTACTAATTGGTAACCCAACACTTCTTCATAAAACTGCTGCATCTGGAGCATGTCTTTATGGTAAGTCCATGTGATGGAGCCATAAAAATTAAGGCCGTTAATTTTGGTTTCAATTTTTGGTGCATCTGCAAGCACAGCCATGAATAACTCATTTTCAGGGTGCTGCTTAAACTGCTCAAATTCCAGCAAATAGCCACCCGGATCGATAGCCACGAATCCGTCATGCGGGCCTCCTTCACGTGGTTTGTAAGTATATTTTATAGGTACTTCTTTTTCTTGTACATGGGCATACCATTCTGAGAGTTGATCTGTAAGCAGTGCTATTGCAGTGGATTTTGGTTCACCTGCCGGATGATCAGCACTGATATTATGCAGCCTGATAAGGGCATCATTTCCAATGTTGAAAGTAATCGAATCGGTTTTGGGAAGTCCTAGTAAACTATCATAGAAGGTTAGCGCTGCATCTAAGTCTTCATAGTATAAATGCGTGATTTGGTTTTTCACCTCAAACATTTCTAAGTTTTGATAATGACTATTTTCGCTCAACAATCGGTTAACACCTTGCGGGCTATACCCCAACAACCTTCCAAACCTTCTACCTAGCGCGAGTTGCTGCTCAACATCAGTGGTGTCAGATGCCATTATTGCTTCTCTCAATTGCATGTATTGTATTAACCTATCTCCCGTGTAGATTACAATTATGCTCTTGCCTTTTGTAACTTGTTTTGGGAACAGTGGGGTAGTAGGAAATGTATCTTCTCTATAGATTTTGACTTTTCTGTCTTTGGCGATTTGCTCAAACTCATGCCAAAACCGATTGAGAGCACCTGGCTCCATTGGGTAGTGCAGTGCTATAGGTTTGGCACGGTTAGCAATAATCTCACAGCTTACATCGAATGCCGTAATAGTATCATCATGTTTTACTTCACAGCCGCCAAAAAATAAGATGAAAAGTATTCCGATATAAGGTGTGATAAATCGCATGAGCGAATATAAGAGATAAGTAGCATGAATGCCAATGCCTAATTCTGTTGTGTATCAAAGATTTGTGAGTGTCATTTAGAATAGTGGAAATTTATATTTGAAGGCAATGAAAGGCGTTGAATATACCTTTTATCTAAATCTAATTGAGTATTTGGACCCATCTACTTCAACTTTGTACTCTACAATAAGAGTTATTTGGTAACTAGATGTCGGTTTCATCCAATCATGCTGTATTTGATCTAAAATGGTGTTAACATATGTGATTAAGTTTATGTCTCCAGAAGATTCAAGTAAGAACTTTTCAAATTTATTATTGTCGACATTTAATTTGTACTTAACCAGGGATGAACTTTGAGGACCATTTACCTTTTTCTCATTTAAAATGGTTATAAAATTTGTAGCAAATCTTTCCAGTCCTCCTAGGTATGGGAATTTGGTATTTAAAGAATCAGGTAATAAAGAGTATTTTAATTTATTTAATGTGTGATCATATTTGTGAATTAAGCTATCACTTGAATAATAGTTCCAAATCCCTATTTTATTTCCCTGATGATACACACCAGTGGATGAAATTTTTAACCCCTCTTTAATAATTGTTATTTTACCATTTTCGCCTACTATGACCCTGCCTTCTTGAGAGTTGAAATGCGAATTAAATAATTCTTGATCTGTATAATCGGGTTTATAATAATATATCCAGAGGCCTTGTTTTAACCCGTTTTGATAAGAACCTTCGTGTTTGAGAGCTCCAACATGGTCTAATAAATACCATTTGCCCGATTTCTTGCCATGATTAAAAGAACCAGATTCAATTAGCGTCTTGTTGTCAAGTATATCTAGCTGGAACCTTAAATATTGCCCATGCTTAACTTTCTTATTCTTTTTAAGTACATAGTAATGCTCTAATTGCTTTCCTTTAAGTTTTCTTTTTCTTTTTGTTTCTTGTCCAAAGATATTCCCAGAACAGAAAAATATAATTAGTAATAGAACTGAAGTTAGTCTCATATAAAGTGAAATTAAACGTGCGATAAAAGAATGACTCACTAATTGTTAGAGTTTTTCATCAATCAAGAGATGTTTTTCCCGGCCCTGTAAAAAACAGTGTGAGGCATCCGAAAAGCATAGCCATGGCGGGCGTCATCCCTTCGATCGTATCATTGATAGGGATATGCACAGCAAATAATGCTACAATAAAATTAATCACAAGCACGAGCGCAGCAACACGTGTTTTGTAGCCCACTAGTACAAGAAGAGCGCCAATAAATTGCACATACACCGATACTACAGCACTAGCCAGGGGCATTGGAAAGCCATGAGTCGCCAGAAATTTAGAGAATTCAACCATATGGTTCCAACTGATTATGTTGTCGATGACACCATAAATGAGCCTTAGTCCAATAAATAGTCTAAGAAGAAAAATACCAATGTCAGGGTTTGGTTTCATAAAATGGGCAACATATTGTTAATAGAAAATCACTTTCTAACGCTCCATATTTCATGCATGGGGTCTCCTTTGCTCGAAAAGCCGGAGTGGTGCCAGTCTCCGTCAACCAGTTCATAGTTAAATTTCAGACTGAGTCCTGCTTTTGAGTCGTCTCGCGAAAAGAATTCGATATTTTCAGTATACTCATTATCAGAAGTAGTGTATGTGCCGCCTCCAGTGCCCATAAACTCTTTAGTTTCGGTATTGTAGGCAATCCATTGAAACCGAGTGCCTGACAAAATCTTCATTGTTTTTCTTGGGCGGTTGGTGTCACGCAGTTGGGTCTCCCCATCTCTGACTCTGCCCGACATGAGCCAAGCGCCTTGCAACTTTCCAGGGGTGCCGTCATCTATTCTTTTAAACTTCAAATCACTGCCAACGATTTGTATTACATCATCAGCGATGTCTACTTCAAAGCTTACTTCAGTGCCAACACGTTCAGGGTTTTCGGTGTCAAATTCAATAACTTCTGTCATTGTCTTGCCATCCAACTCCCATGCACCTCCATTGGTTTTGATGAATTTGCCTGTTGCAGCATCATACGTTGTAGACGCCTGGTAGCCATCTGCAAAGATTACAACGATTCTGTGCTTATCTCCATTTTCAGTGGTTGATGTAGCTTCCCAGGCTCCTATGAGGCCCTGGGCATAAATGCCAAATGATAAGCAAAAGCAAATGAGTAGTCCAACTGGTTTTTTCATGGCAGTATTTTTTTAGAAAAATAGATTGATTTCTTTCGATGATTTTCGTTAGTAAAATAGTGAATCCAGCTGTATGTTCAAATAGATATTATGCATCCTGAACAATAAAAATGGCGTTGTTATTTAGATCATAAAAGCCAAATTCATGCGTTCCCCATGGCGTGTTCATGCGCAATTTTTCCTTGGGAATTGTGCCTCGTTCCACAAATTCATCAAAGTAGGGCATGATTTCCGGTACGAATATTTTCATAACAGACGCTAAAATCGGATCATCTTCGTTGCCATGATGAAACTGTAAGTGAAATTCTAAATTGTCTCTTTGTAATCCTACATAACCGTCATCTCCAAAACTGGGTTTGAAACCCACATATTGCTCATACCATTTTACGTCACGCGCAATGTCTGAAGAAGGTAATACCGGAATGATGTAGAGGGCTGGATTCATTCATTTAAGCTTTAAGGTGTCAGTTACGGTTAATATATGGCATGCTTTAACACACTATTTACAATGTTGTGTGTTGTTATTCTTTTAATCCTAATTGGTTCAACCTTTCTTCAAGTAAATCTGTATAAGCTGTTTTCATGTCCTTTGATAGGAATGAACGGTCAATCCAATCGAGTGCCTTTGATTTATTCTTCATCATTCTATTGAAGCTTCCTTTAATCTGTTTAGGAGTCAATCCTAGTCCTTTACCTAGTTGTTCAAAATGTTCTTTTTTCAACTTTTTTTTCTTTCCAACGAGTGTCAATGCAAGTTCTTCAGTATCTTCTGGAAGTAGTATTGCAACATTTAACAAATCATAAGCAGGAGATAACACCCAACCAGAAGGGCCTTCTAATTAAATTATATGTAATTAGATATAATACAAAGTAAAATAATTAAATTATATGTAATTGGATATAATGTTATAGTTAGAAGCTCTTTTATATGCTTTTGTATAGTTGGTAAGCATTGCGTTTCTAGGCCTTGTTAGAGCTCGTTTTTCAAGTTATTTAAATGCTGGTTCAGCAGATCCGTCTTTGTCTTTATAGTCTAGGTAGTACAGGTGATTATTGTGCATTATATACTTCGTAGCTAAGTTCATTGTCTCGACTTCTGGTATTAGTATTAAGGTATCTCCAGTGATTTTATACCGACCTTTTTCGTTCATTGAAAGTCCACATTCACCATCACTATGTTTGTGCCATTGAAAATAGGTCGAGTCCGAATATAGAGTCAATTTATCTTTGGATTTGAATGTAAACATACCGTCACGATCCACTGATCTGTTCCTGTATACTTTTGCGATGTTTGAGTTGAGTGTTGAGCAGGAAAAAGTTAACAGAAGCATTCCTGTAATTAGTGCAGAATATTTACGTAAGTTGATTCGCATAATGTACTCTAACGCCCCGCTAGTACGCAGTTATGCCTACCGGACTGATTTAAGATGCAAGCTAATGATTTCTGTGTTTTGAGCCAAGCTCAGTAAGCTTATGGATGATTGTGTTTGTTTGCAACTGTTGCTAATATCATTACGCCAAACCAAAGTAAATACATATTAATGCAATGGTGTCAAAAATACCATGTACGGCAATAACAAACCATAAATCATATTTACGCAGGTAGAAAATCAGGGCCAAGAGAGCTCCTACAGATCCTGTAACAAGTTGCCCTGTAATTCCCTGTTGACTATGCATAAAACCAAAAAAACAAGCAAATAGGATGATGTTAAGCGCAATACTGGTTTTGCTATCTCCAAAGAATTTTACGAATTGTCGCATAAAATAACCACGAAAGATGATTTCTTCTCCAAACCCCGCAGTAAGCCATACTATCGGTAAAGCAATTAAACAGGCAGCAAGGTTTCCTTCCAATTGATCAAAATTCGAATAATCTATAGGAGCTCCAGTAAGTATTGTAATTCCAGGAACTAATACAAAGACATACAATGCAAAGAGCCCTAATGCAACTATTGGAGCAATCACGAAGATGTTTTTGAAATTGAAATTTTCACGTTTAAAGCCAAGGGCTGAAAATGGCTTTCCTTTATATTCTATATAATTAGCTATAATGATTATTATCGAAATAATGATATTCTCTATGATCATTCTTTCCATTGGCCCAAACCATAAAAAGCAGATGATAGAAACAGTAATTAATGGAAGTAATATTTGTCGTAAGGTAAATTTGTTCATAGTTCTTTGTTTTTTATTTGAAACAAAGGTGAGTCAAAAATCTGCTCAATTGACACTTTAAGCATGTTTTGGTACAAAAGTGCCATTTTTAGGTATAAAGATTTTAAAATCGACTGGTAGGAAAGCCCCGGTTTTAGGTACAAAAAACTATGCAGACAGAAGTTCCTTATTGAAAGTTTTGGAAACGGGAAGCTCTATTTCGGTCAGGTATATGGTGTTTGAGTCTTTCCATGACTTGAAATGAGAAGGGTTGATAAGGTGTGAACGGTGTACTTGCAATAAGAAATTAAAATCCATTTTTAAGTTCTTCAATGAGGTACGAAGTAGCTTGGAATGAAGCGTATTGTTTTGGGTGTAAAAGATCTCGACATAATTTTGTGCATTGGATACACAGATCAATTCTGCCTTCTTAATCTTTAATATATCTAGTTTGTTATCTCCCTTTATGATCAGGGTGTCTTCCTTTGCAGGTATTAGTTTGATGAGGTAGCTTCTGGCAATGGCCAGTATAGTTAGGTTTACAATTGCCGCCCTCAACATGATTTCGGTGTTCCATTCAAGGAATGTATAGCCCCCACTAATTATTGGGCTTTTATACAGGGCAAATGTGCCGATAGTATGAATGATGTAAAAAAATAAGAGGGTGCTCACTTCAAGGCTAACAGACCACCTCTGTATTTTTTCAATTATTGCCTTTTGGATCACAGCTATAAGTCCATAGGCTAAGAACGCTATCAAATTGAACCCGATGCTGGATCGAATCCAAAAATAGAATCCAGTTGTTTGATCACTAAAGGGTTTCACCATATACATGAAGAGGAAACCCCATAGGGCAAAGAATAAACCTACCAGTAAATGGTATTTGATAGATGGATTCAGTTTATTCATTAACTTTTGCTGTATAGGATACCGTAAAAAAAATAGATATATGCTATTAGTTGTAGTGTTTAGCTAGCCTAACTAAAATGAGTATGCACTCGAAATGTTAAAAGTACAGAAATATCTTATTTATATTACCGTATTAAATTAACTCCGTCCGCATTTTCATTTTAGTGTTAACAACGTAAGCCACCTTAGCTTCAAAATTATTTACACTAAAATGTCTGGGAGCAAGTAATTAATAAGGTATCTGTTGGTATTTGACTCCAGATGATCAATGGATTTCGTTACTCAAGTTTTTTTAGCCACCTTTTAGCAAGGGAATAATCCGGATCAATTGTCAGTGCTGTCTTAAATCTACCTATTGGTTTTAGTAAATGGAATAATCATTGGCACTTCTTTTTGGTACATTTCATATTTCTCTCCAATAGATTTACGAAGGTCTTTTTCTTCTAAATATTTTACAGCAATTAGAATATATATAGTGGTAACTGTGGTAAATAATAAATGCCCAACGGTCATAGTAGGTGTTGCCCAAAAGGCGATTATAAAGCCTAGCATTATGGGGTGTCTAACAATTTTATATAAATAGTTGGTTTGAAACTTTGGGTTAGTAGTTTGTTTGTTTTTTAGATTATCGAAAATTTGGGCTAAGCCAAACAGCTCAAAATGATTAATCATAAATGTAGAAAGTAAAACAATAAGCCAACCTAGAAAAAATATTCCAGTTATAATGCTAGTAAGCATTGTGTTTTCGGTTTCCCAAACTATAGTTGTTATTGGTTGCCATTGCCAATAAATTAAAATTAGTGTTAAACTAGATAGTAGAATATAAGTGCTACGTTCCATAGCTTGACTAAAGATGGAATTAAACCATTCTTTAAATTTTGGTCTCGCCATTATACTATGTTGTAAAGCAAAAACACTTAACAAAATTAAGTTGATAAATATGGAAGAAAACATTGCCGTTTCTGCCCCAGTGTCAATTGATTTTGGAACAATAATATTACCTACAAACCCAATGGCATATAAAAAGGCTATTAGAAAAACGACATATGATATTATGCCGAAAATAAAGATGATTGATTTTTTCATAACTGATTGTTTTAGTTTTTGATTTTAACGACTGTATTTAAAGTAATTGGAATACCTTTTTTTATTGTTTGATAGACAATACAGCTGTGTTTTGCTCCTTCTATTAGTTTATTTAATAGCTTTTCATTGGTGTTCTCAGCAATAATTAGCGCATCGATATGCATAGATTGAAACTCAACTGGTACAGTTTTATCAATCATTAAAGTGCCTCTTACATCTACTTGGGCATTCGCTCTTATTTTTGTTTCTAAGAGCCCTATCCCTAGTTTATTGGAGATCAATCTAGTAGTGCTTTCAAAACAAGATGCTAAAGAAGCACATAGTAAATCGCCTGGGTTCGGAAAATCGTGATCGCCACCAACTGCTTTATGAACCCCAATCTTTAATGGAACCTTCATTTTATCATTGATGGTAACCGTTGTTCTAAATGGATCTTTTAAATTTATTCCAATAACCTCTGCAGAATCAGTGATCCATGCTGATGCTGGATCGCTACTATATTTATCATTTAGAAGTACATGTCTTTGGTGAACGACAGATTCGCTTCTTGTGGAGTTTAAATTTTTGGTTGAATATGCTTTGCTAGACATCATGTTAATTGGTAATTAGCTCATGATGCAAAGGTTGGATATATAATGCCTTTCAAGATTTCTTAAAAGTCCAAATAATGTTCTTAAAAGTTCAAAAAGAACAATTATGCTTCCTTTTTAAGTATTCTAAATTTATTGGGAGTTACGTATACTTTCTTTTTAAAGGCTTGAATAAAATGTGAATTGTTCTTAAAACCGCACTCGTAACCTATCTCACTTACGGTTAGGCTTGTGCCGAGTAAAAGCATTTTGGAGTGCTCTAATCTCCTATTGGTTAACCACCTATTCGGTGTAGTGCTAAAACAAGCGTTGAATTCACGTTTAAAGGAAGATAAGCTTTTACCACAAAGCTTAGCAAAATCAACTATTTTCAAATCGTATTGAAAATTTTCTGTCATTATGTTTTCAATAGTCGCTTTGGTGTTTTGAGTCAATGAATTGAAAAAAGAGAGTATTTCGTTATTGTTTGAATTGAGAACTATATTAAAGAGTAATTCTTTGAATTTAATTTCTACTAGTTCTTTCGGAATTTCTTCTCCTCCTTGTTTTAAATAATGAAATATACTTTCTATTAATGCTTTAAATACATCATTTGTGGTAATCTCGAAAATTTGATTATGCTCTATCTTGTGATTTAATTGTCTTTTAAAAGATGGGTTTTCTGTAATAAATCTTTTGATGAATTTATCATTGATGAAAAACAGCATCACGCAATAATCACTTTCTAAATATTGCCTTGTCGTGTAAACACCTTTTCTAATAAACAGAGCGTCTCCTGTTGAAAGTTTGTATGTTTTTTTTGATGTAATCCAATCCTTTTTACCACTAATAACATATGTTATTAAATGATTCTCTACCCATAATTGATACTCTTCAATATTTAGAGGGCATTTATATTCTACGAACAAGAAATCATTTCCAACAAGCTTGTTGAATTTTGGATGATTTTTAAAGTATTCGTATGCATTAATCACTATGTAGTTTTATTTTTTTAATTATGCCTAACGTACGTGTGTATGACGCTGTGCGCCTCCCGTACTGATTTGCAGTGAAAGTAGTGAATTCTGTGTTTATGTTCAAATAGCACCGACTCTGACGAAGCACCTTCACTTCACAGCCTGGCCGAACTTGAGTGAGGCTGAAATGTTGGCTGAAGCTCAAGGAAGAACTACAGAAATAGGAGCAGAGCTTTAAACACAGAAGAACGGGCCTACGCACGAACCGACCTGAGTAGCACTTTAGCGCATGCGTGCATACATAGTGTTAGCATCTTTCTATTCCTCCAAAAGCGTCCCAGTTCTATCTAAAGAGTCTATTGCTTTTTTATTCTTGCCGATCACTTGTAACAACTTCATTACTGTATCCATAAGTTGCCCGTTTGGATCATTTTTCAAAAGACTATCAAGTTCAGCTTGAGATAAAGTCTTATATTCAGCAGTGTCCGGAAGGGCTTTATATCCACTTATTACCTTACTGTAGTCGGTAATAGAGTCCGATTGTAAGATCGTAATGTATGAATTACCCAGGAAGTCGACCTCATATTGAATTTTAGAAGATTTTGGTAATTGAACACCCTTGTCAATGTTAAGCGTGGCAACTATATAGTCCTGCCTAACCATATTAAGATCAGATATGACCCCAATTTTTAAAGAGTCAAGATAAACCGGACTGTTAGTTTTGAGCCCGTCTGCATTCTCAAAGGCAACCTTAATGGATCTTTGGTCATTACAGCTAGTCACAAATACTATTATTAGTAGAGATAAAATTCTGATCATCTGTTAAGATTTCAATTTTTTCTGTCCAGATATTCTTTTCGCGAAATCCAACTGTCGTCAACTAGCCAGTATTGTAAAGTTGTATCCATTGTTGATTCAGAATCCAGATTATTATATTCAAAATATACATAGACACATTCACAAAATGTTCCTGAACACTCTTGCCAACTCATAGATGTGATTTCCGCATCCGGTTTAATTAACGCGAATTCGTCAATCGCAACCTGCTCATTGAAATTGCAACAAGAGGTTACTGTAAATATCGATAAGCAGCTAAGAAAAATTATCAATTTGTTCATATACGAAGCCTATGTATTGATGCTAACGCCTGTATAAAACTCGTTTGTTACACTAGGATATGAAATACTGAAAGTAGTAATTTATGTTTTCTCCGCAAACTGATACACTTCATTAATTGCAAAAGCTCTGAATAAATAAGCATCATACTTTACTAAAGTAATATATTTGGGTGCAAGCTATGAAAAGCAAGCATAAATTACGGGCAATTTTGCAGACAAGGGGCTACAAGGTGGTGAGCAAATGGGTTTTATATTATGTTATAGAGCTTTTCACTCTAACTTAAAATTGATAGGTAAGACATGTAAGACTCTTACTATCTGATCATCTTGTTCGCCAGGAATCCAGTTGGGCATTTTTTTAACCAGTCTTACTGCCGCTTTCTCTAGGTGTTTGTTGACTGAATTTGTAGCCTTTACATTTGTTATTTTACCGTTTTTCTCCACAATAAACATTACAAACACTTTTCCTTGTGCGCCTGTTTGTCTAGCAATTGTCGGGTAATAGAATTTTTTTTGTAGAAAATTAACATAAGCATTATGTCCACCAGGAAATTCAGGGTCTTTTTCAGCTCCAAAGTATAGAGAGGTCGTATCCTTTTCATCTAATAGTTGAAAAAGCTCCACTGGGATTTGGGCAAAAGAATTAAAAGAGATTAAAAATAAGATAGCTAAAATTATATTTTTCACGGTACTAGTTGTTTTATGGGCGTGCTCTATAACGTACGAGTGTATGACGCTGTGCGCCACCCGTACTGATTTGCAGTGAAAGTAGTGAATTCTGTGTTTATGTTCAAATAGCACCGTCCTTCGCGAAGTACCTACTCTTCACAGCCCGCCCGAGTCTGCTCGAGGGCTGAAAAACAGGCTGAAGCTCAAGGAAGAACTGCAGAAATAACAGCAGTTCTCTAAACACAGAAGAACGGACATTCGCACGAACCGACTTGAACCGCACTTTAGCGCATGCGTTCATACATGGTGTTGTGCACTGTTAATTCATCAAGTCAAAAAGTCGTCTATATGATTTAGAATTTGGAGTATATACTTGGCATGAGTTAGTCCAAATACCAGTTTTGTTTTGTATGGTTTGATTGTAGAATTTATTCTCTTCTTCAGATTGATGGCCTAGAACTGTTCCTTCATTGAAGTCTATTTCAAGAGTTGGGGAGGTCTTGAATTTAGTTATTGTATTGCCAAGTATTAGCTTTCGTTCACCATAATAAAAAAGCTCATCACAGTTACCAGAATTTTGATAAATTAGAACCTCATCACCTACATTCAAATCTCCTTTAATAACAGAATCAATCTTCACAATTACATTATATCCGTTATTCCGATTATTGTAAAATTCAGTTAATTCTGGTTCAAGGTAAATGCTAGTAATTGCGCTCCCATAAAATATTAAATCAGAATTATCCATTAAATTCTGGACGCCTTTCTTGTCAATTGGTTCAATACAATAACAAGCAACACACCTTAATGAGACAGAAAGTATTACTGCCAATGTTAGTAAAGATTTCATATTTCGTAGAATTGTGCACAACGCCTGTATAAAACCCGTTTGCTATACTAGGCTATGAAATACTGAAAGTAGTAATTTATGCTTTCTCCGCAAACTGATACACTTCATTAATTGCAAAAGCTTTGAATAATTAAGCACTATACTTGACCAAAGCACGCTCTTTGGTTGCTAGCTATGAAAAGCAAGCATAAATTATGGGCTATTTAGCAGTCAATTTGCTACAAGGTGGTGAGCAAATGGGTTTTATATGTTGTTATATGCCTGTTCTTGGTTTGAATGAGTCTATAAAATTGGCTATTTCGCTGTTGTTAGCCTTCCAATTTGTTTGGTTCGTAACCCCTTGAATAATGTAAATATTCGATTCAGTTGAGATGATTTCAGTTAGTCCCCTAAAAGTTGATCCATCCCTATCTACCTCTGTAAGTGCTAGCTCAGTTCTTCCGTTTAGAGAGTCAACCGAGATCAGTTGAAATCTGTATTTATCTTGCTTACCCTTGTTCAGGGCTTGTTCCCAATGATTGATCAAGCCAGTCTTGATGTTACTGCTGGGCTCTACCTTCACTAATAATGTCGTAACCTGAGTTGAGTCGTCAGAAACTGATATGGCAAACAACCGTGATTTTTCGTTAATTGCCTTGTACCAGTATCCAATTGGAAGTCCAACGGTAAATAGGCTGTCCTCAAAAAGTAGAGGCTCTTCCGAATACGAAGACAAGTCAGATAGAAGTTGTTCAGGACTGGTTGTTGTATTGCCAAAAATAAAATCTCGATTGCTGAATAAATAAATGCCAATTGTGATTACCAGCAGTATAAGCGTTATCCAGATAGGACTCTTTTTATAATTGTCCTTATGTTTTTTTTTGGTTTCAAAATACTGCTCGTTGAGTTTGTTCATTGCATTAGTTAGTAGGACTCTGGCATATAACGCCCAGATATGGCAAGTGGCCTTACCTGGATTTTAAAAGCAGCAAAGTAGCGAAATCTGCCTGCTTTTTCAATACTTTCTTTTTCCTTAGATGAAAAAGAAACAAAAAATCAAGCCAGAATATAACCTTCAACCCTTCAGGCCCCTCAGCGCGCCCGGTATTCTGGCCGATCCACCCGCTTTGCTTCTGGCGAAGCAGTGTAGGCCGAAGAAGGCAGATAAGCGGATCAATTTTTACAGGCCGAACTGATGAGCACTTAGGCCATTTGCTCATATCATATGTTGTCATTCGTTTTTATTAGCCGTTCTGAAAGTCCAGTTAGGAGGGTAGCCGTTGGGGCGAGAATTGAGGTAGCACGAAGCCCGGTTGCTTGCAGTCCATGACCCCCCGAGAGCGCACGTCACTGACTAGAATTGGGAAAGCAGTAACAGGGAGCTGGGGTTCTCGGGTTTTCAGCATCAGCGGTTCATCCCACATAGCTTCCAGCCCGCGCTTACTTCCGAAGCGAGCTTCCTGGCACTACTCTACGTTTAAGCTTGTGAGGATTTACCGGAGGCTGAAAACAGCCCAATTCTGACAATAGTTCCCATTTTACGCCCTGAAAGTCCGTCCCTACGATGAATGACAACA
>JBDVKW010000010.1:0-229544 GCA_039970995.1 Fulvivirga sp.
GCGCTTACTTCCGAAGCGAGCTTCCTGGCACTACTCTACGTTTAAGCTTGTGAGGATTTACCGGAGGCTGAAAACAGCCCAATTCTGACAATAGTTCCCATTTTACGCCCTGAAAGTCCGTCCCTACGATGAATGACAACACTCGGCTATCGAACACCGAGTGTGTGATATATTATATTATGAGACTAATCTAATGGATTTTTAATTGTGTTCATAGTAGTGTTGGCCACATGAGTATAAATTTCTGTTGTCGTGAGGTTATTATGCCCCATTAGCATTTGAATACTTCTTAAATCTGTTCCCTGCTCCAATAAATGTGTCGCAAAAGAATGCCTCAAAGTATGAGGATACACGCGCTTTCTAATGCCCGCTTTCAAACATGAGCGTTTTAATATTTTACGCACTGAGGTGCTGCTATAAGGCTTATTTTGAGGTCCTTCAAAAAGGTATTCGATAGGTTTAAATAGTTTATAGTATTTCCTTAAATCCTGAATGAGTGATTTGCTAAGTAGTGAATAACGATCCTTCCCACCTTTAGCCCCTTCAATTCTTATCATCATACGTGAGCTGTCGATATCCTTTATTTTAAGGTTTAAAAGTTCTCCAATGCGTAAGCCTGCTGAGTAGATGGTGGCCAGCATACATCGGTGCTTAATATTGTGAGTGAAATTTAATATACGCTGTACTTCATCTCTTGATAAGACCTCAGGTAGTTTTTCTCTTTTAAGTGGCCTCTCCATATCATAAAACCTATTGGGCATGCCAAGCACTACTTCGTAGTAAAATTTAATGCTGTTAATGATCTGGTTAAGCATGCTATCAGACCTGCCTAAAGAAGCCTGGTATGACAGATAATCGCGTATCTCTTTTTCACCAATTTCTAATAATGATAAGTCTTTGTAATAGTTTATAAAACCCTCAAATAGCCCAGTATAAGTGCGTGCGGTGTTTATACTATATTTTTTTAGCTCAAGTTTTTGTAAATATTCTTCAGGGCATCTTCTGTAGCCGGGTGCGGTTTTTCTGTTTTTAAACTGTTTAAGGCTAAACTGCTTTTCCTCTTTAACAGGTGAGTGTAATGGTTTGTCGCGGTAAAAGTACTTGCCGTCCACCCATGCTACGTCTCTGAATGTACTATAAACCAGCCCTAGATTTGTGGTGTTATTTTCAAAGTATGCCATACGGTAAGCATCACTCCACTTTATATCAGGCAGAGTTTTTACTAAACTTTGAATCACCTTATCCGGATAAAACTTCAAACCAATCATACGTTTACCACCGATTAATAGGTGCTTAAGTGTTATCGATCGTGTCTTTTGCGCATTCATAAAAGCTATACTCGCTATTGAGTTGGACGGAACAAAAAATAATCGTAGAATTATACGTATAATTCTACGGATAATACTGTCGCATGAAATATTGTTTAGCGTGTGGGGAAGAGCTTGAGGGTAGAGTAGATAAAAAATACTGCTCGGAATATTGTAAAAGTGCTTACCACTACGAAAGAAATAAGAAGAAAGAAAAAACCCTGTTTAAGAAAATTGATGACCAGCTTAAATTAAACAGAAAAATCCTCCGAAAATATAATACGGCCGGAAAGGCCACGGTACGTAAGACAGTGTTGCATAACAAAGGCTTTAATCCAAAGTATTTCACTCACGGCTGGCGAGCAAAGAATGGCAACCTGTGGTTGTTTTGCTATGAATACGGCTTTATGACAAAAACAGAAAACGATAAGGACAAATATGTGCTCATCACCTGGCAGCCGTATATGGAAAAGTAACGAGCGGGATGGCCAGCCAGAATACCGAGCCTGTGTAGGCATGAAGGGCCGAAGTTTTATTATGCATGTCTTTTTTGCTTCGTTTTTGGACTGACAAAAAATGAAGTGGAGAACCAGAGATAACACCGCGTATGAGCTTTAGTGTTATTTGGGGCATCTAGCTTTTGTTCTATAAAGGCTTAAACTGCTCGAAAGTCTCGTGGCAGCTGTCGCAGTGGTGGATAGAGCGGCAGGCCGTAGGGCCAAATGGTGTTTTCATGATGGTGTTGTTGCTCCCGCAGTTGGGGCACTCGATATGCTCTAAAATATCAATATCAACTTGCATGTTGTGTTTTGGGGGAGGAGCGAGGCCAAAATCATGCAGTGCCTTTCTACCTTTATCGGTAATCTTATTAGAATTCCACGATTCTTTGAAACTGATGTTGACTTCTACATCCTCTACACCGTGCTTGTTAAGTACATCTACCACATCTTGCTTCATATAATCCATAGCCGGACAGCCTACAAACGTAGGCGTCATCTCTACAGTCACTTTGTTGTCAGTGATATTTACTTGAGTAATTACTCCCAGGTCAATCAAAGAAATAACCGGTATCTCCGGATCTTTCACTTCATCCAGCCAGTCTAGTATTTGCGCTTTGTCAAGTGTAGAGTTCAAAATTCAAAATTCAAAGTTCGATTTTCGTTATAAAAACAATTTATTACCGGCATGGTTCACTTCGTCCCTTTATTACTTCCCGTAAGGTGGTTGAGGCTCATATACCTTGATAGTTTCTAATTCGTCATACTTTATCTTACTCTCTTCCTCAAGATCGTAATCATTCTGAAGGCCTAACCAGAATTGAGCAGAATTGCCAAAATACTTACTCAATCTCAAAGCCGTATCAGCAGTTATTCTACGTTTACCATGAATGATTTCACTGATCCTTGTCTGAGGAATATGAATCGACTTAGAAAGGCGATAGGCAGTTATGTTAAGTGGAGTAAGAAACTCTTCTAATAGAACTTCTCCTGGATGTATGTTTTGTAGTGAACTCATTTGTGATAATCGATTATTTTAATGTCAGTACAATTGCCAGAATTCCATTTGAAAATAATTCTCCATTGTTTGTTAATCCTTATACTAAAATAGCCTTTGAGGTTACCTTTTAATGATTCCAGTCGATTGGCTGGTGGTATTTTTAAATCATTTAAATCGTATGCATTATTTAGCATTCTTAGCTTTCTCCTTGCCACACGTTGTATGGTATGAGGAAATTTTTTTGACGCCTTACCTTGCCATATCTTTTCGGTTTCTAAGCAACCGAAGGATTTAATCATAATAACGTATTACGTTAGTAACGCTTAAAGTTAGTAAAAAGTTTTAAATTATAGAATAAAAGATCATCCTCTTCCATCTTCCAACCTCCAACTTCGAGCTCCCAGCCACAAATCTCAAATCCAAAATCTCAAATCTCAAATCTATCTACCATTCCGCAGTAGGATCAATCTTAAAAACTTCGGACATCTCATCTAGTAGCGGTTGTAAGTGCACCGTGTGCTCGCCTTTTCTACCACCAAATACGGGTGTTGCTTCAGCGGGGAGCTTTAGTTCGGTTTGGTCAATGATTTCAGCTACTTTGGTTAACCACTTTTCTTTTAATACTTCTTCACCTGCAAAAATGTTGTCTTTGATGAGGTCAGCTTCAAATTCCGAATGCTCAAACATACCCAACGCATAAGGGTAAAGCTCATTCAATGAAGTCTGTAAACGGGCTTTGCTTTCTTCAGTAGCCGTACCCAATTGCTTGATCCACGTGTTGGCGTGCATGGTGTGGTACTTCAGCTCACCGATAATCTTTTGGGCCAATTGAGCCAATGGCTCATAAGCAGAGTCTTTCAGCATTTCGAATCTTAGTGCATCTGCTGTGTCATAAAGAAAATGTCTCACCAAACTAAAGTCATACTCACCGTTTGGAAGCTCTACCATTTGGCAGTTATGAAACTGGTCGGCATTTCTCATAAAAGCCACCTGATCAGGCTCGCCTTCACCCAGGCTATGTAATATCTGGTACAAGGCATGGCTTTGGCCTACTTTATCCTGTGCCATAGACGAAAATGCAATGTCTTCTTCGAGTAGAGGGCCAAAACCGGTCCATTCTGAGTTGCGATGGCCAAGAATCAACTGGTCATCGGCCATTTTATAAAGGAGTTCTTTGAGTGCTGTTTGGTTCATGACTTGTTCTGTTGCCTTTCTTTATATGCTTTTACTTTGTCGGCCGCTTTATAAGCTATGGCGTCTCTAAATTTCTTCTCTGGTAACGTATTCCAGATGATCTTGTCTTCTTCTGTAGAAAAAAGTATGTCTTTTGTGGCTACAACCCATACGTTATAAATGGGTTTATCGCTATTGATAAATTCGGTTTTGGCCATGGCCAATGCTTGCTCAGGGCTTTGGGCTTCGATGCTACCGATGTGTTCGTGTTGCTTGCCCCGTTTCATCAAGTGAAAAAACTCATATCCCCGGGTTTCTCCTGATCCTTCGGCAGTGTCGGCTACTTTCTCATATACATTGGTATCACCTTCTGTATATTCTGTAACAAATACGTTGCGCGTGTCTACTACAAACAAGCCGGAGCACATCATCCTGCGGCTAAATTGCTCTTTGGCAAAAATAAAAGCCATATCTCGGTTGGGTGCATGCACAATGCCTTCGTGTTTGTATTGCTTGCCCTCTTTGAGCTGAGCAAACACTTCAAAAGTGCCAAACTGGTCGAGTGGCGCTTTCGGGGCTAAAGATGCATTTTCATCAATATTTAGTCTGGTAACTCTAGGATCGAGTGATTCCATTTATGCGTTTTATATAGGTTTATTACTTGGTGTCAAACAAGCGTAAATAAAAAATGACACCCACAAAGATGTCATTTTCTATTTCGTTATGCAATCGTTTTAAGCCAGCGGAGCTACATATTCTGTCTGTGGCGTAAGTAGGGCTTCTCTTACCCATCGGCCACGTTCTTCGGCTGTTCTTCTTACAGCGAGGCGCTCTTTGTTACAAGGGCCATCACCATTGATCACACGCTTAAATTCCTCCCAGTCTGGCTCTGTGTATCCCCACTTGCCAGTCTCTTCGTTTTTCTTCAAATTCTCGTCAGGAATAGTAAATCCTAATTCCCATATTTTTGGCACGTACATGTCAAGAAACTGATTTCTACAATCATCGTTACTTGCCATTTTCACTTTCCATTTCATCAATACTTCTGTATGTACAGATACCTTATCCGGTGGTCCGAAGAAGTGCATCATAGGTCCCCACCATCTGTTGATGGCCGCCTGCATCATTTCACGCTGCTTTTCGCTACCCGTGGCCATATGTATCACACAGTGGTGTCCATACTTCAGGTGGAAAGATTCTTCAGCGCAAATTCTATCTAAAGCTCTGCAATATGGGCCATAGCTACCACGTGCGTTGGCCAGCTGGTTCACGATCGCACCAGCATCTACCAGCCATGAGATAAAACATGAATCAGCCCATGTGAAAGCCGGATAGTTGAAAATGTTAGAATATTTTGATTTGCCGGTGATGAGGTCATCAATCATTTGCTCACGTGGCTTACCTAAAGTCTCAGCGGCACTGTAAAGCAATTGCGCATGACCAACTTCGTCTTGCACTTTGGCCATCAGGGCCAACTTCCTTTTAAAGCCCGGTGCACGTGTGATCCACGTACCCTCAGGTAGAGCGCCTATGATTTCGCTATGCGCATGCTGCTCAATCATTCTGATCAACTGCTTGCGGTATAGCTTAGGCATCCAGTCGCTGGGCTCTATTTTTTCACCACGTTCGATTCGCGCTTCAAACTCAGCTAATTTCTGCGGGTCTTCGTTTTCAAGACCTTCAAATTTCGCTGATTCAAATGTGTTTCCTCCTCCGTACATATTACTCTTTTTTGATTGTTCAAGTTTACAACAAAATAATCACTTATTTGGTTTTCAGACCCTCAATAAGCATATCTGCCAGCTGATTACCCAACTCTATAGGATCGATGATTCCGCTTGGATCGTACCAATTAGGCATCCAGTTTAATGATGAGAATAGCGTCATTACAGCCAGCTTGGTATCCAGTTTTTGAAACTCTCCTGAAGCAATGCCGCCTTCAATTATTTTCTTAAATCGATTGATATAATTGATACGCAGCAGTAAGAAACGCTTCAAATGTGGGTCACTCAGATGCCTGTGCTCGTTCATAAAAACGGCCGAGGCTGTCAGGTCTTTGGCCATAACTTCAATATGACCGAGTATTCCTTTTCTCAGTTTTAGGCTGAAAGAAATATCTTGCTTTTCTACTTCTGCCAATGAGTGTCTGAAAAGATCGGCCATTTCAAAACAAAGGCTTTGTAAAATCTCTTCTTTTGATTTGATGTGTGAGTATAAACTGGCCGCCTCAATACCAAGGGCATGAGCCAAATCACGCATAGAAGTGGCCGCATAGCCTCTTTCTTTGAAAAGCTCGGCAGCTGTTCGTATGACTTGCTCCTTGCGACTTATATTTTCTACACTCACCATCTTACAAAAATAATGATAATTGCTTTGCAATAAAGTAATTTCTTAGTTTTGACACGATATGCAGTTTAAAACACCCGAAGAGTTTCACAATCGATTAGGATTTATCTTTCATGCGATACTTGCCGTACCCTTGGCAGTGTTTGTGTATTTGTTTTTAGAAATAAAAAACAGAGGCATGGAGCCAAACCTTCAAAACGGTCAGGAAGCATGGTTGCTCATTGGTAGTATAACCATCATTTCATTTGTGATGGTATTTTTAAGCTATCGACATTTTAGAAAGGGACTGAGATCGGTTCATCAATTAAGTAGCTTAAAGGAAAAACTACCACCTTACTTCACACATTTACTGAAGTTTTATGCTGTAATAGAAGGAAGTAGTCTCTTGATGATACTTGGGCTGTACCTCACTACTTCCTCCGTTTTTATTGTAGGGTATATGTTTTTGTTGTTGGTGCTTTCTCTCAACAGGCCCACTCCTCAGAAATACGTCAAAGATTTGAATCTCACGAAAGAAGAGAGCGATATTGTTTTACTTAAGAAAGATTTCCCGCTTAACGAGCAGTAAGTCGTACGGTGGCATCATCGACATCGATCCGTACAGCAGCACCACCTGTGCCCAGTTTTAGTCTGGTAAAGTCTTCGCCATCTTGTAGCGTTTGAAAATCTCCCGAAGTATAGAGCCTCGAATCATCATGATCGATTTCAATATCCGCATCTCCACCGGTAATATTCAGAACGATATCTGAGTCATCGGCCCTGAATTTATATGAGCCGTTGGCGGCAAAGCTGGTTTCTATCACGATGTCGCCATCATCAACGCGTACATCAACCTCGTCAAAAGTGGCATTTTCAATTTCGATATCTCCATCATCTAATCTGGCGATAAGTTTGCCTCTGGCCTGGTCTACATTGATATCACCATCATCTAAATCAAATTTAAAATAGCTGCCACCACAATTTCTGAGTTCGGCATCGCCATCATCAATATCTAAATCGATGGCTCCGTTGATGTTTGTAATCAGGTAATCGTCATCATCGCCATTTATCGTGAGACTAACTCCTTTGGGTGCTTCAATATCAATCGTATACTTTTCTTCCATGTACCCAACGACTGATATGTGAGAGCCGCTGCTCTTTTCGTAGATTTTCAAATCTCCATCATTTTCTTCCACGATTACTTCGAAATCGGTGTCACCCCAGACAAAGCCCTTTGTTTCTACTTTTCGATAAATCCTTACGCGCACATCGGGCCGATCACTACCAGAAATGGTTACATCTGCATCGTCAGAATCCAGATAGATCGTGCCGCTTAAGTTCATGCGGTATTCCTGATCTAATTTAAACTCCTCTTGTGCTTGAGCAACAAAAGCTATTAATAGTAGTATCAGGGTGATTTTAAAGATTTTCATTTGATGTAAAGTTTTGTGAGTATTTGAGTGATAGATTTAATGGGTTGCACTTTCGTTTGTTCAACATGCAATGAGCCATATTTCGGTAAACCAATAGTAGATTGTGTGCCCAGCAATATGAGCATCGCAACGAGTATTCCTATAAATATGGTAACGGTCTTTTTGTTAAGGTAGCGTGGCATGTCTCTTTATTTACAACCCCTGTGCCAGTGTTATTCTAACCCTGTTTGGGTAGTTTTACATATTAAACTGACCGAATTCGTACAATCTACGAGTTCGTTTTAGTACACTTTAGACACATGTTGTAGCTCAAAGGTTGCATGCCATTTATGATTTCTGTAATAATTCCTACACTAAATGAAGCCAATACAGTAGCATGTCTCTTAGGAGATTTGAAGCTGTGTAAAGCAATCACTCAAATTATTGTGGTAGATGGTGGGAGTAAGGATGGTACGCAGGAGATCTGCGAGCAATTAGACATAGAATTTTTGGTTGCCAAAAAAGGTAAGTCACATCAAATGAATGAAGGTGCAGCCGTTGCAGACAATGACTATTTACTTTTTCTACATGCAGATAGCAGAATAACAGCTGAGGCATTAAACACTTTGCAAGAAGCCATTCATCAACACCCTGCAGGCTGTTTTTATTTAGAATTTGATAAAAACAAGTGGCTTTATAAGCTGTATGCCTACTTCAGTAAGTTTAATACAACCTTATTGACGTATGGCGATCAGGGGCTTTTTGTAAGGAAACAACTTTTTGAGGAAATAGGAGGATTTGCTTCAGTGCCTATAATGGAAGACCTGGATATCATCCAAAGGCTCAAGCGTAAAGCAAAGTTTGTCAAATTAGATGCGACTATAATCACCTCAGCGAGAAGGTTTGAAGAAGTAGGCATCGTCAAACAACAGCTCATCAACATACTGCTCGTACTGCTTTACAAATGTGGTGTAAGCCCAAAAGTACTCAAGAAGTACTATCCTTATTGAGGGATTGGGTTTATAAACTCACCTATTGCTCTATATTTGTTGTTCATGAAAAAAGTGCTTGTCATTACATATTATTGGCCACCTAGTGGAGGCAGTGGTGTACAACGTTGGTTGAAGTTTACTAAATACCTACCTGATTTTGGATGGCAACCACTCGTTTTTACACCTGAGAATCCATCGTTTGAAGTGAAGGACGAAAGCCTGGTCAATGATGTACCGGATGAGGTTGAGGTCATAAAGTTGCCGATTTGGGAGCCGTATGGTTTGGTGAACAAGTTGAAAGGCAAAGGCAATCAGCAGAGTGATCTCGTCAAAAAGAAGAAAAAAGGCCTGTTAGCAAAAATACTGTTATGGATCAGAGGCAATTGCTTCATTCCTGACCCTCGAAAATTTTGGGTAAAACCCGCGGTGAAGGTGCTGGAAGACCTGATTGTGTCAAACGAAATAGATGTAATTATCACTACAGGGCCACCGCACAGCATGCACCTGATTGGGCATAAGCTCAAGCAAAAACTAGATGTAAAATGGGTGGCAGACTTTCGCGATCCGTGGACGCAATGGGGTTTGTTTCAAAATTTTAATATGTCTCAACTGGCCTGGAACAAGCATAAGAAACTTGAGCAAATGGTACTGCGCGATGCTGATGAGGTGATTACCGTGAGTCATCATTATGCCGAAGGGTTGAAGGAACTGTATCAAAGAGATGTGCATGTAATCACCAATGGGTTTGACGAGGCAGAGTTTGAATCAGTAGCTAATATTAAACCCGATAAATTTGTCATTCGTCATTTAGGTGTGGTAGACGAGCACAGAAATCCGTGGCCACTTTTAAATGCCGTAGAAAAATTGGTCGCTCAAAATGTACAAATCAACATCGAGTTTGTGGGCAATGTGAATGAAACGCTTAAGGAGGAGATCAGAGAGCGAAAGGAGCTGGCCGGCAGTGTTGAATTCAAACCTTATGTACCTCATAGTGAGGTTTTACCACTTTACAGAAAATCAGCAGTACTTCTGAGTTTACCCATGAATGCTGAAAATGCCAAAGGCAATATTCCGGGCAAAATATTTGAATATTTGGCTGCTAAACGTCCTATATTGGCCATTGGAGATACTACAGGTGATGCTGCACAGATCGTAAAAGAAACAGGAGCTGGTATAATTGTAGAAGAAAGCGATCATGAGGGAATCATGAATGCGCTACTCACCATGAAAAAGAATTTTGAAGACGGCACGGAAAATGCGCCATCAGCGATTGAAAAGTATACGCGTAAAAATCTTACCGAGAAATTAGCTCAGATAATGGATCGCTTATGAAAGTCCCATTTCTAGATATTAAAAAGCAGCACGAAAGCATCAGGCATGCACTTGATGAAGCGGTAGCTAAAGTTATAAACTCAGGCTGGTTTATCGGAGGTGAGTATGTCGAACGTTTTGAAAATGAATTTGCAACTTATCTGGGCGCCAAACATTGTGTCACCTGTGGCAACGGTACAGATGCTTTGGAGTTGATTTTAGAGGCTTATGAAATAGGAGCAGGTAGTGAAGTGATTATGCCATCTTTCACTTGGGTTTCTGATGCGGAGGCGGTAGTAAGGTCAGGAGCTAAACCTGTTTTTGCCGATGTAGCTGTCGATACTTTTAATCTGTCGGCTGATCACATTAGGCCCCTTATTACTCATAAAACTAAGGCCATTATTGTGGTACACCTTTTCGGCTTGCCGTGTGACCTAAATCCAATCAAAGCGCTTTGTTCGGAACATGGCATCAAACTCATTGAAGATTGCGCACAGGCGCATGGGGCCGTTTATCAAAGCCAAAAGGTTGGTACTATTGGCGATGCCGCTTTATTTAGCTTTTACCCAACCAAAAACTTAGGAGCTCTTGGTGATGGGGGAGCGGTTGTTACCAATTCTACAGACCTGGCCGATCGCATCAGACTGATCAAAGACCATGGGCAACCGGTAAGAGATCAACATTTGTTAGCTGGCAGAAATTCAAGACTGGATAGTCTACAAGCGGCTGTTTTGAGTTTAAAACTAAAACATCTTGACGCATGGAATGCTGAAAGAGCGAGATTGGCAGCAGATTATTTAAAGGAGTTAGAAAATACATCACTCAAGTTGCCACTCATGCAGCAGGGGAGGGTTTGGCACTTGTTCACCGTATTGTCAGAGCATCGCGATGAGCTAAAAGATCATCTGGCTGAAGCTGATATACAAACAGCTGTTCATTATCCTACACCTCTTCATAAAATGAATGCTTTTAAGCATGAGCTCAGTTTACCAAATGCAGAGAAACTATCTAGTCAAATTTTGTCTCTTCCGCTTTACCCGGGCTTGAGTGAGGATAATGTTAGGTATATTATTGGCATTTTACAGAATCTGAAGGTATAGATAAGTTAGACTTTGCGTTCATTATTAATTATTGTTGTTAATTTGAAAATATGAGTACTAAAGTGAAAAATATTCAGATGGTTGATCTAAAAGGTCAATACATGAATATTAAGGATGAGGTCGATGAAGCAATTCAAGGAGTGTTGACAAATACGGCTTTTATAAATGGCCCTGAGGTGAAGAAATTTGAAAGTGAATTGGCTGAATATTGTAAAGTAAATCAAGTGGTTTCCTGTGGTAATGGAACCGATGCGTTACAGATAGCCCTGATGACACTCAACTTAAAGCCAGGAGATGAAATAATACTGCCTGTCTTTACCTATGTGGCCACGGCAGAAGTCATTGCGCTTCTAGGATTAAAACCTGTGTTCGTTGATGTAAATTCTGATACATTTAATATTGATGTAGAACAAATTGAATCAAAAATCACAAATAAGACAAAGGCTATTGTCCCAGTTCATCTTTTCGGGCAGATATCTGATATGGAAAGGTTACTAACAATTGCGCAGCAATATAACCTAAGAATAATCGAAGATGCGGCTCAGGCAATTGGTGCCGAGTATACTTTTTCGGACGGAACAACTAAGCAAGCTGGGACAATTGGTGATATAGGCACTACTTCTTTTTTTCCATCTAAAAATCTGGGATGCTTTGGGGACGGAGGAGCGTTACTTACTAATGACAAGTCCCTGGCTGAAAATTGCCGAATGATTGCTAATCATGGTCAGCAACAGAAATATTACCATGATGTTGTTGGAGTCAACTCCAGGTTAGACACTATTCAGGCTGCTATCCTAAGGGTTAAACTTAAATATTTGCAGGAGTACTCTACAAAAAGGCAAAAGGCAGCAAAATACTATGACCAACAACTTTCAGGAATTGAGAATGTCACCACGCCAGTTCTAACCCCGAATTCCACACATGTCTATCACCAATATACATTGAAACTTAATGAAGGTGTTCGTGATGAGTTGAAGGAGTATTTATTTGCTCATGGTATCCCCTCAATGATTTACTACCCCTTACCATTGCACCAACAGAAAGCTTATAAGGATTTGTCAAATAGCTTTCAGGTTACACAGTCACTGTGCAAAAGGGTTTTATCCTTACCAATTCACACCGAGATAGATCATGAAACTCAGGATTTTATAATAGATAAAATTAAAAGCTTCTTAAATTAGTCAGATATGAATGATGATTTTTTTGCTCATGAAACAGCAATAATTGATGAAGGTTGTGAGATAGGTGAGGGTACTAAGATTTGGCATTTTTCGCACATCATGCCCAATTGTAAAATTGGCAAAAACTGCAATATAGGCCAGAATGTAGTCGTATCTCCAGAGGTTATTTTAGGTAACAATGTTAAGGTACAGAATAATGTTTCCATTTATACTGGAGTAATTTGCGAAGATGATGTCTTCTTAGGCCCCTCTATGGTTTTTACCAATGTAACAAACCCCCGAAGTGCAGTAAATAGAAGAGGTCAGTATGAAAAAACAATAGTCTCAAAAGGAGCATCTATTGGCGCCAATGCAACCATAGTTTGTGGGAATAATATAGGGCAATATGCTTTTATTGGCGCTGGGGCTGTGGTAACTAAAGAGGTGCCCGCTTATGCCCTGGTGGTTGGAAACCCGTCCAGACAAAAAGGTTGGATGAGTGAGTATGGACATAAACTCAATTTTGATGAAAGTGGACTCGCTGAGTGCCCGGAAAGTGGAGCTAAATATAGACTAGAGAACAATCAGGTAACAAAGATTTGAAAATGAAGAATTTTGCATTGTTGGGAGTGGCAGGTTACATTGCTCCTCGCCACCTACAAGCCATAAAGGAAACGAATAATAAATTAATCGCAGCCTACGACAAATTTGATAGTGTGGGTATTATGGATAGTTATTTTCCAGAAGCAGATTTTTTCACTGAGTTTGAAAGGTTTGATCGGCACCTTGAGAAATTAAAATATCAAGGCGAAAACATTGATTATTTTTCAATTTGTACCCCCAATTATCTTCATGACGCCCACATACGTTCAGCACTAAGACGAGGAGCGGATGCTATTTGTGAGAAACCGCTGGTACTCAACCCATGGAACTTAGATGCACTTGCTTTTATAGAGAAAGAAACGGGTCGAAAAGTGTATAATATACTTCAATTAAGGCTTCATCCTGATATTATAGCCCTGAAAAAGCAAGTTGAGCTAAACGATAAAAAAGATTATGATATTGATCTTTCTTATATTACCTCACGAGGCAATTGGTACCACTACAGTTGGAAAGGAGAGGTAAGCAAGTCAGGTGGTGTTGCCACTAATATTGGTATACACTTCTTTGATATGCTAATATGGATTTTTGGTGGAGTGAAGCAAAATGTATTACATCATGTTGATGATGATACTATGTCGGGTTATCTTGAATTAGAAAATGCAAGGGTGAGATGGTTTCTGAGTATTAACTATGACCACCTACCAGAAGAACAAAAGAATGAAGGTAAACGTACGTATCGTTCAATTACCATTGATGAAAAGGAGATTGAATTTAGTGGTGGATTTACAGACCTACACATTAAGAGTTATGAAGAAATACTTAAAGGAAATGGTTTTGGTCTTGAAGAATCCAGACCCAGCATTGAAGTAGTGCATAGTTTGAGAAATTCTAAAGTGGAAACTGCAAAAGAGAAACACCCATTCCTAAGTAGATTATAGGGCGTAACTAGTCAATCAATATTTCCTTACAAAGGAGCTTCATAATTTCTGCATTTTTTTCAGCGGATAGATCGATAGCTGCAGTTGAACTATTAAGCTTCATTTGGTCTATATCCTCTATTGAAATTGCCTTCATTGACAGGGCTAATGAATCAGGTGTAAAGTTCTCAGAAACAACTCCATTGTTATATTTCTTTACAATTTTAGCCATTTCAATGGATGGACCAATTGCAACTGCCAACCTGGCCTGGATAAATTCAAAGAGCTTGTTAGGTAAAGCAAAAGTATAATTAAAATTTACAGGCTCGAGTAAAAATATACCTATATCGTATTCTTTGATTTTATCAACTACCATCTCGCTACGTACCGGATCGATAATATTTACTCTTGGGTTGTCTGCTATTTCTTGTTTTAAATTTTCTACATACATCTTAGTCTGTGTAGAGGCATATGTTGGAGTAAGAAGCATCAGATCTAGTGTATAAGGATCCCCCAGTGTATTTACCACCTCAACCATGTTTTCCAGTTTTCTGGAAAAATTAGCCACTCCCATATGGATCATTCGGATATTTTTGGGATCAGTTTTAGTAGGCTCAGTGTCATGGTATTTGGGTGCATTGGTGATTATTTCGGGTCTTACGCCAAAATTCTTTTCATATTCTTCGGCCAAACCATCACATACTGTGGTCATTCTTGCTACCCTTGGAATATACAGCTTACAGAAATACTGATTAAAGCCTTGAAAAAATACCCTAAACCATAGTTTGTCTTCAAAGTGCCTTGGCGCATATTCATGAGCATCAAAAAGCACCTTGTTATGTATAGCAAAGGCCATGTGTAGCGTCTCAACATCATTGGCTACAATAATATCGTAGTTATTTGTGCGGAGTTTATCTACCTGATCTTTGTAAGCATGTAATACCCAATAAGCAGTTTTGTATAGTCGTGTAATTAAAAATAGTGCAGCAAGAGCCTTTCTGAAAAGAGTGAGAGGGGTTTGCTTGACTTCAATAAAATCTACGCCTTCAATATCTGTTTTTGCAAAACAAAAAACATCAACACTATAGTCGTCTTTTAGGAATTTTACCTGTCGGGTGATTCTGGCATCATGTTTTAACTGGTTAAATGCCAATACCAGCACTTTTTTCTTATTCTCCATCCTCAGGAAATCCTTTTATAATATTCTCATAAACAAACAGGTAGGGCTTATCCTCTATGGTATGCATTGCGCTGTTGTGCCATAAAAATGTAAAGTTACCATTATACTTCTTTACAGTAAAATATAATTGTTTAGCAATTTCATTAGCTTCTTCAGGAGATGCCTTCATATAGGTAATGAGAGTTGTTTCCATTAGTATCAACGGGTTTTCAACTAACCCTAACTTTTCTCTATTCAGAAAGTCGAAAACGGGAAACGAATAGCAGGTGCCACACCTGAATCCGGGAACTTCTGAGTAACCAACACTAGAGTCCACTTCCATATCGTTATCGTCCCAAATTTTCCAAGTTACAGGAGCTTCAAACATAAGGTAATGTTGCCGGCCTTCTTTTACTTTTTGCTGTGAAATGCTTTCTAACTTTAACTTCTCACTACGCCATTGTTTGAGATTTTTATGACTACTATAACTCGGGTGAAAACCAATTATTTGTTCTTGCTGCTGTAGATATTCTATATATGGCTTAGCCTCTTCTATGTCGAAGTTGAGGTCATATTTACTTTTGCCTCCACACAAGAAATAGAATCTCGAGGTTAAGTTATTTGCCTTCGAAAGCTCTGTTATATAAGCGAAGGTATCAAATGGATCTTGTCTAATACCAGACTTTGTTAGCAACATGTCAAATAGATTCTTAACACCTAACCAAGGTCTTCTTTTTGTAATAAAATCATGAGCCAATTTTTTACGAATACTTGTAAGACTTCCCCATTTAGCAATATGGTCAATGTCATGTGTGGGTATACATGTAAATGTTCTTTCTTGAAATTTAAGTGAAGGGTCTAAGGATGACAACATCTTTCGAAGTATCTCAACATATTCGTTAACGATTGGTCGGTTTAGAAAGTTGTTTTTGAAAGCCAGTGAATGTCTTGCTGGAAACCTACCATGCTGATCCCTTTCTTTAATTACAAATTCTTCCCACCGTGTCAGCATAAAAAAGCAAGTGGCAAAAATATCTATTTGACAATGAATACCACTTTCGATGTTTTGAATATTAGGCTTGCCGTATAAAACAGGTAACTTATTTGCTTCAAATTGTAAATTTGTAAAAGTATGTTTAATCTCAGGGAGATTTTCAGTCTTTAAATAGCCTACTTTTTCGTTTATTTTTCTAAAGAAATGGTCTTCGATGGTAAGTTGCTTGTTGTTTATTTTGATATGATAGTTCGGGATTGAAGGTTTGTTCCTTACCTCTACTTTTAATCCAAGAAATTGAGCTAAGATATCAATAATATAAGTCCTCTCAGGGATAAAATCATTAGGGCATATAATTACAACCTTTGATTTATTCATTGAACCTTTTCTATTTTCACAACAGTGCCAAAGTCTTCATCAATGGTTTTTAGTAGCTTAACAATAACAAGTAATCTAACAAAAGTAGATACTACGAGTACTGCAATGCTAACAATGAGATTTTTTTTTGAAGCTTGTTTCTCAATGCTGAATTTACGCGGGTAGCTATTAAAGCTGTTTCCTTTACTTAAACTCAAGTGTTTTTTAAAAAGCATAAAGTAATTTACGTGTTTATCAATCGTAAGCTGATATTGCTTTGTATCTTTAATGAAATACTTCATTGCTTTTTCATGAAAAAGGTAAATTACATCCGGAGGTGGTGTACTTGCCCAGATTTCATTGAGTTTACGGGTACTATTTACGCTTGACATATTGAAAATCAGTCTTCCATTAGGTTTGAGCATTTTTAAATTAGACTCAAGAAATTCCACTGGGTTGTCTACACAACTTATGACTCCTTTATGGAAGATAATGTCGTATTGGTCGTGTTGTGGCATTTGGGAGAAGACAGCTGAATAGTTTGGAAAGATGTCTTTGGCTTTACTGATAGCTGCTATTGATATATCTGACCCATATGCCTCAACCCCTTTGGCGTTTAAAAAAGCTGTAAAATAACCCGAGGAGCAACCTAACTCCAGAACCCGAGGGGTTTTTATGTTATTTCTGGCAATGTAATCTAATACCTGACCATGCATGTGATTATTCTTGCGGAGAGCTCGCTCACATTCATTTATTTTATTAGTATCAATGGAAACGGATACCATTTGAGCAAGCTCGTAATGTGCGTTATAATTATTTTGATCCTTTGCCTCATGCAGTAAATTGTGGTAGTTTATATCATTAGCTCTAATAGCGAATCTCGTAAAACAATTATTGCAATCGTAAATAGGGAACTTCCAGTCTTTATCAACATATGGAGTAAAATCTTCTATTAAAGTAGTGTCGTTTGATTGGCAGATTTTGCACTTCATACTTACTTGTAATTGTAATTATTCATTAGATCCCCACAAATATTGATTAGCTGATTCTTTTGATCGGAATTCCAACTAGTATATTCTGGAAAAGTACTTGGCTTTTGTTTATTCACTTTCACATTAAGCAACTTACGGATATGGCTGGCATTGATTTCGATTTGTAAAAATTCTAAAAGTTTATCAACAGACTCAATTGATAGTTCATTGAAATTAAAGTCAATATACCGGTCTTTTTCAATCGTAGTTTTAAAGTCTTCTATAAATAAATTGGTCTCATTCCACAGCCAGGCAACCTTCTCCAAGTGACTATAATTGTTCCATTTAGAAAAATGGCTATCCGTTTTTAACGGATGAATTCTGGATAGCTCATGAGCTTCTTGTGATTTATACCAATTCCTTCTCACACCCGAACAAACAACCTCACCAGGGTGTCTGTATAAATGAACAAAGATTGCGTCAGGCCAAACTTTGGCTATTATTGGTGCAAAGAAAGTAGGTCTGGGATCTGTTTCAATAAAACGTAAACCGCTTTTTATGCAATTCAAAAAGAGCTCTTCTCTGCCAGCAAGAAAGATCTCAGGGAGTAATTTTTCATGAGGGGAGTATTGACCTTCTATATTCTTACATATTTCATAAGCCAGTTTGCTTTGTGCAGCTAATTCAGGTTGAGGTACATGAAATACTTTAAGGTCTTTATTTTTTGAAAGTAACGAAGTAAACCAACTGGTACCACATCTACCCGTTGATAGAAAAAATACAGGCCGTTGATAACCTGTGAAGTTGTTTTTACGCAAGTCGTATAAGGACGTTGAGTTAATTACTCGACCATAAGATAGATATCGATTTATATTGTCAATATTGGGTTTTGACCAAAACTTTATTATCGATTCAACTAAAGACATGGTACAAACCTAATGATCAATTTTTTATTAAGCATAAATACTTGAAAAATTAGCAAGCTATTATAAAAGATTGCCATTTGGACCACCATATGATTTTTTTTCCTCAAGCAGGTTATAGTGATTTTTATCTCTATATTTAATTACTCTTCCCTCAGAAGCACCATAAATTGCCAATGAGTCAACTTTTCCTCCTACAACACTACCCGCACCGATTATCGCACCTTCTCCAATATGTGCTCCGGGTAATACGGTTACATTAACACCAATCCAAACATTTTTTTCGATGATGACAGGCCGAAAACGAAAAGTATTGTCATACGGTAAAGCCATACCTTCATAGTTGTGATTATGTGTGTATATCACAACGTTTCTGGCTATATGAGTATTATCACCAATAACAAGTCCACCTTCTCCGCGAATTAGAGCATTAGTGTTAATTTGAACGTTATTGCCAATTTCTATTTTCTCTAATCCTGTAATATTACTTTCACCATGTATAATACATCCATTCCCAATGGTTTTAAGTCTCCGTTGTAGCCTGTTGTTATGAAATTTTCTTATACAGTGGTTGAATATTTTCTCACTTATTAAGTATAAAATCAGGCCAATTGCTGCGAGTATGTAATCAATAAGCTTCTTCACCCTGTCTCTTTTTTATTAAAATGTAAATCGTGAAGTTATATAAAATATAAAACAAACATGCCGATGCCGTTAACGCGTAGAGCATATGCAATACATCTTCTCTGAATATATACATGGCTCCAAATCTCAACACCAGAGATCCTATAATTAAGAATAAGCCATATTGTTGCTTATTAATGATAGATATGGTGGTGGCCACCGATCCATTTACAAATTGAAAGTAAATCCAGAAGATCATCACCTGCATAAATACTGCGGATTGAATCCACTCACTGCCGAAGATGATACCTACCAACTCTTGGGCAAAGAAAGTAATAACTAAGACCGGCAAAATACCCAATATTGAAACCCTGAAAATTAATGATTTATAAAGCTTCAGCAGAGTATCCGCAGATTTAGCAAAGGCAACAGCGGCATCCTTTAAATACACCTGGCTAATCGCATAGCTTAAAAACGTAAGTGGCAAGCTAATGCTTTTATAGGCTAAATTGTATATCCCCACAATCTCCTCAGTAAAGTATGCTGAGAACATAAAGACTGGCAATTGGAGTGATAGCCGATTGAGAAATACTGAAATGGTATTGATCATCGGAAAGTTCTTATACTCTATTGCACTTTCTTTAATTTCTTCAAAATCCACTCCTTTTACCGGTAACCTGTTTTTAAAAAGATATAATGATATAAAAACCAACTGCCCGGCAATAAAACTTAAAATGAGACCAAAGAAACTTGGTGCCAGGTAGCCCAACCCGATGGCAGCGCCCTGATTAGTGCCAGCCTGAGAGACAACGCAAATGCTCTGTTGCTTAAATTGCTTCTTTGCTGTTAAAGTATACCTAAAAATTTCAACCATTCCGCCCAGAAAAATCCCAATAGCCATATACATGAGGTATGGGGAAAGCTTTTCAGCATTGAGCAAGCCTAATACAAAATCACCCCCAAAGAACAGCGCCAGGGAGAACACAGTGGTTGTACCAACCAAAACCATTAAGGCCAGTTGAGTGAGGGTCCGTGATTTCTTTGCACTTGTCGGAAGTACAATAGCCATCTCATATTTCAGCGAGCTGATAGAATAGAAGAGTGTAATAAACGATAACATCAACTGGAAAACTCCGTAGTCTTCCGGACTGTACAATCGCGTAATAATTGGCAGGGTGAAAAATGCAATGATGCTGGCAACGGCAGAGCCAGAAAAAACCTTTAGCACATTTTTGGTAAAGCTATTTTTGAGCAGTAAGTCATCAATGAGTTTTCTGAGCATAAAGGTCAGCAGTCAATTTGGCTTTTCAAGTATAGCGAAGATTTTTGAATTTATGTCAACTCAATAGTCAAGGAGGTTGTTATTGGAAAGAGTTCTCATTTCAAACTATTTAACAACCTGAAGCCACCCTTGATAACTGGAAGAACAATTTGGATGGTTAACTGTATAAAAATAAGTGCCAGTGGGTACGTCTGGAGCGTTCCATGAGTTGTTATAATCTGGGTTATTGTAGACTACACCTCCCCATCGACTGAATATAGTAACACTTAGTACATCACTCGTGCCAATTATGGTCCATTTTTCATTATGAGTGTCATTATTTGGAGTAATTATATTGGGAATGAAAAGCTCATTTTGTGGTACATTGCTTTTTAATATAACAACTGTCCAGTCTTTGGAGTAGCACCCGTTTTGAGAAGCTACAGTATAAACCTTTGGATGGGAAAGATTAACTACAGATTTTCCTGAAATTTGTTCTGTTCCGGAAGACATAACCTTTGAATTTTCATTTACCTCAAAGTAAGGAGAAACTTGCTCCACGTTAATATCGCAGTATGTTTTTATTATGATTGAATCACCGCTAAATTCTGTCTCCTGTCGCTGCCCTTCGAATTCAAATTTTTCAAATGTGGTAAGCCCAATTACATCGGCTTCAGATATATTTCCGATCTTAACTTGGATAGTCCATTCCTGTTCAGCGCAGCCATCGTTTGATACCACTAAATACTTCACTTCTTCATTCAAGTCTACTGTTGAGGTACCACTAAGTTGTTGTTCCGAATTAATAAATGCATTTGCATTACCAGGTATAGAAAAGATAGGAATTTGTGCAGATAAATCGGTATTGCAAGATACCTCTACTTCAATGGTGTGATTATCTAGATTAATCTTAGCAGGAGAAGTTTGATTGGTAAGAGCAAAGTTAGAAAAAGCCGTTTTAGAGTCGATTTCATTTTGAGATAGCTCCTCTACTGATACGTTAACCTGCCACTCTGTTACGTTACACAGATTTTCACTTGTGACTTTATAAATAACCGTGTGGGTAAAATTGTTATCCGAAACCCCACTTTCTTGTTCTATACCATTTACTTCTACTTTAGCATTTGGAGATGCTTCAAAATCAGCTATTAGGTTCGTTAAATCTGTACCACATGGAGTCGTAGCACTTATTGTCTTATAAATATCATCTATTACAGAGGGCTCTGTCTGTTCTTCGAAAGAAAATGATAGCAGGTCTGATTCTCCTGGAATATTGGGTGCGGTCCAGTTATTTTCGGATAATAAAAGACTTACTTCCTCTTCGGTAATTGCTCTGTTGTAAAATGATATATCATCAATATCTCCTTCAAAGTGTCTTTGGTTTGCTTGTCTTTTTCCTATATAAACAGGCTCTGTGTTTTGTGTATTACAGCTACCTGATGTATCATCAAAAACGCGATTAACCTCTGTTCCATTTAGGTAAGTTATAAGATCATCTCCATTCTTTACATAAGCAATATGATACCAATAATTGGGTATTAGTGGACAGGGAGCTTGGCTTCTGGGAGCATTGGAACAAAACTCGCTATCATACCTTACAATAAAAATCTTATGAAGATTATCATCTGAAGCCGAGTGGTTCCATAGTCTGATTGTATAAGGATAACCTTCGTCATTAAATGCATCCCATTTACCTAAAATTTCATTGTTACTTCCGCTTATATTTGTCTGATTATCAGGTATTTTAATCCAAAGACTTATAGAAAAATTTTCATCAAAACCGTAATTAAATTTGTCATCATGAGGAATTGAAATATAGTCATTAATTCCATCAAAAAAATAAGCGCTGTTTGCATTATCAAACCGGTCTGAAGTAAGTGTTGCTCCAAATATATTGCCATGGCTGCTGCCTACTTGATCATTGGCATTATTAGTAAAACTATAAAAAGCTACTCTACCGTTATCCAAATCTTGACAATTCGCTGAATTAATGAAAGGAATGACGAATAACGCTATACTTAGAATTCTGAATGGACTCATGATAAATTAAAACTACAATTTTAAGCATTTTATTAGTTTTACCCAACTCGACCGGGGTTATCATTAATGAAAGCTTTCCAGCTCTTGGCTGACTTGGCAGGTGCCCCTTTTTGAAAGTGGTGACAAACAGCCACACCTAAGGCATCTGTCGCATCAAGCATTTTAGGCGCTTCTTTGATATTTAATAGGGTGATCAACATATTCGCCACCTGTTCTTTAGATGCATTACCATTACTGGTTACAGATTGCTTCACCTTTTTTGGGGCATACTCTGTAATGGGTAACTCTCTGGACAATGCTGCTGCCATGGCCACACCTTGTGCCCTTCCAAGTTTGAGCATAGACTGCACATTTTTACCGTAAAAAGGAGCTTCCAGAGCTACCTCGTCTGGGTTGTAGTCATTGATCAAACTGATGACGCGTTCAAAGATTTTTTTAAGCTTGGTTTCATGATTTTTGTATTTGCTCAAATGAATTACACCAAACTGTATCAAGCTCATTTTCTGACCCTTAACCATGATGAGGCCATATCCCATCACGCTAGTACCAGGATCTAGTCCTAAAATGATTGTTTCGCTTTCCGCTTTTTTATCTATTTTGCCCACAGTCTGCAATATAGACATATGGCATCTGATTATAAAAAATCATATCGCTCGATTATCATCGCTTCAAAATTGTTAGTGCTATGCGCTATGTTGGTTTTTATAGTTGTAAAACTAAAGGATCAACAAAGCATAGAGCGCTTTGATTTGGGTGAGATAAAAATGCAATGTATCGAAAATTGGTACTTACTTACTTTACTCTTGCTATTGATGCCTCTAAATTGGCTTTTTGAAGCACTGAAATGGCAAAAACTAGCCCAACCGATTACCCAGCTATCGACTCTGGAAGCATTGAAAGGTGTGCTATCAGGTTTGAGTATGGCATTTATCACACCCCATGGAATTGGTGACTATTTTGGGAGAATTCTCTTACTGCAAAATAAGGACAGAACACAACTTATAGGCAGCATATTACTTGGTCGATTGATGCAGATGTTGGCCACCTTACTATTCGGAGGTGTGGGCATATTTCTATTATTCGGAGTGCAGGTTACAACATTATATTATGTGTTGGTGGCTTGTTTGGTCATTTCTCTACTTGTATTAAAAGGAATACGATTTGGAAGCAACCTAAAATGGGTTCAAAAACTTAAGTATTATTTGGGCCTTATCAATGCATATGGTTTTAAAACACTTGCATCAGTTTTGGTGATTGCCTTATTGAGGTATGTTGTTTTTTGTTTACAATTTGTATTGGCCCTTTCTATATTTTCAGAGATATCATCAGTTCTAAAATTTGCCGGAACAACATGGATATTCCTGGCTAAATCTGTCCTTCCTTCATTTAACTTCTTAAGCGATCTGGGCGTAAGAGAATTTTCAGCTGTTTATTTTTTCGATCATTTTGGCGCTCCACTCATACCTGTATTGGTGGCAAGTTTTCTGGTTTGGCTGGTCAATATATTGCTTCCGACCATTATAGGTGCACCATTGGTTTTAAAGTATAAAATAAACGTCAAATGATCTTGATGTTGGAAATCATATTGGTCAGCTACCTCATTTTTCTCATTAGCTTAATTATAGGTTGGTTGCGTGTAGAAAAACATACGCAGTCCAGCGATTCCCCGGCATTATTTTATAGCATCATCATTCCTTTTAGAAATGAAGCCGAACATTTAGGAGCTCTCATCTCAAGCTTAAAATCTATTGACTTTCCAGCCACCAACTTTGAAGTGATTTTGGTCAATGACCATTCTACAGACGATTTTCTTAATATTTTAACTGATTTGCCATCCAATTTTATAACAATAAATGCGGATGGGCAAGGAAAAAAGTCTGCTTTGGCAACTGGCATTCGAAAATCAAAGGGTGAAGTGATTGTAACTACAGATGCTGATTGCAAGATTCCGGAAGGTTGGTTAAGTGCACTACAACCATATTTTGAAAAACAAAAGGCCAAACTCGTATACGGGCCTGTGGCATTTGATCAAAGAGCATCATTTTTTAATAAAGTGCAACAAGTGGAGTTCGCGAGCCTCATTGGTAGTGGCGCAGCAACTTTGCAATGGGGATTACCTACTATGTGCAATGGGGCCAATCTGGCCTTTCTTAAGTCCGCCTTTTTAGAAGTGGGAGGCTATAATGACAATATTGAACTACCCAGCGGTGACGATGAATTTCTCATGCATAAAATATACGCCAGCGCACCTGAAAAAGTGTACTACATGAAGAACAAAAACGCAGTGGTATCGACAAAGCCCTCTGGGAATTGGAAAATCTTTGTTAATCAAAGAAAAAGATGGGCCAGTAAATGGAAGAGTTATAAGAGCATTAAAAATTCGTTGCTGGCAATAATTGTAGCGCTATTTAATCTGAGCATAATAGCTTCGACCGTAGTGTTGATAGATAAATTTCAATTGTCGCTGGTTACTCTTTTAGTTTTAAAGATTGTTCTAGAGTTTATTTTTCTAAAAAGTGTGCTGAATAGCCTGACCCGTAAGCTCTCAATAACAGCCTTTTTATTTTTACAAATATGCTATCCATATTATGTTGTACTATTCGGTCTGTCGGCTAACTTTGGTTCATATAGTTGGAAAGGACGAAAACACCAGCTTTAATAATCGCTATAAAATAATTATATTCAATAAGGCGATTGTCAGAATTAAGTAATGGAGACACTTTCACTGCAGAATAAATACAACCTTAAAGAGCTGGAGCTAAATGCTTTGCTTGAGATTACTCAGGCGATCAATAACAATCTCCCTGAGACTTCTTTATATAAGATTTTTGACTTTACGCTACGAGCTAATTTAAATATACAGCGACTGGCTTTATATGTTTTTGATGAACAATGGGGGTGCAAAGTCAATTATGGAACACAGATGAACTGCTTTGACACTCCACTGAATGATGAGTTTTTATCATATAAGTCTGTTACTCAACTGGAGCACCGAGATGATTCCTTTTCTGAGTTCGATTATGTAATACCTGTTTCTCATAAATCAGCGCTGTTGGCGCTGGTATTTGTAAGTGATATAGAAGGGGAGGAGGAGACTAAGAAAAGCAGTATGCGCTTTATCCAGGCGCTGAGTAATATTATTATTGTTGCGATTGAAAATAAAAAACTGGCAAGACAACAGTTGGAACAAGAAGCATTCCGTAAAGAGCTTGAGATTGCCAGTGATGTGCAGCAATATCTATTTCCTGAAGATCTGCCTAATGGGCTAAGGCTAAAAATCGAAGCCAGTTATTTGCCTCACGATAGAGTAGGGGGAGACTATTACGATTATATCCCCATTAATAAAAATCAATTTTTAATCTGCGTGGCAGATGTTTCCGGTAAGGGCATTCCCGCTGCTATTCTAATGTCTAATTTTCAAGCTTCTTTAAGAACATTGATCAGACAAACTGGTAATCTGAGAGAGATAATCGAGGAGCTTAACTATCAAGTGCTGGAAAACGCAAAAGGTGAGAAATTCATTACTTTTTTTGCGGCAATTTATGACCATAAACTAAAGACAATGGTTTATGTCAATGCAGGTCACAATCCACCGATTTTGTTGCATAATGGCAAACAACAAATGTTAGAAGAAGGCTCGACTGTCCTGGGAGCTATGCATCCTTTACCTTTTCTTAATGAAGGCTTTATCACTGACCTGGAAGACTTTTTCATTTTTTGCTATACAGATGGTGTCACGGAAACAGAAAATGAAAAGCATGAGGAGTACGGTGTCGAACGACTGCAACAATATTTTGCTAAAATCAAAGATTTTAACCTTCAGAAAATACATCAGGATATAATCATCGACTTGGATACTTTTAAAGGCAACAACGCCTATAGAGATGATATAACCATGCTTTCATGTAAAATTGAGCCATAAACATGATGCTCCACAAGACACCTCGGCTCATTCAATGGCTTTACCCGTCCTTGACTTGGAAAAAGAATGTAAGTGACAACTCCATTTATTTAACTTTTGATGATGGCCCAATACCAGGTTTGACTGAGTATATACTGGATGAACTTAAAAGATTCGATGTGAAAGCCACTTTCTTTTGTGTTGGAGATAACTTAAGAAAACATCCTCAGATAGCGCAACGGGCCTTATCTGAAGGACATAGATTAGGAAATCACTCTTATAATCATTTAAATGGGTGGCAAACCAATACACTGGATTATGTGTCAAATGTAGTCAGGTGTCAAAGAGAACTTTACGATCTACATAACCCGGAACCTCAACTGCTAAGACCCCCTTATGGAAAAATCAAAAGATCTCAAATCAAGCATTTGAAAGAGAAATATGAGATTATCATGTGGGATGTACTTTCAGGAGATTTTCTTCCTACCATTTCTCCGGAAAAGTGTTTGAGTAAATCCATTAGTTCCACAAAACCTGGCTCAATTATTATTTTTCACGATAATATAAAGGCCGAGAAAAATGTAAGATACGCGCTACCACGATATATTGAGCATTTCAAAAACCAGGGATACAGTTTTCAAACCCTATGAATGCAGTAGTATTGATTTTAATTGTTGTTTGCTGTCTTGCGATTTGTATAGATGTATTATTGATATACATATTCGTTTTTCAATTCAAATCATTCCATTATAAATTTCAGCAATTACCTAGGGTAAGCATTTTGGTGGCAGCCAGAAATGAAGAAAACAATATTGGCCGGTGTATAAAAAGTTTACTTGCCCTGGACTACCCAAGGGAAAAGCTAGAAATATTAGTAGGAGATGATCAGTCAACAGATGATACTAATCGAGTAGTTAAAAAACTAGTTGCGCAGCATCCATTGATAAAGTTGCATACCATTACTAAGAATATAGGATTAGCCAAAGGCAAAGCCAATGTATTAGCTCATCTGGCAAAAGAAGCTAAAGGTGATTTGTTTTTAATAACTGATGCAGATGTGGAAGTTCCAAAATCCTGGATTACAGGGATGCTTGGTGGAGTGGGTCCAGGTGTCGGTATTGTCAACGGGTTTACCAGGGTAAGTGGTCATATTTGGCAAAATATTGACTGGATATTTGCATTGGGTATGATGAAAGCTTTACATGATTCAGGGAAGTCAGTGACTGCCATGGGTAATAACATGCTCATTACCAGAGAGGCCTACGAAGCTGTTGGTGGCTATGAGTCAATCCCATTTTCCATAACGGAAGACTTTGAACTATTTAAACAAGTCAGCTCCAAAGGATTTAAAACAGTACAATTGCTGCAGCAAAATGTAATGGCTAAAACTCAGTCTCAACAGAGTCTAAGTAACCTTTTACAGCAACGAAAAAGATGGATGAAAGGGGCTGTTCAATTGCCAGCTTTAATAGTAAGTATCTTAATTATTCAGGCAATTTATTATCCGTCAATAATTGCATTATTTGCAATATCACCGGAATATGGGTCAATGATGTTTGCTTCAAAAATGCTTATCCAGGCCATATTTATTTTACTTGTAGCCATTAAGTTGAAGTTGAGAATTTCTTTTTTACATGTATTGCTATTTGAGTTTTACTCAGCCTTTATCGCCATTTCCTCAGGGCTTTTTTATTTATTGCCTTTCAAAATCACCTGGAAGGGCAGGAAATACTAACTTTGAGACGCTGAAATGTGACGATTTAGACAATTCAAATTATAAGAGCCAATGACAGAATTTATAGATAGCCATGCGCATATATACCTGGATAAATTTAAAGAGGATATCAATGAAGTGTTGCAAAGGGCTTTTGAAAGAGATGTGAGAAAAATATTTATGCCCAACATAGATCACACCTCAATAGACGACATGTTGGAGCTTGAAAATAAATATCCTGAGCATTGTTTCCCCATGATGGGCCTTCACCCATGCTCTGTGAAAAAAGATTTTGAAAAAGAGCTATACCTTGTAGAGCAATGGTTGAATAAAAGAGATTTTACTGCCATAGGAGAAATTGGCACAGACTTATATTGGGACAAATCATTTTGGGAGCAACAAAAGGAGGCGTTTACCATTCAGGTAAACTGGGCAAAAGAGAAGAATCTCCCGGTGGTAATCCACTGCCGCGACTCAATTGATGAAACTATAGCGTTAGTTGAAGAATTGCACGATGATTTATTGAGAGGTGTTTTTCACTGTTTTACCGGTAGCGTAGAACAAGCGAAAAGAATTGAAGCAATGGGGTTTTATATAGGCCTTGGGGGTGTAAGCACATTTAAAAACGGAGGGATGGATAAAGTAATACCTGATCTGGATATGGATAAAGTAGTGCTTGAAACAGACAGTCCTTACCTGGCACCAGCACCACATCGTGGTAAACGCAATGAGCCCTCATATATCCCTGATATTGCAAAAAAAATAGCCACCTATAAGCAGGTAGGATTAGATGAAGTGGCATTGAAAACTACCGAAAATTGCCTTAAACTTTTTAATGGATGAAGTATAAGAAAGACCATATAATTACCTCTGCCATTAAGGCGCCAGACTCGTCAGTTTTGATCATTTACACAGGCGGTACCTTAGGAATGGTTCATGATGCATCAGGAGCGCTGGTGCCATTTGATTTTGCTTCGATACTAGACCACGTCCCTTCTTTAAGGCAACTACAGATTAACCTTACCGTCATAGCATTTGAAAACCCGATTGATTCTTCCGACATCAACCCGGACAACTGGATTGAAATAGGCAATATCATTAAAGACAATTACAATGATTTTGATGGGTTTGTAGTATTACATGGTACTGATACCATGGCATTTACGGCTTCAGCCATGAGCTTTATGCTTCAGGATCTCAACAAACCTGTGATATTTACAGGCGCGCAACTACCTATTTCTTCTTTAAGATCAGATGCTCGGGAAAATTTAATTACCGCACTTGAAATTGCCTCTGCAAAAAGTGAAATCATCATACCTGAGGTTTGTGTCTATTTTGATTACGTTCTTTTGAGAGGAAATCGATCCAAAAAGGTTGAAAGCTTGCATTTTGATGCCTTCGAGTCAGAAAATTATCCGGTATTGGCAGAGTCGGGGGTGGTAATCAATTACAATCATGCAGTTATCAGCAAGCCTCACATTGAAAAGAAGTCTTTAATATTCCACGAGCGGTTTGATAGGAACGTAGCTATTCTTAAACTTTACCCCGGCATCACAAAGGAGGCCGTTGAAGCAGTTTTATCAATACCCGGTTTGCGCGGTGTAATAATGGAAACCTTCGGAGCGGGTAATGCACCAACATCGAGTTGGTTTATCGGTGCACTTAGGAAAGCGAGAGACAAGGGAATTATAATAATTAATGTTTCTCAATGTGCTGGAGGGAGAGTTATTCAGGGGAGATATGGGACAAGCCGTGAGCTGGGAGGTCTGGGTGTTATTGAAGGGGCTGACCTTACATTTGAAGCTGCAATAACCAAGTTAATGATGATACTGGCAGAAGAACATGATTTTGAAGAGATTAGAAATAGATTTATAACTCCGATATGTGGAGAACTCACATTAGCATAGCGCTTATTAAATTTATTTTATGCTTGCATAAAGTGTTTTTTATTGATTTATTTGTGCTTCCTGTGAGGCAAAGGCTTTACAAAGGAGAGGTGACCGAGTGGTCGAAGGTGCTCGCCTGGAAAGTGAGTGTGCCCCAAAAGGGTACCGGGGGTTCGAATCCCTTCCTCTCCGCGGGTATTGTTTGTGGAGAGAAGAAAAATGTTTATCATGATTGATTACATTATTTGGGATGAGAACCACAGGTTCGAAATGAGTCCGAAGGACGAATTCACGAGGGGAATGTGCGACAAGGTAGTGCGTATGAGTAATCCCTTCCTCTCCGCGCGTAGTGAGTGGAATGCAAAGGTTGGAAATAACGCGAAATCGTTGGCTGTCAGTAGACAGACCTTCCACTCCTGAAAATAAACTTGAAACTTTTACTTAATTTTAAACTATAATTTAAACCGAAACAGTCTCAACTAAGAGAAATACTTAAAACTTGAATTATGAAAAAACTATTTACATTATTGGCGTTAGTAGGGGTGCTTACCCTAAGTTTTCAGTCTAAGGCTCAAGATAGCACAGCTATGGATAGCGATACATCAGCAATGGCTGAAGACACCGCTGCAGTTGACGTACAGCCAGCAGTAGTTGAAGACCCTGAGCCGGTTGAAGAAGAACCAATCGTTGAAGAAGATGCTTCTTTTCACCAAGTAGTTAAAGATAAGTTTATTGAAGGTGATGTTACTTTTATGACACCTGTACTTATTTGTTTGATTATTGGTCTTGCAATTTCAATTGAGAGAATTATTACACTCAACCTTGCAACAACTAATACTGACAAATTATTAGCTAATGTTGAAGACGCACTTGCAAACGGTGGTGTTGAGGCTGCTAAAGAAGTAACTAAAGGTACCCGAGGCCCAGTAGCATCCATCTTTACACAAGGTTTGATGCGAATGTCAGAAGGTATCGAAATGGTAGAAAAATCAATCATTGCCTACGGATCAGTAGAAATGGGTAGACTGGAAAAAGGTCTAGTATGGGTATCATTATTCGTTGCTCTTGCCCCAATGCTTGGTTTCATGGGTACAGTAATTGGTATGATTGGCGCATTCGATGCGATCGAGGCTGCTGGTGATATCTCTCCTCAGATTGTTGCAAACGGTATTAAAGTAGCACTTTTAACAACTGTTGCTGGTCTTATCGTAGGTATCATTCTTCAGGTATTCTACAACTACCTTGTATCAAAAATTGATTCTCTTGTAAACCAGATGGAAGATGCTTCTATCACATTGGTTGACTTACTTGTTAAGCATAAGCTTACTGGCAAAGCTTAATTTGTGTCTTTTAGACACCAAGTGAATTATATAAGAGAAATTAAAAATTTAAGATATGGAATCATTTATAGATATAGCGCTTTGGGTTGCCATGGGAATGGTGGTTTTCGCAGCACTTGCTTCGATTATCATGCCAATCGTCAACTCATTAAGCCATCCAAAAACATTAATTAAAAGTGGTGTTGGAATCCTCGTATTAGGAGTAATCTTCCTGGTTTGTTGGGGAATTGCAGGCGATGAAGTAAGTCGTAGGTTTGTTGATGCAGGCCTTACAGCTTCAACTTCTAAGCTTTCTGGTGGATTACTAATGACAATGTATACGTTGTTTGTTATTGCACTTGTAGGAATTGTATTTTCAGAGATTAATAAAGCGTTGAAATAATGGCACGCAAACAGAGAGACGAACCCCAGATTAATTCTAGTTCGATGGCAGATATTGCCTTCCTGCTTCTGATATTCTTTCTGGTGACCACAACAATTGCAAACGACAGAGGTCTTAGTTTACAGCTACCTCCAGATCCAGATGATATTGAGCAAATGGATATAAAAATTCCTGAAAGGAACCTTTTTAAAATTCAGATTAACTCTGCTGACAAGATGTTGGTTGAAGGAGATCCTTTTGAAAAGAGTACAGATGAACTACGTGAGATGATCAAGGAGTTTATTACCAATAATGGTAGAGACCCTGAATCATCAGACAGCTGGAAAGATGCTATTGTATCTTTAAAAACTGACCGTGGTACTACTCAGGAGAAATTTATCGAAGTGTTAGATGCTATTCAGGGTGCTTACTATGATTTGTATGGACAAAGAATAGGCGTATCAAATGAGAGATGGAGAGAAATCGCCAACGATTTGACCGACCCTGAAAATAAAAGGTTATATGATGAAGGTAGAGGTAAATCAGCAGATGGTTTACTTTACCCAATGAACCTGTCTATCGCTGAACCAACTAAAATAGGAGGATAAGAATGTCTAAGTTTAAGAAAAAAGCGGATACCAAACAGGAAATTCCAACTTCAGCATTGCCTGATATTATCTTCATGCTTCTTTTCTTCTTTATGGTAACAACTGTACTGAGAGAAGTGACAATAAATGTGAAGCAGCGTATTCCTGATGCGACTCAATTAAGAAAGCTACAGCGTAAATCTTTGGTGAGCTACCTATATATAGGTGAACCCAAAAAGGTTGAGCAGTGGGGTTCTGAGCCACGTATCCAGGCCAATGATGTGTTTATTGAGCCTAAAGATGTAACACTTTGGGTTACACAGGAGAAAGATAAGTTGGATGAAGTTGAAAGAGACCAAATTACCATTGCCATGAAAGTGGATAGAGAAGCACAACGAGGGTTGGTTTCTGATGTAGAACTTGAGTTAAGAAAGGCAAATGCCAGAAAACTGCTCTACACCACACTTCAAGAGATGGATCAGTAAAATATAGTAATGTAAAAAGTTTAAAGGGCTATCTGGATACCAGTAGCCCTTTTTTTATGAGCTTATGGAAATAAACAATAAGAAGATTATTAACGGCTGGTGTATGTATGACTGGGCCAACTCAGTGTACTCGCTTGTAATTACGTCAGCCATTTTTCCCGTATATTATGATGCTGTAACCACTACAAAAGGCAATGGAGACATTGTTGACTTCTTTGGTTTACAAGTGGTTAATTCAGTGTTGTATTCTTATTCATTATCTTTTTCATTTCTATTTGTAGCTGCAATATTACCCCTGTTGTCTGGCATTGCTGATTACAGTGGTAAGAAGAAATTCTTCATGAAAGTGTTTATGTACCTGGGTTCATTCTCATGCCTGGGACTTTATTTCTTTGATGGCAATTCTATAGAGTGGGGCATTATCTGTTCCGTAATGGCAAGTGTAGGCTATTCAGGAAGTTTGGTGTTCTACGATGCGTTTTTACCAGAGATCACCAGTATTGATAAGTTTGACAAAGTAAGTGCCAAAGGCTATGCGCTCGGATACGTAGGCAGTGTAATTTTATTGGTTGTTAATCTTGCCATGATATTACAGTATGAAACCTTTGGTTTTGCGTCTGAAGGTGATGCTACACGTTTTGCCTTTTTAATGGTTGGCGTATGGTGGATGGTGTTTTCTCAAATACCATTTATGAGACTCAAAGACAATGTGTATAACCGTAAAGTAGAAGGAAATGTACTCACAGAAGGATATAAAGAGTTACGCAAGGTTTATCAAAGTCTAAAAGCGCTAAAGGTGATGAAGCTTTTCTTATTGGCCTTCTTTTTCTACAATATGGGCGTACAAACCATCATGTACCTTGCTACACTATTTGGTTCAAAAGAACTCAAATTGGAAAGTGATCAATTGATCTTAACAATTCTTATTATACAAATAGTGGCGGTTGGTGGAGCTTTCCTGTTTGCTTACCTGTCTAAGATTAAAGGGAATAAATTTTCTCTACAAGTAATGGTATTGATTTGGATAGGCATCTGCTTAGGAGCCTATTTTGTGTATAATGCTTATGAGTTTTATGTACTGGCTCTGATAGTGGGTATGGTAATGGGAGGAATCCAATCCTTATCAAGAGCAACGTTCGCAAAATTAATACCCGAGGGGAGTATCGATCACGCCTCATTTTTTAGCTTTTATGATGTGACTTATAATGTATCCATTGTTGTGGGCACATTTTCCTATGGATTTATTGAGCAGATTACCGGTAGTATGAGAAACAGTGCGCTCGCTCTCATGTTATTTTTTATGGTGGGTATGGGTTTTTTACTGTTAGCTAAAATCCCACTCCATACCGCATTTCGTAAGACTCCAGGTAACTAATTAAAAAGAACGTCTTTATACATGTAGCCTATACCCAGTAGCGCAACACTTAGGTACACAATAGTAGTTGGTAAACCGATTTTAAGAAAATCTTTAAAGTTATAACCTCCGGGGCCATAAATTATTAAATTGGTCTGATAGCCTATAGGCGTAAGGAAAGCTGCTGAAGCTGAAAATGCGATTCCCAGGAATAGTGGGGCTCCATCAATACCAATACTTGTACCTAAGGCCAGGGCTAACGGAAAGGCAATAGCCACAGCACCCACATTAGTAATAAAAGAGGTAAGCATCGTTGTGATGAGCATGAGGCCAGCAAGAATAACTATAGGCTGCTGATCATGCAGCAATAGCAACGTGTATTTTGCCAGTAAATCTCCAGTACCTGTTTTGGTTATCGCTTCACCCAGGGCCAGTGAAAGTACAAGTATAACTACCAGGTTAATGTCGAGGTCTCGTTTAACATTTTTGAGGGTGATAAGTTTCATTATGACCATTGATGCAAATATCAACAGTAAAGAGACAAACAGACTAAAGAGCTGCGTGACAAGCAATGTTAAAACGATTGCTGTCAATGTCATAAATTTATAATGGTTGTGCTTGGTAGTTTTAACCTCTTTCTCTTCTCCAGAGATTACGTACAGATCTTTATAAATGTCTACTCTATTCCTAAACTCAATGCCAACATACATGAGAAGTACGTCTCCTGCTTTAATTTTTATTCTTCCAATTTTACCACTTAATTTTTCCCCATTCCTATGGATAGCGACAACAGCAGCATCGTACCTTTCCCGAAAGTTTGATTCTTTAATACTTTTACCGATCAGACTAGAATTTGCACTGATAACAGCCTCTACAACTTGCATTTTTTCGTTTGCAGAAGGTGCAAGCTTGGCGGGAAGCTCAACACCAATATCTGATATAGTTAAGTCTACTATTGTGTCGGTATTACCTGCGAAAATAAGTATATCATTGGCTTGAATAGTTTCTTTAGGGCTCACTGGTGAGATGATATTGTCATCACGAATAATTTCAACTAGATAAACACCATTCAAATTCCGAAGTCCACCTTGTACTACTGTTTTACCAACTAAAGGGGAGTTTTGGCTTAAACGTTTTTCAATGAGATATTCACGTTTATTCTCCTCAAACTTCTCAATGATGTCACGTTTGTTTGGAAGGAGCACATTACTAAATAAAATCAAAAACAATAAACTAACTACTAACACACAGATGCCAATTACAAGTAGCTGTATCGAGTCTATTGTAGCAAGTTTGTTTTCAATTAAGAAACCATTGAGTACGAGTGTAGTTGAAGTTCCAATAACGGTTAGCATACCACCAATAATGGTTGCAAATGAAAGTGGTATAAGTAGCTTGGACGGAGAAATATTATTTCTTTTACCCCAGTTGAAAACGTAAGGGGTCATTAAAACAACAACAGGTGTGTTGTTTACAACGGATGACAAAAGCGCCACTTTGGTCATCATAGAGGCGATAAAGGTTTTATAAGTTTTCGGTTTGCCGAAGGCCTTATCAAGAAAAAGCTCCATATTAAAATTGCTCCTTATGCCTGCGGTTATTAAAATAAGTAATACTATACTGGCAATGGATTGGTTAGAGAATCCTTCCAATACATCTTTTGGTAAAAGAATACCTGGAATTACGAGTAAGAGTATGGCAATGAAAAAGCATACCGGTGGTTTCAATAGCTCTTTATAGATAGAATAAAAGAGGATGATTACCACGCCAATTACATAATATGGATGATATTCTACCGGTATAATATTCATTGAGTATTAATTAATAGATTTGCTCAAATAATTCTTATGGAACCATTAAATCTCCCACAAATAAATTGCAATATCAGAAAAAATGGTGCTAATGTTGAAATATTTGACATCATAAGAAAAAAATATATCGTATTAACCCCAGAGGAGTGGGTTAGACAACATTTTGTACATTATTTAATTGATGAGTTAAAGTATCCCAAGTCATTATTTCGTGTAGAATCAGGGCTAAACTATAACAAATTACAAAAGCGCTCAGATATATTAGTTTATGATAGAGAAATGAAGCCTTTACTGTTAGTAGAATGTAAATCTTACAAAGTACCGATTACACAAGCAGGGTTTAATCAAATTGGTCTTTATAATTCAAAAATCAAAGCCAAATACCTGGTGCTAACTAACGGACTCAAACATTACTGTTGTACTCAGACTAAAAAGAGTTACGAATTTCTAAAAGAAATACCTGCCTATAAAAAATAAAGGCTATTCTCAATAAATGAAAACAGCCTCTTTAATATTACGTGATGGTTTATAGATACTTTTCTACACCTACATAAGGTAAGTCAAATGCTTCTGCTACTGCTTTATAAACGATCTCTCCGTTGATGATGTTAAGGCCTAATCTTAACTCCTTATTATCAGCACATGCCTGTTTCCAACCTTTGTTAGCTAATTGAATAGCATAAGGCAAAGTCGCATTGGTAAGTGCAAGTGTTGATGTATAAGGAACAGCACCAGGCATGTTAGCTACACAGTAGTGTACTACATCATCAATAATATAAGTTGGGTCCTCGTGTGTTGTTGGCTCACAAGTTTCTATACAACCACCCTGATCGACAGCTACATCTACTAAGACTGTTCCCGGCTGCATATCTTTCAGCATATCTCTAGTGATAAGGTTTGGAGCTTTAGCACCTGGAATAAGCACTGCACCTATTATTAAATCATGAGTCCCGATAAGTTCTCTGATGTTATACTCGTTAGACATAAAAGTGTTGACATTGGCAGGCATTACATCATCCAAATACCTTAATCGCGGAAGATTAAGGTCCATAATCGTAACATCTGCGCCCATACCAGCAGCCATTTTAGCAGCATTTGTTCCTACTACGCCACCACCTAAAATCAACACCTTGGCAGGTCTTACACCCGGTACACCTCCTAAAAGTATTCCACGACCTTTTAGAGGTTTCTCTAAATATTTTGCACCCTCCTGAACCGACATTCTTCCGGCCACCTCTGACATGGGTACTAAAAGGGGAAGTCCACCACCGTCTTTTTCAACAGTTTCATAAGCAAGGCAAATAGATTTACTATCGATCATTGCCTTTGTTAAAGGTTCGTATGAGGCAAAGTGAAAATAAGTAAATACTAACTGGTCTTCTTTGATCAGTTTGTACTCAGCCTCGATAGGCTCTTTCACTTTCATGATCATTTCAGCAATATCATAAACCTCTTCTATTGTAGAAAGGGTTGTAGCACCAGCTGTTTCATATTCTTCATCAACAAAGCCACTACCCACACCTGCTGTAGCTTGTATATAAACTGTATGACCTCTTTTAATTAATTCTTGAGCACCTGCAGGAGTAAGTGCCACTCTGTTTTCGTTGTTTTTTATTTCCTTTGGAACTCCAATAATCATGATAATTGTACTTTATTAAGGGCTACAAATATAATAAGTCCACTCACATAACCTTATTAAGATGAGTAAAATTCTGGATGTAAGTGTTTTGACGTGCATTTGGCATTATAAAAATTTAATTTTGTGATTTGTTAAAAAACAAGCTAAAAGTTCGGGATGGAAGGCAACATAAGTATTCTCTACTGAATATTGCCTATAATGCCCAATAGGCCTGTTTATGTCTATTCGTTAATTTGAATCCTTGGCCTTTTTGCCTATTTTTGTTACCCTTCACGAAAAGTGAGTCAAAGGTTAGTTCATTTAAATCTTAAGAAGTTTGAGTACTACAAAAACTGCAGATAAATCCAAAAAAGCCGTTGAAATTCTAAGCGATTACAGATTGGCATGTGAGAGTAGAGAGGCAAGTATAATAGGTCGTAAAGAGGTCTTCATGGGTAAGGCTAAATTTGGGATTTTTGGTGACGGTAAAGAAGTAGCTCAATTGGCTATGGCTAAGGTTTTTCAAAAGGGAGATTTTAGATCTGGCTATTACAGAGATCAAACATTTATGTTTGCCATCGGTGAACTAACCATACAGCAATATTTCGCACAGCTCTATGCCCATACCGATATTCATGCGGAACCTGCCAGTGCTGGTAGGCTAATGAATGGCCACTTCGGTACCAGAACATTGGATGATGAAGGTAATTTTAAAAACATAGCTGAACTAAAGAACAGTAGTTCGGATGTTTCTCCAACGGCATCGCAAATGCCACGTTTGGTGGGTTTGGGATATGCGTCAAAACTCTTTAGGCAAAACAAGGATCTCAAACCATTTAAAAATCTTTCAAAAAACGGAAATGAAATAGCATTCGGTACCATTGGTAATGCTTCCACATCGGAAGGTATGTTCTATGAGTCGATAAACGCAGCAGGCGTGTTGCAAATTCCAATGTTGATTTCTGTTTGGGACGATGCCTATGGTATATCAGTACCACAGGAGTATCATACGACTAAAGGAAGTATTTCTGAGGTGCTATCTGGTTTTCAAAGAACTAAAGAAAAACAAGGCTTCGAAATTATTAAAGTAAAGGGCTGGGACTATGATGCGTTAGTTAAAGCATATAAAAAAGCATCGAAAATTTCTCGTGAAGAGCACGTTCCAACTTTCGTTCATGTGGTAGAAATGACTCAGCCACAAGGCCATTCTACTTCGGGATCTCACGAAAGGTATAAATCCAAAGAAAGATTGGAATGGGAGCAAGCATTTGACTGCATAAAAAAATTAAGAGAATATATAGAGGAGCAAGAGTACGCAACAGCCGAAGAGCTTGATCAAATTGAGAGTGAAGCTAAATCTACAGCAAAGAAAGCAAAAGAGGCAGCATGGAAAGCCTTTAATGATTCTTTTAAGTCTGATGAGGCAGAAACGTTGCGATTGCTGGATGAGGCAGCAGAAAACTCACCAAATGCTGATGAGTTATTATCGATCAGAAAAAGTCTAACGGATGCCGTTAACCCGATCAGACTCGATGCAATTAAGGCAGCCAAAAAGGCCTTGTATGCTATGCGTAATGAAGATTCGGAAGCTCGTGATGCACTAAAGAGCTTTGTGCAACGCATAATGCAGGAAAATTATGAAAGGTTTAGTGATCATCTATATAGCGAATCGAGTGACTCTGCTTTGAAGGTAGAGGTTATAGACCCTGTTTACGCTGAAAATGATAAGCCGGTTGATGGGAGAGAGGTATTACAAGCCTGCTTTGATGCTGCGCTAACTCGTGACCCAAGGGTATTTGCATTTGGAGAAGATGTTGGTAAAATAGGAGATGTGAATCAGGCGTTTGCGGGACTTCAAGAGAAGCATGGTGAACTTAGAGTTACTGATACCGGCATTAGAGAGTGTACAATTATAGGTCAGGGAATTGGTGCTGCCTTGCGCGGTTTAAGGCCGATTGCAGAAATACAATACCTGGACTACTTACTATATGCAATTCAAATACTTTCTGATGATCTGGCCACATTACAATACCGTACGCGAGGGGGACAAAAGGCGCCTCTTATCATAAGAACCCGTGGCCATAGGCTAGAAGGCGTTTGGCATTCGGGCTCGCCAATGGGAATGATACTGAATAGTATAAGAGGCATTTATGTATTGACGCCTAGAAATATGACACAGGCAGCAGGATTTTACAATACGATGTTGAGCTCAGATGATCCTGCATTGATCATTGAGTGCTTAAACGGCTATAGACTGAAGGAGCAGATTCCTGAAAATATAGGTGAATTTACTGTGCCCTTGGGTGTGCCAGAAATTCTCAGAGAAGGCGAGGATGTAACCGTAGTAACCTATGGCTCAATGTGTAGAGTAGTGATGGATGCAGCTGAGCAGCTTGCAGGAGTGGGTATTTCATTAGAGGTCATTGACGTTCAATCTCTACTTCCATTTGATATTCACCACAGCATTGTAGAGTCATTGAAAAAAACCAATCGTGTTGTTTTTGCTGATGAAGATGTACCTGGAGGCGCTTCTGCTTTTATGATGCAAAAGGTACTTGAGGAGCAAAACGGTTATAGATTCCTGGACTCAAAACCAATAACGATAGCTGCTAAAGAGCATAGGCCCGCTTACGCATCTGATGGTGACTATTTCTCTAAACCTAATCCTGAGGAAGTATTTGAAAGGATTTATGCATTGATGGCCGAAGCCAATCCAAATAAATTTCCTGACATATATTAGTTAGCTTGTATTTCGCGTAAAGTAAACTCTTTTGTTTCGACAAAATTGCTGTAGTTACCAGCTCGGTCAATGATTCGCATTCTTAGCTTGAGGGTTTCATTTTCAAAAAATGCCAAAAAGAACCTTGATTGCATGTTATAGGTAATGGTGCCTTCTTTTGGATTATTTCTGTCAGTATCAGATTGTATCAAAGGAAACCTGCCATCAAAGGTTACACTACAATCAAACTCAGCCCTAAAGTCAAATTTTTCGAAGGAACCATTTCTTTTGATCATAAAATCGACAAAAAAGTTGTTGTGCCTGGGGTTGAATTGAAAATATACAGTGTCCTGTAATCTTGTGGTGTCATTAATAAATAATTCTGGTACGGTGGTCCATCTGGTACAGGTAAACGGTTCAACAAATGGTGGAAGGGAGTCAATGGTTGCTCTATCGGCATATGTCATAAGATTTTCAGAACTTATGGGTCCGTTTGAGAAGTTTATTACCTGTCCAGTTTTATTGTTAAAATAGTTTTGAGCATTATAAGGGGCAAACTGTTCATCTGGTGATAATCCCAGGTCTCCTTCTCCATCTTCAAAATCGATAAGAACCTGTAATGTGTCTGGCTCATTATTCCCTCCAATCTCAAAAAACTTAACCCCTTCACCTCTCAATTTAATTTGAGGTTTTGAAGGAAATTGAGGGTCATTAATACAAGATGACATTATTATTCCCGTGATTAACAATAATAAAGTACTTATCTTCATCCTCGAATTAAATTGATGTTTGTAAGCCATAAATAAACTAACGGTTGACTTCTTTTAAAAGTTTTAAGCAAAAATTATTCCGATTACAACCAAATAACTTTGAAGACACTGCGCTTCAGGTTTTTAGATATCAGGCCAACCACAATGTTGTATACAAAGAATATCTGGACAACCTCAATATCAAGGTGAATAACGTTAATTCTTGTCTGGAAATTCCTTTTATGCCGATATCTTTTTTCAAACATAGACAAATAAAAACTGAGCAGTGGGATGAAGAAATTGTATTCAAAAGTAGCGGTACTACCGGGCAAGTAAGGAGTGAACATTACATTAAAGATTTGTCGTTTTATACAGACAATACACAACAAATTTTTCAATACGTCTACGGAGACCCTTCACAATATAATTTCCTGGCACTATTACCCTCATACCTTGAGCGTCAGGACTCGTCTCTTATTTATATGGTCGATGAGTTAATAAAGAATGGAAAAGCGTCTTCAGGTTATTATTTAAATAACCTCGATGACATGGTTAGTAAGATCAATCTTCTTCAAAAAAGAGGAGAGAAAATTTTTATCATAGGTGTAACATTCGCCCTACTTGATTTGGCTGAAAACTACAATCTAAACCTGGAGGAGTCAATTGTGATGGAAACGGGTGGCATGAAGGGTAGAAGGAAAGAAGTTATAAGATCTGAATTACACCAGATTTTATGTAAGGCTTTTAATGTGAGCAAGATTCATTCAGAGTACGGAATGACTGAACTTTTGTCGCAGGCTTATGCTATTAAAGAGGGTATTTTTTATCCTCCAAATTGGATGAGAGCGTATAGCCGAAATATAAATGACCCATTTGAAATAAAATTTCAGCAAATTGGGGGGTTAAATATCATAGATTTGGCTAATATTGACAGTTGCAGTTTTATTGAAACCCAAGATATGGGGCGAGTTTATGAGGATGGCGGGTTTGAAGTTATAGGTAGAATTGATAATTCTGAAATTCGTGGCTGTAACCTTTTGGTTACCAATATGTAAGAAATGAAGCGTTGAACTAATTCAAATAAGCTTTGTTTATAATGGTAACTTTAATAATTTTGTATATATTGTTGGCAAATAAAAACCACTAAGTAATGAAAGTTAAGATCGCAGTTTTCCTTTTGGTATTGTTTGGTCTCTCAGCGTGTAGCCAGTATACATGCCCTACCTACGCAAAAAAGGACGTTAAGAAAGAAGTTTCTGAGGATAAGCAGAGAATGTAGAAACTGCTATTTGCTTTCGCAACACTGGCTATTATAGATTTTTATCTATATCACTTTCTGTAATTTCATTTCCGCCTAATATTATAAGTCTTTCGACTACATTTCGTAGCTCTCGAACATTTCCTGACCAATCATATTTTTGCAATTTCTGAATTGCGCCATTTGAAATAGATTTCGGCTTTGTGCCATATTCTGCAGCTATGTCTTGCAGAAATTTTTCTACTAATAACGGTATATCATCCAACCGCTCATTCAAAGCCGGTACCTTTATTACAATTACACTTAACCTGTGGTAAAGGTCCTCTCTAAATTTCTTTTCAGCAATTGATTGTTTTAAGTCTTTATTTGTAGCTGCAACTACTCTTACATTAACTTTAATTTCCTTATCTCCACCCACACGAGTTATTTTGTTCTCCTGTAGAGCTCTCAAAACTTTAGCCTGCGCGGAAAGACTCATGTCCCCAATTTCATCTAAAAAAAGTGTTCCGGTATTGGCCTGTTCAAATTTTCCTATTCTCTGTTTTACAGCGGATGTAAAAGAACCTTTCTCATGACCAAACAACTCACTTTCAATGAGTTCAGAAGGTATCGCTGCACAGTTTACTTCGATCATTGGGCCTTTAGATCGATTACTTTTTTCGTGCAGCCACCTGGCTACCAACTCTTTTCCTGTACCATTCTCACCTGTTATTAAAACACGGGCTTCAGTCGGTGCTACTTTTTCGATAGTTTCTTTGACATCACTAATTCCCTTAGACTCGCCAACAATATCATATTTTTTAGATACTTTTTTCTTGAGCACTTTTGTTTCCTGCACAAGGTTCGATTTTTCCATAGCGTTTCGCAACGTCACGAGCAGCCTATTGAGATCAGGTGGCTTTTGGATAAAGTCATAGGCTCCTTTCTTTGTAGCTTCTACAGCGGTCTCAATGGTGCCGTGTGCACTGATCATAACAAAGGGTGTATCTATCCCTTCTTCAATAGATTTATCAAGCACTTCCAAACCATCCATTTTTGGCATTTTAATGTCGCAAAGGGCGGCATCAAACTTTTCTTTAGAAAGGAGTTTTAAGCCTTCTTCACCATTCTTAGCTTCTTCTACCTCGTATTTTTCGTACTCAAGAATTTCACGAAGTGTATCACGAATGCTTTGTTCATCGTCTATGATCAGAATTTTGGGCATAATGGTAAATTTCTTTTCTCAATTATTAAACAAAAGTAATGCCTAACTGTGTAGGCAGAAAATAAAAAAATGCAAGCCTGTAAGCCGGGTTCTGTTCCACACCAAGGGAGTGGCTCTTATCATTTATCTAGCCCTGACGTCACCGTCAGGATCAAGCAACCTACCCGTTAACATCGGGCGAGCAGCCCTCAAACATTAACTTATTTGGTTTTTCAGCTCGTAAGGTTTACCATGCCCCTGTCGTCACCGACAGGGCGGTGAGCTCTTACCTCACCTTTTCACCTTTTCCTTTCCCGATAGCTATCGGGAAGGGTAGTTTGTTTTCTGTGGCACTTTCTGTTCCCGGCATTTATAGTCAGGACCTTCCCGTTAGGAAGTACGATGCTCTGTGCTGCCCGGACTTTCCTCTCCCGATAGCTATCGGGAACGATAAGACGGCTTGCATTTGTTGCAAAGGTAATAAAAAAGCCATGCAGGCTTACTACATGGCTTTTTTGAATTGATTATTTTATTTAATGTACGTCTTCTCCTGTGAGCTTAAACTCGTATTCATCGGCTACATTGGCCACTTCTTGTATAATTTCTTTTAGAATTTCTTCCGTGGCTGTTTCTACAAAATTAGAAGCCTCTACGCGAATAAACTCATCTACAATGGCAAACTTAGCATGATTTAAGTTGCCATTCTCTATAAGCAAAGCCTTCAAATCATGACTGTCATTAATTTTACAAACCTTGGAGCTAAACTCTATGCCTAACCTATCATAGCGCTCAGAATGTTTCAGTGTACCCAAAACTGTCTGAAATCTTTCGTCAGGTAATGGTACTATAATTATTGATGTTCTCACATCATACTCAGAGTAGGTGCCATCGATTTCCTCTGCGTACGATTTCATAAAAGCATTTAAATCCATTGGTATGAGTGTTTTAATAGATTTTTAAATTAGGGAATTTTACTTATTAATAATAAGCAAAATGAAATTTTAATTTATCACTATACTCTAAAGTAGGGGCAGGTAGGTGTACCATATTAACCAGATAGATTAGTGTGTTTAGGAGTTTTGAGTGGAATTTGTACTCATTTAAATCAAAATCTATGGCAAAGAACACCTGCCTTTGCGGAGAAAAACCACGTGATTCACTTTGACTGTCATGAGCCGCTACCATATTATTTGCACTATAGCCAACCGCCAAATTGAGCCACTTCGGGAAGTTACAGTTTATCAATTTGCTAAGATCAAATGAAAGCCAATAGGTCTGACCATTATAGTCTTTAAAGACTTCCTCAAGTAGCCCTTCACCTAATAATTCAGGACGGCTTGATGGGAGCGAGGTCCTGTGAAATGAAAATTTTGGATGAATGCGTATTTCACCCCACTTTCTTTGCTGCAGGTAAAAGAATGATGCACCTGCAGTATTTGCAATAACATCAGAATAGGAAGCTCCATAGGCTGTAGAAAAACCATCAAACACTTCTATTGGTGTGAGAACAATAGCACTAAATATTGTGCCCCAAAGTATTGATTTATCTTCAGTAACATTGGCCCAACGTAAAGCGCGGTATCCCCCGGAACTAAGCTGAAAAGCGGCATAAAAATGCCCGACTTTATCCATTTGCTTCCATTCCCTATGATCGTTGAAAAAATGAAAGGACTCACGCTCAAAATCACTGTACCATAATTGATTTAATCCAATTAATGCGCCAGTATAAGCGACACCGGTTCCGATTAATAAGGGCTTTAACCTATGTGTAGAATCTTGTTGTGCGAAGCCATTGATACTGCAAATAGCTAATCCCAAACATAGAAGAATCTTATTCGCTTTCATCTTCTTCTCTTATGCCTTCACTATTAATAACAGAATTCTCTTCTTCCTCTTCTTCCGGAACTGTTTGTTCAAGACCCTTGTCTCGACTTTTCTTAAACAGATCCTTTAATTCATCAAAACTTTGAGTGTGTATTAAACTAAAGCCAGTCGTAATAGTGTTTTGATTGTCTTTGTTAGGTGTGATTGGGTTGTAGTTGGTCCTGTTATACATTTTTACCTTGAATTTACCATCCTGGGTGAGTAGGTACTCCAAAGTCCAATCACCCACAACACTAGAAATGTCAGCTTTATTTTCCTGATTTGTGAAGCCACCATCACGAGTAACTCTTAGCCTTCCATCGAGGAAGGTGTAAGACAATCGCAGTTGAAAAGTATTAAAAGCCTCTTCATCCAATTGTCCAAGATCTACGTCTATTTCCAGATTCTCATCTACCTGAGTGATCCAATAACTCAATTGGTTGGAAAAAAGCTCACTAACACTACTTGTGATTGATCCTCCTGTATTAAAGGATTGAAGCGGTGAAAATTTTCTTAGAACAATGAGGCTAAACACCTGTCTCTTCAACTCTTGTTCATCAATTCTGTTCTTAAATGCAAGAAATTCAAATTCCAGGTCTTTGACTTCTCCATTTGGAAGCAATACATTCCTGGGGAGGTTATCAGCAGTAATATCAAAGCTCACAGTCGGAGATAATAGAGGTCCATCTATATCTAGTAGTACTTTTACAGGATACTTGCGTCTCATTTCCAGCGACTCCTGGTAAATGGTATCATTTTCGTTTTTCACAACCAGTGGAAGCAACGAGGCAAGCTGATTATATGTGGCATTTATATCCAAAATACCTTCATATGGGTCTCCATACCACGATATTTTACTGTTTGGTAGAATCTCAAATTCTTTGTTGATAATGTTATAGAGGGTGAAATTGTAGCCACCCTCCTGGATGGCAAAGTCACCAAACATGTTAAACTCCCCTTTGGTATCTATCTGTAGCTTAATATCACCTTCGCCTCGTCCGCGTATAATATCGCCACGCTTGATGTCAAATATGATCTCAGTATATGCATCTTGAGTAATGTCCAGGTCAAAGTCTAGTTTTAAACCTCTAAGGTCTACACGGCCAATGTCTTCTTTAACCTCTGCTGTTGTGGTATCTGAAAGATTTACAAAGTTTATATACTCTTCTTGCTTAATGTTTTCACTGTCACCTAGCGGAATAAAGATTCGAGTGTCTTTTTCAGTTTTTGCTCTGGCAATAATGTTCATGTTTTTAATTGGCCCAATAAAGTCAACTCGCCCTGTGCCAATACCTGTACCGTAAAAGAGATCGTTTTGTTTGCTGGTTGTATTTAGTAGTAATAATTGATCAAACGGCCCACCGATATTGATATAAAAATCTTTGAAGTTACTGTGGTTCAATGTACCGGAAAGCATTGCCGTACCATCTAATTGATCTTTAATGTTAACCTCTTCAAAGCCTATAGCTGTCTCCTTGAAATAAAACTTTCCTTCAAAGTCGTAGTCTGTGTTCAAGTAGTTAACATGTAAACCAGCATTATCCAACGTACCGTTACCTGCAATGATTGGTTGGCCAAGTGTACCGGTTATATCTAATTTACCAGATGCAGTACCTTTAATTTTTGTAAAATAGCTATCAAAAAATGGTTCAATAATTTTTAACTGAGTGTTGCTCAGATTAGCTGCGAGGTCTAACTTATTTTCATTTTTAGGCGTATATGTGCCTTGAATATCAAGAATTCTTTCCTCCAACCGGTTGATGAAAAAATTCATATCAAACTGATCTGTACTATTGTTCCAGGTGTTGGAGCCTTCTATGTTGCCTACAAGAAAGTCATCAATTTTTAATTGATCGACAGAAAGGTCACTTTCTAAAAATAAATCTTTGTAATAATCTTTCACAACGGCATTTCCATTAACTATGCCAGATAAGTTTTGACTGAAAATTGTGTTAAGGTTCTCAAGTTTGACATTTTCCATTTTTATTGAAAGAAGCTTTTCAGGGTCTCTCGAGAGATAACCGTTTACAGAAATAAACTGGTTATCGCTAAAAATGCTAAGGTTACTTACTGTTATTTCGTCCTGACGGATTGTGATTAGATTTTTATCATTTACGAACCACATTTTATCCAGAATTTGTAAATCAGAAGGAGTGAAGTGTATAACGGTTTCGTAAGTTAAGAAATCAACTTCTCCATAAAGTCGTGTGAAATTATCGTACTTTACCTGGTCGATATCAAATTCGAAATCTATGTGGTTGTTATTCCAAATCCCCTCGAATACTAAATCACGAGTTTCAATTCCCGATATATTTTGATTTTCGGAGCCGAGGTATGCCATAGCAAGGACATTTGTGCTATCGGCTATTTTGGATATGTTGACCTGCAATTCATTATTATAAAACCTATCGTTGCCAAGCAGCACAGTATCCGGCTGTGAATTAATGGATAAAATGGATGTATAGCCCCCTGTAAAGGAACCATCAATTTTAGAATTCTCAGAAACATATAAGTCTGGAGCAAACAATTCAAATAGAGGGTTTGGGTTTTTAAGGTTTACCTTATACTGCACCGAGTAATCCTGTGCATCTAAAAGATCTTTTTGATTGTAATAAGCTTCTAATGAGTCTTTATTGTTCTGAAGGTTGAGTCTGTATTCTTTGATTAATTTAAGTAGGTCCTTATAGAGAGTAGTATAATCAAAAGAGCCATTAAACTGAATATCAACAAGGTTAGTATTTACTGTTAAAGAGCGAGAGTTGAAATTTTTAAGTGACGTAAGGTTGAGAGAGTCTATTTCCAGTTCATTTTTGCGGTATTTCACTTTTGTTTTAAGTAATTCAGCCTGACCCACCACATTGTCAATTTCTAAACCACTGGCGTTTATATTTATATTGCTGCTTAGAAAGAAAGGTTCTTTGGATAGGTTTAGTGGCTGTAAGTTAACAGTATCTAACTGAGCAGAAACATTGAAAAAGTTAACTCCTGCTCTCAAATCTATTGAACCAGTAGTAGTGAGTTTTAAGTTAGGGTCATCGACCTGAAGAAAACCTTCAAAGAATTCTTTAGTGAACCGTGCATCCGTGTCAATATTGGCATATTCATAACCGAATAATTGAAACTTATCGATGTGCCCATTAAGTTTAAAATCTGCTTTTTCAACTGTAAAACCAGAACCTTGAATTTCGCCATTGAGAGAAACACTGCCGAAATATTCTTCCTTGGTGTAACCACCCAGGTCAAAGTCTACCAGCTTAAGACGGCCGCTATAAATGAATTCATTATAACCACTTTTTAGCTTAAGGTTAATATCAGATTCTATCCTGCCAAAATCAGTATTGAAAAAACCTTTTGCTACAAAGTCGCTTGGGAAACCCAGAAAGCTTGCATTAAATAGAATATTTGTAAATGGATCGAGACGCCTATAGGTGTTAGAATTAAGATATTGTTTCAAATCAGCAACCAGTACTTCAGAATTATTTAAATCAAAGTCGATGAAGGTCTCCTGGAAATCTGGGAGGCCTGTCATTCTGATTTTACCTGATAATCGTGTGTTGCTACCCAATTTTACAGAGGCATTCTTAAAAATGAATGCTTTTACCTTACCTTCAAAGTCACCGTTAAGCTTGAATTTGTCTTTATATTGAGTTACCTGTGGAGCAAAAAGAGCCAGATCTCTACTATTAATGGTGGTATTGTTCAGATGGGCATCAATAGTGACTTCATCTACAAAATCAGATAAGTCTCTGGTCGAATTATAGTTAAAAATGATGGTGTCTGTTATATAGCTGTCACCGACCTCGAGAGACAGGCCTTCAAATTTCATGGATCGTTGAGAAAGGTGAAAGTTGCTTTTCAGACTTTTTAAGGTAAGCCCTGACAGGTACTCTTTGGCTGAAAGGTCTTCGACCTGCACTTCCAGGGTATCGGCCATTGACTTTAAATTATTAAAATTTCCATAAATGTTTTCTATGGAAAAATGTTTGTAGTCAAGGCCGCTTCTCATTGACTTGGAAGAGTCATTTTGATAGTAGGTAAGCGCTGCATTTTTTAATTCTACTCTATCAACGGTAAATAACTTTCTGCTTTGCGTTTGCCTTCTGATTGCTTTGCGAATCCTTTGAATCAAAGTGTTGATGTTTAGAGAAGCAGTAGTATCTGAAGTGGCAATTTTAGTAAAGTACAATGAAGCATCTGAAACAATGATCTCATCGATGTTTCTGTTATTTTTGTCGAGCAAAGCTCGAATGTCAAAATTGATAATAGCTTGTTGGGTGTAAAAGAGTCTGTTGCCCTCTGGATCAAGTACTTTGAGTCCGGTAACGTCTACTTGATCAAACCAGTCGATATCAATATGATCGAGAGTAATGTCGAACCCGGTAAAAGCCGATAACTCTTGAGAAAGGTACTTAACTATTTTAGTTTGTATAAACGGAAATTGTATTGCTCCAGCGAGCAATGCAAAAATCAGGAAGATAGATAGTATCAGCCTGAGAATTGCTTTGACAATACGTTTTTTAATAACTTGCGCCAAATTTGTAAAAAATGAACCCTACTATACTTGCCATAGAATCGTCTTGCGATGAAACTTCCGCAGCTATTATAAAAAATGGCAAAGTACTTAATAATATTATAGCAACGCAATCAGTACACGAAAAATATGGCGGAGTAGTTCCCGAACTCGCTTCGCGTGCGCACCAACAAAATATTGTACCTATTGTAAATGAGGCATTAAGTAATGCTAAAATAGATAAATCAGACCTGGATGCAGTAGCATTTACCCAAGGGCCTGGGCTACTAGGAGCACTATTAGTCGGAGCTTCCTATGCAAAAGGGTTGGCTTTAGGCCTTGATATACCCTTAATAGGTGTGAACCATATGCAGGCACACATTTTGGCACATTTTATTGATGATCCTAAACCAAAGTTTCCATTTCTCTGCCTCACGGTAAGCGGTGGCCATACACAGCTGGTTATTGTAAAGGACTATTTGGATATGGAAATAATTGGTGAAACACAGGATGATGCCGTGGGAGAGGCTTTTGATAAATCTGCAAAACTCCTTGATCTGCCATACCCAGGTGGCCCGTTGATCGATAAATATGCAAAAGAAGGTAATCCAAAGGCTTTTGAGTTTCCAGATAGTGCCATGCCGGGTCTTAATTTTTCGTTCAGCGGTATTAAGACAGCTTTTATGTACTTCTTAAGAGATCAGAAAGAGAAAGATCCCAATTTTGTCGAAAACAATCTAAACGATATTTGTGCAAGCTTGCAGCATAGTCTGATTCGTATGCTCATGCAAAAGCTTAAAAGAGCAAGTAAAGAAACTAAAATCAATGAGATTGCCATAGCTGGGGGCGTTTCGGCCAATAGTGGTCTCCGAGCCGAGTTACATCTATTGGCTGAGGATAAAGGCTGGAATGTGTATATTCCTGATTTTCAATATTGTACTGACAATGCAGGAATGATAGCTATTGCAGCGCATTACCATTATAAGAAACAACAATTTGTACCATTAGATGTAAGTCCGTCTCCTCGAATGAAATTTGGAAATGAAAAAACTGTATAAGACAGGAGATAAAAAGCAATACGCTTTTACCGTAGAAGCAAAAGATGTTGCGCGTTTTCATGGCGAGACTGTGCATGAAGTCTGTTCAACTTTTGTGTTGGCACGTGAGGTTGAGTGGTCTACTCGTTTGTTTGTTCTAGATATGACAGAGAGTGATGAGGAGGGTGTTGGCACAATGCTTGAGATCAAACATAAGTCACCGGCATTTGTTGGAGAAACTGTACTTATTGAGGCAGAAGTTGAGCGTTTTGAGAACAATGAGCTAATATGTAACTATGCGGCCAGGGTGCATGATCGGCTTGTGGCTGTAGGTCAAACAGGTCAAAAAATTTTGAAAAAAGATAAGATAAAGGAGATATTCTCTACATTTAAATAATGGCGAAAGAATCACGTTTTTCTGATAACGTACATATAAAGAATCGAAAAGCTCGGTATGAGTATGAGTTTATCGATACTTACGAGGCGGGTATTGTGCTAAAAGGCACTGAGATAAAATCTATCAGAGAAGGAAAAGTAAACCTGATGGATGGGTATTGCTATTTCAATGAAAAAGAGCTGTACTTGAAAGGCATACACATTTCACCTTATGACCAAAGCTCTTTTTACAACCACGAATCGACAAGGGAGCGCAAGCTCTTATTGCATAAACGGGAGCTTTCTAAAATAAAAACCAAGCTCGATGAAAAGGGGCTAACATTAATTCCCAGCAGACTTTACATTAACAAAAGAGGATTTGCTAAAGTAGAGATTGCTCTTGCTAAAGGTAAAAAGTTGCATGATAAGCGTGATAGCATCAAAGAAAAGGATGCAAAACGTGAACTCGATAGGATCAAGTTTTAATATATGGATATTTCTGAAAAAGGGATATGTAGGCTGAGTATTGTACCTGTACGTGTCGAAGGAAATGATCGCGCGGAGGTTGTTACTCAACTGTTATTTGGAGATCACTATGAAGTACTACAGGTAGAGACCAACTGGCTTAAAATAAAAATATATTTTGACGGGTATGAGGGTTGGATAGATAGCAAACAACACTATCAAATTTCCGAAGCTTATTTTAACCAGATCAATAATTCTGATTATAAGGTTTGTACTGATCTAACATCGAGCATATTATTTAATAAACACCGCATTAATATCGTATTGGGTAGCATATTGCCCATTTCTACAAACGAGATATTTAAAGTTGAAGAGCAATTAGCGTTTAATGGTGAGGCTAAAAGTTTGAGCCAACGAAGAGATTTTGAGTTTGTTAAGCAAATTGCGGCCCTATATCTCAATACGCCTTATCTCTGGGGAGGCAGATCACCATTTGGCATCGACTGCTCTGGCTTTGTACAAAATGTTTTTAGAATTTCGGGGTACAAGCTACCTAGAGATGCCTACCAACAGGCTACCATAGGTGAGGCAGTTGAATCTATTATGCCGGGTGACTTAGCATTCTTTGCTAAAGACGCTAAAATCGACCATGTAGGCATTTGCCTGGGAGAAGGTGAGATTATTCATGCATCAGGGAAAGTGAGAGTGGACAAGATAGGAGAAGATGGAATAAAGCATGCAGATTCTGGGCAACTGACACACAAACTCCACAGTATCAGGAGAATTCTTAAACATTAATTTACTTTAGCTTAATTGCATACATACCTTTTACTATTTATCTTAAATGGATGAATCGCAAGGTATTGGTGTTAAATGCAGATTTTAGTCCAATATCGGTTTGTACGGTACAGCGCGCTTTTTTGCTGACATACCTTAACAAAACCGAGTTGGTTTCTCCTGCCAATGGCTATAAATTACGCTCTGTCACACAGAGCTTTCCTATGCCTGCTGTGATCAGATTACGCAAATATGTGAACGTTCCTTACAAAGGAGTAAACCTTACCAGGCAAAATGTATTTAAGAGAGATGCCTTTTCATGTCAGTATTGTGGTGCTGCAAAGGACTTAACGCTTGACCATGTAACTCCCAGGTCGAAAGGAGGACGTTCGTCTTGGAATAACCTCGTGACCGCTTGCAAGAGGTGTAATACTAAAAAAGGTGACTCTTCGCCTCAAGAAGCTGGAGTGAAACTAAAAACTAAACCATTCAGGCCTTCTTACATTATGTTTTTAAGAGATTTTAGTGGTTTTCATTGCGAAGAATGGGGTCCATTCCTGAAGATCAAAGCCAAAGTCGGCTAGCAGTATTCGAATAATTATTTGTAAATTATAGTATGAAGGTGCTAATAACTTTCATATTGTTCCCTCTTTCAATGGCAGGGTTTACCCAGGTTCAGTTTGTACACTTAGATATTGACGATGGGCTGTCTCAAAACTCTGTGACTTCACTTATTCAGGACCATCAGGGGTTCATGTGGTTTGGTACCGAGCATGGCCTGAATCGATATGACGGATATGAATTTAAAAAATACAGCTCACGACCTGACCAAGGTGGCTTATCCGGAGACCAGATATGGTCTGTTTTTGAGGATAGTGCATATCGAATGTACATCGGTACAGATCAGGGTTTGTGCGTTTATGATAGGGCAGTAGACAGCTTTTATCCAATTGATTCAGTGGTTGAGCACATTGAAAAACCAATTAATGGAGTGGTTGGCAGTATCTACGAGGATCGGGAAAATAATTTATGGCTTGGCACCTGGACTCATGGTATCTACCGCCTGGATGAGACAAGGTTAAAATTAAGCCATTATCCTATATTCCAGCATGCAACCAACTCCTATGATTATCGAATAAGATCGATTGCTGTTGTGGGTAACTACCTGTATGCCAGCACCTGGGGCCATGGCTTACTTCAAATGAACGTAGCAAATGGTGATTTCCAATATTTAAATGCGAGCAATAGTGGGCTTAAGACCGATGGCACCTCTTTTCTCAATGAAACTATTGAGGAGGGCTTTTTATGGTTGTCGACAAGACGAGGGTTGCAAAAATTTGATTTAGAAAGTCAGACTTTTCATGAAACGGGTAATCCGATTTTAGATACGCTAAGATTGGCTGGAGAAATAGCCAAAATTGATGATAAGATTTGGGCATCAGGCTATGGCAGTGGTTTGTATGTATATAGTCCAAAATCCGATAAAGTAGAAATATTTCGCCATGAGGTAGATCAGTCTACATCTCTATCCAGTGATCTGGTTATTGATATTGTTAAAGATAACTCAGGTTGTGTTTGGGTGGCGACATGGACGGGTGGTTTAAATAAATATTGCCCTGATCTGAATAAATTCAAATGCTGCGATGAGATTGAGCTCAACAATGTTTTTGGAGTCGAAAAGTGGTATGATAGACTGATGGTCGGCACCTATGGACAGGGCGTATTCTTAGTTGATGTTAATAAATCAAAGCGCGAAGCCATACCAGGGCCCAATGATTATATACTTGACCTGGAAAAAGATGCGAGGGGCAATATGTTGATCGCATATGATGGCTTTGGCATTGGTGTTTATAAACCAACTACCAAAGCAATCGTTGAGGCTGATTTTTACAATGATCTTTTACCCACTGGAAGTATTCATGTTTTAAAAAGAGATTCAAAGGGTACAGTTTGGGTAGGAACACATGGCCAGGGCGTTGTAGGCTTTCATAAGGACTCGTCAGTTTCAACATTCAATACTACAACCAATCCTGCTCTGTCCAATGACTTTGTATATGCTATTGAAGAGCAGACTTCTGGCAACCTATTGATAGGTACGTATGGTGGAGGTTTTAACGTTCTAGGTTCAGATAGGAGTCAAGTGCAAAAATTTCAAGCGAACGGGGCACCCGGCTCACTTCCATCTAATAATATCTGGGATATATATGAAGCTGAAGACAATACTGTCTGGCTTGCCACGAATCAGGGTCTGGCCCAATGGGATTCAGAAAAAGGAATTTTTAATGTTCATAATGAAAAAAGTGGTTTGAAAAGTGAGTGGGTCTACTGCATTTTAGAGGATACGAATAATAATTTATGGCTTAGTACCAACGGAGGTTTGTCTGTTTTTGACCGTGAAGTAGGTACGATTAAAAATTATAACAGTACCGATGGTTTGCAGAGTAATGAGTTTGATGCGAATGCGAAACTAAAGGATGATGAAGGTTATTTACATTTTGGAGGCATAAAAGGCTTAAATAGATTTAAACCAACAGACATCATTTCTAATGAAGTACCTCCCAAAATGGTTTTTACCAACTTAGCAATTAATGGTGACAAGGTAGAAATAGCAATTAATGGACCATTAAAGCAAAATATATCACTAAATCCTTCTATAACACTTACCCACCAAGACAACATTGTTTCATTTGATTTTGCGGCCTTACATTTTCTGAAACCTGAAAACAATCAGTATAAGTACAGACTCAAAGGATTCCATAAAGAGTGGATTAATTCAGGCACGAGGAACTTTGCGACTTTTACCAATCTTGGTGCCGGTAGTTATACATTAGAAGTGTTAGGTGCAAACAGCGATGGGATATGGGCATCAGAACCTGCGACACTTGCTATTGAAGTGCTGCCACCACCATGGCGGTCCTGGTGGGCATACCTCATTTATTCTGTACTCTTTGTTGGTTTCATTGCCCTTATCATCAGAACGTTTGTGACTAGGGAGCGACTCAAAGCAAAAATCAGATTTGAGCATCTTGAATTGGAGAAAATGCACGAAATAGATCAGATAAAAACCCGGTTTTTCACCAATATTTCGCATGAGTTCAGAACTCCTCTAACCTTGGTGTTATCTCCGCTCACACAACTGATAGGTGGTGAAAAAGATAAAAACAAGAAGCGCACACTAAGTATTATTCAGCGTAATGCTAAAAGGTTATTGGGTCTTATAAATGAGTTGCTTGATTTATCGAAACTGGAAGCGGGTAAATTAAAGCTGAATGTTGCGAAAGCTGATGTAACATTTTTACTACGCATGATAACCGCGTCATTTAGTTCCCTTGCCGACCACAGGGGGATCGAGTTCTCAGTAGAGCTACCGCCTAACGAAACCTTTATTTACTTTGATAAAGAGCAATTAGAAAAGGTGGTTGTCAATTTGCTGAGTAACGCGATTAAATTTACACCCAACCACGAGGGGGCTGTTAACTTCAATGCGAGTGTTAACGATAACTGTTTGACCATACATGTCGAAAACACCGGAGATACCATTTCTGAAACGGATCAAAAGAAAATTTTTAATAGATTCTACCAGGCTAATCAAAATGTAGATTTAGCAGGAACAGGGGTTGGGTTGGCCTTAGTTAAGGAATTGGTTGAGCTACATCGTGGGAAGATTTTTATTTCAAGTAAAGAAGGACTAACGCGTTTTACTCTTCAATTACCAGTAGCTATTAGTGATTTTGAACAGAATGAAATCAGGCCAGATAAAAAAGATATAACAAGTGTTGCAATAAGCGCAGAAACTCAGGCAATAGAAGCTTTGGAAAAACAAATAGAAGCATCTGTAGAAGAGAAGCCTCTACTAATGATTGTAGAAGACAATGAAGATATGCGTGTTTATCTCGAAGCTGAGCTTAGGGGTGAATATGTGGTAGAAGTTGCGCAAAATGGTTTGGATGGATTTGATATGGCATCTAAATACATACCAGATATTATTGTGAGTGATTTTATGATGCCTGTGATGGACGGGCTGGCTATGTTACAAAAAGTTAGAGACAACCAACAGACCAGTCACATACCTGTAGTGATGCTTACAGCCAAAGCTGACTTTGAAAGCAGGATTTCCGGCATTGAAAAGGGTGCAGATCATTACCTGACAAAGCCTTTTGAAATGAGTGAGTTGAAGATCAGGATCAAAAGTCTTCTTGATCAGCGTGCCCGTGTGAGTGAACATTATCGCCTCGAGTTTTTAGCGGGGCCAACCAATACAGAAAAAATTCTATCAGCTGATGAACAATTTCTCAAAAAGTTGACACATATTATTGATCAGCACCTTTCAGAAAGTCAGTTTAGCGTTGACAAACTTGCGAGTGAAATGGCACTAAGTCGGGTACAACTACATCGTAAATTAAAAGCTACTATTGGCTGTTCAGCATCAGAGTTTGTCAGACAGTACAGATTGAAGTTGGCGTATCAATACTTAAAAGCTGAAAAAGGGACAGTCTCGGAAATAGCCTACGAAGTCGGGTTTAATAACCTTTCTTATTTCGCCAAATGCTTTAAAGAAACCTATCGCGTTAATCCCTCAGAGGTAGTAAAATAGGCATATTGTAACATTTCTGTTAGCCTTTGAAACGGGAGTGTTAGCTTCTAACCACACTCAGCTACTACCTTGCTAGCATGTTTCACCTAAAATATTAATGCAATGAAAAAGGCTAAAAATTATTTAATGATGTCGGTATGGTTAATACTGATAATCATGCAAGCAGGATGTAGTAAAGATGATGAACCATCGACCAAAGATATGCTGATAGGCGAATGGGAGCTCGAAGAGTTTAACGGTCAAAATATTACAGATTTCTCCATGGAGATTACAGTAGAGTCAGACGGGGATTATAAAGAGGTAATCACATTTGATGGGTCAACTAGTACCTATAGAGGTGAGTGGCAGTTGATTGGCCAAACCATTGAGATAGAGTACGATGATGGAGATGAGGTTGAACTGGAAATTGAGGAGATAACGTCATCTAAGTTAGTGGTTGAAGATGAAGACAATAATGACTACGAATTTGAAAAAAATTAAGTTATGAAAAGGTTATTTATTATTAGTGCATTTATTATTGGTTTTCATCAAGGCGTAATTGGTCAGGAGCTTCCTCAGTCCTCATTCAACATCAACCCACTGGGACTATTACAGTTTGGTCCAATATTTCAATATGAGGGCAAAGTTGGAGGGCAAACATACCTCGTCCCATATTTCAGGTATGCTTATGCTGGTTTGGTCACACATGCAGTGTGGACAGAATTTGATGAAAACAGTGAACTTTCACCAGGAACATTCGCACTGGGTCTAGGAGTTAAATCCTTTGCCCAAAACGAAGGTAATTCTATTTACTATGGCGCTTTTCTGGACTTTAGCCGTACAAAAGTAAATTACTCGGTAGGTTTTAGTGATGAAACAGAAGAGATATCAACAGATCTGGGCGTGGTGCCAAATTTCGGTTATCGATGGAGATCAGATAGAAAAATTTACTTCAGTTTGGGTCTTTATTCCGGCTTAGTATTTACTCTAAAAGATGAGGAACGTTATGTGAGTGACAATGAGCTTTTCGCTTCCTACAGTGAGACCACCTTTTTTGCGATGCTCGAGTTTTCTATTGGTTGGGAATAGTCAAGATAATGGAAAAAGCTGCCACCTTGATTTTTTACAGACCCTACAAAGAGGCGAGTAAGGATGTGAAAATAATTGTAGGTACTGTAGATCCCAACGAAGTGGTAGCTGAACTGAGAAATGGAAGTAAAGTAGCACTTCTATACCATCATTTTGGTAGGAGAGAGTTTATCGCAGGGGTTTATTCTGAAGGGAGAGAAAAGCTCGTAACCACCATTTATGAAGGAGAAACCTACTATTTCAAATGTCAGGTAACTGCTGTTGGGTTTGAATTGACCGCAAAAATTAAGCGCATGGAGTTTGAAAAGGCCAAAAGCGAACTGGATGCATTGAGTTTATCGATATGAACTTTTTATAAAAATGACTAACTTATAAGTAGCTAATGATGAGGTGTTTATCAATCATAATAATTTTCATCGGTTTCGGAGCATTTGCTCAGGAAGCAAATTCTCAATGGGAAAAAGCTAACACACTTAAGGAGCAGGGTATATATGACAGCGCTGTCTTTTGGTTTGAAAAAGCAGCTGAAACATACAAACAATCTGGAAATACCAGCAAAGAACTTGATGCTATAAATCAGGCGGGCTTTTTGTACAGTCTGCTTGGCAACCCTCAAAAAGGAATGGAGTTATTGCAACCCGCGCTGGAAAGAGGCCTTAAGATTAAAAGCGGAAAAAATGAGCAGGTTGCTGCAAGTTATCACTCGATTGGAGTAGCATATTATGTGGCAGGTATGTACAATGAAGCTATAGAAAATACAGAAAAGGGGTATGAATTACGCAAGGAGATATTCGATGGACCACATGAGGATATAGCTAAAAGCTTAAACAACCTGGGAATACTTTATGAAAACACTGGCGACTTAAATAAAGCTTTTGAAATCTATAAAGAAGCCCATGAAATGCAGCTGCAAATATATGGCGACCGACATGTGGAGGTAGCGAACAGCTTGAATAATCTTGGTGCCAATGCATATTACAGAGGAGATTACCAAAAGGCGTTGCCTTTATACCATCAAGCTTTGAACATGTATAAAGAGTTTGTTGAAGAAGACCATAAAGATATCGCCTCTGTTTATCTCAATATTGGGACCATTCATTCTGAATTAGGCGAGTACCAAAGAGCAATGGAGTTCTCAAAGCAGGCCGAAAATATCTATGTGGAGTTGTATGGTAAAGAGGATCCTAATTACCTCAACGTAGCTTTAAATTTAAGTACCATATTCAAAGAGTTAGCTCAGTTAGATGAGGCTTTGGCATACGCTACGGAAGGGTATGAGCTGGCTAAAATGTTTTACGGTGAACAGCACCCTGTAATGGCTCAATTAGCTCAGAACATCGGTGTTATATATGATGATATGGGAGATTTGGAGAAGGCCATTGAGTGGCAACAAAAATCACTGGATGTAAATCTGGCAACACAGGGTGAAAGCAATTTAAATGTAGCTTATAACTATAACAACCTGGGTACAGCCCATCAGGATTTAAAAGATTACGTTAAGGCTGAAGAATATTTCAGAAAAGCCCTGAAAATAAAGAGCGAAATATTAGGTCCAAGACATGTTTCGGTCTCACTCACATGGAATAACATCGCAATGGCCAATTTTCTACAGCAGGATTTCGAAGAGGCTGTGCAAGCCGCACATTTTGGACTAATGTCAAATCATTTTACTTTCTCAGACTCTTCAATTTATGCTATTCCCGACAGGAGTAATTATTCTGATCCGGAATCCTTTATCCAGAATCTCATATTGAAGTCTGGTGCATTATTGATGATGCATGAAGCTACAAACAATGTAGAGCTTTTGGAGTCTGCAGCAGCACATGTCGATGCGGGGCTAGATTTGTTAAATAAATGGCAACTCACAGTAGGCTCTGAAGATAAAATACAAATTGCTGAGGAATTTCACGACCTGGCATCAGTTGCGGTACAGGTTTATCATACAATGTATAACGGTGATAATAATAATGAGCACCTCAAAAAGATGTTTGAGTTTATTGAGCGGACCAAAGGCGCTGTACTTAATGCATCAATAGAGGACGCTAACGCAAAACAATTTGCAGGAATACCGAAAGAACTGATAGCAAAAGAAGATACTATCAAAGCACAGATTGGCGAACTTAAACAAGAAATAGCCCTTGCCCAAAATAGTGGCGCTTCTGAATCTGACATTGCACCATATCGTTCTCAGTTGTTTGATTTGAGGTCTCAGTATGAAAAGCTGATTCAAACTTTTGAGACGAATTACAGTGAATACTATGAGCTTAAATATAATTTAGAATCCGTAGGCGTAGATCAAATTCAATCCAAATATCTTAATACAAAACCCAATACGGCTGTAATTGAGTACTTCCATGCCGACTCAGTTTTGTTTTCATTCATTATTACACCAACTGACACAGAAGTTATTACTTTGGCTAATTGGGATTATGACCGTAACATCAGAGGGTTACGTAATGCGATCATCTATAGAGTCGATGAAAAAATATCAACACTGTCTTATGAAATTTATACGAGGGTCTTTGAAGAGGTGGACCATTATTTGAGTAATAATAAAATTGAAGAAGTAGTAATTATTCCGGATGGTATTTTAGGATACCTTCCTTTTGAGGCATTGTTAACGGAACCACCGACAAATAATCGATTTGACAAAATGAAGTATTTACTCAATAGATATGATATTAAGTATGCCGCTTCATCTACCATTATGTACAAACAGTCACAAAGACCGCCAGCGTATGGTGATAAAGATTACGTTGCCTTCGCACCGGTATTTACAGATGGCACAGAAACCAATTTTTTAGTCAATACTTCTGAGCGGTTTTACAATCCCAACCTGGAGAATACGCGAAGTTTTGTTAGGGATGGGAAGATTACACCTATTCCATCTACAAAAACTGAGGTGGAGCATATTCACGACTTGCATCAAAAGAAGAATTTATTCGCGAAGTACTTTCTCTTCAAAGATGCCAAGGAAGAAAACCTGAAAGATCCGGAGTTGGGCCATTATAAATTTATCCACCTGGCTACTCATGGTTTTGTCAATGATGAAGTACCTGAGCTTTCGGGGTTGGTTATGAGTCAGAGTCAGGAAGACTCAAAAGAGGATGGTATATTATACGTTGGTGAGATTTATAATTTAAAATGGAAAGCAGATATGGTAGCCCTGTCAGCATGTGAAACGGGACTAGGCAAAGTGGTAAAAGGAGAAGGTATCATAGGGTTGACAAGGGCTTTTATGTATGCGGGTGCTGAAAACGTACTGGTTTCTCTTTGGAAGGTTTCAGACCAAAGCACCTCAGATTTAATGATTGATTTTTACAACCACCTACTTGAGGGTAATACGAAAGCGGCCTCCCTGAGGGAGGCCAAGCTTAAACTTATAAAAAGTAAAGAGTTTGCAAACCCCTATTATTGGGCGCCCTTTATTTTAATTGGGAATTAAGTTAGTTTAAAGTCGACTTCACTTTGCCGAATACTTCTTTCAGATGCGCTAACTGATCATAGGCATCTTTACCCATCATTTGGTCAGCACCATTGGTCATGTAGTACAGATATTCCATTTGATCAATGATTTTCGGTTGTGGGTAGGTGATGTCTTTCTCACGCAGCTTTTCTAAAGCCGATTTGATTTCAGTAACCCTTGTTGTGGTTTGATCATCTGGGCTTTTATCCTTTTCTAGTTTAGTGAGTTCTTTGTTAAGCGCTTCTTCAAGTTGGCGTGCTTCATCGAGCAAAGTCTGCAACTCCATAGTGAAGGTGTATTGCTTTTCTATGTCCTCTACAGTAGTGTTAGTTGCTTCAAGTCGGGGGTCAGGAAGTAATTCAAATGATTGTTCAATGATTTTATCATCGACCGTCAGACGTGCAGTATACTTGCCAGGAGGTACCATTGGCCCATTTTTAAATCTACGATTAGCATTCTTGTGCCATGGACCAGTAGCCGTCATATTCCAGTGAAACCTGTGCATACCTGGTGAGTCAGCCAGTTTTTTATCAATAACGTATGTAACAGAATTCAAGCTCATATCCTCAATTACTTCTTTGGTTGACTTTTGTCCCGTTGTATCACTGAAATAGGTGTTCATCACTTTGTTTTGCTCATCCAGTATCTGCAGCATCAGTGGCTGCTCAGGTTTTTTGGAGAGGTAGTAGTCGAATGTGACTGCTGGCTCAGTATATTGAGGTACTGTGCTATCATCTGTGCGCATATAAGTACCACGACTTCTTATCGACTTGTCGGCTACAAACAATTTCGATTCATTACTCTTTCCGTCAAAGTTTAGCAGCGTGTTGATATCGTCTGCAATCCAATACCCTCTACCCATGGTAGAAAGCACCAAATCACCACGATGGATTTTGATATCTGTAATTGGCGTAACAGGTAAATTTTGTTGAAACTTTTGCCATTGCTTACCATCATCAAAAGAAATATAAACGCCTCTTTCTGTACCAGCGAATAGTAAGCCCTCACGTTCAGGATGTTCTCTGATTACTCGTGTAGGGGCATCATTAGGAATGCCATTTGTTCCATCGGTAAGTAATGTCCAGTTTTTGCCATAATCAGAGGTTTTATAGATGTAGGGTTTGGTATCACCCAGCTGATACCTGAGTGTGGCAAAGTATGCTTTTGCAGGGTTGTGTGCCGATGGTTCTACCGCATCCACTCGGCCTCCTGAAGGCATCTTTTTAGGAGTTACATTGCTCCATGTTTGACCATTGTCTGTGGTAACATGTACGGGGCCATCGTTGGCACCTGTCCAGATTACACCTGCTTTAACGGGTGATTCCCTAATCGAGTAAATGGTGCTATAATACTCTTCACCTGTAATGTCTCTTGTTATTGGGCTTCCTGAGATCACCTGCTTATCTGCTTCGAAAGCGGTTAGATCTGGTGATATGATTTCCCAGGTTTTGCCATCATCGGTGGTTTTGTGTACATACTGTGAGGTGTGGTATACCACATCAGGGTTGTGAGGCGAAACGTGTACCGGAGAAACTCGCTGAAAGCGGAATTTTAGATCTTTCGGGTTATGCCCGTAGAGATTAGCTGCACCAACATAATAAGCTTTTTCTGTAGAAGTGATTTTGTTAAAAACACCAAATCGACCTTTGCAATTGGTGTACACGATGTTGTGATTGCCGGGTTTTGGCACAGCAGGACCAGTTTCACAACCCCCTGTATTTAACATCCAACCGACATCAGCTGCCTGTATTGCTCCCGGAGGATTGCTCGGCACTGCCACGGTAGTGTAGTTGTCTTGCATGCCACCATAAAGCCAATAAGGGTACTGATCATCTACTTCTACCTGGTAGATTTCTGAGGTGGGTTGATTAAATTGAGTCGACCAGGTTTCCCCTCCATTATGTGTGACATTGGCACCACCGTCATTGGTTTGTATAAATAGATCTGAGTTGTCGGGATTAATCCACATGGCGTGGTTGTCACCGTGAGGTGAGCTTATACGTTGCCATTCTTTGCCACCATCATCAGAGCGATAATAGCCCGTAGCCAATACATATATCTTGTCAGGATTGTTGGGGTCTACTTCGATGTTGGTATAGTAAAATGGTCTTGTTCTAAGACCTCCTTCATTAGAGACAAGCTTAAATGACTGCCCCTGGTTAGTTGATTTATAAACTCCACCTTCATCTTCGGGGGCTTCTACCAATGCGTACACAATTTTTGAATCCGCTTGCGGAATGGCCAAATCGATTTTACCAATAAGCCCTTTGGGTAATCCTTCTGTTAATCTGGTCCAGCTGGCACCCCCATTTACCGATTTGTAAATACCACCTTCTTCGTTCGTCCCTCCGCTAATGATCGTCCATGGTTTACGTTCTGCTTTCCAGGCTGTGGCAAAAACAGTTTCAGGGTTTCCAGGCAGCAATACCAAGTCTCTAAAGCCCACTTTATCGGATTTGAAGAGTATTTTTTGCCAGGAGTTACCACCATCAGTGGTTTTATACACACCACGTTCTGAATTCGCTTTGAATGCTTTACCAATAGCTGCAACATATACGATATTGTGGTTTTCCGGATGGATTTCTAAGGCTCCTATTTGGCCTACATCTTTCAGGCCAATGTGTGACCATGTTTTTCCGCCATCTACCGATTTGTATACCCCATTGCCTTCTATGATGTTGCTGCGAAGCCCATCCGTACCTGTGCCCACATACACTACATTGGGGTCTTTTTGATCTACGGCAATGGCTCCGATAGATGGTGTCTCGAAGAAACCGTCAGACACATTGTGCCAGGAAGTACCATAGTCTGTGGTTTTCCATACGCCTGAGCCCGTGTAGCCAACATAGAAAGTGCCAGGCTCAGCTTGCGTACCAGCCACCGCGGTAGCTCGTCCACCTCGAAGCGGACCGACATTTCGGTATTTGAATATTGAGAAATCTTGTGCAAGCGTGGCTGTTGGAATTAACACCACAAGAAGGAGTGTTCTGAAAGGTTTTAACATGTCTAAGGTTGATTTAATCGTAACTAATCTCACCAATATATTGGTAAGAGATTAGAATAAAGTTAATCAAAGCAGAGGAAAAGGAAGGTAAGGATTTTATAAACGGAACTAATTGTATTTATCCGCTCATACCTTGCCATGTCCTTCTTGGTTTTACTCCTGCAAAGTAATTAACTAATCTTGCATTGCTTTCTTATAAGCTTCCTCACCTCCAACTACTGGTAACTCAATTGATGTAGCCGATAAATCTACCGTGAGTTCGGTGCCAGGAGTAGGCCATAAAGTATATTCTTTATCACTGGAAAAGATCATCAATCCGATTTGCTGACCTTTTGCTATGATCTGATCGTCAGGGATTAAATCAAAAGTTACTTCATAAAACTTGCCAGGTACTAAAGGCTCACTTTCAGTAAGCGATTCATGGTTTTGAGGGTCGGCCCAACCGCGAGTGATGATATTGTCTGTGATTTTGGTCTTTCTACCTTCCTGCCATGGCAATGATACCAGCCATACAGAAAGGTTGGCTGCTGGTTTACTACTAGCCAAAGTCAGAGTTATTTTTGGAATACCTGAAATATGCAGGTCCTCTTTTAAGGTCGGTGTAACATACATCAATCTGTGGTTGGTCATTTCGGCTTGAGCTAAAGCTGACCCCGAAAATGAGTAATTATCAACCAGTGTTTCTTTATTCGCAGTGCTAGGTTTTTCAGTGCTAAGACTACCTCTGGCGGGTGCCCCGGGGTTGAGGTGTAATGTTACTGCAGATGATTCCGGATGAGGATAAGCTTTATAAGGCGTAGGGTTGTCCTGTTTGTCGTTTTCTCTTACAATCCATACGGGAGGGTCGTTTTCGACCCCATTTTCAACACCATGCAAATAGCGGGTAAACCATCTGTTCATCATTTTCATAGGAGGAGGACCGCCATGTCCGTCCTGGTGATAATACAATTGTGTAGGGAGACCTTTCTCTTTAGCCGCTTTATAAATGCGGTAGCTATGCTCTGGCATTACATTCCAATCGTTAAACCCATGCGACATGAGCAAGGCAGCTTTCATTGGTTCCATGTCATTGAGGTAGTCTCTACCAGCCCAAAATTCGTTGTAATCACCGGTAATTCTATCCATGCCATTTTTCATTTCCTTGTCGCGAATGTTGGCATTGTTATAGGCTCTTTTTGATTCATCGCCACTATGGATAAAATCATACAGTACATCGATATCTTCACCTAAATAACCTCCCGGTGATCTCACTAACCCGTTTGATCTGTAATAGTGGTAGTATGATGTGTTAGGGGCAATCGGAATAATCGCTTCAAGGCCTTCAACACCTGTAGTGGCGGCAGCGAGCGGTATGGTGCCATTGTAAGATGTACCTGTCATGCCCACTTTTCCAGTCGACCAGGTAGCTTCTACTTCTTCGTTTCCATCGGGTGTGGTATAACCGGGAGCACGACCATTGAGCCAATCGATCACTGCCTTGGGCGCCAACGATTCATTGTCGCCACCCACAGTAGGTGAGCCTTGAGAAAGACCTGTACCAGGTGAGGAGGAATGCACAACAATATAGCCTCTGGGTACCCAGGTTTTAATATGGGAGTTAGAAATGATGGGCCTTTCGCCCTGTCGATCAACCTCTACATGAACGCGAGGCTTGGGGGTCTCACCGAGATCATGTTTTACATCCCAGAAGAGCCCATCTACAAAGGAAGCAACTCCAGCAAAATAAGGGCTGGAAACATATACGACAGGTAATTTAAGGCCTTCTGTCTCAGTTTGTTTGGGCCTGGTGACTGCAACATGCATTCTATCCAGTTTGCCATCACCATCAGTGTCGAAAGTTGTTTCAACCCACAAGTCATGTCTTACCCATTGGTCTGGATCATTAAAAGCTTCGACAATTTGCGCTTCGCCATCTTTAAAGACAGGCTTAGCGTTTTGAGCTGATACAAGTGAATAAGAAGTGAATAAAAGGAATAGCGGAAGTAGAGCGTTGATCGATTTTTTCATGATGTATATGATATGAAGACAATGAATTAGGGATGTCTAATATATCCAAGTTGTCTTGAAATAATATGAAAAACACCTCAATTTTTATATTTTTGACTACAGATGAATTTATTCAATCAAATAAGGGCGTATGTTATATTGGTCATTATGCTATTTGGCATGGTGCACAATGCCTTTCCGCATGTCCATCATGCACATGAATTTGATGGCCATACGGAACTGATTGAAAAATCACATCATCACCATCACGATTCAGACCACCATCATCATTCAGATGAAGAGGAAAACAATCACGAGGTAAATAATTTATTAGATTTTCTTTTTAAGAATCATTCTCACACCAAACATACCCATCAATATAACCTTGCCATAGATGAGCATGTAAAAACGGTAAAACAGCTTGTAGTTAAGTTTTTTGGAAGAAATGATTCATGGGAGTTTTCTGAAAAAGAAACTGATATTGGATTGCACAAGCATGTGCTTTTCAATGAAGTGGGATTAAAATATCTCAATTTAAACTCCAACCCTCTTCGGGGGCCCCCTTCTTTAGGATAATCCTTTATGGCAAGTAATGACTTGCCGCGGAGACACATATCAGCGTGCTCTGCATCATTAGATTCATCTTAAAAATCAATTTACATGTATAAAAACATTGTGTTCGCGCTGTGCGGGTGCTTGTTGGTGTTTGGAGGCTTTGCGCAATCGTCATCGATAGATAGTATCCTAAAACAGATCGAACAAAACAACCAGGAATTAAAAGCACTATCCGAATACGTGGAGAGCAAAAGGCTTGAGTTGAAATCCGGTAACAATTTACCTGATCCCCAATTGGGTGCTTATTATCTGCCTTTTGGAGATCATAACACAGGTGATTATACTGAGTTTCAGATTAGTCAGTCTTTTGAATTTCCAACGGTTTACAGTGCTCGTGGTGGTCTTATAGATCAACAAACAGCTCAATTGGAATTGGACTACCAAGCGAAAAGGCAGGATATACTGGCAGAGGCTAAAAGTCACTGTCTGAATCTTATCTACCTGAATAAACGACTGAATACCGAAACTCTTAGAGTGAAGCAAGCCAAGCAATTGTTTGATCAGGTACAGGAACTTTATGAAAAAGAACAGATTGGTATTCTGGAACTGAATAAGGCCAAAGTAGCCTGGATGCAGGAGCAATTCAAAATACAACAGATAGAGAGTGATGTCAAAAACACGCTTTTGCAGTTGGTCAACCTGAATGGTGGTAATGAATTAAGCTTCACGCAAAATGAGTATAGTGCATCCTTGGTATTGGCTGCAAAGGATTCAATATGGAAGGAAAAGCAGGTTCAAGACCCTGAGTTGACTCAGCTGAAACAACAAGAGGCGATTGCTCAGCAGTCGTTGAGTCTGGCTAAAAATAAATCCTTACCTAATCTGACGGCTGGCTATAATACGCAGGGTGTTGCTGGTGAGCGTTTTTCCGGTGTTTATGCTGGTGTAACTATTCCTTTATGGAGTAACCGAAATAAAGTAAAATCCGCTCAATCTCAGTTAGATTTCCAACAGTCATTTACTGCTGCCAAAACACTTCAAGCCTATGCGTCATTTGAGAAACAATACAATGACTGTAAAATCATGCTCGCTAAGTTTCGCGAATATGAGGCTACACTCACCGGATTGAATAGTGATGAGCTGTTGTTTCAAGCTTATCAATTGGGAGAATTGTCTTTCGTTGAATATTATATGGAATTACAGTTTTATCGACAGGCTTATGATGCAATGCTGAACATGCAATACCAACTTTATATATCGCAAAATCAATTATTAAAACATCAATTGTAAAATCTTAAAAATCAAATTATTATGAAAATTTCAAATATTCTTATCGCATTAATTTTAGTATTCGCTATTGCCTGTACTGGCAATAAAACAGGTGAAGATCATGGACATGATCACGACACAGAATCACAGGCGCATCCACATGATGAAGCAGCTGATGATCACGGACATAGTCATGATGATAGTGACCATGAACACGAACATAATGAGCAGGAAGAGTTTACTGTTGGCAGTGACTCCACCCAAGCTGAGGAAGAAAGCACACATACACATGACGATGGTAGCACTCATCACGATCACTAATCTTTAAACTGAAAGTTGATATGCGATATATAATAGTATTGCTTTCGTTGTTGGTGCTTTCATGCCAATCAACGGAAGACCATGGACATCCACATGATGAGGAAGGCGGTCACTCACATGCGAGTGGCGAAAAGCCATCTGTGGATTATACTGTTTGGACAGACCAAACGGAATTGTTCGTAGAGTTTCCTGCTTTGATAGTAGGTCAAACAAGTCGCTTTGCGGCTCATTTTTCAGTGCTAAATGGACATCAGTCTGTGAGAGAAGGAAGTGTAACGGTGAGCTTGATCAAGGGTAAAAAAGGCATTCGCCATAAGGTGGATGCTCCTTCTTCTGCGGGCATTTTTACGCCATCACTTCAGCCCAGAGAAGCTGGGAGTTATCAGTTGGTTTTTGAGTTGATAACACCTGCTTACTCGGACAGGATTGTACTGAATGACATTCCTGTCTTTGCTTCTTTAGATGAAGCTGAGAAAGCATTGGGAGATGAGGAAGAAAATGGCAATGCCATCACTTTCTTAAAAGAGCAAGCCTGGAAGATGGAGTTTCAAACTGCTCCTGTAATGAAAAAGACAGTTTACCAAACTATCCCAACATCAGGTGTCTGGAGAGTAGCTCCTTCTGATTATCAAACCTCAGTGGCACCTACAAGTGGTCGAGTGAGCTTTAGCTCAGTGGTATTGACAGAAGGTAGTGCAGTGAAAAAAGGTCAGGTACTCATGACCATCAGTAGTGCCGGGCTGACTACTAATAACCTAAGTGCAGAGATTCAGAAAGCCAAGGCAGATTATGAGCAAGCCAAATCTGAATACGAGCGAAAGATGGAATTGTACGAATCGAAGATTGTACCTAAGGCCGAATTTGAGCAGGTCGAGCAAAAGTATCTGGTAGCTAAAACCAACTACGAAACATTGAGTAGTGGATATAGTGCAGGTGGCAAACAGATCACCGCCCCAATGGATGGTTTCATTAAATCCATTCAGGCAGTAAATGGTGGTTTTGCTAACCAAGGAGATGCGTTGGTGACGGTAACCAGTCACAAAAGTAGTTTGCTGGAAGTACAGGTTAGTCCGAAGTACAGTGCCGAGCTTCAAAACATTGGAAACATCTGGTATCAGCCCAAGCAAGGCACATGGTCGAGCCTGAATGAAAAGGGAGGCAAAATATTGTCTATTGGTAAAGAGGTGGAAGCCGACCAACCATTGATTTCTGTTTTTGCAGAGGTGAATGAAGGTGTGGAAATGCCGGAAGGCAGTTTCACAGAAGCACAGTTGGCTATTGGCAATGGGGTTGAAAGTCTGGTAGTACCAATTTCTTGTTTGTTGGAAGATTATGGTAACTACTCGGTCATCGTGCAGCTAACAGGTGAAAGCTTTGAGCGCAGGAATGTGACCCTTGGCAAACGGAACGGCAGTGAAGCAGAAATCATTAAGGGATTGGCAGAAGGAGAAGTGGTTGTTACCAACGGGGCCTATGCGGTGAAAATGGCTTCCATGTCTGGACAAGCTCCTGCTCATGGTCACGCACATTAATGAATTGTGAATGTTGAATTTTTTATGATTTAGTTATGAAAGAGAATGTGATTTTAAATAAGTCGTTTGATTTTGCTTTGGACATTATTCGAATCTATAAGGAGATGAAAAATCAAAATGAATTCATCTTATCAAAGCAATTACTTCGGAGTGGTACTAGTATAGGCGCAAATGTGGAAGAAGCTACTGCAGCTTTCAGTAAAAAAGATTTTGCTGCGAAGATGTCCATATCATCCAAAGAAGCCAGGGAGACAAAATACTGGTTAAGACTGATTCAACATAGCCAAATTGTGGATATCGATGTATCAGATGTACTTGAAAAAACGGAAGAGCTAATTAGAATTCTTACTGCAATCGTTAAGTCAGCTCAAGGAAAATAGAGGGGGTAAACATTTAATTCAAAATTCAACACTAAACATTCAAAATTCACAAAATGCTTAACAGAATATTACAAATTTCACTCGAAAACCGCCTTTTTGTCTTACTGGCAGCGGTCTTGCTAACAGTATCTGGCATTTTTGTTTTCCGAGATATGAATGTGGATGTGTTCCCTGATCTTACCGCTCCTACGGTGACCATTTTGACGGAAGCTCATGGCATGGAATCAGAAGAGGTAGAAAAGCTGGTGACTTACCAATTAGAAACGGCCATGAATGGCTCGCCTAATGTGCGAAGAATCCGCTCTTCATCGGCTGTGGGAATATCTATTGTATGGGTAGAGTTTGAATGGGGTACGGACATTTACCGGGCAAGACAAATTGTGAGTGAACGCATCCCGATGGTGCGAGAGAATCTGCCTTCTGGTGTAGGTACGCCTACAATGGCTCCAATTTCATCCATCATGGGTGAAGTGATGTTGTTGGGCGTTCGTTCGGATAGTTTGTCTCCGATGGAACTGCGGACCTTAGCTGATTGGACAATCCGACCAAGAATTAAATCCATTGGTGGTATTGCCAATGTGATAGTCATTGGTGGGGATTACAAACAGTATCAGGTGTTAGCTAATCCCGAGAAACTGAAATATTATAATGTGAGCCTTGGCGAACTTTTGAAAAAGGTACAAGAGAGTAATATAAATGCTCCGGGTGGATTTCTGAATGAATATGGTAATCAGTACATTATTAAAGGTAGTGGTAGAGCGTATTCTGTAGAACATTTGGAAGAGGCAGTGGTGAAAAGTGTAAATGGACAATCCATCAAGATTAAGGATGTTGCAACCGTACAAATTGGTGCTGCTGACAAGATTGGTGATGGGTCGTTAAATGCTGCTCCAGCAGTGATCCTGACCGTTGCGAAGCAGCCAGATGTCAACACACTAGAATTGACCGAAAGACTGGATGAAGCGATTGCTGACTTGAATGCTACTTTGCCCGAAAGTGTGGAAATCAAAAGCCATATTTTCCGTCAAGCCAATTTCATAGAAGCTTCTATTGATAATCTGAATCAAACACTATTGGAAGGAGCCTTCTTTGTAATGTTGGTGCTATTTATCTTTTTGATGAATTGGCGAACAACGGTTATTTCTTTGGTGGCAATACCGGTTTCTTTGTTGGTTTCTATTATCGTGCTGAAGTTGTTGGGATATACCATCAATACCATGAGTCTGGGCGGTATGGCCATTGCCATTGGTGCGTTGGTAGATGATGCAATTATTGATGTGGAGAATGTTTTCAAGCGATTGCGTGAAAATATCCGTAAGCCCAAGGCAGATCAATTGCCTGTGCTTTCAGTGGTAAAAGATGCTTCAGTAGAGATCCGTAGTTCTATCATCATTGCTACGCTTATCATCATTGTGTCGTTTGTGCCGTTATTTTTTCTGAGTGGCATGGAAGGCCGATTGCTACAACCACTAGGTATCGCCTTTATTACTTCAGTATTAACTTCCCTGATTGTGGCAGTGACCGTTACTCCTGTGTTGTGTTCCTATTTGTTAAAAAGCGAAAAGGTACTCAGCAGGCAAGCGGAAGGCACGAAAGTGGAACGCTGGCTGCAAGCCCGATATGTCGGAACACTGGAAAGCGTGTTGAAATTTCCGAAGACGGTGATTGGCCTGACCGTTGGTGCATTTATTATCAGTTTGATTTTATTGACGCAATTGGGCCGTAGTTTCTTGCCTGAGTTCAATGAAGGCTCGTTGGTAATTAGTGCTGTGGGTGTGCCTGGCATGTCATTAGAAGAGAGCAACAAAAACGGTAAACTGATTGAACAACTGCTTTTGGAAATGCCTGAAGTGGATGTTGTCACTCGCAGAACCGGACGTGCCGAGCTGGACGAACATGCGCAAGGGGTAAATGCGGCTGAAATAGACGTGCCTTTTACGCTGGATGGAAAATCCAAAGAGCAACTTTTTGAAGAAGTGCGAACCAAGCTAAGTGTCGTGCCTGGTGTGAATATCACTTTGGGGCAACCGATTGCTCACCGTATCGATCATATGCTTTCGGGTACTCGTGCCAATATTGCCATTAAGATATTTGGTGATGATTTGCAGCAGCTTTTTGAGTTGGGTAAAAGTGTAGAAACCAATATCAAATCCATAGAGGGGATAGCAGATGTAGCAGTAGATCAACAAGTTGAAGTACCACAAATCCGCATCACTCCCAAACGACAGCTCTTAGCTGCTTATGGGATGACTGTTGGTGATTTGATGGAACAGGTTGATGTGGCTTTTGCAGGAGAAAAAGCAGGAGAAATCTACGAAGGGCAACAATATTTTGACCTGATTGTCCGCTTTCAAAAAGCATCAAGAAATAGTATGGAAGCCCTGCAGTCTGCTTTGATCGCTTTGCCGAATGGAGGTGAAATCACTTTGGATCAGTTGGCAGAGGTGAAGTCTGTAAGTTCTCCGAATACCATTTCAAGAGAGAATGTAAAGCGAAAGATTGTGGTAGCGGCTAATGTCCAGGGCCGTGATCTACGTGGTGTGGTAAATGAGATTCAACAAATTGTTGATGAAAATATTGATCTCCCTGAAGGCTATCGAGTGGAGTTTGGAGGGCAGTTTGAAAGTGAAGCAAAGGCTTCTCAACTGCTACTCATTACTGCGGTGGTAGCTATTCTCATCATCTTTCTATTGCTCTACTTTGAGTTTCAGGATGTCAAGCTTTCATTCATTGTATTAATCAATTTACCGCTGGCACTGATCGGTGGAATTTTGATTGTGTACTTCACTTCTGGTATCATTAGCATTGCTGCGACTATTGGTTTTATCAGTTTGTTTGGTATTGCTACTCGAAACGGTATTTTGCTGGTGTCGCGCTATGAGGATTTGAGGAAAGAAGGAGTACGGGGTTTTGAACTGCTAAAAAAAGGAGCATTGGACAGGTTAAATCCTATACTGATGACTGCCTTTACGACCGGACTTGCCTTGATTCCACTTGCACTGAAAGGTGGTGAGCCGGGCAATGAAATTCAAAGTCCGATGGCGGTAGTGATCCTGGGAGGATTGCTTTCTGCTACTTTACTCAATCTGTTGGTGATACCGTGTGTGTATGAGCTGGTAACGAAGCGGAAGTAGTATCACCTCAAACTTTATTGAAGCAACCGTTCGGGTTTTCCGAACGGTTGCTTTTTTTAATTCGTCTCTGTGATTCGTACTTACCAGTTAGTTATATAGGCTTACCATCAGTTTAATTTGTCACCTTCCTGTGTTACTTGCGGTAGTTAACTGCTTATAATAGTGGTCAATTCTTGCATGAGCCGTACCATCAACCAATAAAATGACGATCATCATGGCGATAGTAGTGATACCAATAGCTCGCCATGTGGGAGTATTGATAAATATGATCAGCAAAGCGGCTACAACAATAATCAATGGTACAACCTTGAAAACTACTGTATATTCTTTTAGCGTGCTTTCGGCTCGCGCGATTTCTGACGCTACAAAAGCCGATGCATCCTTATTGTAAGCAGTTTCAAATTGAGTGATCCTTGACTTATTTGTGAAAAATAAGCCGAGCCCAATAGTCATAAGTAAAAGACCCGCTACCAGTGTCGGGATGATGTAGGCTTTGGCCAGATCAGTTTTGCCCAGCTGCCAAAACCCGAAGCTTGCGATTAAAAACAATATGGCAAAAAGAATGAAGAATCGTGTCGAGAAAACTTCGGCTTTGGCCCAGTCGGTTGCTAATTTTAGTATATCCATCATTTAGTTCATTTTATATTTTTCTCTGTACTCCGTTGGACTGATGCCCTCTTTCTTTTTGAATAACCTTGAAAAATAGGGTGGGTATTCAAAGCCCAATTCATAGGCTACTTCGGAGATTGTTTTTTGTGGGTTCAACAGTATGTTTTTAGCCTCATCAATCAGGTATAATTGCAAATGTTCGGTTGAAGTTTTACCGGTTTCTTTTTTGAGCGTATCGCTCAAATAACGTTGAGAAACCGAAAGCTTATCTGCGATGTGCTCTATGCTGGGTATTCCTTTTTCCTGAAAATAACCCGAATCGAAATAGACACTTAACTGCTGGTTAAACTGCTCCAGCAGATCATTCGACAATTCCTTTCGGTTTAAAAACTGCCTTTCGTAAAAGCGGTTGGCATACTTAAAAAGCGTGCTGAGCTGCGAAATGATGATGTCTTTGCTGAATTCATCTTGATTATTCTGATATTCAATATCAATATTTTCTACAATAGATTCTATCTGCTTTTCTTCCTTGGGTGAAAGGTGCAGGGCCTCATTGGCCGAATAAGAAAAGAAGCCGTATTTCTTAATCTGATGTGCTAATTCTGTTCCTTTCAGAAAGTCTTCATGAAAGTTGATGGAAAAACCTTTTTGATCATATACCACGCTGCTATCCCATTGCAGTACCTGCCTGGGCGCGATAAAAATCAAGGCGCCATTTGTGAAGTCATATTTTGTTCGCCCATAGTTTACATCACCTTTCACTATTTTCTTTAAGCTGATAGAATAGCAATCGTTGGTAATGGGTGGCGAACTTTCTTTCGGGCATGGTAAGAAACCATCGCCTTTGGCAGAAAATACACTCAACATAGGGTGCTCAGGACGGGGGAGCTCCAGGTAGTCCAGGTAATCAGATAATGTTTTAAAGTGCTGCATTTTAGCTAATTTAAATATTCCACTCCAAACCTGTAGCCTTTTCTGATACAGTCCACAGTTTAGCTGCGACCTCCTTATCCTGAGCATGTGGCTCCAATTTACACTCGCCAACAGGGCCTGTCCAATAGTTTTTTCCGGTAGGGCCATAAAAACCACTTTGGTCCAGGTTTGGTTCTGTGGCACACATCAATTCCGGATACGAGCCTTTTTCAGCCGATTGTACCATGGGTGTCAACTTCATAAGTTGCCAAATGAAACGAGTCATTAAACTACCACTCGTTCTGATAAGTGATGTGGAGGAAGCCCCTGGGTGACAAGCATACACCTTTACATCAGTCTTACCAGCCGCTTTCAGTCTATCTTGCAGTTCATAGACAGTCATGATCTGTGCTAATTTGCTCTGGCTGTAGGCGTCATTGCCAGTGTAGTTGTTATCCCAGTTCATATCATCAAACTTGATGGTTCTTAAGCCCATTTTATAGCCTTCGCTGCCTACAACCACAATCCGCCCTTTGGATTTTTCAATCAGCGGAAAGAGCAAACCCTGGAGTGTGAAATGGCCGTAGTGATTTACGCCAAGCTGACTTTCAAAGCCATCAACGGTAAGCTCCTGTTTGGGAACCTGGGCAATAGCTCCATTACAAATCAGTGCATCGATACGTGAAACTTGCTTAAGTACTTCTTGCGCTGCTTTTCTTACAGAAGCCTGCACAGCCAAATCCATGAGGATGAACGAAGCGTCTATATCGTTACCGAGTTCTTCTTTTAAAGTCTTAATGACATCTTCAGATTTTTTAGCGTTACGGTTTAGCATCACCACCCTGGCGCCTTTAGACAGCAGTATGCGCGATGCTTCAAATCCCGTACCGCTGGTGGTACCAGTTATGAGGTAAGTTTTGCCGTTTAAGTTTCCTATTCTTTCAGGTGTCCACCCTTTTTTACCGAATTGCGTTGTATTCATCTTTACTTGTATTTAGTTGATACAAAGATCAATACAAAGCCCCATTACAATCTTATACACAATTCCGTATGCTGTATACTTTTTGGTGAAACTTCCGGTTACAATTATATATCTGAGTGAGAGTGTTTGGGGATAAAGACTTTTGCCTTTCGGACGTTAGTACTGGACAGGTTAATTACTTGTGCTCTTTGGTATACGATTTATTCTAACTCTATTTTATTTATAAAAAACACTTTTCTAAAGCTACCAGCTTCGCTGTTATGATTGTTTTTAATGTGTTGAAATCCATATACTATCAATGATTTCTCATCCCATTGCCTCATCCCTTTTATTGAACTCTTTGTTACTTCATCTCCTTTGTAAGTTGTTTCTATATTATAAGATCGATTGTCTAACCAAGACCGCTTATATGGCACCGAATATAGCTTATCTTCGTAGCCGTATACAAGACTTAAATTATTATCCTTTTTAACTGTATAAACTCTAGCAATTTTTATTTTAAATCGAGTTTCTGACAGTAGTTTTCCATTCTTGTCAAATGCTAATGGCATTACTTCAGTGTAAATGTCATTACCTGTTTGCCCCAATCTTCCCAATAGAAGGATTAAGGTATCGTCATTGATTAAAAAATGATCCAATATATAGTGGTCAACCTGCTTAGCTTTATTCTTTTTTAGATCTCTTTTAATTCTTCTTTTTTTACGGTCAGAAACATACTTAAATGGGCTATTCAATTCTGAAAATTCATAATAGTTAAAGCTAGTTTGACTATCATGTTCAACTTTTGCAGTATATACTCCAAGAGAATATTCTGACTTTCGGTAGCCATACGTTCCCACCAGTATTGAAGTATTATCGGATAAAGCAACTTTACGACCTGTAATTAGGTTTCTATCATTATGAGGTATAGAAAAATCTAAAGTATTGATAAGTTGAGCATCTGTATTATAGCTATTAATCGACATAGACTTATTTAGCCTATTTTTTTTGTTGATATAAGTTACTTCTATTGTGTCTTTTGATAGAAGCTTCATGTCGTTTAATTCTATCTTCTTTTCAAACAATCCTGGTAAAATTTTTGGTGATTGCTCAATAAGACTCATGTACATCACCATTAGACGTCCATTGAAATAGCCCCCAATTAAAACACCTTGATCCGTCACTTCCATATAAATTTGTAGCAGAGGAAATTCATTTGGGATATTTCTTAATACAACAATCCCTGTATTTGTTTCAATTTCAAGTAAAGTGAGATCTTCACTTTCTGAAGCTTTATTTCTGAAAAGCATAAAGACTTTTGATTGATGACTTTTGTGATCAACAGGCCAGAGGTTTTTATTCCACTGGAAGTCTTTACTCCATTTTGGTGTTAAAGTCTTATCTAATGCTTCTACTTTTAATGCTAGTGTGTCTGTGTATTGTTTAATACTCCATAATGACAAAATAACAACACCACCTTCGTAAGGGATGACTTCATAATTTGGTGCTTTTTCTGTGATATTAATCTCGTGTCGCTCGGTTTGTAAAAGTTGTCCTTTGGCGTAGGTTATACACACAAAAAGAATTAAAAAAATGATTAGGCAAGATCTATATTTACTTGCGGTTGGGGTTAGATTCACACTGTTCACTTTAAATTCCACTAGGATTTTTTGACATTGAAAGCCACAAAAGCTGTGCCTATTCTAAAAACTCAAAGTGAACTTAGTGTACTCTCCCAGCTCTGAATCTACTGTGAGGGTACCGTTGTGCAGCTGCATAATCTGGCGCGATAAACTCAACCCAATGCCTGAGCCTCGCTGCTTGGTGCTGTAAAAAGGTATGAATATTTGATCCAAGGCCTCGCGCACGATACCGTGCCCATTGTCAAGAATTTCGATTTTTGGTGTGTCTTCCTCATCAATAAATGCACTGACTTTGATTTGTGGGTTTTTCACATTCACTAATGCTTCGGCTGAGTTCTTAATCAGGTTGATGAGAATCTGCTCAATCATTTCATCATCAATGTTGAGCTGAAGGTCTGCCGGATCAATATGGCAGGCAAATTCAATATTTTGTTTTCTCAAGTCTGGTTTCATCAGATGGTACACATGCTCTACCAGTTGGGTAACTTCTATCGGTTTGATTTGTGGCAAAGGAATGGTGGTGTAGTCGCGGTAAGCATCAATAAACCGAATCAGCCCCTGGCTTCGCCCTTCAATGGTGCCGAGGCCGTCATGTAAATCGTCAACGGCTTCATTGTTTAACTCAAACTTCTCACCATTGGGCGTGAGGTCCTCTGTTAAGATATCTTTCATCGTTGAAGTCAGCGAGGCGATAGGGGTGATGCTGTTCATGATTTCATGTCGCAACACTTTAGTCAGGTTTTGCCAGGCTTCAAGCTCTTTCTTTTGAAGTTCAGGCTGAATGTTTTGAAAAGCGATGAGTTTGATTTTCTTACCCCGCAATACGATTTGAGTCGCATGTACCGAAAGTTGTACATCCCCCTGTGCGCGAAAGAGTGTGCTTTTGCCTGCGGGCAGATCAAATAGCACCTTGTACAATCTCGATTGGGTTTCTATCAACTCATCGATATTGCGTATTTTGTCTGTATGCAGAAATTTCTTAGCCGTAGCATTGATCAGTTCTACCTTGCCTGTTTGGTCGAATGACAAAAGTCCGGTGCTCACATGTTCCACTATCGTGTTGAGGTATTGTAGGTGTTCTTCCTTTTCGGAGCGGGCTTTTCTAAAGGCTTCCAACACTTCATTAAAGGCAACATTCAGGTCCTTAAAGCTTTCGCCAAGTTTATTATCACTAGAGAAACCTGACACGAAATCTGAGTATTTGACAGATTCAAGAAATCTTGTGAGCTTGCGGTTGGTTCGTGAGATGAAGCGGTACAGTTCGAATAACTCCACCACGACAATAACTGCCAGCAAGCTGGAGGTGATGAAAAGCTCAGGATTGGTTAGTGTAAAACTAAATAGCGTTAACGTTGCTCCAATGAGTATAACCCTGGTGGCTACACGTACCCTAAAATCTCTAAAGCCCATATTTTTCTAACCTTCTATATAGCGAGCTGCGTGTAAGTCCCAGCTCAGATGCCGCCTGAGTAATGTTGCCGTTACATTTTTTCAGCACCTTTCTGATCAATATTTTTTCTACGTCCTCTAATTTAAACTGATCAAGCGTAACATTTTCAGAATCGAGGTTATTTTGACCTTGGGCCGTGAAATTAAAATCTTCGGGTTGCAAAACCTGAGAGTTGCTCATGATCACCGCGCGCTCCAATGCATGTTGCAGTTCACGGATATTGCCTGGCCAGTGATGTTTTTGCATGCGACTGATCACACTGTCGCTTAGCTTACCGGCATTCTTTTTATACTTGTCTGCATAGTAGGTGAGAAAATGGTTGGCCAGCAAGGGGATGTCTTCCAGTCGGTTGCGCAAGGGAGGCAGCTCAACTTCTATGGTGTTGATTCTGTAGAGCAGGTCTTGTCTGAATCTGTTTTCCTTCACCATATCATACAGCGGCATGTTGGTGGCACAAACTAGTCTGATATCGATATCAATTTCCTTGTTAGATCCCACACGACTCACCTTTCTGTTTTGTAAAACGGTGAGCAACTTAGCCTGTAACGGCATAGATAGGTTGCCAATCTCATCTAAAAACAAAGTGCCGCGGTTGGCAATTTCAAACCGACCAGCGCGGTCTTCTTTGGCGTCTGTAAATGAGCCCTTCTTATGGCCGAAAAGTTCGCTTTCAAACAGCGTTTCACTTACAGAGCCCAGATCGACATTTACGAACACTTCATTCTTTCTTGGAGAGTTGTTGTGTATGGCTCGAGCCACCAGTTCTTTACCGGTTCCATTTTCGCCAAGTATCAGAACATTGGCGTCTGTTACCGCTACACGGTCAATGGTTTCAAAAACCTTTTGTATCGCAGGGCTTTGGCCAATGATGTTGTCGTATTTGCTGTTGATTTTTAAATTGATTTCCCGCTGTTTGCTTCGAAGACCCTCCACCTCAAGCTTGGTTTCGCGAAGTTTCATAGCAGAATAGAGTGTTGCCAGCAGCTTTTCGTTTTCCCATGGCTTGAGCACGAAATCCGTGGCACCGGCTTTTATGGCTTTTACCGCCATTTGCACATCACCATAAGCCGTAATCAAAACAACCACAGAAGACGGATCTATTTCGAGTATTTTCTCCAACCAATAATAGCCTTCTTTGCCACTACTCACATCTTTGGTGAAGTTCATGTCGAGCAAGATCACATCATAATCTTCATTATGCAGCAAATTGGGTATGGTCTCAGGATTTTTCTCGAGATCTACCTGCGCAAAATGCCTTTTAAGGAAGATTTTGGCTGCCTTTAACAGGTCTTCATTATCATCTACAATAAGTATTTTTCCGCTCTTTATCCTTTCTGACATAAGTGTTGTTGTTTTAGTTTTCGACCCAATCGAATAAGTAGTCTGACTTGTAATCTATTTGAAACTTATTTAGGAAGTCTGTGTACTCTTCTTTGAAAGACTTTCTTTTATGATGTTCTTCTTGATTCAATATATAGTCAATTACATGTTGCACCTGTGATTGTGAGTAGGAGAAGGCCCCGTAACCTTCCTGCCAGGCGAACTTGCCTTTTACCCAGTTTTGTTCGTTTATAAATTTTGAGGAGCCGGCTTTTATGTCTCTTACGAGATCAGCGAGCGCCAGATTAGGGCTAAGACTTAGTAAAATGTGGGTATGGTTTGGCATGCAGTAGATGGCCATCATTTTTTGGTTTCTATTATTTACGATACCAGCGATGAATTTTTGTAACTCTTCCCGATGCTTTTCCGCTATGAGGTTTAGTCGACCTTTCACAGCGAAAACCACTTGTATGTAAATTTGAGAATAGGTGTTAGCCATATATTATTTCATTTAATGATTTCATTTAACAGGTCGCTCCTCTGGAGCTTATGTTATCGCCTTGTATTTTATCTATTAACAGGCCGCTCCTACGGAGCTCTGTCAAGACTTTTATATTATTCTATTAATAGTTCGCTCCTCCGGAGCTATTTCTTATTATCACATCTTGACCCTAGCCCCAGCGGGGCGTTCTGTTAATTGTTCAATTACTAATTCTCGTCCTAGCACCGTAGGTGCGACCTGTGTTTTGATGAACATGTTCAATAGGCCGCTCCTCTGGAGCTTATAATATTGCCTTTTATATTTATCTATTAACAGGCCGCTCCTCCGGAGCTCTGTCAAGACTTTTATATTATTCTATTAATAGTTCGCTCCTCCGGAGCTCCATAGCCCCAGCGGGGCGTACTGTTAATTGTTCCATTATTAATTTCGCCCGAGCACCATAGCTGCGACCTGTGTTTTTGATCAATTGATCAATAGGTCGCTCCTCTGGAGCTTATGTTATCGCCTTGTATTTTATCTATTAACAGGCCGCTCCTCCGGAGCTCTCAATTTTTACTTTTTCTATTAACACTGCACTCCTACGGAGCTATAATATGTTGCTATGTTTTAACTCTCATTTGGTCAGCCCCAGCGGGGCGAACTGTCATAGCAGAATCTTGAATTATTATTCATAGCACCGTAGGTGCGACCTGTTTTCTCACACAAAACCAGTACCGCTTTTACCAAAAGCTTGAAAATACTGTTTGATTCAGTATAAACAGCCTTTGAATTATATACCTCTTACGCGAATATAAATAATTTGTTCGGTAGCGGACGGTTACGTCCAGCAATGAACGCTGGCGGACTGTTAATACTGGCTGTATGCGGTAATGCGGGCTTTAATTCAATTGGCACACTTGTTGGCAACTAACAAACCGAACAATTAAAACTAACTCCTGAATGGATCGGAAGATTAAGAAGAAGAAATGGACACTCAAGCGTATAGCTACTATAGGTGGCGGTACATTATTGGTTGTATTTGTAGCCTATCAGCTTTTGTTTGCCGATAGAAGATCAAAGCTTAATGTCGAAAAAGAGAAAATAACAATCGCTGAAGTAAAACGAGGTGTATTTTTAGAGTTTATTCCTCAAACAGGTACTGTAGAGCCAAGTGTTACTTTTTATTTAGATGCCATCGAAGGTGGTACCATAAAGAAGATTTACAAAGAGAGTGGAGCCATGCTAAGTGAGGGCGATGTTATCCTCGAGCTTTCCAACCTTAATAGAGAATTAAGCGTATTGAGTCAGGAGGCCAGTCTTAATGAGAGTATCAACAGGTTGAGACAAACCAGACTACAACTAGAGCAAAATGATTTGAATCAACAACAAACACTGGCACTCATAGAAAACCAATTGGAAATACTCGAACCACAATATAGAAGACAAAAAATACTGTTTGAAAAAGAGCTTATTTCCAAACAAGAGTACGAGCAAACGAAAGCTAACTATGAGTATAACCTCAAACGAAGGCAAATTACTTACAAGAGTTATAAAAATGACTCGATCTCAAGAGTGAGACAACTCACTCAGCTTAATAAATCTGAGCGAAGAATGATGGAGAGCTTAAATGGGGTAGGGCAGATCTTAGATAATCTTACGATTAAATCACCCATTGATGGACAGCTTACTGCTCCTCAGTTATTTGAAGGAGAGGCGGTAAATCCAGGACAAAGATTAGGTCAGGTAGATAAAACAGGTAGCTACAAAGTTTCAGTGCTTATTGACGAACTGTACTTGCCTAGAATTGCTAAAGGACTTACAGCCACTACAACGTTTGACAATAAAGAGTATGAACTTGTGATCACTTACATCTACCCAAATATCAATAATGGAAGGTTTGAAGTGGATATGCAGTTTGTTGGAGAAACGCCTCCTGGCATAAAGAGAGGACAGTCATTAAGGCTAAGAATCGAATTAGGTCAATCTTCTGAGGAGCTGTTGCTACCAGTTGGCGGCTTTTACAAAGACACAGGCGGTAACTGGGTGTTTGTTGTAAGTGATGACGGTACCAAGGCAGAGAAAAGAGAAATAAGACTAGGTAGAAAAAATACGGAGCATTTCGAAGTTTTAGAAGGATTAGATCCGGGTGAAAGAGTCATTACTTCTTCATACGACAACTTTGGAGACAACGAAGTACTTGTTTTAAAATAAAATATTAGAGAATTTACACCAATAACAATTTATAAGGTCAAGAACCAAAATCAATTAAATCCAAAAACTCATGATTAAGATTAAAAATTTGCAGAAAGTTTACACTACCGATGAAGTAGAAACTACTGCACTTAACAGCATCAACATTGAAATTAAAGAGGGTGAATTTGTAGCAGTTATGGGGCCATCAGGATGTGGTAAATCTACTTTACTTAACATACTTGGTCTGCTAGACAACCCCACTGATGGTGAATACCATTTCGGTGAGCATGAAGTATCTGGCTACTCTGAGCGTCAGAGAGCGCAGCTTAGAAAAGGATCTATAGGATTCGTTTTCCAAAGCTTTAACCTGATTGACGAACTTACAGTTTTTGAAAACGTAGAGTTACCATTATTATATTTGAAAGTACCTTCTGCCGAGCGTAAACAAAGAGTGGAGGAAGTGCTTGAGCGTATGAACATCATGCACAGAAGAAATCACTTTCCGCAACAACTGTCGGGTGGTCAGCAGCAGCGTGTGGCCGTAGCCCGAGCAATTGTAGCCAATCCTAAAGTGATACTTGCCGATGAGCCTACAGGTAACCTTGATTCTGCAAACGGTGAGGAAGTAATGAAGCTTTTAGCTGAACTGAATGAGGAAGGTACTACTATCATCATGGTAACTCACTCACCTTATGATGCGAATTATGCACACAGAATCATCAACTTGTTTGATGGTAAGGTAGTGACTGAGAATATCAAAGAACAATTTCATATATAACAACAATTAAGATCATCTTATTGATGTATCAATGAACCATCGGATGGCTCCGAACCATCCGATGGATTATAAGCCAAAACCATTTGGCTTTTATTTCGTGTAATTACTGTGTAATGCAAGGTACTTTGTGAGGGAATTAACTATCAGATGTCTTTGAGCCGTCTGATGGATATTCCTTAACTATTTTCATTTAGGTGCAACCTTTTATAAAAATGTGCATCTAATAATATACAACGCAACCAGGTCAACAACTCAAACAACAAAACCATGTTTAAAAACTACCTCAAAATCACTTTCAGAAGCCTTTGGAAAAGTAAATTATTCGTACTGATAAACATTATTGGTATGGGTACAGCTATCGGCTGTTGCATTGTAGCATTTCTCAATTATGATTTCAATGTAAATTTTGACAGCACCCAAACCAATATCGACAATGTTTATCGAATCGACTCGGAGCGTGTTTACCAGGAAAGAAAACAGGTGTACGGCATGTCTCCATTACCGCTGGCTATGGCAGTAAAAGAAAATGTCGGAGATGTCGATGATGTCTTAAGGTATATGCCTTCCGGAGGTAATTTTAAAATAGGAAATGAGTTATTTAATGAGAACTTCCTATTTACTGACGACAACCTTTTCGATTTCTTTCATTTCGAAATCATAAAAGGACAGAAAGACGCTTTGAAAAGCAAATCCAATATTATTATCAGCGAATCGATGTTGGAAAAGTATTTTCCAGATGGTGACCCCATCGGCAAGACACTCACGCATTTTACAGATAATGGCCCTAAAGATTATACGGTTGCAGCAGTATTTGCAGACCAGCCGTTAAACTCCAGTTTTGGAGGACAGAAAACAATCACCCACATCGACAATTGGTTTGATTTGCAAAATGCACGCGAAGAGGGGAGTGATGTTGAATCTGACTGGTCGTATTGGGTAACAACTTTCGTAAAAGTTGATGAGAAAAGTAGACTAAAGGCCATAGAATCAACCGTTACAGATAATTATATCGAAATTCAAAATCAGGCCAGACTTGATTTTAAATTGGATAAATATACATTAGAGCCATTTGAAGGAATGGCCCACAGGGCCGCCAATGATGAAGTCTGGAGTCATTGGTTGAGAAGTAGTATGCCACCGCCAGCTGTATTTGTGCCGGGCATCATGGGTATACTTATTCTACTAATAGCCTGTTTTAATTTTACAAACACATCGATGGCCATTGCCAGTAAACGATTAAAAGAAATTGGCCTGAGAAAAGTGATGGGTGGCTTGAGGAAGCAGCTGATTGTACAATTTCTTTTAGAAAATATTGTGCTGTGCTTCTTATCGCTCATTGTTGGGTTGGTCATTGCAGCATTCCTGGTACCAGCTTATAGCGAAATGTGGCCATTTCTGGAGTTGAGTTTAGACTTTACAGAAAATTTCCGATTCTATATTTTCCTAATAGGAACACTGCTATTTACAGGCCTTGTTGCCGGTAGTTATCCAGCATTTTACATCAGCAAATTTGAGCCAGCAAGTATTTTAAAAGGCTCATTGAAATATGGTGGTACTAATAAAATCACCAGTATTTTACTCACTATACAATTCTCAATTTCTTTGATGGCCATCATTTTAGGGGTCATTTTTTATCAAAATGCTGTGTTTCAGGAAGAGATGGATTACGGTTTTGACAATACCGGTGCGATCTCGTTACATTTTAATGAGTTAGATGAATATAGAGCCTTTGAGAATGTAGTTAGGAGCAATCCTAAAATATTAGCTATTGCAGGTTCGGAACATCAAATAGACAGGTCTTACAGAAATGATCCTATTGTAAATGGAAGTAAAGAATATGATGTAGATATTTTACATATCGGTGAAGACTTCTTTGAGACTATTGACTTTGAGCTTATCGAAGGCCGAGGATTCAGAAAGGATTCGGAAACTGATATGAAAGAGTCAGTAATCGTAAGTGAAGAAATGGTAAGGGTCTTTGGTTGGGACGAACCTCTTGGCCAAAAATTAGTGTGGACTGACACGGCATCTTTTTATGTAGTTGGTGTGATGAAAGACGCTTTCTTAGATGGGCTTTGGGGGCCTATTAATCCTTTGATGCTTCGTTATGTGCCTGAAGAGAAATATCAGTTCATGACCATTAAAGCGCCATCTAGTGAATTGCTGGCTGTAAACGAGTATTTGGAAGATGAGTGGAAGGCACTCTTTCCTGATAGAATGTATACAGGGGCATTTATGGACGATGAGTTGAGTGAAGCGTCACTGGTAAATGGGAACGTGTTGAAAATGTTTGGTTTCCTGGGTGTGGTGGCCACATTTATGTCAATCTTAGGACTATTTAGCCTCGTTTCATTGAGCATTCTAAAGCGTATGAAAGAAATTGGTATAAGAAAGGTGCTGGGGGCTTCATTATCTCATTTAATGATAATTCTCAACAAGAATTTTGTGATCATATTAATAATAGCAGCCATCATAGGGTCTGGTATAAGCTATGTCATGGCCGATGCGCTTATGGGCAGCATTTGGGAATATCATGTGACACCAGGAGCGATGTCGTTTATATTATCAATAGCTCTGCTGATGGTCATAGCTCTTACAACAATTGGTGCGAAAGTATATCGTGCGGCAACTTCTAATCCAACTGAAACCATCAGGACGGAATAAAAAATTACTTAGCACCTGTAACATTCTGTATGGGTGTTAAGTCTAATCCATAACAACGCAATTTGAAAGGTCAGAAACTCAAAATAAACTAACAATGGTCAAGAACTATTTGAAAGTTGCTATTCGCAACATCACCAAACACAAGTTTTTTAGCATCATAAACATACTGGGTCTAACAATTGGTATTGCTGGTTGCCTATTTGTATCGATGTATATCTACGATGAGCTTACCTATGATCATTTTCATGAGAAGGGTGATCGCATCTACCGGATGAATTTGCATGGCAAGCTTTCTGATCAGGAAATTTTCACGACCAGTACAAGTTTTCCCATGTCCAGGGCGATGGTAGAAGAGATTCCCGAAGTTGAAGAGGCAACAAGAGTAAACCCTATGGGCGAATGGATTTTCAGGAATGGAGACCTGGCTTTTAATGAAGAAGGTATTGTGACCGGTGATTCTAACTTTTTTGAAGTTTTTAGCTTTAAGCTTTACCAGGGAAACCCGGAAACAGCTCTAAAAGAGCCCAATAGTCTTGTTTTAAGTCAAAAGCTTGCTGAGAAGTACTTTGGTGAGGAGTCGCCTTTAGGTAAAACAATGTCCATAGGTAATGATAAATCAGAATATAAGGTGACAGGGGTGATGGAGAATGAAAGGGCAGATTCTCACCTTAAATTCAATGCACTGCTTTCGTCAACTACCTTTCCTTGGATGAGTGGCGACAATTGGTTGGGAAATAGCCTGTATACCTATTACGTTTTAAGTCCAACGGGTACAGCAGATGATGTAGATACTAAGTTTGAACCCATCATGGAACGAAATGTATCACCTGTGATGATGCAGTTTGCTGGAAAATCATTAGAAAAATTTCGCGAAGATGGTGGCATATATTCCTATTTCAGCATGCCACTGTATGACATACATTTAAGGTCTGAAATGCACGATGAGCCGGAGCCTCCCGGAGATATGGCTTATGTGTATATTTTAGGAGGAATAGGTCTTTTTATAGTTGTTTTGGCATGTATCAATTTTATGAACTTAACTACAGCAAAATCTGCTAGCAGGGCCAAAGAAGTGGGTTTGAGAAAAACGCTGGGTTCAGTAAGGTCGACATTAATTGCCCAATTTTTGACGGAATCTATGATTTATGCGTTTACAGCTGGAATTCTGGCTCTTGGTGTTGTGTATTTATTACTTCCTTACTTTAATATGTTATCAGGCAAGGCACTGACCATGGGAATTCTAACTGTGCCAGTTATCGCGGGTACTTTTGCTGCGCTGATTTTGTTTGTAGGCATCTTGGCAGGAAGTTACCCAGCATTTTATCTGACAAGTTTTAAGATCACAGAAGTATTAAAAGGGAAATTAAGAGCAGGAATGAAGAGTGGAGGTATTAGAAGTTTCCTCGTGACTTTTCAGTTTTGGATTTCAATTGTATTAATCATATGCACTTCAATTGTTTACCAGCAATTACAATACGTTCAAAATAAGAAACTAGGAATAGATAAGGATCATGTGCTGATCGTAGAAGACGTAAACCGACTTGAAAAAGATAAGGATGCTTTTAAATTGAATCTTGATAGAAGTTCGGGTATTTCTGGTACGAGCTTTTCCAATAATATGGTCCCTGGTGTAAACAATACAACTTTGTTTCGGGCCGCTGGTGAAGAGAACGACCACATCCTGGCGACATATTTTGCTGACTACGATCACCAAAAAACATTAGGTATTGAAATCATTGAAGGTCGGTTTTTCTCACGTGATTTTCCTTCTGATAGTACCGCTTGCGTGCTGAATGAAGCTGCCGTAAAAGAATTTGGCTGGGAAAACCCACTAGAAGAGAAAGTACTGGACTTTAATGGTGATGCACCTGCGGAGTTAAATGTAATCGGAGTGATGAAGGACTTTAATTTCGAAAGCCTTAAAATGAACGTAAGGCCTTTGATTATTAAATTTACCAACACAGGTAATGTGCTTTATGTACGCTTTTCTGGAGAGGACCCTCAAAATGTGCTGAATACACTAGAGGAAAGTTGGAGCACTATGGCCCCGGGTGAGCCATTGCAATATTCTTTCCTTGATGAAGACTTTGATGCTTTGTTTAGAGCGGAGCAGCGTTTGGGAACAGTTTTTACAGTTTTTACGGTAGTAGCAATATTTATTGCTTGTCTTGGATTGTTTGGTTTAGCGGCATTTATGGCCGAGCAGCGCACTAAAGAAATTGGTATCAGAAAAGTGATGGGTGCCAGTCTATGGAGTGTCACTTCACTCATGTCAAAGGAGTTTGCCAAACTCGTGGTCATCGCATTTGTACTGGCTATTTTTCCTGCATACTATGTGATGGACAGCTGGCTCAATGATTTTGCCAATCGTGTGTCTATCAACATTTGGGTTTTCGCAATTAGCGGTATTGCAGCCTTTATCATCGCATGGCTCACAGTAAGCTATCAATCTTTGAAAGCAGCCAGAGTCAACCCGGTGAAGTCGCTTAGGTATGAATAGAGCTAAGTGCATAGCGCCTGGAGCAGAGAGTTGAATACTAAGCTCTAAGCGCTGTGCTCTAAGCTAAATGACAACGTTCACTATCTTCTTAGGTACAATAATCACCTTCTTAGGGGATTTACCCTCCATCCACTTTTGAATAGCTTCTGATGCCAGTACCTGCTTTTCTATATCCTCCTTAGGCATATCTAACGGGAAGCTCATTTTGGCTCTCATTTTACCATTTACAGACACAGGATATTCATGCTCACTTTCTACAAGGTACGATGCGTTGAATGTCGGGAAGCTCGCCTCAGTGATGCTTGTTACATTACCTAGCTTGTGCCACAACTCCTCCGCGATGTGAGGTGCATATGGCGATATGATGATTATCAAGTCAGATAATATATCTGCTTTGTTACACTTCATGGCCGTAAGCTCATTGACACAGATCATAAACTCACTCACGGAAGTGTTGAAGGAGTAGCGTTCGATGTCTTCAGATGCTTTCTTTATGGTCTTGTGCAATACTTTCAGTTCCGCTTTGGTTGGCGCTTCTTTAGATACAAAGAAGTTGCCTTGCTCATCATGGAAGAGGTTCCAAACCTTTCTCAAAAACTTAAAGACACCATCTATACCGTTGGTATTCCATGGCTTAAATTGCTCCAAAGGCCCTAAAAACATTTCATAAAGCCTTAAGGTATCGGCCCCATAACGATCAATGATATCGTCCGGATTTACCACGTTGTATTTAGATTTTGACATCTTTTCCACTTCGTGGCCGCAGATATATTTGCCATCCTCTAAGATAAACTCGGCATCAGCATTTTCAGGTCTCCATGCCTTGAATTTCTCAAGATTAAGCTCATCATTATAAACGATGTTTACATCCACATGCAGTGGTGTGGTGTCATAGTCTTTTCTTAAATTATAAGATACATACTTATTGGTGTTCTTAACTCTATAAACAAAGTTAGATCGTCCCTGAATCATCCCCTGGTTAATCAGTTTCTTGAAAGGCTCATCAACTGTAACCAATCCCATGTCAAAAAGGAATTTCACCCAAAAGCGTGAGTAGAGTAGGTGACCCGTTGCATGTTCAGACCCGCCAATATACAGGTCAACATTTCCCCAATACTCTTGTGCTTCTTTGCTTACAAATCGCTCCTCATTGTGCGCGTCCATATAGCGGAAGAAATACCAACTTGAGCCAGCCCAACCCGGCATGGTACTCATTTCTATGGCGTGTCCCTGCTCAGTCTTCCAGTCCTTAGCTCGCCCCAGAGGAGGCGCTCCATCTTCAGTAGGTAAATATTTATCTACTTCAGGCAGTACCAAAGGCAGCTCTTTTTCATCCATTAAGTAAGGCACATCGTCTTTGAAGTATACCGGAAGTGGCTCGCCCCAATAACGTTGTCTTGTGAAAATTGCATCGCGCATGCGGTAGTTTACCTTGGCTGTGCCAATACCACGTTGCTCGAGCTCTTCAATTCCTTTTTTGATAGCCTCATCGGGAGTAAGTCCGTTAAGAAAATCGGAATTGATAATTTCCCCATCCCTGGTGGCATCGGCTTGTTCTTCGATCTGCATCGCATCATTGATTTTCACGATGGGAAGGTCAAAATGCTTAGCAAAATCATAGTCTCTTTGGTCGCCTGAAGGTACGGCCATTACTGCACCTGTTCCGTATCCGGCAAGCACGTAGTCCGCCACCCAAATAGGTAACTTTTCACCGCTGAATGGGTGCTCCACATAAGAACCGGTAAATACCCCGGTGACATGCTTTACGTCCATCATACGCTCTCTCTCGGAGCGGTTTTTGGCAACTTCTACATATTTCAGTACTTCATCTTTTTGCTCTGGCGTGATGAGTTTTTCAACCAATTCGCTTTCGGGAGCAAGTACAAGAAATGTGGCTCCGAAAATTGTATCCATTCTGGTTGTGAAAATGCGAATGGTTGGCCTCACCCCCTTTGGTTCCCCCTCTCCATTGGAGAGGGGGCTAGGGGGAGAGGCTAATTCTTTTTTAATTTTTGCTACAACTCCATCAATATCAGCGAGAACCTCTTTATTTGTAAATCTGATTACCCTAAAACCAAATTCATTGAGATATTCGGTTCTCATTTGGTCATATTCTTCCTCTTCAAGATGATAATCTCCATCTATTTCTATTACAAGCTTTTGAGGCACACAGACGAAATCTGCAATGAAATCTCCTATAGCATGTTGTCTTCGGATTTTATAGCCAGTCTTTTTGGCACGAAGTGCTTGCCACATGGCATTTTCAGCTTCGGTTGGGTTCTTTCTGTTTTCTCGTGAAAACTCTTTTAGAATCTTCCAGCGGTCATCGTTTGCAGTAAAGGCTTTGTTTGGCTCCCCCTTTGGTTCCCCCTCTCCATTGGAAGGGTGTGAGGCTACTTTAAAATCAACCTCTGCACCAACAGACTTTCCGATCCAGTTGCGCTGCATTTCTTTTAAAGGTTCCGGCCAGTCGATTTTCTCTAAACCTTGTAGTAATCTTTCTGCGTACGCACTGATGCGCATCATCCACTGCATCATGTTCTTTCGTTCCACAGGATGACCACCGCGCTCTGAAAAGCCATCTTTGACTTCATCGTTTGATAACACCGTCCCTAAAGCAGGACACCAGTTTACGGTTGTATTAGCGAGGTATGCTAACCGGTACTTCAGTAGCATTTCCTGCTGCTCTTTTTCAGAGTAACCTTTCCATTCCTCAGCTGTGAATGATGGCGTGTCTTCATCGCAAGCTGCATCAATTTGGCCATTGCCACTTTGCTCAAACGCCTCGATGAGCTTTGCTATGGGTTCTGCTTTATCGGTAGATTTGTTATACCAGCTGTTGAAAAGCTGCATAAATATCCATTGCGTCCATTTGTAGAATTTTGGATCGCTGGTGCGTACTTCCTTATCCCAATCGAATGAGAAACCAATATTTTTAAGTTGCTCTTTGTAGCGCTTTATATTTTCTTCTGTAGTAATCGCAGGGTGCTGTCCAGTTTGAATGGCGTACTGCTCAGCAGGCAGACCAAATGCATCAAAGCCCATAGGGTGTAGCACATTAAAGCCTTGCAGCCTTTTGTATCGAGATACAATATCAGAGGCGATATATCCTAGCGGGTGACCTACATGTAGTCCAGCACCGGATGGGTAAGGGAACATATCAAGGGCGTAAAACTTGGGTCTTGTGGGGTCGATTTCAGCTTTATAGCTGTCGTTTTCTTCCCAGTATTGTTGCCACTTCTTTTCTATCTCGTTGACGTTGTAGTCTGCCATTATGTAATGAATATTTACTTATCTACTAAGCGTATTTTATTATAAAATATATTATTTTATTATTTCAGGCTGCAAAAATAGCACAAATAGTGTTAATGAAAGGAACGATATATGGTCTATTTGAATACGACTACTTGTCGAGGTGAATTCCAATTCCCCAGCCGTCAAACACACAATTTTGCTCGAAAGCTAATACTGTCATTTTTTCAACAAAAGAATCAAAATCACTTGATTCGGGATTCATATCAATTTGACCAAATATAAGCCATTTTTTATGGGACTTGGAAACTTCTACGGAATCTAAACTATCAATAAGCTCTAGTCTTAAATTTTGAGCATCAGTGATATTGTCAGCGTAAAAAAATACCTCTAACAAGTCTTTTCGACCTTCAAATCGGCTCAAAAGGGATGTGAAGTGGTTTTTTGCCTGAAGCTTAGTTTTTAAATCTTTCTCAAACCGTTTTATGGCCTTTTCAATTCTTGAAAGCATAAGTATACATCAAAACAGTTAATGCAATCATTTGAAATAATTAATAAGTCCTTCACTCAGCTCACTATGATCCACCTGTTCTATAGGATGCTTGAACCCTTCAAAAACCTTCAATTTACCATTGGTTAGTTGGTTGGCTACATGTTGAGATTCTTCTATACTTACCATGTGGTCATCACTACCAATGCCAATAATCACGGAGTTGGTGATTGTGTTAAAGCCCTGTGCGTTTAAGGCAGGTTGCTCACCGAGACCGAGCATCATCTCCTTGGTTTTATTGAGTACTTCCTTCCAATCATTTGGTGCGTGTCGATCAGCCAGGGCTTTTGCAAACGCAGGTACTTTCTCTTCAATTTTATCCGGGTTGAGCATTTGCACCTCTTTTGCTGCAGTTTCGGGAGACCAGGCAAATTTGGTTCCCAACGTATGAATTTTACCAAGGAGTTTACCCTCTGTCTCAGCCAATTTAAGCGCCACATAACCACCCATACTAAAACCAAAAATATCTACTCCTTGAAGGTTATTTTCTGAAATAAAGTGCCTGAGTTCACTGGCAAACTGATGGATGGTAAACTGAGTATCAAATGCCCGACCACCATGGCCTGAGAAATCTAATGTGTACATATCAAATGTGGCCTCTAGCTTGTTACAAAGAGGCTTCAGCTGTTTGGCTGATCCCAATGCACCATGTAAAACGATGAGTTTTGGTTTTGACATTACTTGTTTAGCGCTTCTAGCAATTGGTCTACTTCAGCTTTAATGGCATCCATTGACTGTGTTTGTTCTTTAAGTGCTGAAATTAAATAACCAGGTATTGTTTCTCCTGATTTTACTTTTTGCTTAATATCATTAAGCAATGTGTTCAATTCACTGTCTTGCGATGTATCTAATTTTTGCTGAATTGCTGATACTAGCTCAAATTTTGATTTATCAGCTTCAGGCACGTTAACACTAAATTTATTTTGTGTTTGCATCTCCAGGCAGGCATTATAATCTTTGACTATTTGCACTAAGTCATTTTTCTTATATGTTTTGTCCTCAAGTTTGGCAACTACTTCAGGGCAGTCGTTTAGAAAGTCAGTCACTTGTTTTCTAAAAAAAATGTTAGGAACAATAAGTCCCTCCGTTGTCGACTTTAACAAATATTTAGTGTTAAAATCGTAAGATTCATCTGCGCGATAGAGGTAAAGGCTTAAATATCCTTCTTCAATAAGTTCTACAATGCGGTATTTGTTTTGAATTTTTGTAGGATGGTAGATGGTAGCATCTGCGGACGCCTCTAAAATTTGGAAAGATTTAAATCTTTTCTTGTCCCCATTTACTGTTATACTCAATTCTTCATTAAACTGGTCTGGTAACAAAATCTCAACTTCACCAAAAAGTGTATCTTTTTGTACCGTAATGACATAATCCTGCGCATAAGTAAAATTAGCGAGTAGCAAAAAAGTAAGAAATAATAATGGTCGCATAAATTGTTATGTTTGCTCACAAAAATAGTATTAATCAGCAGCTTTACTAATCATTTTTTGCCGCGCCCTGCATCTTTTAGTGCCTTGTTGATTATCCACTCAAGCTGCCCATTAGTGCTTCTAAATTCATCAGAAGCCCATTTTTCAACTGCTTTTAGCAATTCAGGGTCTATGCGAAGTACGAATGGCTTCTTTTTAGCCATAACTTTCTTTTTTAACAGTCATCATTTTCTCCATCACAAGTTCGATCTCCTTAGGCTTTTGCGTACCTATCAGTAGCTTTTTGCCCGATATTAAATGTAGCTGTAATCCTTTATTACCTTTTACATTCACGGCTCTACTATTTCCAAAAGTAAACCTTACACCCCAACCACCATACTCAGCAATCGGGCTGTAAGTTCTCACCTGCCAGTCTTTTATATCCTCAGGTTTGATTTTCCTCCATTTAAAAATAAATGGTCTAAACCGGTATTTGATGGCATTATCCTTAATTTGTGTCTCCAGCTTTGCTTTAAAAATCCCGAAGGCTATTGCCAATGTGAGTATCAACGCAAAAATTATGATCAATATTCGCCACTCTACTGCCATTCCATCTGGGATTCTATCTTCAACGGTTAACCATTCATTGAGTTTGTGGATGCATAATAATGCCACACCAGTTACAACTGGAATGATGATGGCCCACATCCACCACTGATTAAATCGTTGCTCCTCTTTGAAATAAACCATTACCTTGATCGCTCAAGAAGTACAACCGACTGACCATGGTCACTGGTAAATCCAATAGCCCGCCATCCGGCACCGGCTTCTGAGTTTAAACGCTTTTCGAACTTGGAAAGACTCTCAAATGCACCCTTTTTCAGAAATTTATAATTATCCATTATTAGTGATTTAAAGTACCTGAATTTACAACAGGAGCTACATCTTTATCTGCACACAGAACGACCATTAAATTGCTTACCATGGCAGCTTTTCGCTCTTCATCGAGTTCGATTACCTGGCGTTTCGACAAGTCGGCAAGTGCCATTTCAACCATACTAACCGCACCTTCAACTATTTTATGTCGTGCAGCAACAATGGCAGTCGCCTGTTGTCGTCTAAGCATAGCCCCGGCTATTTCTGAAGCATAAGCCAAGTAGCCTATTCTGGCTTCTATCACTTCAATGCCTGCAATGTCTAACCGTTTACTTAGGTTTTCTTCAAGTGCATGATTTACTTCATCAAGCCCCGAGCGGAGTGTGATCTCAGCTTCATCATCCTCAAAATTATCATACGGATATTGACCAGCAAGTTTTCTGACAGCTGCATCGCTTTGTATACGTACAAAATTTTCGTAGTCATCAACTTCAAAGGCAGCCTTAAATGTATTTTTTACACGCCATACCAATATAACGCCTATTAAAATCGGGTTACCCACACTGTCATTCACTTTCACTCGATCGCTATCAAAGTTTCTCGCGCGTAGCGAAACGGCTTGTTTTACATAAAAAGGATTTACCCAAAAGAAGCCATTGGCTTTTACTGTCCCTTTGTACTCGCCAAAAAGAATAAGTACTCTGGAGCCATTTGGGTTTACAAAAAAGAAACCCGGTAGCATGATGAGTGAAGTGATGATGCCAATTGCAAAGAATGGATTCTTAACAGCTATGATGCCGCCAATAGATCCAAAAAATATAATAGCAAATACAATGATCATCACATACCCAGAGATGGGCTTGTTTTCAAATTCTTGTTCTTGTTTCATAGAAGTGATATTAAAATGATATCATAAATATATTATTATAAATTGGTATACGCAACAATTTTAAAAAAGGTTGTGTACCATCTATGTAGTTGATGCAAAGACATTTGATTTTTGTGTAAACTAGATTTAATTTGGCGCACTATTAGAAACTTTATAAAACACTATGGTCCAATATAATCCTAAAGCGTGGTTAGCCCTTATTTTTCACTCCTATAGCAGACAAGTCGTTCGTTTATTATTACCAGCATTGGTTGTAATGGGTATCTATACGACAGGTATGTGTTACATACTATTAGATTATTTTGAATTAGAATTTTTAAGCACAACAGCCGTTCATTCCTTATTGGGTATTGTTTTAGGTTTGTTTTTAGTGTTTAGAGTAAACTCAGCCTATGATCGTTGGTGGGAGGGTCGCAGACTTTGGGGACTTTTGGTAAATAACACACGAAATTTGGCGGCTAAATTATCTTCTTTTTTAAGTGAAGATGACAGAGAAAATAGAAATTATTTTGCTCAGATGATTCCTAATTATGTAACGGCTGTGAAAGAGCATTTACGTGATGGTGTTGATCTGGAGGATCTTGATCTTGTGGAAGATGGCTTTTTAAGTAAGCTTAAAAGCAAAGATCATATTCCTAATGCTTTGTCTCAAATGTTGTACAAGAAGGTGAATCAACTGTATATAGATAAAAAGCTAACGGGAGATCAGTTTTTTGTGCTAGATAAAGAATTGAAAGAGTTTTCTGACATTCTGGGTGGGTGCGAGCGTATTAAAAATACTCCGATTCCATATTCTTACAGCATGTACATCAAGAAGTTTATCTTCACTTTCACGATAACACTTCCCTTCGCTTTTATGACAGAGTTTCACTACATCACAGTACCCATTGTTTTGTTTGTATTTTTTATACTTGTGAGTGTTGAATTGATCGCTGAGGAAATTGAAGACCCATTTGGGAATGATACAAACGACTTACCTACCGACCAACTTTGCGAAAAAATAAAGAAGAATGTGCGGGAGTTGTTGGAAGCCTAACCGGCAATAGTAGCATAGATAAAGTATAGAAAGATCATTAAAATCATAACCCCATACATGATTAAGTCTACACGAACGTAGGCTTTGTATTTGTTGTAAAGTGATTTTAGCTTTTTCACAAGTACAAAGTTAAGCATCTGTAATAGATAACTGGATAAGTCTTCGCAATTAAGCGTAAAGCAATTATCTTAGGTAAAATATGAAAATGAAAGTTGGAAAATCCAGTTTCGGAACTGGGCCTGTCTTTTTTACTGCTATTTCTACCATTTTAGGAGCTATCATGTTTCTAAGGTTTGGCTATGCTGTTGGTAGTGTGGGCTTTATTGGCACGCTTGGTATCATTGCATTTGCAAACCTGGTGACCATTCCGACAGCCATGGCAATTGCGGAAATTGCGACCAATCAGAAAGTGGAAGGCGGTGGTGAATATTACATCATTTCAAGGTCGTTTGGCATCAATGTAGGTGCTGCAATTGGCATAGCGCTCTATTTTTCTCAAGCCATTAGTGTGGCATTTTATACCATAGCTTTTGCTGAAGCATTTGATCCTGTGCTGAGGTATGTCAATGGTGAATTTGGATTGAATATTACAGATAAGCGGATAATCAGCTTACCTGCTGTACTTATTCTTAGCTATGTAATGATTAAGAAAGGTGCTGATATTGGTATGAAAGCCTTATATGTAGTTGTTACAGTGCTTTTCTTGTCTCTCGCACTATTCTTTATGGGTACAACAAGCTATGCAGGTACCATCGAAAATCTAGACTGGACTTTACATATTGATAACCCAGACAATTTCTTTCTGGTTTTTGCCATAGTTTTCCCCGCTTTTACCGGTATGACTGCAGGGGTAGGCCTTTCAGGTGATTTAAAAGATCCCAAAAAATCTATTCCATATGGTACACTGGCGGCTACAGTTGTAGGGATGATTATTTATGTGTTCATCGCATATAAACTGGCGATATCGGCTGATCCAAATAGCCTGGTGAGTGATCAATTGATTATGTCAAAAATTGCACTCTGGGGACCAATCATTCCCATCGGTTTGGCATGTGCTACCATATCTTCGGCTCTGGGAAGTATTATGGTGGCCCCACGTACTTTGCAGGCACTTGCAGGAGATAAGGTATTTCCAATTCCATATATGAACCGGTGGATGGGTCGTGGCCGGCCTGTTACAAATGACCCGTTTAATGCGACCATAGTTACAAGTGTCATAGCTATTTTGTTTGTAAGTATTGGCGATGTAAATGCCGTAGCAGAAATCATATCTATGTTTTTTATGATTACTTATGGTTCCCTGTGTCTCATATCATTTTTACAACACTTTGCTGGTGATCCTTCATACAGGCCGTCATTTAGGTCTAAATGGTATATTTCACTCTTCGGTGCAATTCTGTGTATTTACCTGATGTTCCAGATGAATGCCCCTTATGCCTTAGTTTCTGTTACGTTTATGACGTTAGTTTACTTTTTTGTTACGTATACAAGTAAGAATACCGAGGGTCTCGCTAAAATATTTCAAGGAGTAATATTCCAATTAAGTAGAAGGCTTCAGGTGTTTTTACAAAAAGCTGAAAAAGGAGAGGACAATTGGCGACCATCCGTTATTTGTATTTCCACTGAGTTTTTCAAACGTCCGTCAGCGTTCCAGTTTATGCGATGGATTTCTCACAGATACGGTTTTGGTACTTACATTCACTACATCAATGGGTATTTCTCCAAAGATTCCAATGAAAAATCGAAAGATGAGCTCAAGCGGTTGTTGAAAATAAGTGATGCCAGCAAAAGTAATGTCTATATCGATACCCTCATTTCCCCTTCTTTCACCAGTGCGGTGGCGCAGGCCATGCAGTTGCCCAGTGTATCAGGAAAAGACATAAATATGATTTTGTTTGAATACTCTAAGCATGACAACACCACGCTGGATGAGATTATCGAAAACTTCACCCTGGTGAAATCGGCACAATTTGATATTTGTATTTTGGGCTCTTCTGACAAAGAATTTGGCTTCATGCAAAGTATCCATATATGGCTTACACCTAATGATTTAAAAAATAGCAGCCTGATGATATTATTAGGGTATATTATAATGGGGCACCCTGACTGGAAGCAGGCGCAAATAAAAATATTTGCTGTAGTACAAGAAGAAAATATTACCGAAGAGGAAGATAAACTCATTTCGATGATTAAAGAGGGAAGATTACCTATCTCACCAAAAAACATTGAGTTAATAAAGCATAAGGTTGATATCTCCACAAAAGAGATCATTGACAAAAAATCGAAAGACGCGGACCTTACGATTGTTGGCTTTAGGGCAGAAGCAATGAAACAAAGAGGTAAAGAGTTGTTTTCAGGCTATGATGGGATTGGTAATGTACTATTCGTGAATACAACGCTGGCGAAAAATTTGTATTAATCTGGTGCTTTAAACTGTACGAAAAACCGGGCTCCTTTATTTACCTCACTTTCGCACCAGATTTCACCTTTCATGGCCTCTACATATTTCTTTACTATAGAAAGGCCAAGTCCGGTAGAGGTTTCATTTCCTGTTGGTTTAGCACTGAGTTTTTGATACTTACCAAATAGTTTTTTCTGATCATCTTCGGATAAACCAGGTCCTTCGTCTCTAACACATGCGGTAATAATTTGCTCTCTTTGCTCAAGACTTACATGAATCTTTAAAAATTTTGGTGAAAACTTTATCGCGTTAGAAATCAGATTTTCAAATATCTGGTTGGTAAAACCAGCATCTAATTCAACGTGAAGGTTAGGCGAAATGCTGTGTGTAAGTTCGATTTCTTTAGCTTCGGCATTAATCTTAAATCTTTCAACACAGTTTAGAAGTAACTCACTTATATTAATGCTTTCAATACTGATGTTGAGCTTTTTAGACTCAATAGCTTCTATATCCAGGATTTTACCAATCATTTCATTGAGACGAGTGGCGCTCCGCTCGATAGTGTCGATATACTTTTGAGTTTCTTCATCCAACTCTCCGGCAGTAAGTTTGATCAGCCCAATAAGAGCCTTGATTTGATTTAAAGGACTTTTTAAGTCATGTGCAACGATGCCGATAAGATTATTCTTTTCATTATTCAGACTTATTAATTCTTCGTTTTTTTGAAGTATTTCATCCTTTTGCTTTTGCACCTCTGTGTGCATTGCAGTAATGGTTTCATTAGCTTCATGCAGATAATCGGCCTGGTCTAGTATAGCTTCTTTTTGCTGCTCCAACTCATCGTTTTTGGCGATAATTTCTTCATTGGCTTTTTTAATTTTATCTGCTTGCTCTGAGATTTGTCGCTTTTGCTCCTGGAGGACATCGTTTTTAGCAGAGATCTCTTCATAGGCTTCCTCCAGGTTGTCAGCCAATAGGAGCAAGTCTTTTTTCTTATACTCCAACAAGTAGTTGTCCGAAATGACGGTTTCTTTATCCTTTTTTAGTTGCTCTATTTCTTTTTTTAATGCGAGGGTAGAATGTTCTAGAGTGGCCGTAAACTCATGCTCAAGGTGCTGATAAGATTTCTTAAGGGCGGGTAAACTCGTGTTGATTTTTTCTTTTGCCTGTGACACAAGTTGAGTTAATGTTTGATCCCTATTTTTCTTAGCGATTTTTTCTACTTCATTTATGAAAAAGTTGATGCTTTCGTCTGTTTCAGACAAATATTTAGAAACATTATTAAGAGAAGCTTTTGACGCCAACGATGTCAGACTTTTTATTAAAAATAAAGTACAAGATACATTTATAATTGCTTAATAAAAATTCGGAGGCTAAGGATTATTTTAAGTGTTTCCTTAATTTCACCGGATCTTTTTTCTTTCGCATTTTCATATTTAGCATCTCTACTAGTAGAGAAAAGAATACAGCAAAGTAGATATATCCTTTGGGGACGTGGTAGTCAAATGATTCTATTGACAGCATGAATCCTATTAGAATCAGAAATGATAATGCCAATATCTCGAGTGTTGGATGTTTTGAAATGAAGTCACTGATATTCTCAGCAAATAGCATCATAACTCCAATTGAAATTACCACAGCTATAATCATTAGTAATATTTCGTCTGTAAGCCCAACTGCTGTAAGTATTGAATCAAACGAAAATATTATGTCTAGCAGAATAATTTGAGTAATCACTGAAAATAGAGATGATTGAGTTTTTGAACTATGCTCTTCCGCGACTCCCTCCATTTTATGGTGGATTTCCATCGTACTTTTAAAAATTAAAAATAAACCACCGGCAAGTAGTATTAGATCGCGCCCACTAAACTCAACTTCAAATACAGAGAACAGAGGCTGTGTAAATGTAATAATCCACGTAATACCCAGAAGTAGCGCTACTCTAAAAATAAGTGCAAGCGAAAGACCAATATTTCGAGCCTTAGGTTGCTGTGCCTTAGGCAATTTATTAGATACAATTGAGATAAAAATGATATTATCAATGCCCAATACAATTTCTAAGAAAGTAAGGGTGAGAAGAGCGATCCAAGATTCTGGCTGAAGCAATATTTCCATAGGCCGCAAATATAGGAAAAATTGATAATGACATGGAAACCACTATTATGTGTAGTGAGCTCTACACTGTTTTAACCAAAATATGGTTCTGAGGCCACTTGATGGCTGGCACAATTTTTCCTATTATATATATAACAACCCTTAATTTTTTTTAAAAAGTAGAAAGAAAGAGAGTAAGATGGAAATTTTTAAAAAATCAGATTTTGATAGACTTGCAAAAATTCATAAACCAAATTGTGTGACTATATACATCCCTACGCACAGAACTAATGCTGCGGGTGATGGCATGTATAAAGACAAAACAACACTAAAAAATCAATTGAAAGAGGCTGCGAAACAACTCAGCACCTGGGAGATGAAAGACGAAGATGTCGATGATTACCTCAAACCGATTGTTCATTTGATGGAAGACGATGATTTTTGGAGAAAGCAGTCAGATGGTCTCGCTATATTTTATGATGGCGAAGAATTATTGACTTATTCTATCCCTAAAGTTTTTAAAGAATATACCTACGTAAATACACATCTTTACCTCAAACCTATGGCCGATCTTGTTCATGGCTCAGGGCGTCATTTCATAATGACCTTGAGTTTAGGAGATGTACAGTTTTTTGAGGCCACTCAAAATACAATCACAGAAGTGACAATAGAAGACCTAGTACCACAGACATTAGTAGAGGCTGTAGGTGGAGATTTTGAAGATAAAAGTTTGCAAAGAAGATCAGGGCAAGGTGAAAAAGGAGGCTCTGAAGGAATGTATCACGGTCACGGTGATGGAGCAGCAACTGAGAAGAAAGAAGAAGCCAAGAAGTTTTTTAGAGAGGTGGATAAAGGTATTATGAAAATGCTTCATGATGAAGATGCACCGTTGGTAGTAGCATGCGTAGATTATTTATTTCCAATCTATAAGGAGGTAAACAGCTATAAGCCCCTTAAAGATCAGCATATTGCTGGTAACTATGAGCATAAGGACATATTAGAGCTCAAAGAAAAGGCTTGGGATATTGTCAAAGAGGAGTTTGGGGCTGAAAAAGAAAAGGCCAAAGAACAAGTAAACGCACTGCTCAATAATGGTAAGGCGTCAACTACAGTAGATGATATTGTACCTTCTGCAATTACTGGAAGAGCCGAAGCCTTGTTTATTAAGGAGAATGAAGAGATCTGGGGTAAGTATATCAAGGAAGAAAACAAAATTGATATCGAAGAAGTGAGAAGGGTAGGAGATACAGGGTTGCTTAACAAAGCGGCTGTAGAAACCATCAATCATGGTGGTAAAGTATATCTGGTACCTGAAGATGAGATGCCTGTAAATGGTACGATCATCAATGCGGTGTATCGCTATGAAATGTAATCACCAGTATCAATAAGTAAAAATCGGCTGAGAATTTTCAGTCGATTTTTTATTTCAATTTACCTACGCGTAGAAAAATTGGAAAGCTGACATGCTGCTGCTCGCCCCACATAGGAGCCACTTGTTGAATAAATTCATTCACTGGGTTGGATCCATGTTTGTTTATATAGTGTTGTACGGCAGACCAGGACGATAGATAGCCCTTTAGGGTTTCCAGCGACCATTGATCCTCAAATACAAATTCTTTAGAGATAGGCTCTACCAGCGGCACTTCTATGTCACGATATTTATTCTCTATCAATCTTCTTTCAGGATCCCAATAAGGGCCAAGAGTGATGTCATAAAAATCAAAAATGAGATTGTCAATGGCACTTCCGACTTGAAATAGCCCATATCCCCAAAAGGCGAGAAGGGTATTTGCATGACTCAGTCTTTTGGCTTCTTTAACAAAAGCCTTAATGTCAAACCAATGAATAGCCTGAGCGACAGTGATCAGGTCTACTTTCTCAGGTAACCCTGAAGCCTCAGCACTTCCTACTTTATAGACTACATTTGGCTGTTCATTGGCCTGATCTAGTTGTCTTTGACTGATGTCTGTGGCGTAAACCGATTTAAATTTTTGAGCCAGAACACTTGCTACCTGACCATTGCCGGTGGCGCAATCCCAGGCAGAGTTAAAGGTATACACATGCTTATAAATAAAGGTATATAAATCACTTGGGTATTGAGGTCGAAAAGCCGCATACAGCGATGCTTGTTTAGAGAAGTTGTCTTTTGGCATAATTACATCATTTTGCGTGATTATGTCAATTGAAAGAAATCGTTAATGGGCAGCGTACTGAGTGGTAATGGTTTCAAGTGGATCATTGACAATATCAAGTTTCATCATAATATCGGTTTGCTCATCTTCACCCAATTTAAAAATCTGTATGTCAAATGAACTAAATCCATTCTTTCTATAAAATGATATGGCGGTTTGGTTCTTTTGCCAAACACCAAGCCACAGAAATTTCAATGTTAAACTTTTAGCAATTTTCAATGCATGATTATACATGAGTTGGCCCAGACCTTTTGCCTGATAGGGCTTGAGCACATATAGTCGTTGAATTTCCATTGAGTCTGAACTTCGTAAGTTGTCTTGTGCATCTCGGAAATTTAGCTTCATATATCCTGCTACATTGTTACCCTCCATGGCAAAGAAAAAAATGGAGTCCTTGTTGTCCAGTTCATCACTTAATTTTTCTAAACTGAAACTCTCCTCAAGATAGAGATGCATATTTTCCGCACTGTTAAAAGGGGAGTATGAATCAAAAAATGTTTCCCTGGAAACTAGTTGTAAATCTAGTAGGTCATCTTTTGTTACTTGTTTAATGCTGAAGTTGCTCATATTGTAGGAGTGCTAAAAAGCATAGCTCGCCTGAATTGTTAAAAATTAACCATGGAATTTAATTAAAAGTTTCCGGACTTTAATCGCCTATAAGTGAGAAATTTAGAATTTACATGGCTGACATTCAATAGTTATAATTTTTTTATCGAATAGTTCATTTTCTTTTATTTCAACAAGGAAGGTCATAGTAAATGTTTATCACCATTGTGGTCAAAACGAGCTTGTTAATCGTCCCTCCAGCTTGAAATAGCAATTAGTCAAACCGAATGAAATTTTTACGTAGAAATTCAAAATCTTCAGAAGATAGTGAGGCCTATAATGGGCGTATTATTTCGATTGAGTAAAAAAATTGCCCTGAGTCATATTTATTGGGTTAGCTAAAGTTACAGCTCATCCTTTGTATTCAACAGTTCGGTAATTCATTTTTTTATTCCGATCGCGGGCTTTCAACATTTGTATCAGACATAAACGCCAAAATTATATGAAAGCCATCTTCACAATACTCTTACTTTTACTTTATGCTGGTCATGTAATAGGCCAATCAACGATCACAGGTCGTGTAGTTGATGAAAAAGGTGTTGGACTACCAGGAGTAAATGTGTTCTTAGTCGATACCTATGACGGCACGTCCACTGATCTGGAAGGTTACTTTTCATTCAAAACATCTGAAGAAGGTAATTATCAACTTAAAGCCACATTTGTAGGCTATGAGGCTATGAGTCAAGAAATAACACTGCCTGGTGACAATGAGATTTCTGTTTTACTTAAAGAAGTTATCAATAGGTTGGACGCAGTTGTTATTTCCGCAGGGTCTTTTTCTGCTGGAGAGGAGAGTAGTCGAGAGGTATTAAAGCCTCTTGATATAGTGACCACTGCAGGCGCCACAGCCGATATTGCCGGAGCGCTAAACACGTTGCCAGGTACGCAAACAGTAGGAGAGACAGGTCGACTCTTTGTGCGAGGCGGAGATGGATACGAAACACGTACCTATATAGATGGTATGGAAGTGCTTGAGAGCTACAGTCCTTCTGCTCCAAACACGCCAAGTCGAGGTCGGTTCAGTCCATTTATGTTTAAAGGAACATCGTTCAGTACAGGAGGGTATTCCGCAGAATATGGTCAGGCACTTTCTTCAGCACTTATTCTTAACACCAAAGACATGGCCGCGCAAAACCGTACCGACCTATCTCTTATGTCGGTAGGAGCTGATGTGTCACATTCCCAGGTGTTTGGCAAGTCTTCTATTTCAGGAAAAATACAATACACTAACCTTGAGCCTTACTTTGCACTCATAAGTCAGCGAATTAACTACGACAAAGCACCAGAAGCTTGGGATGGAAATATGGCATATAGACACCAGATTGGAGAATCGGGTATGCTAAAAACTTATGCCAATTGGAGTTCATCCCAATTGGCGGTGTACCAACCTCAATCATTTACCAATCAGGAGGATAGGTTTGAGATAGACAATAATTATCATTATCTGAATGTGAGCTATCGTGATGTGATTAACCCAAAGTGGTCTTATAACACAGGGGCAGCTTATACATCTAGTAAAGAAGATATCCAGTATAACGATGTTGACATCGAAGAACAGCTTTTTGGCGCTCATGTCAAAGGTGTTGTCAACTTCGATCCTGACGCTTCCCTATCGATTCGCACAGGTCTTGAGCACTACTATAGACAGCACAACTATAATCTAACTGAAGAAAATGAGATTAAGAAAAATTACAATCAGCATATCTCAACAAGCTTTATTGAAGCCGACTATTATTTGTCTAATGACCTGGTCATTAGGTCTGGTGTTAGAGCAGAGACCAACAACCTGAACAGGCAAACGAATGTATACCCACGTCTTTCTGTAGCTCAGCAATTAGGCGAGCACGGGCAGGTGTCACTTGGGTACGGAAAGTTTTCGCAGCAAGCTCAGCGCGAGTACTTAAGGGTAAATACAAACCTAGATGAAGAAAAGGCAACCCACTACATAGCCAATTATCAGTATATGACAGGCAAGCGCACTTTTAGGGTGGAGGGCTACTACAAGAGTTATAATGATTTAGTGAAAGATGGCACACAAGGTCCAAACAATGAAGGGCAAGGGTATGCCACAGGGTTCGATGTGTTTTGGAGAGACAATCAGTCTGTATCAGGGCTTGACTATTGGGTGTCTTATTCCTACATCGATAGCGAGCGAGACTACCGCGACTATCCACAGCAGGCAACACCTGCCTTTAGCTCCACACACAACCTGTCAGTTGTAGGTAAGTACTTTGTCCAGGATATAAAAACTCAGATTGGTGCAACATATTCTTTTGCAAGTGCACGGCCATTTAATAATCCAAATGAGGAGGAATTTAATGCTGGACGAACGCCTGCTTATCATGACCTAAGTGTCAATTTTAGTTATCTCTACAGAAGCAATGTTATCATTCATACCTCGGTAACAAACGTGCTGGGAGTCGATAACATTTTTGGGTATGAATATGCCTCTGAGCCTAATGAAGAAGGAATTTATCAGTCACAGCCCATTAAGCAAATGGCTCCCAGGTTTATTTTTCTGGGTGTGTTCATCACTTTAGCCAAAAACAAGGCGGTGAATCAAATGCCGAATCTTTAAACACAAATTAATAAACACATAAACTATAAAATTATGAACAAGTCAATTTTACTTCCACTTTTAACCATGGCTGTTATGCTGTGGAGTTTTACTACCCCTTCTAAATATGAAGAGGCCATGAAAAAGCAAATCAATAACGTGTATCAAGCAAATACGCTGGATGAATTTCAAGTTGTTATCAACGCATTGGATCGTATCGCTCAAAACGAAGATGACAAATGGGAACCACTTTACTATGCTGGGTTTGGTTACGTTATGATGGCCACGCGCACAGAAGACGCTACGGATAAAGATAAACTGCTAGATCAGGCTTTGGAAAAAGTGAAAGCCGGTCTAAACTTACAACCGAAAGAGGATGAGTTAATAGTACTCGAAGGTTTCATACATATGATCCGTGTGACGGTAGATCCAGCGACACGAGGGCAACAATATTCCGGTCTGTCGATGCAGGCTTTGAACAAGGCACTTGCTATGGATGCCAACAACCCTCGTGCTATGTATATGCTTGGGCAAATGGAACTTGGTACCGCAAGGTTTTTTGGAAGCGATACAACAGCGCCTTGTGAGAAACTTCAAAAAGCAGTGGTATTGTTTGAGAATCAAAAGCCAGAAGGAGAGTTGAGTCCAGTTTGGGGGCAGGAGTCAGCCATTAGAGCTGCTCAAGCTTGCAATTAATTTAATAAGGAACAGAGAGTTAAATCTCTGTTCTTTTGTTTTTCTCTTAAAACTAGCATCATGACACTTATCTTACTCATACTACATATTTCTATGGGGTGTATCGCATTGCTAAGCGGACCGGTAGCCATGGCTGTTGGTAAAGGAAGCAGGTGGCATCGAAAGGCAGGTATCCTTTTTTTCTGGTCTATGACTTTAGTTTTTGCTACTGCACTTATTCTATCATTAATATCATTTCAGCCATTTCTACTTATGATAGCCGTTCTGAGCTATTATGCAGTGGTATCAGGCTATAGGGCACTATATCATAAAAAATTGCATAAGACTCGATCAGTCATCAAGTCTGTAGACTGGGTGGCACTAACGCTAAATGGTTTAACAAATCTATTTTTCATGATTTGGGGAATATCTTTGCTTGATGAGTCGCAAGGTGTAGGCATTCTAGCAATAGTTTTTGGAAGCCTTGGATTGTCAATGTCTGTGTCTAATATAATTTCATTTATTAGACAACCAACAGACAAGATGTACTGGCTTTATGCGCACATCAATGGATTTGTGGTTGGGTATATAGCTTGTGTTACAGCTTTTTCTGTAACCGTGGTTGATTTTATCCCAGGTATTTGGGGCTGGCTTTGGCCCACAATTATTGGCTCACCGCTTATAGCCTACTGGATTACACGGTATAAAATAAAGTTTAAAAAGGGTGCTAAACCATCCGAAGTATTGATATTACGATAATTTTGACTTAATTCGTCTCATGCCTCAACGTTGTAAGGAAAAATCATTTAGCTGGAGAAGAGAGCTTAAAGAATCTGCACTAATAGCGCTGATCGGTATACCGTGGGGTTATTTAATGTGCCTTGAATGTACAACGAAATCTTATGCTATAATCATTAGCGCCACGGTTTGGGTAGTGCTTTGGAAGGGCAACCAGCTCACTGGTTATTACATGGATCAGTGGTACGATTGGCTTAAACAGCCAGTACATCGTCTTGTGATAGGTATATTCGGGCATGCGGCTTTTACAGCCCTGGCTATATTCGGCATCTATCACTTCTATAGCCTTATTTTCGATCTATACCTAGGTGATATTAATTTAACGCTTTTGATCGCTATAGGCGTGACTTTCCTGGTATCAGCATTTCTATATGGTCGGGAGTTTCTTATTGCCTGGAAACAACTCGCCATAGATAGTGAGCGGATGAAAAAAGAAGCCATTACGGCTAAATATGAGTCATTGAAAAATCAGGTTAACCCTCACTTTTTATTCAACAGCTTTAATGTACTTACCAATTTAGTGTATGAAGACCAGGATGTAGCTGCTAAATTTATAAAAAAGTTGTCTGATGTATATCGATATGTACTTGAAGCGAGAAATAAGGAATTGGTGTCGTTAGAAGAAGAGCTCAAGTTTGTTGAAGCCTATATTTTCTTGCAAAAGATAAGACATGCTGATAGTTTAAAATTTGAAAAGAAACTTGATGGTGTTAATGGTGTGAAAGTAGCACCAATGGCATTGCAAATGCTAGTTGAAAATAGCATCAAACACAACATAGTTGCTGAAAAACAGCCATTAACAATACATCTGTATACTGAAGGTGACTATATCTATGTACGTAATACGCTACAAAAGAAAAATATCATTAAAGAAGCAGGAAGTGGCATTGGGCTTTCAAATATTAAGGCCCGCTATGAATTTTTATCTGAAGTACCTGTGGACGTACAGGAAGAAAAGGATGAATTTAAAGTTGGGCTTCCTTTGATTAAGTAATAGCTATGCGGGTACTGATTATTGAAGATGAGAAGATGGCCGCCAATCGGTTAGAAAAACTGGTTAAATCCGTAGATGATAAAATCGAAATACTTGCAAAAGTAGATACGGTCACAGGTAGTGTGGCTTGGTTATCGGCCAATGTACCGCCTGATTTGATATTTATGGATATCCAACTGGCCGATGGTTTAAGTTTCGAAATCTTCGACCATACCACAGTGGAGGCTCCTGTAATATTTACTACGGCCTATGATGAGTATGCATTAAAGGCATTTAAGGTGAATAGCATTGACTATTTACTAAAGCCCATTGATGCTGACGAGTTGAAGGAAGCACTCAATAAACTAAATAAAGTAAGGCCTCATAACATAGTAAATCCAGCTGACCAGATTGCTAAGGCTATGGAAATGCTGACTAACAAATACAAACAGCGTTTTTTGGTGAAAACCGGTGAGCACATAAAGTCAATACCCACTGACGAAATAGCATATTTCTTTAGTCGTGATAAAGCAAGCTATTGCCATACATTTAAAAGTAAAAATTTTCTAATTGATTACCCTTTGGAAGAAATAGATGCTAAGGTTAACCCTGAACAGTATTTTAGGGTAAATAGAAAACATATCATATCTATGGCGTCCATTAAAGATATCATTAGCTACTCCAACAGTAGATTGAAAGTTGTATTATTTGACGAGCATAATGAAGAGGTAATCGTGAGCCGCGAACGGGTTGCTACTTTCAAAGCCTGGCTCGATAGGTAAAATTTATTTTATTATATTGCGCTGATTTTTTAGATAATCAAAGCATGGAAGATATAAAATGCCGCAATTGTGGTAACGAAGTAATAGGAAATTATTGCCACAACTGCGGTCAAAAAAGAGATGTGCATAAGCTTGGATGGAGATCTCTTTTTGAGGAGTTGCAGAAAAGATGGTTTGGTTTTGATAACAATTTTGCACGGACAGTTAAAGATCTAACCATTGCTCCTAAAAAAGTAATAGGTGCCATCATAGATGGAATCAGAGTTAGGTACATTGGGCCCATCGGCTATTATTTTTTATTAGTTACCTTGTTTGTGCTTACTATTTCTTTTTTAGGAATAGATATGTCTGAGTTTACCAAAGACATAACAACAGCATTTAGCTCAGCAGAAACGACTGAGCAGCAGCAACTACAAATGGAAATAAACCAAAAGATTTTTTCAAACTTTAGGTTGTTTAGTTTTTTATTGATTCCATTCTTCATAACAGCGACATGGTTAATTTTTAAAAACAAAAAATACAATTTCCTAGAGTCTTCAGTTGTTACCTTTTATGGGCAAGGGCACCCAATGATATTAAGTATTATAGCCTTATTTGGATATAAATTTTTTGATTGGGTGCATATACAGCTTTATGTTACCCCCATCTCTTATATATACTTCGCTTTTGTCTGTGCTAATTTTTACAAGGGCAACAAAATCTGGAATTTTATAAAAGGGTTATTGGTGTTTGTGTTTGGGCTACTTCTTTTTATGTTAGTCGTTATGATAGGCGCTTTCTTGTTAGCCATTATTAATCCTGAGCTATTTAAAGGCCTTAAATAATTTATTATTTAGTTGGTTTAGCCTTTCAATAGTAGGTCTGTAAAGTCTGTTGGCAAGCCAGCAGGTTAACTTGTATGCGCCATAACCAAACGGTAAAGTAGTCAAAAGTATTCCCCAGTATAGTTCATTTGAAAGCTTAAATGATTGCGCAATATCTACTGATGTTTTTATATAAATGCTACATATTATGATAGGTACCAGTCCTTTATAAATGTTGACATAGACATTCATTTTGTAAAGGATATTTTCTATTGAGTTTTTTATTCCATTATTAGATAGTTGATTATAAATCACTTTTCTTTTTATGGCATAATGGAGATAGAGCACTCCGGCCACCAGTAAAATTTGCAGTGATATAAAATATCTGTCCTGGAGGTTAATAATAAAAGTTAGAGCGATCATCGCAGTGGCTAACATCGTCATTATTATGAGGTCGAAAAACATAACCCTGTTCATACTTCCAACAGCACGTTTAGTTTTAATTTCAAAAATACTTTGTATTTCTTGACGGCTATATTTAGGCTGATCTTTGTTCAGTTCCTTTTTTAGTATTTCAAGCTCCATCTTCTTGTGTTTTTAAAATTTTACGCATTTTATCTTTTACTCTATTGAGTCGTACACCTACATTACTTTCGGTTATACCTAAAATCTCAGCCATTTCTTTGTAGTCTTTTTCATCGAGATAAAGGCTTACAAGCGCTTTTTCTGCATCACTCAAATGTTTGATCACCGTATGAAGTATTTCTTCAGCAGTTTCTGATGCATCCGTTGCGAAATCAGCTAAGTCATTTACATCAAACTGTCTTTTCTTAGCTTTTTTAACCTTATTTAATGCCGTGAAAAGTGCTATTTTATACATGTAAGTAGTTAGCTTGGATTTTCCCTGATATCTAGTTATTGATTGCCATAGCTGCACCATGATATCCTGAAAAAGGTCATCATAATCGTGTTGATTATAGGTGTAAATTCGACATACCTTGTGAATTATACCCTGATGTTGTTCTATGAGATCAATAAATTCTTTCTGGCTCAAAACCTGTATGTTGTTGTACTATTAGTGAGAGTAGGAGCTAATTTCTTACAAAGGAACTAAAAAAAATACCGAGCTGTTTTTTATCTTTTTTTAAACCCAATTGTTTTAAAACGGTTTTAGCACTAAATTAGATGTGTATTAAATGTTTATACGTTTGAGAAAGCCTCTGTTCCTCATTTTATTTAGCCTGTTATTATTCACTATTTCAGGCGTCAAGGCTCAGGTAGACGAGATTGAGCCAACTCGAGGACTGTATTATTACAGTGGTTTTATTGGTGATTCTGAAAAGGTAGAATTTAATCTTCAATTTAATGGGCTAGCAGTTTCTGGTTCTTACATTATAGAAAGTTCAGGAGATATGTATGTATTTAATGGCAGGATGGGGCTTGAGCGACAGGGAATCGGTGTACTGGTTTATGACTCAAATAACATATTTGTTGCATCCATAGAAGCCAATTTTGTGAACACCGAAAATAATTTCGGGAAAATGTTAAATGGCAATTGGAAAAGCGCTAATGGTAAACAACAACGCAACCTAAAGCTCAAAAAAGTCGCTGAATTTGCTCAGGGGCCAACAATCAGTCCCACATTTGAAATACACCAGAGCGACTAATTACTCCCGCATATTTCTTTTTTCTAAAAAAAATAGTCATAATGTTGTAACAATTTGCTCCCAATTGCAGTCTAAAGATTAGTACTGACTAACATTTTATGTTAAGAGACCTAAAAAAACATGCAGAAAAATCAGTAATAGTGGCTTTAGTAGCCATTATACTATTCACCTCTGCAGTAAGTTGGGGCAAAATACTAACACAAAATACCACCAAGCCAGAAACGGTGCAGGTTGACTCCAATAAAGCTTCCAATAAGATTAAGAAAGGGATGTTGGTTTTTACGGGTATGATGATTGTCGTAGCCGAGTACATTCAACTCAAAGATGATAAGTAGATCATTCGTCACTTTTCTATTAATTCTTGTAAGTCAATTCTCCTTTAGCCAGGATAGTTTAAGTTTTTTGGCATTGGGAGATTCTTATACCATTGGCGAGAGTGTTAGCGAATCCTCACGATGGCCAGTACAACTAGCTGATTCATTAAACATCAAAGGCATTTACATTAAGAATCCGGTAATTATCGCTAGAACTGGATGGAGAACGGATGAACTAAAGCAAGCAATTGAAGATAAAAAACCAGAAAAGAATTACGATTTGGTTGGTTTGCTCATTGGAGTGAATAATCAATATCAAGGTAAGTCTCCCGAATCATACCGTTCTGAGTTTGAAGAGTTGTTAGATATAGCTATTGCCCATGCTAATGGAAATAAATCCCGTGTCTTTGTTGTTTCAATCCCAGACTACGGATACACACCATTCGGCAAAAAAAGTCAAGAGAAAATATCAAATGAGTTAGATGTCTATAATAACATAAATAAAGCCATAACTGAGGGCAGGGGAGTCAAATACTTTTACATTACAGACATTTCGCGCCAATATGATGCTACTTTGGTAGCGGAAGACGGACTTCACCCTTCTGGCAAACAATATGCTTTATGGGTGCAGGAAATTTTGAATGAAGAGCAGTTTATTAACTCGTTACGCTAGGCACCTTTTTCTACTCTGAGCAGTCGAGCAATAAATAAGGCTATAATACTAAAAGCAACAGCTACATATCCTACATATTCATAATTAACAAGTGCTTTTGCGCCTTCAATGGCTGTCGAGGGCTCTTCAGAAATTATAAATCCGGCAAGCATGGCTGCAGATCCAGAAGATAATTGTTGAATTGAAGATCTGATACTCATAAAGCTGCCCCTGTTTTCAGGTTTGATAACGGAGGTTACCATGGTGGTAGATGGAACGATACGACCATTGGCCATGATAAAAAAGATTCCGCTCACAATCAGTGCCTGCCATAAAGGTATTTGTGGCAGATGAGTGATTACCAGTAAAGGTATTATTACCATAATACCAAAAATTGTAAAAATCCTAAGTCTTCCATGTTTATCAGCAAGTCTGCCTACCATAGGTGATGTAAATATGGTGAGACCACCACCTACAAGGTATATATATGTAAGCTCCTGTTCGGTAAACCCTACATTACCCACCATATAAGGAGCGATGAATGGAATGATAGTAAAATGACCAAACATTAAAACAGAAGTAAAGAGTAGGCCCATCAGAGGGTTTCTTCTGCCAAATATTGTTTTAATGATGTGCCATGGATTGTTATTTGTTTTACCGTTTGTTAAATGCTCTTTAATCGAAGGTATGTAAAGTATAATCAGGATATTAATTACTACACCTAAGCCACCAAGGAATAAGAATGGTGCATGCCAGCTAAACAATGTGGCCAGATACAGGCCGAAAGGTACACCAAACACTGAGGCCACGGAAAATGACGCCATAACAAATCCAATACCAGCAGCTCTACGGTTAAGAGGTATGGCATCGCTTACTATACTCAGGACCAACGCACCTAAAACACCTCCAAAACCACCCGCTATAGACCTGGTAAGTAGCAGTAACTCATAGCTGGGAGCAAAAGCACAGGCAAGTGTACCTATAGTAAAACCAAAATAAACGAATATAAGACTGATCTTTCTATCAAAACGATCGATAAAAAAAGCGGCCAAAAATCCTGAGCCGCCTGCTGTAAAAGTATAAGAAGATACTAAAAAGCTAAACTGCTGTGGACTTATATCAAACAGCCTCATGAGCTGTGGGCCCAAAGGCATTACTATCATGAAATCCATGATATGGGTAAATAATGCCGATGCAAGTACTAACAGTAATATTCGCTCTTTACTCATGCAGTTGCGAAGATACTTAAAATAGCGTTACAACATCGATCGGCTGTGATATCCTTTTGTTATGATTAGATAAAGGAAAACTATGAGTAACTAGCGCAGTTCAGAAAAAGGATCTACACTGTTATTTAAGTTTATTACATTTTCAGACCATCTTAGGTTTGTGATTTCTATATCTAAGAGGCCGTCATGTAGCGTGGAGATTTTTGCACCACCAACATCTTCCCAGTTTTCCCATGTAAACTTTAATCCACCTACAGGCACTATGCTAGCCCAGAACTTCCAGGCTTTCGGTATGCCATCTTCATCTAGTAGCCATAAATAAGAGTCTCCTGGTGTAACACCTCCAGAACTATACTGAACTAGCAAAGCATCACTTCCTTTATGTTTAACTACTTTGCGGGTTGTGCCCGGGTCACGAGCTTTAAAAGGTGCAATAAGCCAAAACGAATCATTAGCAAAATATTCAAAAGCCTGATTGATGTATTCACGCTTGTTATCGGTTATTTTCTCTTTGTCTTTATATACAATGCCATCCTTATTTTCCGGATTCAATAAGACTATGTAGTCATCCCAGCTTACTGATACAAGATTTGCATTTTTGTCCCATATATAGTCATGACCACGCGGGTAACTCCAGGCAATTGCACCTAGATTTTGCCAGGCACCATAATTTAAAGCCGTCATCATTTTATCTGTCAAATATTCTGCCCTTGGGCCAGCTTCCCCTTTTGGAAGAGGTTCATCTGCAAGCCTATAGCCCAATACTATTAATACAAATAGTAGTGCGAGTGTATATAGAATTTTCTTAAACACGGTAGTATTAGTTTAAAGAGTCAATAATAACGATAATTATACAATTACAATACAATAGTGGCCTATCTTACCATAGCTGTAGAAAAAGTTACACATTAAACCTTTGCGAGGTATCGGCTGATTACATTTAGAGTAGAAATATAAACTGGTGCGATTTTTTCTGATGTTATGACAAACAAAAAGCATTTACATTATTATGAATAAAATATTAATACCTACCGACTTATCTGATGTATCAACAAAAGCATTAGACATGGCTTCGCAAATCGCAAAGAAGACTAGTGGGAGCCTACATATTGTTAACTTTTATGAACACCCATACGGTAAGACCTTTACTGCTACTGGAGAAATGGAGTTAAAGGCGTCTGACGAGGAAAATCTATTTACAGTGCAGTTACTGAAAAAAAACTATCAGGCCCTGAGTGAATTAGCTAAAAAACATTCATCAGAGGGAATTGATGTTACTTTTGGTATTGAAGACGAAGATTTTGAAAAGGGCGTGTTAAAGTACATTAAATCAAATGCGATCGACCTGGTCATAATGGGAACGTCAGGAGAGGAGAATGCAGAAGAATTTTTTACTGGAAATCATGCCCAACAAATTGTAGAGTCAGCCCCATGCCCAGTAATTTCTGTTAGGGATGAAGATACGATCGGAAATTTATCAAAAATTGTTTTAGGAGTTGACTTTCAAAAAGATCGCCAGGATAATTACCTGAAAGCCGTGGGGTATATCAATGATTTTGCGTCAAGCTTAGATTCTACGGTGCATGTTGTACATGTAGGTCAGGATACCAACGGAGACGCTGCACGACTTGAAAAGTTTGCTAAGAATTATGGATTGCTCAATTATGAATTAGCTACTGTAAAAAATGAAGATGAAATAGCCGGGTTATTAGAGTATGGCCATAAGATCAATGCAGCAGCCGTTGCAGTGCTTACTCATGCAGATGGCGGCTTATTTAGGATGTTTCAGAACAGTACATCAGAAGAGATGACGAAGGACTCTAACATGCCGGTATTAACTATTAACTTACACAAAGTATAAAAATATAACCTTGCCTGAACTTAAAGAAAAAGACCAGTTGATGAGCATATCGTTTAAGGATGCCTTCTTCTCAATAGCCACGTTTTTTGCCTTATTGTTTTTAATATATTTAGGTAGATCTGTACTCGTACCTTTAGCATTTGGCCTGCTTATCGCATTTATTCTTTATCCTATTTGTGTCTTTCTAGAGAAGAAAGGCGCAAGTAGATTGTGGTCGATTATCTGGACCATGCTCTCAGTAACATTGGTTTTGGTAGGTATAACCATACTGTTTTCAGCTCAAATCATAGATATTGTTAAAGGCCTGGGAGACTTTGGTACTAAACTCAACGAAGTGTTAGTGGCAGTTACTGAATTTATTAATACTAATATTTCATTTATTCCAAAACTGGATAAAGACAGTTTGGTAGACTTAGGCTTACAATGGTTTACCAACAAGTCTGGAGGTATGTTGACCAATACCCTGAATTCTACAACATTGTTTTTCACAGGATTGACACTTACCATTATTTATAGTTTTCTGATACTGCTTTATCGTAAAGGATTAAAAAACGCGGTGGCGAGTTTTAGTGCCGAAGAGCATACAGATAAGTTTAAGGAGATGCTTAATAAGATTCAAAAGGTAGGGCAGCAGTATTTGACGGGTATGTTCACTTTAATCATTGTTCTGGGTATTCTCAATACATTAGGTCTGTTTATAATAGGTATCGACTATGCACTATTCTTTGGTTTTCTGGCCGGATTTTTAGCAATAATACCATATGTAGGTACTACTATTGGAGGTGTCATACCAGCATTATATGCTTTTATTACATATGATAGTTATTGGTATCCATTGGGAGTCATACTTGTGTTCTGGTTTATCCAGATATTAGAAGGCAATTTTTTAAGCCCAAAAATTGTCGGAGGGAATTTAAATGTGAATGCAATAGTGGCAATTCTTGCATTAATCACCGGTGGATTTATATGGGGGGTAGCAGGAATGATTTTGTTTTTGCCGTTTGCTGCAATACTTAAGGTATTTTGTGAGCACTATCAACAATTAAGACCTATATCTCTTCTCATGAGAGATGATGTGTATAGCAAACGGGGTAGTCTAAAAAAGAAAGTTGGTAAAATATTTAGTAAGAAGTGAAACAAGTAAAGCGATACTTAAAGCTATTTAGAGATGCGATAAAGAAGTTTATCGAAGACGACCCAATGAGCTATAGCGCTTCAATAGCTTTTTACACTATATTTTCGATGCCAGCCATTTTAATTATTTCTATGGTTATAGCTGGTTCTTTTTATGAGGATCAAGAGGTAAAACAGACAATCATTGATCAAATAAGCGGATTGTTCGGTACAGAAAGTGCTCAACAGGTGCTTAAGATCATGGAAAACGCAAGTCAAACAGCATCATCTACATTAGCCAAAATCATAGGTATCGGTACACTTGTTTTTAGTGCTACAACCGTATTCATTTCACTTCAAAATGGGCTCAATTCAATTTGGGGTATAAAACCCAAACCCAAAAGAGAGGTATTAGGTTTTATTATGAACAGACTGCTTTCATTAGCCATGGTCATTAGCATTGGATTCTTACTATTGGTTTCACTGGTTGTAGATGCCCTCATCGTGCTCTTCAATAATATCCTTGATCAATTGCTGTCAGGCTTCGCATTTTATATTGTAAGTGCAATAAACTTAACTGTCTCGTTAGCAATTATTACGCTGATATTCGCTGTAATATTTAAAGTGTTGCCAGATGCTAAAATAAAATGGAGGGATGTTTGGGTGGGGGCATTCGTCACCACATTGTTATTTACCTTGGGTAAATATTTGATTGGTGTATATCTTGGAGCAAGCACGGTAGCAAATGCTTATGGTGCGGCAGGTTCTTTAGTACTACTGCTGGTTTGGATATACTACTCTTCGATAATACTACTATTCGGGGCCGAATTTACTTTTGTATACTCAAGGGATATAGGGAGTAATATAAGACCGGGTAAAGACGCAGTATTGCTGGAGAAAAAGGAAGTTGAAATGCCAAATAAAAAGTTAAATCAATAGTTATTTACCTTCAAATACATTGAATTTACAGTTGAAATGCATGGCCGCATATGCTTCCAGCAAATACCTCTCGATTGGGGACGTAACCTCCATGAAAAGTACACTCAATTTACCCACTTCCTTTTTGGCAGCATCAAGATCAGGAATACCCATTTTTTTGTTTACCCATAAGCCTTTCTCCTTGGCTATTTCCCAGGCCAGATGAGCCTGATATTTTGTATGACCTTTCACATGGTACACCACTCGGTTAATTACTTTTTCTGAAGTTCCGATGTAAATTATTTTACCTTGTTTGGCAAATGCATAGACTCCTTTAAAGTCCATCATACGTCCAAGCTTCTTCACAACACCGCGCTCACCACTTCCTTTTCCAAATAACTTGTCTACTTTAAAAGCATGAGGAAGCAAAGACTCCATCATTTCCACTCGGCTTGGTAAAATACTGGTAGCGTAGTCTTCAAAGGTGTATTCGTAATTTTTCATGCATTTGTATTTACTAACACTTATGAAAATCTCGTGCCAGTTCCTCCTTATACGTACGAAGTGGATATGTAGATTAAATTACTCATTGAGTTGTAGAAAATATTCCCCAAATTTATTGATAGTTTTAGCATATATCATTTAACAGATAAAGGAGGAGGACTATTTAAAATGGTACAAAATTTTCAATAGGAGGAGAAAGAGTAAACAAGATATAACTATGTTGGATAATGAGTAGAGCGCTGGTAGTAGATGATGAAAAGGAAATCTGTTTGTTGCTTTCAAGCATGATGAAGAAACTTGGTTTCGCATCTGATCATGGACATTCTCTTTCAGAGGGAAAGTCTAAACTAACAACCAATGAATACGACATAGTTTTTCTTGATTTAAATCTTCCTGATGGCATTGGGTTTCATTTGATTGACACCGTTAAAGGATCTAACCCGAAAGCTAAAGTGATCATAATAAGTGCCTATGATGGTAATGTAGAAAGGCAGCGAGCCATCTCTCAGGGAGCTGATTATTTTATACCAAAACCCTTTAGTAAAAAAGCAGTGGTAGATGCATTAGACAATCTTAATGTATCATACACAGTATAATTCTTAAACTACTTAAACCGAACATATGAATAAGGTTCTGATAATTGATGATGACAAGGACATTTGTCTTTTGCTTCAAAAGTTTCTTACTAAAAAAGGATACGAAGCCTCTTATGAAGTTACAGGTAATGAAGGTATCAATGCCTTGAAAAAACAGCACTATGACCTGGTAATAAGTGATTACAGACTGCCCGATGATGATGGGATCAGTATCCTCAAAAAGATAAAAATAATTAATCCAGAGTCTGCTGTAATTATCATCACTGGTTACTCTGATGTGAGAACGGCTGTTGAAACGCTCAAGCACGGAGCTTATGATTATGTTACAAAGCCCCTTTATCCTGATGAGATTTTAGTCACTATTGAGGATGCTATTGATGCAAAAAAAGATCAACAGATCCAACGTGAAAACATCTCTAAGGGAAAGTCCAAAAAGCGTACTAATAAAAAGCATTTCATTGTAGGGAAGAGTAGTCAATCAGAAACAGTTCAAAAGCATATCCAACTTATTGCTCCTACAGATATGTCAGTTATAATTTCTGGTGAAACCGGATCTGGAAAAGAGTTTGTGGCTAACGAGATTCACGATCAAAGTAAGCGAAAGGATCAACCATTTGTTGCTATTGACTGTGGAGCCTTGCCAAAAGAACTTGCGGGGAGTGAACTTTTTGGTCATATGAAAGGTGCATTTACTGGGGCAGTTGCTGATAAGAAAGGAAGTTTCGAACTAGCCGATGGTGGTACATTATTTTTAGATGAAATTGGAAACTTAACATACGATAATCAGATAAAATTACTTCGTGTACTCCAGGAAAGAAAGATAAAACGACTGGGTGGTACAAAAGATATAGCCATAGATGTACGTGTAATAGCAGCCAGTAATGAGGAACTAAAAGACCTTGTAAAACAAGGCAAATTCCGAGAAGATATTTATCACAGGCTCAACGAATTCAAGATAGACCTTTCTCCATTGAGAGAGCGAAAGTCTGATATCATGGTCTTTGCTCATCACTTTTTAAGCATCGCCAATAATCAGTTAGACAAAGAAGTAAACGGATTTGACAATGAGGTTGAAGAGAAGTTTAAAAACTACTATTGGCATGGCAACCTTCGAGAACTACAAAATGTAATTAAAAGAGCTGTGTTACTCACCAATGGTGATAGCATCTCAATTGAGAGCCTTCCGTCAGAGATTATTTCACCAGATTATATCGGTGGGGCGGTAAATAATCAAGGAGATACCGGAACTGATCCAACAGATCTCAAAGCTGTTTCTGAAAGCGCGGAAAGAAATGCGATAATAAGTGTATTGGAAAAAACAGGCTACAACAAAACTAAAGCAGCCGAGGTGCTAAATATCGATCGTAAAACTTTGTATAATAAGCTCAAAGCTTATGATATAAATATATAATACTGCATGACATCTCTACGCTCTTTCAGTATACTATTTATTATAGTCATAGCCTTTTTATTGGCTATGTCTATTTTTACATATATAAGTTTAAATAATTTTAGTTCTGATGCTAAGTGGGTAAATCATGCGTCTCTGGTATTAAAAGACCTGGAGAGCATAATTTCTTCAGTTAAAGATGCACAGACAGCACACAGAGGTTATGAGCTTACAGGTGACTCATCATTCCTGAAGCCATACAATGATATAAAAAGTACAGTCTTTGATAAAATTGACAATTCCGACAGTCTTTTATTGGGCCATAAAGTACAAAGGCAAAGGTTGGACTCTCTTAAGAAATTAATAGAAAGACAATTTAGCATAACAGATGAAATATTGACGAGGAGGAAGTCTGAAAGCGGTCTCGATAGATACGGTATGAACCTTATTGTATTTGATGAGGAAAATATGACTAGAATAAGGGCTTTAGTAGGACGCATGTCAAAAACTGAAGAAGAGTTACTTGCTTCGAGAACATCGCAGCAAAACAGGTCTGGAGTAATCGCACCGATATTTTTACTGATTAGCTTTATTTCTGCTACTACCGCATTGTCTTATCTTTTCTTACAACTTTTTAAAACTATAAAAGTTAAAAATGCTACAGAGTACGAGTTAGAGCAAAATCTCAAACTATTAAGTGAGGAGGTAAATCAAAAAGAATTGGCTCAGCATTCTTTGCAGAAAGTGTTGGATAGCTCTACCAATGGTATTCTATTTCTTAAGTCAATAAGGAAAAATGGGAAAATTATTGATTTTGAGTACATGTTGGCTAATAAAGGGATAGAGAAAATTATTGATTATAAACCAGACGAAATAGAAGGTCAAACACTTTTAACTCTCTTTCCTGGCACTGAAGAAAAAGGACTTTATAAAGACTACATTCAGGTAGTTGATCAAGGTAAATCACTTGATCGTGAGTTTTACTATGACCATGAAAAAATAGATGCGTGGTTTCATGTAACCGCCACCAAACTTGAAGATGGCCTTGTAGTCACGTTCTCTAACATTACTCAACGTAAGAAATTTGAGAAGGACATTTTGGTGAAAAACCAAGAGCTTGAAGAGTCGAACAAAAACCTTGAGCAATTTGCTTATGTAGCCTCTCATGATTTACAGGAGCCATTAAGGAAAATCAGAGCCTTTGGAGACAGGATAGTAAATAAGTACAATGAGGTAATTGACGATAAGGGTAAGGACTATATAGCTAGAATGAATGGTGCCGCTGAGCGCATGCAATTATTAATTGATGATTTGCTGAAGTACTCTCGAGTCGCCAGAAACCCTAAGGAGTTTAACAAAATTGATGTAGAGGAAGTAATTAAAAATGTAAAAGTCGATTTTGAAACTGTAATCAACGAACGTAATGCAGCTATCAAGATCTCTGGTCTGGTGCCAGTAGACGGAGATAAGACACAGCTAAGGCAACTTTTTCAAAACCTTATAAGCAACGCAATAAAGTTTACACCAGATGATGTTGACCCACTTATCAAAATAAGCGGTAAAAAGGTAAGGGGCTCCTCACAGAAAGATTTTAAAATAAACTCAGCAAAGTTATACCTGCGCATCGAAGTTCAGGATAACGGCATTGGGTTTGATCAAAAATACGCAGAACGCATTTTCCATATTTTTGAAAGGTTACATGGCAAATATAAATTTAAAGGTACAGGTATAGGGCTTGCTATCTGTCAAAAAGTGGTGCAAAACCACAACGGATTCATGCGAGCAGAAAGTACAATAAATGGTGGGGCTAAATTTATAATTATGCTTCCAATAAAAAGATCTAGTACATGACAGAGTTATCTAATTTTACTACAGAAATAACAGACATCGATGTTCTTTTACTCGATGATGACGAAGATGATTTCATCATTGTTGAAGACATGCTGGAAGAGCTGAATGGGTCATTCAATATTACTGTGGAATGGGAGCCTGATTTTAAGACAGCTTTAGAAAAAATAGCTCAAAAGGCTTACGATATATGTTTGGTTGACTTTAGACTGGGTAAATTTAGTGGCCTTGACTTTATTGAGGCAGTAAGAGAAACCGGAAATGGCGTCCCAATGATTCTTTTAACGGGTCAAGGAGATAGTGAAATAGACTATAAAGCTATGAAGCTAGGCGCTTCTGACTATTTGGTTAAAGGGCAGTTTGATGCAGGTCTTCTGGGTCGTAGCATTCGATACGCTATCAACCATGCTATCTCAGTTAGAGAGTTAAATGCCAATGAAGAAAAGTACAGGTCACTTTTCTTAAGGTCTGTCGATGCTATTTTTATCACCAGTAAAGAGCATCAGTTTATTGATGTAAATCCGTCACTAGTGAATTTGCTGGGTTATTCTGCCCAGGAATTGCTTAGAATGTCGATGAAAGCGGTCTTTAAGAGTAAAAAAACATATAGCCATTTCAACGAATCCTTGATAAAAAACTCACAGGTCAAAGATTTTGAGACCAAACTCTGCACCATAGATGATAATGAACTTGATTGTATCATAAACAGCGTAGCGCTGAAGGATGAAAATGATGAAATATATGCTTACCAGGGCATAATTCATGACCTCACCATGCGTAAAAGAGCTGAAAAAGAACTGCTGGTAGCTGAGAAATTGGCTATGACAGGTCAAATAGCCAGAAGTATAGCACATGAAGTTAGAAATCCTTTGACCAATTTAAGCCTGGCCTTAGAGCAACTCAGAGACGAGGTTGAAAGCAACGAAGATGCTGACATGTTTCTAGATATAATTAAGAGAAACGCCAGCCGTATCGAGCAGTTGATTACAGATATGCTTAAATCTTCTAAGCCAAAGCAACTCAATAAAGAGCAACTGTCGATTAATGAAGTGTTGGAGGAGACCATTGGCTTTACCAATGATAGGTTGAAGCTTAGAGGTATTAAACTCACGAAAAGTCTTGCTGCAGATCTACCGCAACTAAGTGTTGATAAAGAGCAGCTCAAAACAGCATTTCTCAATATAATAATCAATGCTATAGAAGCAATGGAGGAGAACCAAGGCGAGCTCACCATCACAACTCAAAAAGGGACAGATCAAATACTTGTTTGCGTGGCAGATAACGGTAAGGGTATACCTGAAGATGAGATCAGGAAATTATTCGATCCTTTCTTTACAGGTAAGCAAGGAGGTATGGGCCTTGGCCTAACGTCCACACAAAATATACTTAACGGTCACAAGGCTCAAATTGATGTTGAAAGCGAAGTAGGAGAGGGTACGATGTTTAAGATTTATTTTAACACAACTACCTAGTTTACTGTTCGTAAGTAAAATTTCAAAAAATTATGATTCAGGTTATCAATCCAGCTACAGGAGAACAACTAAGAACCTATAACGAATGGTCGACTGAGAAAACTTTAGAAGTAATAGATGAAATTGATGAAGCATGGAAATTTTGGAAATCAACCTCATTTGAACATAGGGCTGAGCACATGCTTGAGCTAGCTCGTCTACTAGAAGGAGACAAAGAAAAGCTCTCCCGCTTGATGACTGAAGAAATGGGTAAGGTATATAATCAAGGTGTTTCAGAAATAGAAAAATGCGCCTGGACTTGTAAGTACTTTGCTGAGAATGCAAAAGAATTTTTGAAACCTGACACTTTATCATCAGATGCGTCTGAAAGTTATGTGTCATTCCAGCCTCTTGGTATCGTACTAGCCATTATGCCCTGGAACTTTCCTTTTTGGCAGGTGATTCGCTTTGCGGCACCGGCACTTATGGCAGGAAACGCAGGTTTGCTCAAACATGCTCCAAATGTGCCAGGTTGTGCCCAGGCACTTGAGGATCTCATCAAAAGAGCAGGTTTCCCTGATAAACTATTTGTAAACATGCCGATAGATGTCGAAATCGTTGAGTCGGTAATTGCTAATGAAAAAGTAAAGGCGGTTACACTTACAGGAAGTACAAGAGCGGGTAAGGCTGTTGCTGCACAAGCGGGCAAATATTTGAAAAAGACCGTGCTGGAATTAGGGGGAAGTGATCCTTATATAATCCTGGCAGATGCTGATGTTGAAAAAGCAGCAGAATTGTGCGTGACAAGCAGACTCATTAATAATGGGCAAAGCTGTATAGCCGCAAAAAGATTTATTGTAGAAGAGAGTGTAGCGGATGCGTTTACTGAGAAGGTAGTTGCACTAATGAAAAGTAAAGTGCTGGGAGATCCTGAAAAAGAAGACACGGATATAGGGCCTATTGCGCGTAAAGACCTTAGAGAGCTATTACATAATCAGGTTGAAAAGTCCATAAAGGTTGGTGCAAAATTACTTTTAGGTGGGGAGTTGCCTAGTGGTGACGGCTACTTTTATCCTGCAACTGTGCTTACAGATATTCCAAAAAACTCACCAGCATATAATGAAGAGTTATTTGGGCCTGTGGCGTCAATAATAAAAGTTAAAAATCAAAAAGAAGCGCTGCAGGTAGCCAACGACACCGTTTACGGATTAGGTTCAGCGGTTTTTACAAGCGATATTGAAAAGGGTAAAGAGTTAGCCGAACAATATTTGGAAGCAGGCTGCTGCTTTGTGAATGATTTTGTGAAGTCAGACCCTCGATTGCCATTTGGAGGAATCAAAGAGAGTGGTTACGGCCGCGAACTTAGTCCTTATGGGATTAAAGAATTTGTAAATACTAAGACGGTTTATATAAAGTGATTTTTTGTAGCGTGTAAAAACCTACCCTTGTGCATACTTCCTAAGCAAATTATCGTTTAATTTGCTATATCATAAATTATGGAAGAGATCAAAATCACTACAATCATCATCGCTGAAGATGATGCAGACGACAGGTTACTCATTGAAGATGCCTTAAACGAAAATAATATATCAAGTGATGACTTGATGTTTGTTGATGATGGGGAGGCTTTGATAGAGACACTGGGAGGTAACACAAACTCACCTTGTATGGTGTTTTTGGATTTGAATATGCCTAAAAAGGATGGCCGCCAGGCGCTGAAAGAAATCAAAGAGAACGAGCGATTGAAGCATATACCTGTGATTGTTTTCTCAACTTCAAATAGCCTTGATGATATCAAAACTTCATATCAAAATGGTGTAAACACCTATTTCACAAAACCATCAAAGTATACTGATTTAGTAGAAATACTTAAAACGGTTAAATCTTACTGGTGGGAAAAAGCCCGATTGGTTTAATACTCAAGAATATAGTCCTGTTTTCTTATTTCTGGGTTAAAAAAAACAATCCCCATCTGGTAGATGTCAATGGATAAAGTCACTTCATAATGCTTCTTAATCCTGTCCCACGCCTCTTCCATTTCGGTTGACCAGTGTATATCATCAAAAACAAAGCATGTCTTGTCATGCACCCGCTTTAGGCACTGAGAAAAATAATTCAAAGTGGCTTTCTTGGTATGGTTAGCATCGAAGAATACAAAGTCAAGCTTATGTTGGTTTTGAATTACTTCTGGTAAGATATCATCTATTTTACCACAAACAGCATCAATGTTTGTTCTGTTTTGCGCTTCAAATACAGACTCAGCAATATTCATTAAACTCTCTTCACCTTCTATGGTAATAACTTTACTATTTTGGTTTTTTGACAGGTAAAGTGTGTTAACACCTAATGAGGTGCCTAATTCAAGTATATTTTCTGACTCTAAATACTCAATTAACCTCTCTAGCAGCTGTGCATATTTATGTTTGGTGATGCCATATTTAGCAATGTCTGAGACATTTCTCATACTGCCATTATCTACTTCTGACCCAGCGCCATAGCCATTTACATTTACCTGATGGTTACTATTTTCAAGCCTTTTTCTTACCTCATTGATAGCATCTGGAGCTACGGGCTTTTTTAATACCTTTTTGTATAGATCATATATAAAGGGTGCATGCAATGAATGTTCATTTACAGCATTAAGCCAATAAGAGAGATAGCTTGTGACACGATGAATTTTAGACACGTGCTTTAATTTTCCTTGAATGGTGCAATGAGGCTAAACTCAGGTATGGTCACCTCGAACCGTTGCCCATCCACAATTCGTTCAATCAGGTATGTGCCTGTCATCTTGCCTAAGCCTGACTTGAGATTGCAACCAGACACATACTTATGGTATTGTCCGGGCTCCAGAATCGGTTGCTGACCGACTACTCCTTCCCCTTCAACCTCTCTGGGGTTAAAAGCAGCATCGTGAATGTGCCAATGCCTTCTTAATAACTGGATCGTATTATCACTTTGGTTTTCGATAGTTACCTTGTAAGTAAACACATAGTGATATTGGCTCGGACTCGAGTAAGATGGTTGATATTCAGTTTCAACACATACCTTTATACCTTTTGTGATTTCCGTAACCATTGTAGTTTTGATATTCCTTTTAAGCAAAACGGAAAAGGAATATAAGAAGTTTTTATTTTTATTTATACTACTTATTAAAATAATATTATGAACGTAAAAATAGCCCAGTCATGGAAAATACAGCTTCAAGAAGAGTTTGAAAAGCCATATTTTACAAATTTGGTCAATTTTGTGAAAAGTGAATACAACTCGCATACTGTTTTTCCTCCTGGCAATGAAATATTTAATGCATTTGATCATTGCAGCTTTGAAGATGTAAAAGTCGTAGTAATCGGGCAAGATCCTTATCACGGACCTGGTCAGGCCAATGGGTTATGTTTTTCAGTACGAGATGGTGTGAGAAAACCGCCCTCACTGGTTAATATTTTCAAAGAAATAGCAACAGATATTGATACCGAAATACCTGAATCAGGAAACCTTGAAAGGTGGGCTCAACAGGGCGTATTATTGCTAAATGCCACACTTACGGTGAGAGCTAATACACCAGGATCGCACCAAAAAAAGGGCTGGGAAGATTTTACCGATGCGGTAATAAAGGTATTGTCAAATAAAAAGGAAAACCTTGTCTTCTTGCTATGGGGTGCTTATGCACAAAACAAAGGTGCAATCATAGATGAAAAAAAGCATTTAGTGCTTAAGTCTGCTCACCCATCACCATTTGCTGCGCATAGAGGCTTTTTTGGTAACAAACACTTTAGTAAAACCAACACATACTTAAAGGAAAATGGGAAGACACCGATTGAATGGTGAACATATAAAGTTCTAAGTTCAAGGTTTTACTCATACCAATAGGAACTCTGAACTTAGAACTTAAAACTTAGAACAACTCTCTTACTCTATGAGATTAAAGAATCTACTCCACCTTATCTTACTAAAAAATCCTGCATTAGGATCCAGTGAAAGCCATATGAAGAACCCTTTACCTACAATGTGATCCTCTGGCACAAAACCCCAATACCTGGAGTCTAGTGAGTTGTGACGGTTATCACCCATCATGAAGTAGTAGTTTTGCTTAAAAGTATAACTATTTACCTCTTTTCCATCTATGAGTAATTTATCGCCATTGATAACGGCATCCTCATTGTGATCATACAATGTGATTACATCTCCATAAGTGGCCAATGTCTCCCTGTTGATCTCAATGGTTGCTCCCTCCTTAGGTATTGTAATTGGGCCATACCAGTCGCTGTTCCAGGGAAAAAGCTCTGGATCAGACGGAAATATCCCTTCGTCAAGCTCCCCTTTTTCATAAGGACTATATCGCTTGTAAGGATTGTTTGAAGCGGGTCTGATTTCTTTAATAAAAGACTCTTTACTCAGTTCAGCAACCTGCTCATCTGTTAAATAAAGAATCTGAGCTACATCGGGGTTGGTGCCAACCACTTGTACTTCCGGTATATCAAATTTTTCTAACACACGCTGGCTCAATCTGTTGGTAGAAATAACCAAATGTGCAAACTGCATTTCTTCAGGATTATCAAGAGGTTCTCCATTAACAATCACTTGCTTATCTTCTATTTTCAATACATCACCAGGCAGTCCGACACATCTTTTAATATAGTTTGTCTTTAAATCTACAGGATAGTCAATGCCTTCATTGAGACTAATGGGTGGTATGTTAAATACTACCACATCATTTCTTTTTACCTCAGAAAAGCCAGGCAATCTATATTGTGGTAACTGAATCCAATCCAGGTAAGAGGGTATGTTAGTTAGCCATATTTTTTGATGTGTTAGTGGCACTTGTAGGGGAGTGGCAGGAGTACGTGATCCATAATGGAATTTACTGACGAAAAGAAAGTCACCTACTAATAAAGACTTTTCCATAGAAGGAGTAGGAATAGTAAAAGCCTCCATGATCAAAAATCGTATGAGTGTAGCAGCAACAACTGCAAACACAATTGCATCAACCCACTCTCTTGATTTAGACTTAGGCTTTTTGTTCTCCTCCTTTTCCTTCTTCTGCCAAAACTTTAGATTCATATATTTAATATTTTGTTTTTCTTATCTGTGTTATTCAATGCAGGAAACTTACAAATTACCTGATTTTTATTTTATGATTTTAAAAAGTCATCCATCGATAAGACACCCTTTTTGTCTTTTAACCACTCGGCTACCATCACAGCTCCTTTAGCAAAACCTGCCCTGGAGTGCGCAGTGTGCTTAATTTCTATATCATCGATGGCTGATCTATATTTTACACTATGCGTACCGGGTACTTCGTCTTCACGATAGGCCATTATCTTAAGTCCTCCAGGCTGTTTTTTATCAAGTTGCCATTCCTTCACTCGGTCGATATGTTTGATTACTCCTTCAGCAAGTGTTATAGCAGTTCCACTTGGAGCATCCTTCTTATGGATGTGATGTGTCTCATCAATTTCAACATCATAACTTTCAAAGTTATCCATTATTTGAGCGAGCTGCTCATTGAGTTTGAAAAACAAGTTAACCCCTATGCTGAAATTGGAAGCGTAAAAGAATGTGCCAGAGAGGTCATTACATAGCTGTTCAACATCCTTCATACGCTCCAGCCATCCTGTTGTACCAGAGAGTACAGGAATATTATTTTTCAAGCAATATAAGATGTTATCAAAGGCAGCTTCTGGTTGGCTAAATTCTATAGCTACATCAATTTCATCTACTTTCAAGTGATCTAATTCATCTCTGTTGCTACTTGAAATTTTTGCTGAGATTGTGTGGCCACGGTCTATGGCTATTTGCTCTATTATTTCGCCCATTTTACCATAGCCAAGTAATAAAATCTTCATTAGAATTTAAGTTTTATACTAAGGCCAGCATTGTAGTTGGCAAATTGTGGTCTTTCAAACATTGGCTCAACCGACACTTTTAAATCTGGGTTGAGTTTAAATTCTTTGAGGTGTGCATCTATATGTGCTTCAGCAATCTGGAGTAAGTATAATACACCAGTCATAATCATATAAAAGTCACGTTCTCTACGTGATTTATCAACCAAACTTCGCACCTGGTCTTCAGAAAGTCCCAGAGGAGTGGTGTTGCCACCTTCTTCTAATAATGTAAATAGTTCCTTCCTGAAAGTTTTATACCTGTCGTCATAATAATTAACAGCATAACCCAATGCAAAAAAGCCACCATAAATGATTGGAATCTTCCAGTAGTTTTTATTGTAAGCCTGCCCCATACCGGGTAAAATGGCCGAATACAAAGAAGCTTTTCTGGGCACGAATCGGTCGGCATAAGTGTCTATTTCTTTTACCTCTACATTTTTCCTGCTCTCTTGCCTAAGAGGCATTTGATTATTGATGGTATCAACAGCTATCACGGTATCCGGCTCTTGTGCCATCACCATAGTAGTGCAAATACTGAGCATAATTAAAGAAAGGTATCGTTTCATTAGACTTCAAGTATGTCGAGGATCCTGTTTAAGTCCTCAACAGAAACAAAAGGTATTTTTATTTCTCCTTTTTTACCGTCAGATTTCACCTGTACTCTCGTGCCAAAATGTGAAGCTAACTGCGTTTGAAGTCTAGCAATTTCTTTGCCACCATCATTTTGATCTTTTTTAGGCTCAGGCTTCTCCTTTTTAGGAGACATGGCATCTCGCACGAGTTGCTCTACTTTTCTTACAGATAAGTCTTGAGAGATGATCTTCTTAAAAATATCTAACTGAATGTCGACATTTTCTATGTTTATAATAGCTCTGGCATGACCCATGGAGATACGTTTATCTCTCAAAGCAGCCTGAATATCTGGTGGAAGTTTTAATAGCCTGAGGTAATTATTAACAGTCGTTCTGTTTTTACCAACCCTGTCACCCAACTCCTCTTGCTTAAGATCACATTCTGTAAGCAACCTTTGGTAGCTTAATGCAATTTCAATGCTGTTGAGATTTTCGCGCTGAATATTTTCAATAAGCGCCATCTCCAGCATCTGCTGATCGTCAGCAGTCCGCACATAGGCAGGGATTTTTTCAAGGCCAGCAAGCTTAGAAGCCTGGTACCTTCTCTCACCTGAAATTAACTGGTATTTACTTTTGCTAAGCTTTCTAACCGTAATCGGCTGTATGATTCCCTGGACCTTGATAGATTCAGCAAGCTCTTGCAATGCATCTTTATCGAAATGAGTCCTGGGCTGAAATGGATTTACTTCTATCTCTTCCAGAGATATTTCATGCATCGACCCGGCAGCATCTGATTTATCAGAGATATCCAGTCCTTTTTTCTCTTTTGCAGGAGAATCTTCTAAAAGTGCTCCAAGCCCTCTTCCTAATGCATTTCTTCTTTTTATAGGTTTCTTCGCCATTCCCGCTCTCCCTTCTACGATATTCCGTTTTTGTTAATAATTTCTTTAGCCAGATTAAGATAACTGATCGCCCCTTTACTTTCTGCATCATGAGCAATTGCTGGCACACCAAAGCTTGGAGACTCACTTAACTTTATATTTCGTGGGATAATTGTGTCAAACACAATTTGTTTGAAGTGAGTTTTTACTTCTTCAACTACCTGGTTTGATAACCTTAATCTCACATCATACATGGTAAGTAGTATACCTTCAATTTTAAGCTCTTTATTTAGCCTCGTTTGTATGATTTTTATGGTGTTCAATAATTTGCCTAAACCTTCGAGTGCAAAGTATTCGCACTGAACCGGAATAATTACTGAGTCTGCTGCAGTGAGGGCATTAATAGTAATTAAGCCAAGAGAAGGTGAGCAGTCAATGATTATGAAGTCATATTCTTTTCTAATCTTTTTCAACGCATCTTTCATACGCTCTTCTCTACGATCGATACTTACCATTTCCACTTCAGCTCCTACCAGATCGATATGAGAAGGTAAAATGTGTAAATAATCTATATCGGTTTCAGTAATAGCTTCTTTAACATCTATTTCATCAACCATGCACTCATAAATACTTATTTCAACCTCTTTTGGGTTTAAACCTACACCTGAAGTGGAGTTGGCCTGTGGATCGGCATCTACTACAAGTGTTTTATATTCCAGCGCAGCCAAACTTGCTGCAAGGTTGATAGCTGAAGTTGTTTTACCAACTCCACCTTTTTGGTTAGCGATAGCTATTACTTTGCTCATGTATATTTATATATTAATATTTGATCCGATCGTTAATAAATTTAACTCTTTACCAGCCGTATTAAACAACGATCGTGCATGCTCATGATCAATTTCTATAAAAGGAAAAGTATCATAATGCATACCTATTATTTTCTTTGTGCCGACAAAATCAGCAGCTTTAATTGCATCTTTTAAACCCATCGTAAAATTGCTACCGATGGGCAAAAATGCAAAATCTATTTTGTAGTCTTCTGCAATCAATTTCATATCGAGGTGAAGTGCTGTGTCTCCAGCGTAATAAAATGACTGATCTTCACCTGTTATTACAAAGCCAGCTGGGTTACCACCATAACTTCCGTCAGGCATCACACTCGAGTGTATGGCGTTTACCATTTTTATAGTTCCAAAATCAAAAGCCCATTCACCACCATGGTTCATGGGGTGTATGTTTTCCAACCCGTGTGCTTCAAACCATGAAACTACTTCAAAAGTCGATATGATTTTACAATCACTCTGTCTATAAATGGTATCCACATCGGCAACATGATCCTGATGTCCGTGAGAAAGCAAAATATAGTCGGGCTTAATAACACTTAAATCTATATGGTTTGCTTTTTCATTTGGTGAAATAAAAGGATCAAAAAGCAACTTTTTACCTGATATTTCAACCTCAAAACATGAATGTCCGTAATAGGTGATTTTCATTGCGATCAGAAGAACTTGTTGTCGAAACAGGGTTACAAAGATATAAGTTTAATTGAATTATGTAAGAGCCCCAAGAGTCTGAAAAGATATTAAAATAAAAGGCTCCTGTTAGGGAGCCTCTTGATGATTTTACTGCAATATTTTTAAGAAATTTTATTTCTTTTTGCCTTGTGCTTTCATGGCATCTTCAAGGCGTTGTTGAAATTTCGATTTCTTTTTATTAGCGTTTCGTTTCTTATTTTCCTCAAGGATAGTTTTAATCTTATCCTCATCGATAAACTTACGTATCACTGTTTGCTGACCAAAAGTCACAATGTTGGAAACAAAGTAGTAAAAACTCAAAGCAGCAGGGTATGAATTAAGCACAAACATAAATATGAGTGGCATCATATAACTAAAGGCTTTCATTGGCCCCTGCACGGTACTTACTTGTTGTTGTGAGTATGTCATCAGTACTGTAGAAACGGTCATTAACAATACGAACAAACTCACATGATCTCCATAGAATGGGATTTCAAATGGTAAGTTTAAAATGGAGTCATAGGTAGATAAATCATCTGCCCAAAGGAATCCTTCCTGTCTAAGCTCGATCGACTGAGGGAAGAAATAGAACATGGCCAACAGAATTGGCATTTGAAGTAACATTGGGATACATCCACTTACAGGATTTACGCCAACTTTCTGATAAAGCTTCATCTGCTCCTGTTGTGCTTTTTGCATGTCTTCACCATGCTGTTCCTTTATCTCGTCTAATTGTGGCTTAAGCACTTTCATCTTTGCCATAGACACATATGACTTATATGAAAGAGGTGAAAGAGCTAGCTTGATAAGAAAAACCATGATGATGATGATCACACCATAGTTGCTAATAAATGTGCTTAAAAACTCAAAAAGCGGAATAATCACAAACTTGTTCACCCATTTCATTGGAGGCCAACCCAGGGCCAGGTTTCTTTCAAACTCATCAGCTACATCGTCTAACAAGTAATAATCATTAGGGCCGAAAAAGTACTTGTAATTTCCATTACCAACTTTAATGTCACTCAAAGGCAAGCTTAAAGTAGCTTTGGCAGATTTTACAGTGGTAGTATCATTAACATCAACATTGGTTGAAAACTTACCTTTTGCAAAGGAATTCTCAGCAATAATTGCCGCAAGAAAGAATCTTTGTTTTAATGAGACCCATTTTACTGGTTCATTTACACTCGCTTCTTCCAGACTGTTACTTGCCTCAGAGAGGTAATCGAAGTCTTCGCTTGCAGTGTAGTAGTTAATCGTTGAGTTTCTTCTACTCATTTCGATGTCTTTTTCCTGAGCAATCATATTGTCATGCCATTCAAGAATAAGTTCATCTTTAGTAATGTAATTTGCTAAGCCATTTAACTCCAGGTTATAGCCCAGCTCATAGCTATCATCGCCTAAAGTGTAAATATGTTTTACTGATTTCCCTTCACCTAAATCCAGGCTATAAGTGAGAATCGTAGTGTCATTTTCAACTCTTTGAGAAGGTGTGTAGTAGAGGCCGTTTAAATCTACTTGCTTACCAATAGTTGTCGCCAGTAATTTAAATTCGTTGCTTTCTTTAGTAAAAAGTACAAGAGGCTCTTGCCTGTTGTTTTTAAATCGTTTGAGCACAACATTTTCCGGAAAACCACCTTTGTTAGAAAAGGTAATACTCAGTTTGTCATTCTCCAGTGTTGTTTTTGATTCACTACCTGAAGCCCCGGCTGCAAACACGCCATACTGTTGTCTTAATTCTTCACTAAGCACTGAATCATTGACCACTGATTTCGTGGTTTCGTCATCAATTGTCGGTGAAGATTGCTCAGGAGAAGTACTCTCAGTTTGTGCTACTTCTGGTGTCTCTTCAGGTTTTGGCGTCTCAGGAGCAAAAAATTGAAAATATAAGATCACCATTAAAGCGATCAATATTAAGCCTGTAGCTTGATTTCTATCCATAACTTATGATTGTATAAATCTCGATTAATTCTTGATTACTGATTTTTTATATTCTATTGCTGCTTCAACAAACTTCACAAATAGCGGGTGAGGGTTCAATACAGTACTTTTTAACTCCGGATGAAACTGTGAACCAATAAACCATGGGTGATCTTTTAGTTCAACTACTTCCACCAGGTTAGTTTCAGGGTTTATTCCTGATGCAATGAGACCTGCTTTTTCTGTTTTTTCCAAATACTTATTATTAAACTCGTAACGGTGACGGTGTCTTTCTGAAATAGATTTCTTTCCATATACACTATACACCTTACTGCTTTTTTTCAGGTTGCAAGGATAGGCCCCTAATCTCATTGTTCCTCCCAGATCAACAATTTTTTTCTGCTCCTCCATAAGGTCTATCACCGGATGTTTAGTGTCAGGACTCATTTCAGTTGAAGAGGCATTTTTTAATTTTAAGACATTTCTTGCAAACTCTATTACCGCACATTGCATTCCTAAACAAATACCGAAAAAAGGAATCTTGTTTTCTCTTGCATGTCGAACAGCCTCAATTTTACCTTCCACTCCACGTTCGCCAAACCCAGGTGCAACTAATATGCCATCGAGTTTTTCTAAGACAGTTTGGCAGTTATCCTTTTCTATTGATTCAGAGCTTATCCATTTAAGGTTTACCTTACATTCATTGACCGATCCGGCATGTACAAAGGCTTCAACAATAGACTTGTACGCATCTGGTAGCTCAACATATTTCCCGATAAGACCTATTCTAATCTCATCTGTGGGGTTTTTTAGGTTACCAAGGAAATCTTTCCATTGTTCCAGATCTGGCTCAGTTTTATTGGCGATTTTAAGTTTGGCCAAAACTCGCTCCGCTAATTTTTCCTTTTTCATGAGCAATGGCACATCATATATGGTGTCTGCGTCCAATGCCTCAATGACAGAGTTTAAGTGTACATTACAAAATAACGCAAGCTTTTTTCTTATGTCCTGAGGAAGGTGTCTTTCCGACCTACATACCAAAATATCAGGTTGAATACCTGCTTCTAGAAGTTGTTTTACAGAGTGCTGAGTTGGTTTTGTCTTAAGTTCTTTGGCTGCACTTAGGTAGGGGATCAGCGTTAAATGAATAACTAAAAAATTATTTACTCCGACATCCCACTTAACCTGTCTTACAGCTTCTATAAATGGTAGGGATTCAATATCACCAACACAACCACCAATTTCAGTAATTACAAAATCATATTCACCGCTTTCTCCAAGCATGAACACATTTCTTTTTATTTCATCAGTAATGTGCGGTACAACCTGTACGGTTTTCCCTAAATATTCACCTTTTCTCTCTTTGGTAATTACATTATTATAAATCCTACCTGTTGTAACATTATTGGCCTGAGATGTGGGGGTATTAAGAAACCTTTCATAATGACCTAAATCTAAATCAGTTTCAGCGCCATCGTCAGTAACATAACACTCACCGTGCTCATAAGGATTGAGCGTACCGGGATCAATATTAATATAAGGATCAAATTTCTGAATGGTTACATTAAACCCTCTGGCTTGTAGTAGTTTACCTAAAGATGCAGAGATGATTCCTTTTCCCAAAGAAGATGTTACCCCACCGGTAACAAAGATGTATTTAGCAGCGGCCATAAGTTGTTTTGTAGGACGTTATTTATAATAAAACTTATGGGACACAAAGGTACATGAATATGCCGATTTATCGAATGTTGATGAATTTTTTATTCAATGTAAGAAAAGTGCTTGTATTTAATCAGGAGTTATGGTTACAACTACCACTCAGACTATATTAATACCAGAAATGGGTATATTGTATAATTGCCTTATTTAGTATTAGGTAATTGAGACGCTTTATACTATTTTTCAACCGTCAAAACTATTGCATTTAACATTTACCTCTTATGATCGCCAAAGGTCGCTTTATAATTCTATTTTTCTTAGTTGTCTTTTCTAGTGTTGGGTATGGTCAAGATTTTTGTCCTCAAGTATCGGGGCAAGGAAACTTCGTGCCTATTAGTGAATCATGTCTACCAAGTGCAAGAAAAGTTTGGAGGGTAGAATTTAGTTTTAATGATGCGGTTTTGGGGGATGCTCAATGGGATGAAGATGACATTTCATTTCGAATAAATTGGGGTGATGGTTCAGCTGTTAAAAACTTTTTCTTGACCTCTGGTTTTCCGGAAATTTTATCTTTTACGACAGACAATTCCATTCCTGGTGTTTTTACTTTTATTTTATTAGTTGAACATTTTTATACAACTGATAATGTTGATTGTTTTTATGAGGCGACTGCCCAGTTAAGAGCTCCTGGAATTTGTATAGGAATAATAGAAAGACGTGAGTTTGAGGTTTGGGGTACGGATGAAGAAAATGGTGCTGCACTACAAATGACACCAAGTGTGGCTAATGGTGAGGTTTGCGTAGGCACAGATTTTAGTATAACATTTGATGATACTTCTACCTGGAACTGTATCGATCCAACTTTATCTATACCAAATGATAAAACACGTTGGGTTAGGTTTGTTTATGGTGATGCAGGTACTGGAAATGCTAACAGGATTCCTAATGTTTTTGTAGGTGGAGTTCAGGTTACAAATGCAGATGGCTCTTTTACATTAGGTACACCATTCACAGGGCCTGTGGTTGAAATTACTGGTCCTGGGTTAACCGGTCCTACCGAAACATCTGAAATAATAAGTATGACAACGGCTGATGAGGTCGTGGGCGATCAGTTTCGAGTGTATTTACAGAATTGGAATGAATGTAATCAATATGATGATGGTTTGGGAGGCCCACCTCCGGTAAATGGAGATAATCCCGCTATTCAAACTTCAGAATTGATTACAATTATTGGTCCCGTAGACCCAACTACTGCAGGTAACGAATATTGTGAAGGAGACCCAAGAACTGCTCTCTCTGTTACAAACTACCCGGGTGCGCCAACAAATGTTAATTGGTATACAGCTCCTACGGGAGGTGCTCCCATTGGAACGGGAATTACATTCACTCCACCAACGGCTGGTACTTTTTATGCCCAGTTTGAGGATGGCTGTATCAGTAAAAATAGAACAGCTGCCACATTGGTGGAACATCCACTTCCGAATGATGTATCAGTCGTTGTTAATAGACCTAATATTTGTTACAATGATAATGTTGTAATATCCATTCTTGGATCTCAAAATGGAATTGAATATCAATTGAGAAATGATGCAGGAAACGTGCCTATTGGCGGACCAGTAACTGGTACAGGCTTTAATCGAACAATGTTTTCTGGTCCACTCACAACTACAACTACTTTTAATATATTGGCAACTGATCCATCTTCAGCACTTAATTGTGATCTTGAGCTTTCAGATTTGGTTACTGTCAATGTTAACCCTGATTTAAGCATTACTGCCACCGTTGCGGATGCTACGGTATGTATAGGAGAAGATATAGTACTAAGTTCAACTCCAGTCGGTGGTAGTGGTAGTTACAGCTATTTGTGGAGCGGTCCAAATGGATTTTCTTCTACTGCGGAAGACCCAACAATTTCAAGTGCTACAGGTGCTGCTGATGGAGTGTACACTGTAACTGTAACAGATACAGGATTTTCACCAACAGTTGGTAGCTGTACAGATGTAAGTAATAATGTAAATGTAACTATGCTTACTCCACCCTCAAATGCCGATTTGTCGGGTGATGCTACAATTTGTCAAGGTGATAACACGGATCTAAATGTTTCAATAACTGCAGGTACAGCACCTTACGATGTTACAATAGATAATGGTGTTGGAACTTTCTCCTGGAGTAATGTCGGTGATGATCCTTCTGTTTCTCCGGCTAGTACCACTACTTATACGATTACAAACGTTGTAGATGCCAATGGTTGTACTGTAAGTGCCATAACTGGTAGTGCTACTATAACCATTGGAAACCCAACAGACGCTGACTTGGATGGGGATGCTTCTATATGTCTAGGGGATAACACAGATTTAACTGTGGTTATAACTGGTGGAAATCCACCGTACGACTTGAATATTACAAATATCGGTGCTGTAAATAATTACACGAGTGGCAACCCGATCAATACTGGTGCTTTATTTGCAACTACAACCTTTACACTGACCTCGGTGGTTGATGATGATGGCTGTCCTGTTTTAGGTATTAGTGATGACGAAGCAACTGTTATTGTTGGTCAGCCAATTGCAGGCGCCACCTTAAATGTTAACGACTTTTGTGAAGATGAAAATCTGATTTTCTCGGTCACAATTAATGGAGGTGCACCACTTTACACCATCAATTATGAGGTTGATGGTGTTCCGGCCGTAGAGAACAATTATACGAGTGGTGATGATATTGATTTAGGACTACAGGCACCTGCAACATATACTATTGAAATAATAAGTGTAATTGATAATTGCGCTGTAGTTGCAAACAATCCGGATGTTCCTAAAAATAGTGTGATAAGCCCATTACCAACTGCAAATGACCAGGCACCAATTGTATGCTCAGATGCGAGTGGTGGTAATACAGCCACTGTCGATTTAACAACATTGGAAGTAGCAATTGATGGTGGGGCTGGTAATACGATCAATTGGTTTGAAAACAATGGCCCATTGTCAAACCCTATTGGAACACCAGCTTCCTATACTGTAACTGATGCAGTAGCCATTTTTGCTCAGGTTGACGATGGTACCTGTACTGATGTGGCTACAGTGACATATACTGTAGATCCTAGACCAAATACACCGTCAAATCCAATTGATAATATTGCATGCTCTACTGATGTAAACGGAGCTGCTCTGAGCGTAGATGATCCTGGAGCAGGATTTACTGTAAGATGGTACACAGCATTCACTAGCCCTTCAGTAAATACACCCGTTGTTGGTGGTGATGGTGTTATATCCGGTACTAACGATGAGGTATTTACTCCTAACTCTACAGCTACTGCAACATTTTTTGCAGCAATTGAAACGGATGCTACGGGGTGTTTGAGTCCTACAGCCGTTACTTTGAATCACACTGAAGATCCAGATCAATCTAACGCTATCGCTGATGATGGAACTACATCTTTATCAGTTTGTGATGATAATGTCCAACTTAGCGCTGATTGGCCGGCTGTTCCTTCAGGAAGTGGTTACTGGTTGCAAGGGTTAGTTGCATATTATGAAAACTTTGATTCACCAACAGATCAAAGTTTGGGTGCAACGGGTGCAATACCTGTTGGAACAAACTCTGGTGTCACTGGTCCGAGTTCATACAACTGGTCAATTGATGTTTCGCAAGGTGAAATTAAAGATGGTAATGATTGGTTCAGAGTAGAGAATGACTTATTCGAAGCCCGTGATACTGATGATAACGCTGGAGGCCAGGAAGTAATATGGGATTCAAGAGAATTCGATGTGTCAACATTTAATAGTGTTGATATTTCAGTTGATATAAGCCAATTAAACGGAGATGGTAGCGAAGATTTAACAATTGAATATGAGTTAAATGGTTCTGGTACATTCAATAACATTACTTCTGTATCTGGAGCATTTGCCGCACAAACTGTTACCCAAACAGCTGTAGACGTTTCTGCTGCTGTTACCATGAAAATTAGAATTAGAGTGGAGACAACTGGTGGAGCAGATCGTGTGCGATTCGATAATGTAATAGTCGCAGATAATAGTCTAGGCTTGAATATTCCTTTAATTACTGATATAAATTTAGAAAACACTACGATAACAAATCTGCCCATTGGTGCAACGGACTTTACATGGATTGTAGTTTCTGATTTTAATGTCTGTAATCCAAAAACTGATGTTGTTACCATTACACGAAACGCACTTCCAGATGCGTTAGATTCTAACCCTGAAATTTGTGAAGATCTTCCACAAGGAAGTAATCAGGCTACGATACCAGATTTAGTTTTATATAATGATGATGTGACCGGAATTGTCGGTTCTGTAGATAGAACTATTGAGTATTTTGATGACCCTGGTAGAACACCAGCAGACTTGATTAGTCCAACTACGAACTTTGTGGTAACAACTGGTAGCAATATAGTGTATACCAGAGTTACTCGAACCGATGTTTTACCTAATTGTACAGAGGATGGAACCTTGACATTCACGATTAATACTCTTCCTGATGCAGTTGACCAAGACGCTATTACTAACCCAACAGAGGCTGAATTCTGTGAGGAAACGGTAGGTAGTGCTGATAAGGATAATATTGATTTAACCCTGCTCGATGATGATGTAGCAGGTGGAATTGTAGCTGACAGGTCTGTAGAGTGGTTTTTTGACCCTGGTGTTGGCGTGTCGACACGAGCTGACTTAACAGGAAATGAGGTGGCCACGCCTACTGATGTGGATAATGTAATTAACGGGCAAACATTTTATGCCATTATAGTGAATAATTTGACGCTTTGTGAAGACATTGCTCAGGTTGATATAACTGTAAACCCAAGGCCAATAAATAATCCAATTATTGCTCCAGATGGATCAACACCGGCATCTGTTACTGTTTGTAGGAGTAATAATGTTTTATTCTTTCAGGTTGACCCAGCACTAAATCCTGGAACTACTTATACATGGACAGTCCCAAATGCCCCTGGTGAACTGGAACTTGTAGGTGGAGGAGGAGTTAATGACTTTTTTGTTCTGGTAAGAGCACCTAATACTATTGCTAGCCCTGGGGTAACGTTATCAGTAGTTGAGACTTCAGCTGATAATTGCGATGGCAATACCAATAGTATTGACATTATTGTTGATGATGCACCACCTGCTCCAACAATAAATGGAGATCAGGAAGTTTGTGAAAATCAATCGAATGTAACTTATTCAATAGCATCTCCGATTGTGGGTTCTACATACACTTGGAATATAGGTAGTTTGGGCTCAATTGTGAGTGGTCAGGGTACAAGTTCCATCATAGTAAATATTGGAACAACAAGCGATAATATTACTGTTACAGAAACAAGTTCTGCAGGTTGTACTAGTCCTGCAGCTGCTCCATATCCTGTTACGGTAAACCCAAGGCCTAATATGACTTCTGCCACAACTGCGACATTATGTAGTGGTGAGCAAGTGGATACTTACTTAACTTTTACTTCTGATGTCGGGAGTACAACATACGATTGGGTTGTGCTTTCAAAAACGGGATCAGTTGGAGGCGCAACTGTTGGAAATACTGGGAGTGGAAATATAACTCAAACACTCACTAACACTTCGGGTGCACCTGGTTCAGTTACATATGAAGTCACGCCAACCGGACCAGCACCTGCAAATTGTGTCGGTGCAACACAAGTGGTGACAATTTCTGTAAATACTGAACCAGTTGGTGTAAATGCAATCAGTAACGAATGTAGTGATGTAGCACTCAATTACGACCTTCAAAATAATATAACGGTCTCAGGAAACAATGTGGCATCGGACTTTACCTGGGTGGCTGCTGCTAATCCCAATGTAACTGGAGAAAGTACAACTCCTCAAGCAGGAGATTTTATAACGGATAACATTAACAATGTTACCGGAGCAAATGAAATTGTTTCCTATACTGTCAGTCCGGTAGCGGAAGGTACTGGTTGCCCTGGTAGTGACTTTACTATTAACATTACCATTAACTCAGAACCGGTTGGTTTAGCGGATGCATCTACGGTATGCGCAGGGGTTAGCGTAGGATATGATCTGCAAAACAATGTAAATACACTTGGTAATAGCATGACGTCCAATTTTAGTTGGGTAGCTGCAGCTAATGCGAATGTAACTGGAGAATCAACGACACCACAAGTTGGAGCCATAATCAATGACGTCCTGACTAATACAACAGGTGTAGATGAAACAGTTACCTATACAGTTACACCTACTGATAATACCAATAGTTGTGTTGGCGATGATTTTGTTATTACTGTAACAGTACAAAGTGAGCCAGTGGGAGCTGCTGATACTGAAACAACCTGTAGTGATGTTGCTTTAGCATATGACTTGCAAAACAATGTAAATACCCTTGGTAATAGTATGGCATCCAATTTCACTTGGGTAGCAGCTGCCAATGCCAATGTAACCGGTGAGTCGACAACTCCGCAAGCTGGAGCCATTATCAATGATGTACTTACTAATACAACCGGAGCAGATGAAACTGTGACATATACAGTAACGCCAACGGAAACTACCAATAGTTGTGCTGGAAATGATTTTATTATCACAGTAACTGTACAAAGTGAGCCTGAGGGAGCAGCAGATGCAGCAACAACCTGCAGTGATGTTGCATTAGCCTACAACTTGCAAAATAACGTGAACACATTGGGTAACAGCATGGCTACTAACTTCAGTTGGGTAGCTATTGCAAATGCCAATGTAACTGGAGAGTCTACAACTCCCCAGGCAGGTGCTACCATCAATGATGTATTGACCAATACCACAGGGGCAGATGAAATGGTGACCTATACAGTTACACCTACTGATAATATCAACGGTTGCGTGGGTAATGATTTTGTGATCACAATAACAGTTGAAAGTGAACCAGTTGGTGTGGCAGAAGCTACAGCTGTTTGTAGTGATGTGGCCTTAGCCTACGACTTACAAAATAATGTGAACACATTGGGTAACAGTATGGCCTCCAATTTCAGTTGGGTTGCTGCAGCAAATGCCAATGTAACAGGTGAGTCTACAACTCCGCAAGCCGGAGCCATTATCAGTGATGTACTGACAAATACAACAGGTGCAGACGAAACGGTGACCTATACAGTAACACCGACAGACAATGCAAATGGTTGTTTGGGTAATGATTTTGATATTACAGTAATAGTACAAAGCGAGCCAGTGGGAGCAGCTGATGTTGCTACAACTTGTAGCGATGTGGCCTTAGCTTACGACCTGCAAAATAATGTCAATACGCTAGGAAATAGTATGGCCTCTAATTTCAGTTGGGTTGCTACTGCAAATGCCAATGTAACAGGAGAGTCAACAACTCCACAAGCTGGAGCTACTATTAATGATGTTTTGACGAATACGACAGGAGCCGATGAAACGGTGACCTATACAATTACACCGACAGACAATGTAAATAGTTGTGTTGGTAATGATTTTGTTATCACAGTGACAGTACAAAGCGAGCCAAGGGGAGCTAATGATGTAGTTACGGAGTGCAGTGATATTGCATTGTCATATGATTTGCAGGCCAATGTAAATTCTCCAAGTGGTAACAGTATGGATTCAGATTTTAGCTGGATCGCTGCAGATAACCCAAATGTCACAGGAGAGAGTTTAGTAGCACAAGCAGGTGATGTAATTAACGATGTGGTTGTAAATACAAGCGCAACTGATCAAACTGTTGTTTATACCGTTACTCCAACTGAAACCACTAATGGATGTGTAGGTAATGATTTTACAATTACAGTTACTATTGAGCCTGAGCCATTAGGAGTGGCTGAAGCTATTTCAACATGTAGTGACATTGCGCTAACCTATGATCTGCAAAACAATGTAAATGCCTTGGGTAATGGCCGGGCAGCTAATTTCAGCTGGATGGCCACTGCAAATGCCAATGTTACGGGTGAATCAACAACTCCTCAGGCAGGGGCAACCATCAATGACGTACTAACTAATACGACCGGAGCAGATGAAACGGTTACTTATACAGTTACACCTACAGATAATGTCAATGGCTGTGTTGGAGATGATTTTATTATTACTGTAACAGTGCAGAGTGAGCCAGTTGGAGCAGCTGATGTAGCTATAACTTGTAGCGATGTGGCCTTAGCGTACGACCTGCAAAACAATATCAATACATTAGGAAATAGCATGGCCTCCAACTTCAGTTGGGTAGCTACACCTAATGCCAATGTCATTGGTGAATCTACGTCTCCTCAAGCCGGAGCCGCTATCAATGATGTACTCACCAATACGACCGGAGCAGATGAAACGGTGACGTATACAGTTACACCAACAGATAACACTAATGCATGTGTAGGAGATGATTTTGTAATTACAGTCACAGTACAAAGCGAACCTGTGGGTGTAGCGGAAGCCACCTCTGTGTGTAGCGATGTAGCCTTAACATACGATCTACAAAATAATGTAAATATGCTTGGTAATAACATGGGTTCTAACTTTAGTTGGGTGGCTGTGGACAACCCAAATGTAACAGGGGAAAGCCTTGTTGCCCAGGCAGGAGCTACTATCAACGATGTCTTGACCAATACTACGGGTGCAGATGAAACGGTGACGTATACTGTAACACCTACTGATAATACCAATGGATGTGTTGGGGATGACTTTGTTATAACTGTAACCGTACAAAGTGAGCCAGTTGGAGCTGCTGATGTAGTTACAACTTGTAGCGATGTAGCTTTAACCTACGACCTGCAAAACAATATCAATACACTAGGAAATAGTATGGCCTCCAACTTTAGTTGGGTAGCCACACCTAATGCCAATGTAACTGGTGAGTCTACGACTCCTCAAGCGGGAGCAACTATCAATGATGTACTAATAAATACGACAGGAGCAGATGAAACGGTGACGTATACAGTTACACCAACAGATAACACTAATGCATGTGTAGGAGATGATTTTGTAGTTACAGTCACAGTACAAAGCGAACCAGTGGGAGTGGCCGATGCGGCAGTCACATGTAGCGATGTGGCCTTAGCATACGACTTGCAAAACAATGTAAATACTTTAGGTAATAGCATGGCATCTAATTTCAGTTGGGTGGCCGCTGCCAATGCCAATGTAACAGGAGAATCTACAACTCCTCAAGCGGGAGCAATTATCAATGATGTACTCACCAATACGACAGGAGCAGATGAGACAGTTACATATACAGTAACTCCAACAGAAACCACTAACGGATGTGTGGGTAATGATTTCGTAATCACAATAACAGTGCAAAGCGAGCCGAGAGGAGTCAATGACGTTGTTTCAGAGTGTAGCGATGTTGCTTTAGCTTATGACCTACAGGCCAATGTCAACTCGCCTAGTGGTAATAGTATGGACTCAGATTTCAGCTGGATAGCTGCAGATAATCCAAATGTAACTGGAGAGAGTTTAGTAGCTCAGCCTGGTGATATTATCAACGATGTAATAACTAATACAAGTACGACAGATCAAACAGTAATATATACAGTTACTCCGACTGAGACTACTAATGGCTGTGTAGGAAATGATTTTACAGTCACTGTAACAGTACGAGCTGAGCCTTTAGGTGTAGATGATGCAAAATCAATATGTAGTAATTCTACTACACTTTATGATTTACAGAATAACATAAATACACTGGGTAATAATCGGACTTCCAATTTTAGTTGGGCCGCTGCTGATAATCCTAATGTTACAGGAGAGAGTACCACGCCTCAGGCCTTGACCGTCATTAATGACTTATTAAGAAACTTTACTAATGTTGATCAGGATGTGGTTTATACCGTCACTCCAACTGGAATTAATGGGTGTGTTGGAAATCCTTTTGATATTACTATCACAGTTCAACCAGAACCACTTGGGGTAGATGATACTGATGTTTCATGTAGCGATGTAGCATTAACCTACGACCTACAAAATAATATTAATAGCCTCGGAAATAGTGTTTCTTCCGACTTCACTTGGACAGCAGCTTCTAACCCATCTGTAACAGGGGAGTCAACGACACCTCAAGCAGGAGATATAATTAATGACGTTATTACCAATACGACAGGTGTTGATCAAATAGTGACATATACTGTAACACCAACAGATGATACTAATGGTTGTGTAGGTGCAGACTTTACTGTTGACATAACTGTAAACTCTGAGCCTCGTGGGCAAAATGATACAGAAGAAGTTTGTAGCGATGTGGCATTAACTTATGACCTTCAAAACAATGTAAATAGTTTAGGAAATGGCATGGCATCAAATTTCATATGGATTGCCGCTGATAACCCTAATGTTACTGGCGAGAGTACAACACCACAGGGTGGTAGTACGATAATAGACGCTATAACTAATACAACCGGAGCTGATGAGTTGGTGGTATATACCGTAACTCCGACTGACGGAACAAATGGTTGTGTTGGCGATGATTTTACGGTCACGGTTACAGTACATTCAGAACCAGTAGGTGTTGCAGATGTAGCAACAACTTGTAGTGATGTGGCATTGACGTATGATTTGCAAAATAATGTAAATACATTAGGTAATAGCATGGCCTCCACCTTTAGCTGGGTAGCCACTCCAAATGCCAGTGTAACTGGAGAAAGCACCACACCACAGGCTGGAAGCATAATAAATGACGTAATTACAAATCAAACCAGTGTAGATCAAACGGTAACATACACAGTGACACCAACAGATGCCGCTGACAATTGTGTAGGTAATCCTTTTACAATAACCGTAACTGTTCAGTCAGAACCTACAGCAAGTAATGATACATATACTGAATGTAGTGATATAGCTATTGCTTACGATTTACAAAACAATGTAGATGTATTTGGTAATGGCATGACATCTAACTTTGATTGGATAGCTACTGATAATCCAAATGTAACCGGAGAAAGTCTGGTTATTCAGTCGAGTGGCACAATTAGCGATGTGCTTACCAACAACTCCGGAGTAGATCAGGTAGTGAACTATACAGTGACACCAACGGAAACAGCCAATGGTTGCGTGGGTGATGACTTTGTAATTTCAGTTACAGTCTTGTCAGAACCATTGGGCGTAAATGATACTGATGATGAATGTTCTGATGTAGCACTTAGCTATAATTTGCAAAATAATATTAATAGCCTGGGCAATGGAATGGCAGCTAGCTTTAGCTGGGTAGCTACCCCTAACGCCAACGTAACGGGTGAGAGCACTACGCCTCAAACTGGTGCAATTATTTCTGATGTGATAACTAATATCTCTGGAGCAGATGAGGTAGTGACATATACAGCTACTCCAACTGCCACAAGTAATACTTGTGTAGGGGATCCGTTTACTATTGATATTACCATACATTCTGAGCCGGTGGGTGCCAACGATACAGATAGTTATTGTAGCGATGTAGCGATAGCTTATGACCTACAAAATAATGTGAATACGTTTGGTAATAGCATGCCATCTACATTTACCTGGGTAGCAGCAAACAATGCATTTGTAATCGGTGAAAGCACAACCATACAATCGGGAAGTGTCATTAATGATGTAATTACTAACCAAACTGCATCTTCTCAAAACGTGGTATACACAGTTACTCCAACAGAATCAGGAGACCTGTGTGTAGGTAATAACTTTACTATAACGGTTACAATTGATCCTGAACCAGTGATGAATCCTGCATTAGCAACGGCCAATATTTGTAGCAACTCTGCAAATAACCCGTCTACGACTGGAATTGTGCTGCAAAATAATGGAAGCTCTGTTGTTCCTACTGATTACGATGTATCATTGGTTTCTCAGGATGCAGGGCTTACAGGTACACCTACTACGGGGACCGGGCTTGCAGATAACGCTATTCAAAACGATTCATATGTTAATGTGACAAGCATTCCGTTGGATGTAGTTTATCAGATTATTCCCAACAATGGAGTATGCCCAGGCGATCCATTTAATATTACAGTTACTGTAGATCCAATGCCTGTGGTAAATCCATCGTTGGATGCAGTAGGTTGTAGCGATGATGATACTGGAATTGTACTAAGTACAAACGGCACTTCTGTTGCCGCAGGAAGCTATAGGTTAGATAATGTAACGATTCCTGTTGGTCTTACGGCTGACGCAGGAAATGCAGTAATCGGTGCTACTGGAGGAACAAACCTCATTCAGGGTGACTCCTATACGAATCAAACTAATGCGAGTATTTTCGTGACGTATGATATTATTCCGATAAGTGTAGGTCCACTTGCTTGCGAGGGTGAAACGGAAACCTTCCAATTTGAAGTATTGCCTGAGCCTGTATTTGATAGCTCGATTAGTCCAGCTCCGGTATGTAGTGATACTCCGCTAGGAGTGATGCTAGGCGTAGAACCAACTTCAGTAGCTGCAGATAGTTATGATATAATTGCTGTTAACCCTGATGCGGGTCTTACCCCGGTGGTAACAACGACCGGTAACGGCTTAGCGGCTAATGCGATTGTTAATGACAGATATATAAATGTAAATAGCACATTTAGAGATGTACGCTACACGGTTAGACCTGTGACTGCGGGCTGTGAGGGTGACAACTTCATATTGACCGTGAGAATTAATCCAGCACCAGATTTAGCTGATCTTGATGCGATAGTATGTAGTAATGAAGTATCTGGTATAAGCTTGGGTACAACTGGAGCAAGCGCACCTGCATCTGATTACAGAATAGTTACTGTTACACCAGATCCTGGTTTAACTGTAGTTTTCCAGACAGCGGATAATACCACAACGTCTGATGTTAATGAGATTGCTGCAGATCAGTATATCAACAATACAAATGGTCCTTTGGATGTGTTATATGAAATCGTACCAATTAGTGGAGCGGGATGTGAAGGTCCTCAGGAAACGGTAACGCTTACTGTCGAGCCTGAGCCAACAATGACGATTCCTCCGAATGAGAATATTTGTAATGAAGATCTGACCTCAATTACTCTTAATTCGGCCACGGTACCAACGGCTGGAAATGTGACATTTGATGTACAAGCGTTACCAGTGGGTGCAGTTACAGGTGCTCCATTCCTGAGACAGAATTTGAGCAATGGTTTTATCATTGAAGATGAGTTAAGAAACCTTGGAACTACTGTGGCGGAAATACAGTATACAATTACACCCAAAATTGTAGGTGCCAAAAATGGAATAGGCTGTACTTCAGGAACTCCTACCGTAGTGAGTGTATTTGTAGAGCCAGAGCCAAGTGGTACTTTCAATCAGTCATTTGTTACGATATGTGAAGGTGAATCATTAGACGATTTAGATAACTTCATAACTACAACAAAAACTCCTTCGGGTGCTGGTATATTGGAATATGAACTAACCAATGTATTCGCTTCAGACCCTGCAGTTACAGGATATAGTGCGACAGGGTTGGTGTTAAATACAAGTGCCCCAAGTAACGAGTTGACAGATATAATAAACATTGCTGATGGTATAGGGATAACAAGTAATCAAACAGTTACTTACCAATTCACCCCTAGAATAGTGGGTAGTGATGCCGGTACATGTGTTGGTGCAGCAGAATCAATTGAATTAATTGTTTCTGTGAGACCAAGAGCTGAAGTAACACCTTCTGAGACAAACGTTGAATTATGTAGTGGTGAGTCACGAGAAATTTTGTTGCCAACTGATGTTGATAATAGTATCGCAACGTGGACAGTGGTTGATAACCCTAATGTTGATGGAGAATTTAGTGGGTTGGGTAGTAGATTATTCTTATCGTTAATTAACAATTCAACAACTCCGCAGACGCTTGAATATGTTGTTACACCAATTTCATTGTTCGACCCTGCTTGTAGTGGTCCTCAACAATCTGTTTTTGTTACAGTTAATCCTATTCCTGATGTAGTTGTTGCTGATACGGAAATTCAAAGGTGTGACGGGGACATGGCAGGAATTGAGTTAAATGGTACTATTCCGAATTCAAGATTTGAATGGACTGCCACTGTGCTTGCAGGTTCCGTGAATTTTGGAGCACCAGGTGCAAGTGGTAGCGGTACTAATGGTGATATGATTAACCATACGGTAACAAACACTGGTACCACACAGGCAATCATACGATATGAGATCAATGCTTTCTTCGATAAGACGTTAGGCACAGGTCTTACAGAATGTGAAGGCTTTATACCTGGTTTTGTAACAATGACCGTAAGCCCTCCAGTGAGTGCCTCTATTGTACCGGATCCTGATGTGGGCACGGGTACAAGGTACAGATGTGTAGGAGATGCTGAAGGAATAAGATTCAACTTTACAGGTGCACCTCCATTTACTCTTACATTAAATAAGACAGATGCAAATGGTAATACAGTTGTTGAAACACTGGAAAACTTACCAAGTCAACATGTGATTTTGGCACAGGAAACAGTATCGTATGACATTGTACAGATAGAAGATGTGAATGGCTGTATTGCCACTTCAACAGATCAGGTAGATGTTGTATTTGAGGATGCCTTAGCTGACTTTGAAGTGAGAGGTGCTGATGCCATTAACACCTTCGCATTTACTAAATCTCCTCCTATTACCAACCTTGATTTTGATTCAGGTACGGCTACAATAGAATTTAGGATTAACAATTACATAGCACAAAACACATATGTAATGCAGGTAGGTGATAGTACATTTGAAGCACCGGGAGCAATATTCCAGTATACTTTTACGGAGCCATCTCCACAGGGCACGCTAGGGTTTACCCTGGAGATGCAGGTCGAGACACCAAATGCATTTAACTGTAATGATGTCGAGAACTACTTTATACAAGTAGAACCAGCATCCCCGGTTGTAATTGGTTGTATTGGAGATGACTGCAATAGAGCAAACAGTCCGGATAATCTCAGGAAAGAAATTGAGGGATGTCCACCGCTTAATGTTGATTTTAACAGTTATATTGAAGATGAGAATGGCCCATTCCTGTCAAGAAATATACAAGTTGAAAATCTCCAATGGGATTTCGGTGATGGAACAGGTAATACTGCCAATGCGGCTAATACTTCCTATACATTTACCAGACCTGGTTCATATCAAGTGACTGTAACGGGCACAAATGGTTATGGTGAGTTTGCTTCTGATCAGTTGACAGTCATTGTATATGATCAGCCAACGGCAATCGTACAGTCTAATCAAGAAGTAGTGTATATCCCGGATGATCCATTTAAGCCAATAAACAGATCTGTGGGAGCAGATCGTTTTGAGTGGGATTTTGGAGATAACACGGGTATTGAAACAGGGCCTTCTCCTCAGCACTTCTACGATCTGCCGGGTGAATACACTGTAATACTTGAAGCATTCAATGATGAGAATTGTTCTGATACTACATCAGTAACAGTTAATGTAGAAGAAGGTGGTTTCACGAAAACTCCTAATGCATTTACACCTAGTTTAAATGGTCCTTCTGGTGGGGTAGCCACTGGCGGATCTGGATCGGCACTTAATGATGTTTTCTTACCGATTACTCAGGGGGTGGAAGAATTTAGAATGATCATTTTTGATCGATGGGGTAACCTGGTGTTCGAAAGTAATGATAAAAACATAGGCTGGGATGGTTATAATTCTAAAGGCAAATTGCTGCCGGCAGGAGTTTATGTTTATAAATTAGAACTGACGTTATCCAATGGGCAACGGAGTACCAGGGTTGGAGATGTAACTTTAATCAGATAACTTGTGGAGGGTTTACAGCATATGAAAAAGTTAGTACTATTATTTTTTGGATTGGGCCTGGCGTTATCTCTTAAAGCACAGGATCCACAGTTTTCTCAGTTTTACAATGCACCATTGTATTTAAATCCTGGTTTTACAGGTATTACACCTCAGCAGAGAGTAGTGGCTAACCACAGATTGCAATGGCCAAATCTTCCACAGGCATATTCTACCTATGCGGTTTCCTATGAGTTGTTTATAGGTGAACTAAAGAGTGGGTTTGGACTGATGGCACATACTGACCTTCAAGGAAGCTCAGGTTGGAGAACAACTTCAGCTAGCTTACTCTATAGTTATAAGTTACGTGTAAGTAAGGATTGGGTAGTGTCCCCTGGGTTGATCTTTGGGTATGGTCAACAAAGTATAAGTGGTGACCTCACATTAGGAGATGAGTTAGATTCAGGAGTACCAACTAGTGACCCTGATGTAAATCGTTTAGGTACAGAAGGGTATTTTGATATTGGATCAGGTGTGATATTATACAATAGACAACTTTGGTTAGGTGTGGCAGCTTACCATCTCAACCAGCCTAATAAATCTGTTCTTGGTGGTGAAGATAGATTACCTATGAAACTTAACGTACACGGTGGTATGCGTATTCCGTTGAAATCTGGGATGAAGATTTCTGGTAAAATTGATTATCTAACACCTTCTTTTATATACAGATCACAAGGGCCTTTTCAGCAATTAGATTTAGGCCTTCAATATCATATAGAGCCTGTAGCCATAGGGTTTTGGTACAGGGGTATTCCGGTTCCACGGGCATTTCAACTGGAGGCGGCTGAAGAAAAAGACAATTTACAAGATGCCTTAGCATTTGTCCTTTCATTACAGTTCAATACTTTTCAGGTGGGCTATAGCTATGATTTTACTATATCTGAATTGGGTACTGATACGGGTGGAGCGCATGAAGTGTCCATTATCTACGAATTCGTTACAAAACCTTTCAGAAGAGGAGTGAAAAAGAAATACAGACAGCTCCCATGTCCTACTTTTAATAGCAAAAAAGGTTTCTGGAATTAGAAATAACTCCCACTTAACTCAGATTAAGTAATTTCATCTCTTATTTGGGCATTTGGTCGATAATGATATGATTATCAACGCGGTAGCGGTTTCTTTTTAATAGTTTCGCGTATTTAACAAGTAGTTGGCTTTAGTGAGTATTAATTAATTCGCTAAAGTAGTGTCAGTAAAAAACCCATTTGCACAATACATTTTTTGGCTGATAGTTCTATTAATGACTATTATCGGTGTCAAAGACGCATTTAGTCAATGCAATACTTTGAGATCACAGATCGATATTACCTTTAATACCGATCAGGATTGTGCGCCTACTACAGTTACTGATTTTACCATTACCTACTATTTTAATGTAGCTCAAAACCCAGCAGACATTGGTATTTTATTTGAATGGAATGATCCAACTAATGCTTTTACGTTTGTTGATAGCGGGTCAGGGTTAGTTTCATCAGCCGGTGATACAGAGTTTACTGCCACAGCCACTTTTACCTATCCTGACGATAATAACTGTTCCTTTTTTCCAACGGCTTATATACTCATTAATGGGGTTCAATGTCCGACTTCAGAGCAAATTCAGACAGCATTTTCGTGGGCCAGAGATAACGAGTTTGGGGGTAATCTGGCGATAGCACCAGATTTTTATGATGTATGTTATGACAACCCCATTGTCAATGCTGTTTTTGCTGATGATTCTTTTTTTAATTGTAACCCTACTGTAGAACCTGACAATCCTAATCAGCAAACGAGGCACGTACAGTTCGTGTACGGAAATGCAGCTACGCACAACGCAGCCGCCAGCATTAATAATCTAACACTCAATGATGGTGGACCTCAACCATTAACTGATGGTACAGGAGCTCTTGCTGGCACCACCACTCGGGGTACGGCAGGTTTACCAATCACTGCAGCTTATTTTGGTCCGGTTGATGCCATACCATTTCCAGCTAACGGTCCTATTTCGACCACATTCCCTATGAATGCACCGGCCGACCCAGGCAATGCTGTGGGTAATTTATTTGAGATTACAATGTTTAACTGGAATGTGTGTAACCCCTACAATGGTGATCCTTTAAATCCCAATTATGAAGATGCAATTTCTACCACTGCGTTTATAAGAATTATTGATGCGCCTACTCCAGATTTCGTGACAAGAAAGGACAATGCTGCCGGAATGATTACCACTGATTTTTGTATAGATGATATCATTTATTTCGACAATCAAAGTGTTAATGCCGATGCTTACCATTGGGAGTTTTTTGACGATAACACGGGTACAGTTTCATTAGGTACCTCCACCCAAACCAATCCAACATTTTCATACTCCACTCCCGGGCAGAAGCTCATTAGATTGTCGGCTACTAATAACGCTGCCCAAAGCAATTGTACAGAAATATTTGACTTAATAATCAACATTACTCCAGCACTTGTAGCGCAGATCGGCACATTAGATTTAAGCAACAATCCGATAACACCCGAGTTTTGTCAGGATCTGAGTAATCCACAAACATTTGATGTCAGATTTGAAGATCAAAGTTCGGGGACACCAACGGCTGATACCCGATGGAGATGGGAATTTTATGATGAAAATAATGTATTGGTGAGGGAAGAGCCTGGGCCAGGCTATTCGGCAGCACCTTTGGGGCCTTTTGATTTAACTTTTACTAATGTAGGTATATACAGAGCCAGGTTATTGGTAAGAAATGCTATTACGGGTTGCGAAAATATTGATGAGGTAAATGTAATTGTATATGAATCCCCTGTAGCTAATTTTACTGCTGATAGGGTATGTGAGGGTACGCCAACACATTTTGAAGATTTATCAACACTTAATCCAATAAATGGGGAGAGTATAGTCAGTTGGGAGTGGGACTTCGATTATGATGGAGTCACTTTTAATAAGGACGCTGGTTTTGACAACCAAACTGATTTTGATAGAACCTATGGCACAGCAGGAACTTTTGATGTAGCTCTACGAGTAACAACGGATCAGAATAGTTGCTCAGATATTTACGTCCAAAGTGTAACCGTAGACCCAATGCCTATAGCAGATATCAGTGCAGACAATAATTCTGATTGTAGTGTACTTACTGTAAACTTTACCAATAATGGTGTTGGTAGTCAGCCTGATGTGGTAGATCAGTATATATGGGAAATTGATGAAGGCAGTGGGTTTGTTGTGGATAGTATCCAAAGTCCAACAGATCCAGGGTTCTCAGCTACTTTTACACGCAGTTTTGAAAATTTAACTACTGCCAACAGGGTGTTTGATGTGAGGTTAAGGGTAATTACTCAGAACAATTGTGAAGCAATTAGCCCAATTTTACCTATTACAGTGCTGCCGGGTCCAAGATCAGGGTTTAGTTCTTTGAATTATTCGCCATTTGCAGACAATTGCTCCCCAGTTTCGGTCGATTTTGAAGTGGATGCTGAAACCCAATCACTCAACCCGACTGACTACACCTGGACGATTAGTGATGTCAATGGGCAAGTGCATCAAGAAAGCACGGGAACTACTCCTGAATTCACTTATAATTTTGTGAACGATACGCAATCGATAAAAAACTTTTCGATTAATTTATCCTCTACGTTGACGTCAGGCTGTACTGGTGATTCTACAAGAATTATACGGGTAAATCCAGTACCTGGCTCAAATTTCACCCTCGATACGCTGGCATTTGATTGTGAGCTGATGACTGTCAAGGCTGATGCCATACAACAAGGGCTCACTTCATATAATTGGACAGTCCGCGAGAATGGAGCCATCATTAATACTTCTTCAGGATCTGACCCATTCATTATTCATACGGTTAATAAAAACAATAATGACATTAATGTCACTATCGAGTTAATCACTGAGAATTTTGCCAATTGTAGTAGTGCAATGACAACTGAAGCCTATACAGTACCTCAATTACTTGATATCAATGCCGGATTCTCTGCTAGTCCTCTGAATCAAACTTTACCTGATGCGACAGTTGATATTACAAATACAACGAATAATGGCCCGTGGGATTATTTGTGGGATTTCGATGATGGTTTTACGTCCACCGACCCAAACATCGCAAGTCATACCTACGCAACATATGGCACTTACACCATTACACTTACCGTAACCCAGGATGAATGTGTTGAAACAGCTGTACAAACGGTAACGATTAATCCTATTCCTCCTTTAGTTGATTTTGATTTTGATGTGACAAGTGGTTGCGTGCCATTAACTGTGGAGTTTACCAATTTGACGCAATATGCTGAGCCTGATAGCTATTTATGGGATTTTGGAGATGGGCAGGGTACGTCACAGGCGCCAAACCCTATACATACATATTATGAACCGGGGATATATACTGTCTCGCTCACGGCAACCAATATTCTTGAAGACACAGTCACAGAGACGAAAACGGATATTATTGAGGTGCTGGCACAGCCAGTGGCGGCATTTGAAGTAAGACCAAATGTTGTTTTGGTACCAGACAATCCGATTTATTTATCAAACCGATCCATTGATGCATCACAATTTGAGTGGGACTTTGGTGATGGCAATGGCTCTAATGATGCGGAACCAATTCATTATTATCAAGAAGAGGGGGTTTACGACATTTCGTTAATCGCCCGAGCAAGCAACGGTTGTGCAGATACACTTACAAGAATTGGAATTGTTGAAGCCAAAGCTGTTGGTAGAGTACTTATTCCTAATGCTTTTTCACCAAACACAGAAGGCCCAATTGGTGGTGAAACTGGCGGAATTCCCGGAACCAATGATATTTTCTTACCTATGACACAACAGGTGGTTGAATTTGAGATGCTTATTTTCAATAGATGGGGAGAGTTGTTATTTCAGTCTAAGAATAAAAATATAGGCTGGGATGGCTATTATAATGGAAAGTTGATGCCTCAGGATGTCTATATCTATAAACTAAACTTAGTTTATGAAAATGGTGAAAAAGGAACGCGCGTAGGGGATGTGAATTTAATAAGATGAGGAATGTCATTATCATATCGATAGTTTTCATAATAGTTTGCGGGTTGGGAGACCTTAAAGCTCAAGACCCACATTTCTCGCAATATTATGCCGCACCACTATACTTAAACCCTGCATTTGCTGGTACGGGTAACAATCATAGGTTGATTGCCAACTATCGAAATCAATGGCCAAGTATTGCAAGTGGTTACGTTACTTACGCATTTTCATATGATTACCATTTAGCCGATCTAAAAAGTGGGGTAGGGCTGTTGGCAACCGTAGATAAAGCAGGTTCAGCAGACCTTAAGTCAACTTCGCTGCAATTTATTTACTCCTATAAAATTCAGTTATCAAATAAATGGGTTGTTACACCAGGGCTCTCCTTTGGCTATGGTATCAGAGATATTGATTTTAATAAATTAGTCTTTGGAGATCAGCTCGACTTTTCTGATGATGGCAATGCGCCAACTACTGACTCACAGGTATTAAATAACCTCGGATCTGCTAATTATTTTGACTTCGGAAGCGGTATTCTTATCTATAATAAAACTTTCTGGGCTGGTTTTTCTGCCAGTCATATCAATCAGCCGAATCGATCTTTGTTAGAAGAGGAAAGTAAAGTCCCTATGAAAACATCGATACATGCTGGTGTCAAGATTCCACTGTACAATGGAGTTTTTAAAAGGGACAGAATATCAAGTATATCGCCTTCATTTGTCTATCAAAATCAAGGCAACTTCGATCAGTTGGATATAGGTCTTCATTTTATGTATTCACCTATAATGATTGGCGCATGGTATAGAGGTATACCTATTCAGCAAAATGCAAAGGATAATACCTCTCAAGACGCGATTGTACTTATTCTGGGAATGCAATTTGATAATCTTGAAATAGGCTACAGCTATGATTTCACCGTTTCAGAGCTCAGCTCCGTTTCTGGTGGTGCGCATGAAGTGTCAATAAAATATAGTGTCGATATTGCTATAAGGAATAAGACCAAACACAAGGACAAATTTATCCCGTGTCCCACTTTTATTAAATAGAGATAAACAAGAGTTTCAGGCTAATCAATTAAGTGCTAGATTTGTGGTTGCATCGTAAAAGGTGTGTTCCAGATAACACAAGTCGTTAGTATTTATGAATTTTTCTTCACATCTAAGTGATTCAAATATTTTTGAGATTGTTGCCAACTGTAGCACCAAATTAGGTGTGGAGACATACATTGTTGGAGGCTATGTGCGCGACTTGATATTAAGGAGAAACTCTAAGGATATTGATTTTGTGTGTGTCGGAAGTGGCATTGAACTGGCCACTGCTGTAGCCAAGAAGCTTGACAACACCAACTTAAGTGTCTTTAAAAATTTTGGTACTGCAATGATCAAGCACAAAGATTGGGAGCTTGAGTTTGTTGGTGCAAGAAAGGAGTCTTACCGAAAGGACAGTAGAAAGCCAATTGTGGAAGGCGGCACCCTGGTTGATGATCAAAACAGGCGTGATTTTACAATCAACGCAATGGCTATAAGCTTGCAAAAAGATAGTTATGGGGAGCTCATCGACCCTTTTGAAGGGATTAAAGATCTTAAAAGAAAGTCGATAAAGACACCGCTTGAGCCTGGCTTAACATTTTCAGATGACCCCTTAAGAATGATGCGGGCCATACGATTTGCCTCTCAGTTATCATTTGATATAGAGCCCAATACATTTGAAGGAATTACCGAAAACGCGGATAGAATTAACATAGTCTCTATGGAGCGTATTTCAACAGAACTCAATAAAATTATTGTGTCTAACAAACCTTCATACGGCTTCAAGCTACTTTTTCATAGCGGTCTGTTGCACCATATTTTTCCAGAGATGGTGGATTTGCAAGGTGTAGAAACAATAGATGGCAAATCACATAAGGATAATTTTTATCATACCCTGCAGGTGCTTGATAATGTGGCTGAAAAATCTGATGATTTGTGGTTACGGTGGGCCGCCATTTTGCATGACATTGCAAAACCTCCGACTAAAAGGTTTGACAAGAAAGTAGGGTGGACATTCCACGGTCATGAAGATAAGGGTGCGAGGATGGTCCCAAAAATTTTCCGAAGACTGAAGTTGCCATTAAACGAAAAGATGGACTTTGTACAAAAGCTTGTCAGACTCCATTTAAGGCCAATAGCTTTAGTTAAAGACAATATTACCGACACAGCAATACGAAGGCTTCTATTTGAAGCTGGTGATGATGTGGAAGATTTGCTGCTTCTATGTAGGGCAGATGTTACTTCTAAAAATCATGTGAAGGTTAAAAAGTATTTATCAAACTTTACTAAGGTAGAGCGGAAAATGAAGTCCGTTGAAGAAAAGGATAAAGTCAGAAATTTTCAACCTCCGATTTCTGGGGATGAAATAATCAAGACTTTTGACCTAAAACCGAGCAGGATTGTCGGTGAGATTAAGGAAGAAATCAAAGAAGCAATTTTGGAAGGTAAAATTAAAAACAACTCAGATGAAGCACGATCGTATATGTTGAAAATTGCTAAGTCTAAAGGCTTAAAAAAAGTAATGGAAAATTAATTACATTTGCCATCTTGAAAAATTATATAACTATGTTAAAATCAACAATAACAGCACTATTTTTACTCGTTTCTATTGCAGCGTTCTCTCAGAGCGGAGAACCAACAATGCAGAGTAAGGAAAAGCAACCAACAGCAAGACAAATATTTAGTAATCACTATGCTTTTAAATACCAGGCGGCACTAAGATATAATGACTATCGCGTAGCAAAAGATGCGCTGTATAGCCTGCTTGTAGAAAACCCTCAAAACGACTCAATTTTATATTCCCTATCGGCAATTTATTTTCAAATGCAGCAGTACCCTTCAGCGGCACTTACTGCAAATGACTTAACAGCCAGAAACCCTGAGCATACGGGTGGCCTTGAGATCGCAGCAAATTCATTGGAGAACCTGGGTGCCAAGGATAAAGCCCTTGATAAGTATGAGAGCCTTTACCTCAAAACAGATGACTATCAGGTATTATACAAAATTGCTTTCTTACAGTATGAATTGGGGAGATACCAGGAAAGCATAACCAATGCAGACATTTTACTTTCTAAAAAAGAAACAGAAGAAATGAATGCTGTTTTTACAGAGAATAATGAGCAAAAAGAGTACCCTATCAAAGTGGCTTTATTAAACCTCAAAGGATTGATCAACAAAGCACAAGGTAACACAGCTACAGCAAAAGATTTCTTCCAGCAAGCACTGGCTATAGCTCCTGAGTTTGCTCTCGCTAAAGAAAATTTGGCCGAATTGGATAAGTAATTCACAAAAATTGCAACCCTTACTTGTACTTTACTGTCTTTAAGTAGTAAAACAGCGCTGCTTGGAAGAAAAGTACAAAAATATTCATGAGGATATAATAAGTCGTTGCCTGGCAGGGGATAGGTATGCTCAATCTGAGCTCTATCGTCTCTATTCTAAGGCAATGTTTAATGTTTGCTACCGCATAACCAATGATCGAGATGATGCAGAGGATGTGCTGCAGGATTCCTTTGTGAGTGCATTCAAAAACCTTTCTTCCTATAGCGGAACAGCCTCATTTGGGGCATGGCTCAAACGGATAGTTATCAATAAATCTCTCAACTTCATTAAAAAAAATAAGGTTGAGGTTGTACCGATTGAGGATCACGATCGTTATGCGGTAGATGATTATAAAGAGGAAGCAGAATTTACTCATACGGTTGACGAGGTGAAAAGTGCCCTGTTAGCGCTTCCAGATGGATATAGGGTAGTATTTTCATTGTACTTATTAGAAGGGTATGATCATCGGGAAATTGCTGAAATTTTGGATATTTCAGAGTCTACTTCAAAATCTCAGTTTAACAGATCAAAAAAGAAATTGCGAGAAATCTTAAACAAGGAGGGCAATTATGAAGGACAATTTGGAACAACTGGTTAAGGAAAACAGAGCGGCTTTTGATGATAAAAACCCGCGACCAGCAGTATGGGAAAAAATTGCAGCTACATTGAATGATAAACCAACGCTCCATTGGGTATGGAAGGCGGCAGCCGTTATATTCTTTGTCTCAACCATTGGCCTTAGTACTACGCTTTATTTCTCCGAATTTCAGGATCAATCAAATAGTAGCATTGCAGAGGCGGGTGAATTTAAAGCTGTAGAAGATTATTACTTTGAGCTCATTTCAGAAAAAAAATCCTTGATTTACGACTATGAGGCTAAAGACATACGCATCGATCAGGATTTTGAGCAAGATTTACAAAAACTTGATGCCATGTATTTAGTCTTGAAAGAGGAGATGGATGCTAACCCAAGCAAAAAGGTTGTTGATGCTTTAATTCTAAATTTATTGGTAAGAATAGATATTCTCAATGAGCAATTGCAGGAGCTAGACGATACTGATGATGATGTGAATGATAGGGAAGTAAATGTCTGATTAGTATAAATCAGTTGTTAGCTCAAACTTCTCTACTTTAGAATCCATTAATTTGCCTTTTTCACACTTTAGCACTCTTGCGGGGTGATCCTTTACCAACTTGTGGTCATGTGTTGCCATGAGCACGGCTGTTCCGCTCTTATTAATTTCCTGAAATATTTTAAAAATACCTTTCGACACTTCCGGATCAAGGTTTCCTGTAGGCTCATCTGCAATGAGCATGGCTGGCTCATTAATTAATGCTCTGGAGATAACTATTCTTTGCTGCTCACCACCTGATAGTTGATGAGGCATTTTAGATGCCACAGATCCAAGTCCCACACGCATCAATACTTCAGTAAGTCGACCTTTCATTTTGGCTTTATCTGTCCAGCCTGTGGCTTTCATTACAAAGAGTAAATTCTCAGCTACAGTTCTGTCTGGGAAAAGTTGAAAGTCCTGGAAAATGATTCCTAGCTTTCTCCTTAATAAAGGCACTTCGCTGGGTTTGATTTTATGAATGCTGTAACCAGCCACATTGATCTCACCAAGTCTTAAAGAAAGATCTGCATATAAAGTTTTTAATAATGATGTTTTTCCTCCACCCGTTCTTCCAATAAGAAAGACAAACTCACCTTTTTCTATTTCAAAATTAACATCGCTTAGTACGCTGTTATTATCCTGAAAAATAGTGGCGTCTTTAACTTTTACGACAGGGTCAGAAGAAAACGACATATTACTTATCCATTTGCTTTTTTATGATCTGCCAGGAATTTTTCCAGGCCAGCATCTGTAAGTGGGTGTTTCAATAGACTTGTAATTACGTTTAGCGGGCAGGTCGCCACATCAGCACCGATTTCGGCACATTGGATAAGATGCATGGTATGTCTGATGCTGGCGGCAAGTACTTCCGTTCCAAAACCATAATTATCATAAATATGAACGATCTGCTCAATAAGTGTCAAGCCATCGGTTCCGATGTCGTCTAGTCGTCCAATAAATGGAGATACATAATTAGCACCCGCTTTGGCAGCCAATAGAGCCTGACCAGCAGAAAATACTAGTGTGCAATTTGTTCTAATACCATTGTTGCTGAAATATTTGAGTGCTTTCACACCATCTTTGATCATAGGTACTTTAACAACAATTTTATCATCAATTTTAGCCAAAGCTTCTCCTTCTTTTACCATGTTTTCGAAGTCAGTGGCTATTACTTCTGCACTTACATTGTTATCAACAATATCGCAAATTGCTTTATAATGATTCTTCACATTTTCCTCACCTGTGATACCTTCTTTGGCCATTAAAGATGGGTTTGTAGTCACGCCATCAAGTACGCCTAAATCATAAGCTTCTTGTATTTCGTTGAGGTTTGCTGTGTCGATAAAGAATTTCATGTGCTGGGAGTTAGAGATTTAATAAGGTGATAAAGATATTATGAAAAAGTGAAAACAAAAAAAGGCAAATCAAGTATCGCACCGCTACAACCGCCTACCCTTGCTACCTTCCGGTCCTGGGGGAGTTCAGCAGGAGCTGGTCGTACTGATTTGCCAATGCAAAGGTAAGCGTTAATCATTAAATGCCACAAATTTTACAATAAAGAATAAGGGCTAATGCCTACTTTTTTTAAATTGTATAAAAAACAGCTAAAGCCATGCAAAACCCAAACACGTATACCTTGCACATTATAGGTCTGAACTGTTATAGACAAGATGAATCAGATGGAGATGAAGTGTTTATTAAATTTAAAAAAGAACGTGTTTGGCCTCTTGATTCGAAGTATAAGAAAGTGACTGAAGGAAATCATGAGGTTAATTTTGACATTGCGGGTGTAGCAAAAGGAGAAATTGTAGCATTGGAGCTATGGGATTATGACTTACTGACGACCAATGACAAATTAGGCGTCTTCTCAATGCTTGTAAACGAACGTGGAGGACCCTTTAATACTGATTTGAGCCACAACTCAGGCAGCTCAAAGTATTCGTTGGAGTGGGAAGTACACTAATGGGTCAATCCCTTTAGATATAAATTAAACTCAAGCGCACTGGCCTGTTCAAAACCATCAACTTTCAGGTCTTCATAGATGTCTTCATCAAATTCTAGCTTGCGCTTTTCTACTTCGCCATTGGCAATGGTAAGTTCGATGCCTGTATAATTAACAGGATTAAGCTGTACAATGATGGTCAGGTTATCAAAAGTCTTCTTAAAGTATTCGTGTACTACGTTTTGCATTTGCTCTGATATGATGAGTCACAAAATTACAAAATTCATCACTTGGCAAACTCGGTTACTTGAATACTTTTTGGCTGTGGCACATGAACCGTAGCTGTAAGTTGCTCCTCAAGTAAATCAACCCATGCCTTAATATATTTAATTACATCAGACTTTTTATTTTGAGATAGATATCTGTTGTTAGTTGGCAGTCTCCTTAAAACTTTGGTATCAGAAAGCTTTTCTAAATTTCTTAGATCATCAGTATCTAGCCCAAAGTCAAGCATCTGAGTGATAAGGTCATCCATAAGCATTCCACTAGTAGGGCAGTAGTCATTTAATTGATCATTCCAGTCGCCATATTTTTGCATAGCCCTGGAGTGGATTTGATCTTTTGATAGTTTACTGATTTCCTGTGCGAGAAAGCCGCAATTACAACTGCCCATATGGCCCCATTGATATTGGTCAGAGTATTGAAGTTGTTTGACCGTGTTTCTTAATGCCTCTATGAGTTCGATGCTTGGTTTTGCCATACCTTATTATTTACTACTCAAAACAAAATGGTTAATAATAAGTTCTATAAAAAGCCTTCTAGCTGGAATTTGTTAGCTGAGTTGCTTATTTTAGACTAGAATCTAACTTAATAACTATACTATGGGAAAAGGAGATAGAAAAACTAAGAAAGGTAAAATTGCTATGGGCTCTTACGGTGTAAGAAGGCCAAAGTCAAAAAATAAAAAGAACAAAATTGAAGTAAACAGACCTGCTAAGGCCTCTAAAGCTGCAGAAGCAAAGCCAAAAACAGAGACTAAAACAGCGGCAAAATCTACCACCAAGAAAGCAACGGCCTCTAAGACGACAGCTAAGAAAACGACAGCCAAAAAGACGACAACTAAGAAAGCCGCACCGAAAAAAGACGACAAAAAGTAACTTATTTATAGAAGGTGTTTTGATTTAAAATAATCTGATATATATTTGGCACTTCGATGAGAAACATAAACATACATAACGCTTGGTGGTGGCATCTTCCTAAATAGGAATGTGAACAGCGTTATTGTATATAGATAATATAAAATCTAAGGCTTGCTGTTCATTCAGCAAGCCTTTTTTTGTGACTAAAAAGAAATGAAAATAAAGACAAACAAACATTGGTGGTGGCATTTAACACTTTTTGAGTGAACGGAACCACTATGTAGATAGTATAGGGGCTTGCTGTTCACTCAGTAAGCCCTTTTTTATTTTTATAACAATGACAAATGAAAATAATTGATGAATAAAATCGACTTAAAAACAACCTATAAAAAACTGCTGGCAGATACGCTTACGCCTGTAAGTATTTATCTAAGGCTTAGAGATCAGTTCGCAGAGAGTATTATGCTTGAAAGTTCCGATTATCATGGCAACGAAAATAGTTTTTCATATATCTGCTGCGATCCGATTGCCACTTTTGAAGTCACGAAAGGGAAACTAAAAATTGACTATCCTGATGGTAAAGCTGAGACCAAATCTGTCAGTAGAGAGTCTCTATTGACTGAACTGGATGAATTTAGAAATAAGTTTAAAGCTGAGGAATCAACTGATTTCAAGTTTGTAACTAATGGGTTGTTTGGTTATCTGGGTTATGAGTCGGTAAAATACTTTGAGGAAATCGAACTGGAAAATGATACCAGCGATATACCAGAAGTTTGCTATCGTGTATACCGCTATGTCATAGTAATCGATCACTTCAAAAACGAACTTTACATCTTTGAACACAAAGTCCAGCCGTTTGAGAAAAAGGGTAAAATGGGCTATATCGAGTCGCTGATTAACTCCAACAACAATCCACAATTTGGTTTTCAAATTGAAGGTGAGGAGACCTCCAATTACACTGATGAACAATTTCTTGAAATTCTATTAGAGGGAAAGAAGCATTGCAATAGGGGCGATGTATTTCAAATTGTACTGTCAAGACGGTTTCAGCAGGCTTTTAAAGGCGATGAGTTTAATGTATACAGGGCGCTGAGAAGTATTAACCCTTCACCTTATCTATTCTACTTTGACTATGGCAATTTCAAACTTTTTGGATCTTCTCCGGAATCTCAAATAGTAATACACGGTACTGAGGCAAGCATATATCCCATTGCTGGCACATTCAAAAGAACTGGAAATGACAGCTCGGATGCTGAGTTGGCTAAGGCCTTGACAGAAGACGAAAAAGAAAATGCAGAGCATGTAATGTTGGTTGATTTGGCCAGAAATGACCTAAGTCGAAATTCAGAGAAAGTTGAAGTTGAAGTATTTAAAGAAATTCAATATTACTCTCATGTCATTCATTTGGTGTCTAAAGTTACTGGTCAACTGGCCGAACATACTTCACCACTAAAATTGGTGGCTGATACATTTCCTGCCGGTACGCTTTCAGGAGCGCCAAAACACAGGGCTTTAGAGCTTATAGATAGGTATGAAAATACAAGTAGGAATTATTATGGAGGAGCCATTGGATTTCTCGGTTTTAATGGAGACTTCAATCACGCCATAATGATTCGTTCTTTTTTAGCGCAGGCCAATACCTTGCATTTTCAAGCGGGTGCTGGAGTGGTAGCAAAATCATCTGCTAAAAGTGAGCTACAGGAAGTTCATAATAAGCTAGCAGCATTAAGGAAAGCAATCGAGTCGGCACAAAAAATAAACATACAATAATGAAACTACTTGTATTAGATAATTACGACTCGTTTACCTACAACCTTGTGCATATTTTGAGGTCACTTGGCTATAAGCCTGACGTCATTAGAAATGATAAAATAAGCATTAAAGATGTAGCGAAATACGATAAAATTTTATTGTCTCCAGGGCCTGGAATACCCGATGAGGCAGGCATCATGAAAGAGGTAATTAAGACCTACGGTAATGAGAAACCTATTTTAGGTGTATGTCTCGGACATCAGGGTATAGGGGAAGTTTATGGCGCTGAGCTTTACAATTTATTTAATGTATTACATGGTGTATCAAGTGAAATAAGTGTTCTGAAAAGTGAAGACTACCTCTTTAAGGGTGTTCCGGAGACTTTCAGAGGTTGTCACTATCACTCCTGGGCGATATTGCAAGAGTCAGTACCGGATGAGTTAGAAGTAACTGCCAGAGATTCTAATGGAAATATAATGGCAATAACTCACAGAACATTGGATGTCAAAGGGTTGCAATTCCACCCGGAGTCGATCTTAACTGAGCACGGCCAATCAATTATTAATAACTGGGTAAAGCATTAACATGAAAAAGATACTGAATCAATTAATCGAGCATAAGTCACTTGACAAGGAAACAGCCAGGGAAATCTTAATTGAGCTGGCTCAAGGCAAATTCAACCAAAGCCAGGTAGCCGCATTTCTCACGGTCTATATGATGAGATCAATCACAGTGGATGAATTGGAAGGGTTCAGAGATGCGATGCTGGAGCTTTGTGTGCCACTCAACATTGATGCATATGATGCCATAGATTTATGTGGCACAGGTGGCGATGGAAAAGATACTTTTAATATCAGTACGCTCGCATCATTTATTGTGGCAGGAGCAGGGCAGTCTGTAGCTAAGCATGGTAATAATGGGGTGTCGTCTATCTGCGGTTCTTCAAACCTATTGGCGCATTTCGGTTATGAGTTTACCAATAATGCTGATGATTTAAAGAGAAGCCTTGATGAAGCAAATATTTGCTTTCTTCATGCTCCGTTGTTTCACCCTGCCATGAAGAATGTAGCTCCTATAAGGCAGGAGTTAGGGGTCAAGACATTCTTTAATATGCTTGGGCCAATGGTAAATCCATCCATGCCTAAAAAACAGCTTGTGGGCGTTTTTAACTTGGAATTGGCTCGATTATATGGCTACCTGTACCAACAAACTGATAAGTCGTTTGTGATTTTACATACTCTGGAAGGTTACGATGAAATATCACTGACCAGTGATTTTAAGATGATTTCTAATGAGGGAGAAAAAATATTGTCCCCTGAAGATATTGGAATGCAAAAAGTAGCTAAAGAGGCATTACGAGGGGGTAATACTATAAAAGAGTCAGCTGAAATATTCGAATCTATTTTGAAAGGTAACGGCACAGAAGCACAGCAGTCAGTAGTAATTGCAAATGCCGGTATGGCAATATATGCTGCACGACAACAGGAAGGTCTGGAAGTGGCATTAGCAAGAGCAACTGAATCGCTCAGGTCTGGTAAGGCTTACAAGGCATTTAAAAAACTAATTTCAAACGAAAAGAAAACAACTGTAAACATAGGGGCATGAATATACTAGATGAAATTATAGCACATAAGCACAAGGAAGTAGCGGAGAAGAAATCATTTTTTCCTGTAAAACTGCTGGAGCAGAGTTTGTATTTTGAAAGTCAGACCGTTTCTCTTAAGAAATATATATTAAGGGAAGATAAGTCTGGTATAATCGCTGAAATAAAGCGTAAATCACCGTCAAAAGGTATAATTAATGCCCATGTAGATGTAGAGCGGACTTCCATTGGCTATATGCAGGCAGGTGCTTCAGCTTTGTCGGTACTTACAGACGAAACCTATTTTGGTGGTAAAAATGAAGATCTTACAAAGGCCAGAAAATATAATTTCTGCCCGATTTTAAGAAAAGATTTTATTGTTGACGAGTATCAAATCATCGAGGCTAAATCCATTGGAGCAGATGCTATTCTACTCATAGCAGCAGCACTAAGTGCTAAGCAGATAAAGACGTTTGGTGAAAAGGCCAGGTCACTCGGTCTGGAGGTATTACTCGAAGTACACAATGAGACAGAGCTTTACGCCACCATCAATGAAAATGTAGACCTTGTCGGAGTGAATAACAGAGACTTGAAAACATTTGAGGTGGATATAAAAACCTCCATTGGTTTATCCAAAATGATACCTGATGATTTTGTGAAAATATCCGAAAGTGGCATCAGTGATCCAAAGACTATTGCTGAATTAAAGACGCATGGGTTCAATGGTTTTTTAATTGGTGAGCGCTTTATGGCTTCGGGTAGGCCAGAAAAATCATGTGCCAGGTTTATTGAGAGTTTAGCACAAATTGAAGAGAAGACTTATGTCTAAGGTGAAACTAAAGGTTTGTGGCCTTAGGGATAATGCAAAGGAGGTGATAGATGAAATAAACCCTCACCTGGCAGGATTTATCTACTACAAAAAATCACCAAGATATGTAGGTGATTTAGATGTGAGTAAAATCAATGCAATATGCAAAGTAGGAGTTTTTGTCAATGAGTCTTTGGAACGTGTAAAAGAATTAGTGAATAAGGATGGGTTGCATATAGTACAACTTCATGGTGATGAATCAGCAGATTACTGCAAGGCGCTACACAGTCATGTGGGAATAATTAAGGTGTTTTCCGGCAATGAACAAATTGATCAAGACTTATTGGAAAATTATGCGGAAGACATCGATTATTATTTGTTTGATACCAGAGATGAAAATTTTGGTGGTACGGGGAGGTCGTTTGATTGGAAAAAATTAAAAGATATAGAACTTTCTAAACCGGTGATTCTTAGTGGAGGTATTGGTCTTGAAGAGGCACAGCAAGCCTTGAAAATGGAAAATTTAAAGGTTTATGCCATAGATGTAAATAGCAAGTTTGAAATTGAACCGGGGTTAAAAAATCTGGAGATGTTAAAGAATTTAAAAGAGCAAATGCAATGAAATATCAGGTAGATGAAAAAGGGTATTATGGTCAGTTTGGAGGTGCTTTCATTCCTGAGATGCTATACCCTAATATCGAAGAGCTGAAAAATAATTACTTATCGATTATTGAGAGTGATGAGTTTAGAAATGAGTTTGAATACCTGCTTAAAGATTATGTAGGCAGGCCAACTCCACTGTATTTTGGTGAGCGTATTTCGGAAAAATATGGAGCTAAAATTTATCTCAAAAGGGAAGATCTATGTCATACAGGGGCACACAAGGTAAATAACACAATCGGCCAGATTATTCTGGCAAAGAAACTCGGAAAGCAAAAGATAATTGCCGAAACAGGTGCTGGTCAACATGGGGTGGCTACAGCTACAGTCTGTGCGCTGATGGGTATTGATTGTATCATTTACATGGGGCAGATCGATATGCAAAGACAAAAGCCCAATGTGGAGCGAATGCGAATTTTAGGTGCAGAAGTGAGACCAGCTGAAAGTGGTAGCAAAACATTAAAAGATGCTACCAATGAAGCGATGAGGCATTGGATCAATAATCCAAATGATACACATTACATCATTGGTTCTGTGGTAGGTCCCCATCCTTATCCTGATATGGTGGCAAAATTTCAGGCCGTGATTAGTGCTGAGATGAAATCTCAATTGAGAGCACAAACTGGAAATGAAAATCCGGATTATATTTTTGCCTGTGTTGGAGGGGGAAGTAATGCAGCGGGTAGCTTTTATCATTACCTGGATGCGGAAAGTGTACAACTGGTTGCTGTCGAAGCATCAGGTCTGGGGGTGCAAAGCGGTAAGTCAGCAGCTACAACTGTACTTGGTAAATCAGGTGTATTGCACGGTAGTAAAACGCTTTTGATGCAAACACCAGACGGTCAGGTAGTGGAGCCATACAGTATTTCCGCTGGTCTTGATTATCCAGGCATAGGGCCTATACATGCACATTTATTTGAAACAGGCAGAGTGAAGTTTTTAAGCGCAACTGATGAAGAAGCCATGCAGGCCGGAGTAGGTTTAAGCCGATTAGAGGGTATTATTCCAGCTATTGAGACAGCTCATGCATTAGCTGCATTGGAGCAGATGGAGTTTAAAAAAGACGATGTGGTGGTAGTAAACCTTTCGGGCAGAGGGGATAAAGACCTTGAGACATATATCAAATGGGGAAAGTATTAGAAGCTGGAAGTTAGAAACGGGAATTGTGAAGTTGGAAGGAGTACACTTACAACCAGCAACCCAGCAACCAGCAACCAGTAACCAGCAACCCAGTAACCAGTAACCCAGAAACCAGAAAAATGAACAGAATAGATAAATTATTTAAAGAAAAAGAAGGTCGGATACTTTCTATTTACTTCACAGCCGGATTTCCTGAGCTAAAAGACACCTTGGGTATTGCTGAAAAGCTGGAAAATGCTGGAGCTGATATGATCGAAATAGGTATCCCATTTTCTGATCCAATAGCCGATGGCCCAACCATCCAGGAGAGTAATAAAAAGGCCCTTGATAATGGCATGACCATCAACCTGTTGTTTAAACAACTTGAAAAGCTAAGAGAGACTGTAAGTATCCCGGTGATATTGATGGGATACATTAATCCAGTATTGCAGTATGGCTTTGAACAGTTTTGTAGAAAATGTGAAGCATGTGGCATAGATGGGTTAATACTTCCTGACTTGCCTATTGATGTTTACGCATCGGACTATAAAGAAATCTGTGAAAATCACGGGTTGCATAACGTGTTTCTCATCACTCCACAAACAAGTCAAGGTAGGATAAAACAAATTGATAATGAGACCCATGGCTTTATTTACATGGTCTCTTCGGCAAGTACTACAGGAGCTCAGGATAGCTTCGGGGAGACCCAAACGACTTATTTTAAAAGAATTAAACAAATGAAATTGTCTAACCCAACATTGGTTGGTTTTGGCATTTCAAATAACCAAACCTTTATGTCAGCCTGTGAAAATAGCAATGGGGCCATCATTGGAAGTGCTTTCATTAAACTATTGGCGAGCAGTAAAGATTTAACAAAAGACATAAACTCATTTATAAAAGAAATAAAGGCATGATCATACAACTATCAAACAATATAAATCCTACTGCTAAGTCAGCTATAATCGACAGAGTAAACCAACTCAAATACAAAACCACTGAGGTAAACACCCAAAAAGGAAGCTATATCATTGGCATTGGGAAGAAAGAATTTGACATCAGAGACATTGGTTTTATGGAAGGAATCAGTGACATTCATATCGTTTCTGATGATTACAAATTGGTCTCTAAAAAATGGAAGGTAAAGTCAACAGAAATTGATCTGGGTGATGGTGTTGTCATTAAAGACGGAGGCATGGCCATCATGGCTGGGCCTTGCTCGATCGAGGGGGAAGATCAGATAAAAAAGACCATTGATCATTTGGTAGCCAATGATGTTAAAATCATGCGTGGCGGAGTATTTAAACCAAGGAGTTCTCCCTATTCTTTCAGAGGGATGGGTATTGACGGCCTTAAGACCTGGTATACCGAAGCAAGGAAAGCTGGTATCAAAATCATTACTGAAGTCATGCAGGTCTCGCAAATCAAAGAAATGCACGATTATATCGATATATATCAGGTAGGTGCTAGAAATACACAAAACTTCAACCTGCTTGATGAGCTCGGGAAAGTAGACAAACCAGTTTTAATTAAAAGAGGCATATCCGGCACAATTGATGAGTTGCTTTACTCGGCAGAGTATGTTTTCTCTGCGGGTAATGAAAACCTGATGCTTTGTGAGCGCGGTATAAGGACTTATGAGAAAGCTACTCGAAATACCATGGATATCAATGCTATCTCAATCCTTAAGGAAAAAACACACTTACCTGTAATTGCAGACCCCTCGCATGGTATTGGTATTAGAGATCATGTAGAACCTGTGGCTTTGGCTTGCATTATGGCAGGGGCCGATGGTATTATTTATGAGACACATGAAAAGCCTGAAGAAGCTTACTCAGATGGGCAACAAACTTTGAATTTCAGAGAATCAGAAAAGTTGATTTCGAAAATGAGAAAGGTATTTGATTTGAAAAGAAGTTTATAACAATTTAATGTTGATTTATTGAAAAAACTGCTATTGGTGTAATCAAGGATTATGACGATATTACATATACCTCACTTTAAAGGCAATTGTGAATATCGTCTTAAGACATACGGCTTTACTCGGCTCGATTTTTCTATTGAGTAGCACCCTTCTTTTTGGGCAATACCGTCTGGATCCTAACAAAACTTTAGAGCAGTATAATTACAACCATTGGGATAGCAAAGAAGGCCTGCCTGACAATGCAGTCATCCATATTATTCAGTCTAAAGATGGATATATTTGGATGGCTTCATATGGTGGTATCACCCGTTTTAATGGCATAGATTTCCTTACCTATAGTGCCTACAATACACCTGCTATCATCAATAATTCGTTTACCTACATCTATGAAGATAATGCTGGAGTTATCTGGACAGCAACAAGTGGTAATGGTGCAGTTACAGTTGACAATGGTCAACTAAAAATTTATACAATTCATGATGGTCTGCCGAGTAATTTCACTGAAGAAATAGTGCAGGACCAAGATGGGAGAATATGGATTGCCACCAGCGATGGTCTTGCCTATAAGGAAGGTAAAACTTTTAAAAATCAAGAGGTGCCTGAACCTTTAAAGAAAAACCATTTAAAAAGTATTGATGTAGATGACAAAAACAACTTATGGGTAGCTACTACAAACCGAGGTTTGTATAAGGTAAAATCGGGTAAAATTGTTCACCACTATACAGAGTCAAATGGTCTGTTGAGTAACAATATCAATTACATTAAAGTCGAGCATGGCAACCAGCTATGGATAGGCTCAGACCAGGGGTTATCTATATTAAGCAATGGCGAGTTTAAAAATCTAACTATTGATGATGGTATACCTAATAATATGATTTCCTCATCTTTTATTGACCATAATGGTATGCCGTGGATCGGTTCGTTTAGAGGCATGGGACGCATGGCAGATGATGGTTCCTGGTCATATTTTTCTCAAAGCCATCCATTGTATGAAAACGATTTTACCTCAATGGTTCAGGATAGTGAAGGTAACGTTTGGATTGGGACGTATCGCCAGGGGTTGTACAAATTATGGGATGGAAAATTTACCAACTACTCTCAATCAAGTGCTAGTGATTTGCAGCCTTACATCGTGCATTGTATCATCAAAAGAAATGATCAAAGTCTGTATATCATAAACGAAACATCTGTAGATATCCTCTACCCAGATTCAAACCGGTTAGAACCGTTAGATATAGGCCATGATTTTTCTGATACAAAACTAAAATTTGGTTTAAAAGATAGCCGAGGTAGGCTGTGGGTTGCTACGCAGGATTATTTGATCAAATATGAAAATGGCCAACCCACCAAGATTGATACAGAAACCGGACTGGTTAATAATAGTGTAAGGGTATTATTTGAAGATGCCAATAAAAACATTTGGGCTGGTACAACTAATGGGATTAGCATTATCAAACCTGATAATACAATAAAAAATTACTCTTTAGCAGATGGATTATCTCATGAGTATATCATGAGCATCCAATCTGATGATGAAGGTAAGATCTGGATAGGTACACGCAATGGACTAAATGTCTATGATCAAGACCAGTTTAAGGCGTATTATATTCGGGATGGCATGGCCGGAGAGTTTGTGTTTAAAACTTTTCAGGATAGTGATGGTGTATTTTGGATTTGTGGCAATGCAGGCTTGACACGATTAAAAGATGGAAAGTTCACAAAAATCACTACACAAAATGGTCTGCCAAGTAATACGCTATTTCAAATGTTAGAAGATGAAAAAGGTAATTTTTGGTTTACAACAAATCAAAAAAATATCACCGTTTTTAGAGTTCATAAAAGCATCCTGAATGACTATGCTGATGGTAAAACTAATACCATAAAATCATCACTATTTACACAAGCCGATGGCTTAAAGAGTACATCGGCCACTTCTTCTGGCATGAGTTATAAGGACGAAGAAGGCCGTCTATTTTTTGCCACAAGCAATGGGGTAGAAATGATTGACCCAACAAATATCGAAGTCAATCAAAAAGAGCCACCTGTGAAAATCGAAACATTCAATGCTGATGGTAAGTTTTATCGTACAGACAGTGCAATTACAATTCCTTCCGGTAAAAATCGTGTGACAATCACTTTTGCGGCCTTAAGCTATATCGCTCCAAATGATGTTAAGTACAAATATAAACTAGAGGGTTATGATGACGCCTGGCTTACACCTGATAAGAAACTCGAAACAACGTACACCAATTTGCCATATGGAGACTATACTTTTAAAGTAAGGGCTGCAAATAGTGATGGGATATGGAATGATGAGGGTGCCATGGTTTCTTTCTATGTAAAACCATCTTTCTATCAAACTAATGGGTTTATCATATTGTGTATTGTGGCTACAATGCTGCTAGTCGTGATTGTATACAAGTTGCGTGTAAAGTCACTGGAAAATGCAAAGGCCGAACTGGCAAAAATGGTTGAAATTCGTACAAAGGAAGTAGTAGACCAGAAAGAAGAAATAGAAAAACAGAAATTAGAAATTGAGAAACAGCAGCAACAAATCGAGGAGAAAAATAAAGAACTTCAGAAGATTAATATAAACCTTGAGGACATTGTACAAGAGCGTACAGAACAGCTTAAAAGCGCATATAATGAATTGTTAGAGGTAAATGCTGAGTTTGACACCTTCATTTATAGGTCTGTTCATGATGTAAGAGGCCCATTGGCCAGGTTACAGGGCCTTAGTCATCTGTTATCCTTAGAGACTACAGATGAAAACATTACAAAGTTGGTCAACCGTCTGAATAATACAGCTGATGAGATGAATGAGGTCTTTTTTAGTTTATTAAATATAGCAAGACTTAAAGCATCAGAGATCAAAGAGGTAAATATTGATATCCATCAATTAATCGGACGTATTGTTAACAAGATTCAAGAGGTGAAAGAGGTTGATGTAAAGATTGAAAAGGACGAACAATTTAATTTAAAAACTGATGAAGAGATACTCGAAGTACTGCTTTATCAACTCATTGATAATGCATTAAAGTTTGGTAAAAATGGAACAACTGCACAAGTGATTGTTGAATGTACTACAAGCGACAATTCTGGTGTTTCGATTCAGGTAAAAGACAATGGCGTGGGGATTCCGAAAACAGTGGCAGATAAGATTTTTGACATGTTTTTTGTTGGGCAGGATGAAGTTTCTGGTACAGGACTTGGGTTATACACAGTAAAAACAGCCACTAAAGTGCTTAAAGGGGAAGTTAAATTAAATGCAAACGCAATAGATGGCGGGTACACCATTTTTGAATTAACATTACCACAATCTTTGAGTTAGACTTTTTTAAATTCAACAATGAAATCAGTCCCTTTTCCCAGCTCGCTAATACAGCTTATGGAGCCATTCATTAGATCTACATACTTTTTTACAATCGAAAGCCCTAAACCTGTAGATTGCTCACCTGCTGTAGGTTTTGCACTTAATCGCTGAAACTTATTAAAAAGTTTGGCTTGTTCTGCTTTTGAAATACCTGGCCCTTCATCACTCACAATGATTTGTGCTTTATCTTGAGATTCTTTTAGCTTCAAAACAACAGACGTTCCCTTTTTAGAAAACTTTAGCGCATTTGATACTAGATTTTGCACGATCTGCTGAGTGAAGATTTTATCTCCAGAAATGGACAAATTTTCATTGCCTACTTCCGAGCTAAGTGTAATATATTTTTTTCTGGCCATTTCCTCAAACTCTGCAATTACAAGGTCGATTACTTCCTTCAAACTTATATTCTCAATTGATAGGTTAGTCCTATTAGATTCTATGGACTCCACGTCTAAAATTTTCTCAATCATGGAACTAAGTCGCTTAGTAGATTTCTGAATTTGGGCTATGTATTCCTTACGATCATCCTTTGTGCCGTCAAGTTCGAGTAAAGATGCCAGTCCTTCAATATTATTGATAGGAGCCCTCAGATCATGAGCCAATATACTTATCAGATTATTTTTTTCAGTATTTAAGTCCACTAATTGCTTGTTTTGATTTTCTATTTCAACCTTCTGTTCATTGAGCATCTTGTTGGCGTTGGATGCCAACCGGTACTGATTAAATGTGATTACCGATACTAATACCAACACGATTGTACCAATCACAAATCCTTTGACTGTCAGATTTTCTCTTTGTATAGCCAATGCCGATTCGAGGAGTTCTTTAGATTGAATTTCTTTTTCTTTAGTTAATAATAGCACCTCATCCTTTGAACTTATGTCGGCTCCCGAAGCAATATTGTTAATTAAAAAAGGCACGTCAACACCAAAGTGATTCGCAATTATTTCATCTCGCAGGTCTCCAAAGTTTTCCTGATTGAAAAAATGTGTAAATGGAATTGACCAATCGGAATTGATGGGTAATATAAAACCAATGCCCTGATTACTGAACGAAAACAAATATTGCCTTTTCACATTAATGGTATCTTGTAAAGCATTTAAGTAGGTAGGCAGGTCTATGTAGCCGAAGCTATTAGGAGTTTGAGCAATAGTGTTAATCAAATTACTGGAACTAGAAATATAATTTATATCAAACTTAATATTCCTTTGAGCTCTTAGGTCAGCCAAATGCTGTTCGAATGTTGTTTGTCTTATCGAAATGGCTGTTTTACCATTAAAAATGCTGTCAAACTCAACTTCATTGTATGCAATTGGGAGGTTGTAATCTGACACTATTACCGATAAGTCGGGTATATATCCAGAAGTAAAACTTACTTCCTGTGCACGTTCGGGAGTAATCGAAAAAGCTGAGGCGCCAAAGGCATTTGGAATGTCAATATTTTTGAGCGTATCATATGCTTGCTTGAAGCTATTGCAACGGATCCAATTGATTGAGATGTTTGTGTTATACGCTTCATTTGTATAAGCAACAAATTTATTTATCATATCATATTCTATTCCTGCTACGGAATCACCAGATGGGTAAATAAAGGGCTCAGAATCAAACCAGAAACAATGAAGCGTTGCACTGTCTGTTTTTAGGGCTTCAGCCCAATTCACACCATTCTGACCAGATGCCAAAATCCCATAAACCATAAAAACCAACCATAGTATACCGACTCTCATATTATAATTTAATAAATATTATCATCGTTTACATGTCTGTAGCAATAATTAATGTTGCATTTTTCAAATATATGTATCAAACACTTTGGGGGTTTAATAATACTTCCATACTTTAGCGATAATGAAACAGTTCAACAACGCATATTATTATTACTATTACCGAATCAACCAACTCGGAGTAGGATGCGTATGTACATAGCTTAGCAAACAATAACTTTAAGATATACAGCCCCACTCCAAGAGTGGGGCTTTTTTTATGTCCAATTTTTAATAACTAACCTGAAAAAAATGAAGAAGGTAACTGAAAATGATCGACAAATTCCAACGTTAAAAAATATGCAACAGGTATATGAAAATTATACCCAGGAAGATCAGCAAGTATGGAATATTTTGTACTCAAGACAAATTAATAACCTTCCTAAGGCAGCAACTAAGGAATATTTAAAAGGTCTTAAGCATACTAATTTTTGTGCAGATCAGATACCTGATTTCAAAGTTACAAATAGCATTTTGGAATGGATGACGGGTTGGGAGCTAGTGGCTGTCGAGGGTATTGTGGATGACCAACTTTTCTTCGAACTGATGTCTAATAAGAAATTTCCCGCCACTACCTGGTTGAGGAAAATGAGTGAACTTGACTACCTGGAGGAGCCTGATATGTTTCATGATGTGTTTGCTCATGTGCCCTTACTAACAAACAGGCCATTTACCAGGTTTTTACAAGCATTGAGCCAAATTGGTCATGAGTATGCTGATGATCCCGTAGCCATCGATTTACTTTCGAGAGTATACTGGTTTACCATAGAGTTTGGCTTGATTAGAGAGACGGAAGGTTTGAGAATATATGGAGCAGGTATATTAAGCTCTGCAGGAGAGTCTAAATTTGCATTAAGCAATGAACCTCAACATTTTGATTATAATGTATCTCAAATACTTGATACGCCATATAGGAAAGATAAATTTCAGGATCGTTATTTTATTATAGATTCTTACGAGCAACTTTTCGAGTCAATAGGTGAAATCAGAAATTTGTTAAAACAAAAATTGAATCAGGTGGCGATGTGTGGGTAACCTATTCAATTTTGATATTGAAAACCCAGTGACGAAAGCGTCATTGGGTTTTGTTTTTTTAATCCATTTTCAGAAAATTACTTCATTTAAGTATTTGAAGAATAAATCATTATATTTAAGATGTCAACGTTGGTTTTTGTCTATGAAAAAATATGATTTAGTTGTTATCGGAGCAGGTCCTTCTGGCTATGCAGCGGCTATGCGGGCGGTCGATTTCAAGAAGAAAGTCTTACTAATCGAAAAATCTAAAGTTGGAGGAGCAGGTGTTACTAATGGTGCACTTTCTTCCAAAACCTGGTGGGAAATCTCTCGAGAGGTAAGTGCTGTTAATAAAAATCTCAAGCGATTCAATTTAAAAGTTCCGGATATCAATTTTCAGGAAGTGAAAGCTGAGGTAGCCAAAGCAGTAGATGAGCGAAAAGCCATGCTCATAGATCATATGGATCTTTTAGAGGAATCTACTTTTGCGGAATTGTTGGAATTTCGCAATGGCAATGCTAAGTTGTTGAGTCAGCATGAAGTTGAGATAGAAGATAAAAATGGCTCTAAAGAGACCGTACAGGCAGAGTATATCATTTTGGCCACGGGAAGTCGACCAAGAAAATTACCACATATCCCGATTGATGAAAAAGTCATACTCACAAGTGATGGCATTGAAGGGCTGGAGGAATTTCCTGAAAGCATGGTAATCTTAGGTGCCGGTGTTATTGGCTGTGAGTTTGCCACTATTTTTTCTGGTTTTGGTAAAACCAAAGTTAACCTTATTGATAAAGGTGATAGAATTTTACCTTTTGAGGATGAAGACGTTGTAAGTGTGATTGAAGATAATATGGAGCAACGAGGGGTCCATATTCACCGAAATTCGCAGTTGATCAGAATGGATATTGTAGATGGTAGGGTAGAGTATGAGCTGGAGTATGATGATGGTCGCAAAGAAATATTTAATGTAGAAAAGGCTCTGGTCTCTGTGGGAAGAGTACCCAACTATGAAAATCTATGGGACAATGGTCAGGTAAATGTGGCTTTAACCAATCGTGGAATTGAAGATAATGACACGCAAACAAGCGTACCAAATATTTATGCTGTAGGAGATATTACCGCTGATATTGCATTGGTTAATGTAGGGGAGTTGGAGGGACGCTATGCTGTGGAAAGAATATTCGGGAAACCTAAAAGAAAGTTAGTCTACGAAAATATATCTACTATTATGTTTCTTAATCCTGAAGTGGCGGGAGTAGGACTCAACGAGATACAGGCGCGAAAAAAGGAAATTCCATACAAAGTCGTTACGCTAGATTATTCTTGTATTCCGCGAGCCATTGCCAAACGTAATACACAAGGCTTTATCAAATTATTGGTAACCGATGATGAGGATATGAAAATACTCGGCATGCGTGTGGTGGGTAACCATGCCTCAAGTGCCATACAAGCTGTTGCCTTGCTTATAAGTATGGATAAGGGAATTGAAGAATTGGCAGAATGTGTGCACCCTCACCCTTCCATCACAGAAGGTATTCAGGAGTGCGTGAGAATGTTATTGGGTAAATCGATGTTTAAACCAGATGCCCTAAAAGGAAAACTCTCATGTAAGAGCTATACCAATGGTGCTTATGCAGATATCCTATTCTAATAGCCAGGTATATGCTTACCCAGAATGATGTCTCTGGAAGCAGCGAGTAACCCATTATCTGATTTTTTTAGCTTAACAAGACCATTGCCACCTCTATGATTAGAAGAATGGCCTTCATTCAAATTGGGGTCATCGGCAAAATTGTAATCATCGATATAGTAGGGTATTAAACCGGGCTCTTTAACTGTGATGTGGATGTGCTGAGCTACAGTAGTATTTGGGTATGATGCAGGCCTGAACGTATAAAAGCTATACTTACCAGAATCATCTGTTTTCATCCAGCCTCTGATATATCCATGTCTTTTTCCCCAACCAATTTCATTACCTTTTGTTGGATAAATGCCTTTTTGATCAGTTTGATATACGTAGATAATTACGTTTTCAGCTGGTGTTTTACCATCAGATTTAAATACAGTGCCACTTAGTTTGATTTTTTCCCTGGCGGCTTCAAATCCCGGTAAAGTATCAGTAGCGTCTAATTGTCGATCGCCATACTCAAATAGCGCCTCGCAGCCTTCACAACGTCCTCCGACTTTTCTTTCTTGAGCAGTTGAACAAGCAATTGTAAAAAAGGTGATGATAGCTATACTAAAAAATCTCATAAACATTGGGTTTATACAAGTTTACGAGACTATACAGATACAGTTAAGCTGATTAGACTCTTGGCTTACTGTTCATGCCAAACAACGTGCTGCCTCCAATGAATTACTTACTGTGAGCTAGGTAATTTTTGCTTTCTGCCAAGTATTAGATAGATGATAGAGCCAATGAATGGAATGAATATGATAATTAATGCCCATACCAACTTCATATTTTTATCCGAAAATTCACTTTTCACTAGATCGATCAGTGCCCAAAGCCATAATATACCAGGTATCAAATAGATAAATATGATTAAGTAAATCCAATCACTAGGAATTCCTAATAGTAAAATGTTATTCATTGATATTATTTTTTCTAAGCTACATTACACAAAATATTTTCACAATAAAGTGATAAAAAATAACACTTTGATGGAATTCAAATTTTGATTTACTTGATGTAGTGTTACTATTAATCCTATGAAGCTATTTAGAAGCATATTTATAATCATAAACTATAAGACCTTTATTGTTACCATATTGGCGGTCTTATCCACATGGCTTTGTGGTTATTATGGCCTGCAGGCAGATTTTCCACTTACTATAATTGGTATTGCTATTGTGTTTCCCGTGGTGTTCTCTATTGATAGTGCATATAAGCGTAGAGAGCGGACGCTCATGCTGTTAAGTGATTTCAAGGCACATCTAAATGCTATTTATATGGCATCTCAACAATGGATTGAGTCTCCAAACGAATCATTCACTGCTGATATTAAGGTGCAGCTAATTGAGGTTTTTTCAACACTGAGAAAGCTGTGCAGTGTAAAGGATAAAGAATTTAATGAGGCCGAACGTACTGTTTATGAACGGATCAGTGAACTATCAATGGCGTTGCAAAAATTGCGTAAACTGGATATGTACCTGGGTGAAGTTTCTCGTGTAAACCAATATGTGAGCAAACTCACAATTGATATTGAAAATATTAAGGTAATAAAACAGTACCGTACACCTGTTACTTTACGCGCCTACAGTCGGGTTTTTATCTATAGCTTTCCAGTGTTGTACGGGCCATATTTTGTACATGCTGCACAAGAATACTCTCACGGCTTGGAGTATTTCATGCCGATCATATTTAGCTTTATACTAGTTAGCCTAGATAATATTCAGGAGCACCTGGAAAATCCATTTGATCAAATAGGGGAGGATGATGTAAAGTTTGATGTTGAAAATTTTGCAGATCAGTTAAAGTAAATTTACTTCAACGATGCTTCAAAATATCCTTTCTGGGTATTCTTTTGCCAAATGGTAAAAATCACCTTATCAGTGAGAATGTGATAATCATAAAAAGTGTTATCACCAACAGTGGCACCATTTTCTGCCATTGTCCATTTTACTTCAATGGTTCGGTTGTTTACAGATACGATTTCTGCAACTCCAATCACATTTCCTTCTTTATCATACTCGCTCCATTGTGTGGAAGTGAGACGTACCTCTCCGAGTTCGTCAGTTTTGTTTTCACCATTCATCATGAGTTTGGTTACTTGCATTTGACTAGGTATGATTATGTTTTCAGGTTCTTTGCCAGTAGGGTAATTGCGTTGTTGGCAACTAGCCAATAATATAATTATTGCTATTGTGAGTAGATTTTTCATAACGTCAAAAATAGCAATTTTTACAAATTCATTATCAAACAAAGTTATTTGTTGTAGATAGTATTTCGCTACACACTCCATTTTTGACCCGTTCGTTTACAATTTTTTGTTTTTGATCACAGGTTGTAGGGTTTTAAATAATGAATAATGTCAATTTGGTTCTTTGATTTAACCTAAATGACATGAAATTTCTACTCAAAACACACGCTTTATTGTTACTAAGTCTAATGCTCATGTTGGGCTGTTCCGAAACGGAAAATGAACCAAAGCCGGAAGCAATAGCTACATTTTCAGCATCACAAACAACAATCACTACAGGTGAGAGTGTATCATTCACTAATACTTCGCAAAATGCGGAGGAATACCAATGGACTTTTCAAGGCGGCTCACCCTCATCTTCTACAAGTAAAGCACCAACAATTACTTACAACGACCCTGGTATTTTTACGGTGAGCCTTACGGCCTCCAATGCCAGTAGTTTGGATACAGAAACTAAAACATCATACATTACTGTATCAGATCCAGATCCCGTTGCCAATTTTTCAGCAAGTACGACTACCATTTTGGTCGGGTCATCAGTTGCATTTACTAATAATTCAATCAATAGTACATCATATAGTTGGCAATTTGAGGGAGGAAGTCCATCAACTTCACTTTCAACCAACCCTACAATTACTTACAATAGTCCTGGAAGTTTTGACGTGACTTTAACAGCGAGCAACAATAATGGGCAAACTGATACTGAGACAAAGACTAACATGATCGAAGTGATACCAAATCCTGTAGCCTCATTTAGTTTATCCAGCAACTCGATCACCGAAGGTGAGTCCATTACTATTGACAATCTATCGACTGATGCAACTTCATTTGAATGGGTATTCAATGGTGGCTCACCATCAACGTCTACAGCTTCTGATCCAGGTGAGATAACATTTTCAACTCCGGGGAACTATACCATACAACTGACTGCTTCAAATGAGATAGGTAGTGATGTAGAAACCAAAAATATCACTGTAAATGAATCTACTACTTTTGATTTAACGATGCAAAACCTACTGTATTTTGGTGTATACATATATCGTGATGGCTCATATTTAGGCTATATTTCTGCTCGTTCAAATGCCACATTCAGCAATTTATCTCGGGCATCTAGTGTAGGCATAACCTGGGATTTGGATGTTCCTGCCGGGTCAGGTATTGATCTTGGTGCTGGCTGGACCCTGGATGATCCAAAGGGTGAAATTGGTTTGGAAATTGACAACTTAATTGGCTCCAACGTCTATCAGTATATCGTCATTGAAAATGCCGAACCCTACAATTTATTCTCTGAAGTAAATCCGGGAACCGGAGACTTATATTCTTCTGGCAATTATTATGTTTCAGCGAATAGTGGTCCTACCTATATAGGTTATGCAAAGTTTGTAGAGCTTAGTCAACAAGTGCATCTATACAATAATGCGTCACGCACAAGTAGCTATTGGTATTTAGGTTATGATGAAGGTGTGCTTGACGAAGGGTCAGGACGTGTAGATATACTGTTTGATATTACAGGTAGTTGGGATTCTGGTTCATGGAATGGCTCCATATTCCGACAGTCGCGAGAGATAGAATATGACCCCAATTATCGTAGTGACTGGGATATAGAACTTGAGTTAGCAGACTTTAGCAATTGTACAATGCCAGATGTTGAAGAAATACAGATTAAGTAAATAAGTGCTGTTAGTCTAAAAAAGCCCCGAAAGAGATTTAGGAGCTTTTTTTACCACTCGAATAAAATCAGTGAGAGTATAAACTTGTAATTAATAACTTAAAGTCTAAATCAGAACGATATGAATAGACTACTTACATTTTTATTTCTGCTGGTGGCTGCAAGCTCTCCTGCACAACAGTACTTCTTAAAAGATAAAGGACCATTTAATAATAGTATTCCAACTCCTGAGGCCTTTCTAGGCTATGAAATCGGCACGCATCATACACGTCATGATCAAATAGTAGCTTACCTTACTAAACTTGCAGAGCTGTCTGATCGGGCACAAATAAATAGCTATGGTAAGACTTATGAACATCGATCTTTAGTAATACTTACAGTTTCCGACCCTCAGCACATGTCTAACCTGGAGACATTGAGAAAAGAGCATTTGAAGGCTGTGCAACCCGATGATGCGTTAAACAATGATATTCCAGTATTTATTAATCTCGGGTATAATGTACATGGAAACGAACCATCAAGCTCAGAGGCAGCACTTCTAACAGCTTATATTTTAGTAGCTTCAGAAAGCGAGGAGGTAAGAAAATATCTTAGCGAATCCGTGATCTTTATTGACCCAACAATCAACCCAGACGGGCGAGACAGACACACCCAATGGGCTAATATGTTTAAAGGTGATCCTATGGTAGCCGATCCGGATGATGCGGAACATAACGAAAGATGGCCGAGTGGCCGAACCAATCATTATTGGTTTGACCTGAACAGAGATTGGCTACTGGGCATACACCCGGAGAGTAGAGGTAAACTTAATTGGTATCACAAGTGGTATCCTAACGTGGTCACAGATTTTCATGAGATGGGAACAAATAGTAGTTATTTCTTTGAGCCCATGAAGGCCAATGCTTCAAAGGATCCTATTATGCCGAAAGAAAACTATACAACTCTCAACGATAAATTTGCTGAGTACTATGTAGAGGCAATGGATGATATTGGTTCATTTTACTTTACCAAAGAGGTCTTTGACGGTACTTACCCTGGGTATGGGTCTTCTTATCCCGACCTGCAGGGAGGTTTAGCAATACTTTTTGAGCAAGCAAGTTCCAGAGGTCACGTGCAGGAAACCCCAACAGGAAAAATCACATTTGCCTTTACCATACGCAATCAGTTGACTTCCAGTATTGCAACAGTAAAAGCCGCTGTAGAAAACAAGGCTATGCTTTACGACTATCAAAAAAGGTTTTTTAAGTCGGCATTAGACAATGCTAAGAAAAGCAATATTGATGGTTATGTTTTTGGAGATGCTTATGATAAAAATCGTACGGATGCCTTTATTGATAAGTTGCTTCTACATAGAATTAAAGTATTTAAGCTAGGTCAGCGTACTACACAAAATGGACAGGTATATGACCCTGCTTTTGCTTATGTGGTGCCAACTGATCAACCTCAGTATAGAATGGTGCAAACCATGTTTGAAACCTACGATGAGTATGTAGATAGCGTATTTTATGATGCTTCTGCATGGTCATTGGCTAACTTTTACAATATGCCTTATGCGGCCATGACAAGTACACCATCAATGGGTGAAGAGGTAACAGAAATATCACCGACAAAAGTGACTGTGACAAAATCTAACTTTGCATATATTATCAAATGGGAAGATTACTATGCACCAGCGGTGATGTATCACTTGCAAAAGGGTGGGGCCAATGTACTGTCTGCATTTAAACCATTCTCTATTAGCGGAGAGGCGTATGATTATGGCACAATGATAATACCTGTAAGTAAGCAAAAAATAAAAACAGACTCTTTGTTGAGCCTAGTGTCTCAAGCGGCTAATGAATATGGTGTTGAGGTAAACACTGTCGAAACTGGCTATAGCACCTCAGGTATTGATCTGGGAAGTGGTTATGTAGAGTTTGTCGAGCAACCAAAAGCTGTAATGTTGGTAGAAGATGGCGTGTCTTCTTACGAAGCAGGTGAAGTATGGCATTTGCTGGACACCCGGGTGAACATGCCCATTACTAAAATTCCTATGAGAGATTTTAATGGTATAGACTGGAGTAAATACAATGTAATGGTGATGGTTTCGGGTAGCTATGACCTTGACTCTATGCAGCGAGATAAAATTAAACAGTGGGTGGCTCTGGGCAATACCTTAATAACAAGTAGAACGGCCTCAGCCTGGGCTGTTAAAAATAAGCTTGTGAAAGAAAAATTGATAGAAGAGGAAGAAGATGAGGAAAACAAAGAGTCCAAAAGGTTGCCATATGTGACTGCCAGAGAAAATAGGGGAAAAGAAAGTGTAGGGGGTGCTATTTTTGAAGTTGATTTAGATCTGACCCATCCGCTGGCATTTGGATTTAAAAGAGAAAGATTGCCTGTGTATAGAAATAGCACAGTATGGCTGGCTCCAAGTGAAAACAAGTATTCTACTGTAGCCAGGTACACGGCTGATCCGCACATAGATGGATTTATTACGGATAAAAACTTAAATACATTCCTAAAGCCTTCAGCCTCTCTCATTGTGAGCCCGGTAGGTAGAGGAAGAGTAGTAATGTTTGCTGATAATCCGAACTTTAGAGGAAGTTGGTATGGCACCAATCGCATGTTTTTAAATGCTATTTTCTTAGGTCAGCATATCAGTGTACCAGGGGATTAAAACTGACATGGAAAGGAGTCTTAACAAGCATGTGAGTATGCAGTAAGCTAGAATATAAGATTTCATAAGCCCGATTTTTAGTTAAGTCGGGCTTATGTGTTAAAAGGTTCAAAGTTTAATTGATTTTATTCATAAAAAACAGCTACCTCATCAAGTGGCTTTCTTGAGAGTTTAGGTACATATGTATCTTCTGTTGGATACCCAACAGGTACAAGCAATATCGCTCGCTCGTTGGCAGGCCGTTTGAGTAATTTTGTTAAGAAATTCATTGGAGAAGGCGTATGCGTAAGTGCAACTAAACCAGCATGATGAATAGCTGAAATTAAAAAACCTGCAGCCAGTCCCACAGACTCATTTACATAATAGTTTGTGTGTTTATTTCCTTCAGTATCGATATCATAAGCTTTTTTGAAGACGATAATCAAGTATGGGGCAATTTCCAAAAATGGCTTGTGCCAGTCAGTTTGTAGTGGCCTCAAATCTTCTAACCACTCTTCACTCATGCGGCTATTATAGCTCTCATATTCTTCCTTTTCAGCGGCTTCTTTTATCTGTTTTTTAAGGTCAGGGTTAGATACAACCGCAAAAGTCCATGGTTGCTTATGCGCCCCTGATGGCGCAGTGGATGCTGTTTTTATGATATTTTCTATTATCTCTTTAGGAATTGGCTTGTCTGAAAATGTACGTACAGAACGCCTTTGATCCATAAACTCAAAAAATGACCTACTGTTCTCTTTTACTTGATCTTCAGCGAGTGCTTCACGTTCGTAAGCTTCAAACTCGAATCCATCGATGATTTTGATTTTTGACATGCTGTTGTATTTTTTCACTACTGGCAATATTAGGCAAAGGGAAGGTGGCGATATTGTAATCGACCTGACAATTTTGTAATAAAAAATATTTTTTGATTATCATATTGAGATTTAACTGCTTACCACTCAAATATTTATTTCCATACCTCTAAATAAATTAGTTATATTGTTGTGTTTATTTGCGAAATTCGCAGGTTAAGCCTTCTTTAAAGGATTGATTAACCAGATACTATTAAAACTCATAAAAGTTGAACAACAATAAGCATACTATATTGCTTAAAAGAAGTATTAAGGTAGTATTCCTTGGGTTAGCTCTTTTATGTCTAAGTAGTAATTTAATCTATGGTCAATCCTGCGATTGTCCGGCATCAGGCACTTGTGGGCCTTGCGAAGGGGGTTTAATAAACCTTACATTAGAATATACGGGTGGTATTGTAATAGGTGTCACTGCTTCAGATGATAGCGGTTCGGTTGGAGCGAGCTTTTTATCGAGTGAAATTTTAGTTGAAAGCTCGACACCAGGACAGCCTTTTGATGGAAATGTGACCGTAAATGTAACCTACTTAAGTATACCTATTAACCTGGTTGATACGGAAACATTTGTCACATCTTGCAGTCCACCGCTTTTCTCTGGAACCGTTCAGGGAAATTTTATTGTGTTGGGAGGTGAAAGTCTTGATGGTGGTGTCATTTGTTGCGAGGAGTCGAATGTCGATTCGGAGTTTCCGACTATTACTGGATGCCCGTCAGATATTAATTTAGATATTGGCTCCGCATGCTCCAGCACCGTAAACTGGACTGAACCTGTTGCCTCGGATAATTGCAATGTAGCGTCTTTCGTTAGTTCACATAATTCGGGCGATACATTTGCTGTAGGGACAACAACTGTAACATATATTGCCACTGACGATTATGGAAATAAGACGGTTTGTAGCTTTGATGTAAGTATTAGTGAAGATGTAGACCCAACCCTCAGTGGTTGTCCGTCAGATTTTTTCTTTTTTGCAGATGCCTCTTGTGAAATGATTGTTAATTGGTCACCTCCTTCGGCCAGTGATAATTGCACATCTCCTATTGTACCCATTGGTTCGCATAACCCGGGAGATTCCTTTGGCGTTGGCACGACTGAAGTTACTTACACTGCAACAGATGAGTCGGGTAATGTAGCCACATGTTCCTTCAATGTAACCATTTTAGATAATACAGATCCCGTTTTTGTAGATTGTCCCTCTGATATCACTATTTCAGCAAATGGCTCCTGCGAAGCTGTCGTAAATTGGACGGTACCTACAGTTAACGATAACTGTACAGCGATTACACCTTCTGGGAATTTCGACCCTGGTGATACATTTAGTTTAGGGACTACGCAGGTAGTCTATATGGCAACAGATGATGCTGGAAATGATGCTTTCTGCTTTTTTAATGTTGAAGTTATTGATGATACACCTCCTGTAATTACCGACTGTCCCACGGACATAGTTGTCTCAGCTAACGGAACGTGCGGAGCTGTTGTGAATTGGACACCTCCAGCGGCTACAGATAATTGTACAACGCCAATAAATCCAACAAGTCCATTTAGTTCTGGTGACACTTTTGGGTTGGGTACAACTACGGTGACTTATACTGCCACCGATGGAACAGGTAACAGTGCTATTTGCTCATTTGATGTAACTGTAATAGACGATACTCCACCTGTCATTGCCGGTTGCCCTTCAGATATAATTGTATCTGCCAATGGTAGCTGTGAGGCTGTTGTGAACTGGACACCTCCGAGTGCTACTGATAATTGTACTACACCAATTACCCCAGCTAGTCCATTTAGCTCTGGAGATGCCTTTGGTTTGGGTACCACAACTGTGACTTATACTGCCACAGATGATGCAGGTAATAGTGCGACTTGTTCATTTGATGTAACTGTGATAGATGATACTCCACCTGTCATTACCGGGTGCCCAACAGATATAATTGTTTCTGCCAATGGAAGTTGCGAGGCCATTGTGAACTGGACACCTCCTAATGCTACAGATAATTGTACTACACCTATAACACCAGTCAGCTCTTTTAGCTCTGGCGATACGTTTGGCTTAGGAACGACTACTGTGACTTATACGGCCACAGATGATGCAGGTAATAGTGCTATTTGCTCATTTGATGTAACCGTGATAGATGATACGCCACCTGTGATCACTGGTTGCCCTTCGGATATAATTGTATCAGCCAATGGAAGCTGTGAAGCCATAGTGAACTGGACACCTCCAAATGCTACAGATAACTGTACAACACCTACAACACCAACCAGTGCTTTTAGCTCTGGAGATGCGTTTGATTTAGGAACGACTACTGTAACGTATACTGCCACAGATGATGCAGGAAATAGTGCTGTTTGTTCATTTGATGTAACCGTAATAGACGATACTGCTCCTATAATTACCGGTTGCCCAACAAATATTACTGTGTCGGCTAATGGAAGTTGTGAAGCCATAGTAAACTGGACACCGCCCAATGCGACAGATAACTGTACTACGCCTATAACGCCAATCAGTGCTTTTAGCTCTGGCGACACGTTTGGATTGGGTACAACGACTGTGACCTATTCGGCCACAGATGATGCAGGTAATAGTGCAACCTGTTCATTTGATGTGACTGTGATTGACGACACTTCTCCAGTCATAACTGGCTGTCCATCAGATATTATTGTGTCGGCTGATGGAAGTTGTGTAGCTGTAGTTAATTGGACAACTCCAAATGCGACAGACAATTGTACAGCAACAGTTACGCCAACAAGTCCATTTAGTCCTGGTGATACCTTTGGTTTGGGCACTACGACTGTGACTTATACATCAACAGATGACGCAGGTAACAGTGCTATTTGTTCATTTGATGTAACTGTGATAGACGATACTTCTCCTGTGATCACGGGTTGCCCTACAGATATTATTGTGCAGGATGATGGTAGTTGTGGGACCATAGTAAACTGGACACCGCCTAATGCTACAGATAATTGTAGTACGCTGACTCCTACCAGCTCATTTAGCCCTGGTGAGTCATTTGGAGTTGGGACTACTCTCATTACCTATATTGCGACAGATGATGAAGGAAACTCGTCAAGTTGCTCATTTAATGTTATTGTGCAGGATATCAGTGCCCCTGTACTCAATAACACCCCCAATGATATTGAAGTTGAGGCTAATGAGAGTTGTGAAGCAGTGGTAAGCTGGCAGCCACCTACTGTGGAAGATTGTAGTGAAACGACTTTGATCAGTAATTTTAATTCGGGAGATGCATTTCCACTGGGAACTACCCCTGTAACTTATACAGCAACTGATGTAAATGGGCTTGAGACATCATCCTCTTTTAATGTTACAGTGGAGGACAAGTCGGCCCCGATATTTTCACAATGCCCTGGAAATATAGAAGTCACTACGAATGCATCTTGTGAAACTACTGTTACCTGGCAGGTACCGGTAGTATCAGATAATTGCGGATCTTTCACTACTACCAGTAATTTTCAATCAGGAGCTGTATTTCCCCTTGGCGTTACTGAAATAGTCTATACTGCAACAGACAACGAGGGTAATACTGCCAATTGCACGTTTAATGTGGTTGTAAAAAATGAGAACCTTCCAACAATTGAAGGGTGCCCGACTAATATAAGTGCCGAGGCAGGTGAGTCAGGGTCGGTTGAAGTAACGTGGGAGCCTCCAACAGCAAGCATTGTTTGTGGTTCTGTTACATTGGAAAGTACTCATAATCCGGGAGATAAATTTGACATCGGTACCACTCAGGTGATTTATACAGCAACTGATGAAGTAGGTGATGAGGTAATGTGCACTTTCGATGTAACGGTTACTTATGAAGAAGTGGATTTTGAAATCACGCCTTTAGTAACACCCAACAATGACGGTGTAAATGATGTGTGGCTGTTACCTAATATTGAGAAATATAGCAATAACGAGGTAAGAATTGTCGATCGATGGGGTAGTGAAGTGTATTCAGCTTCGGGTTATGATAATGATCAAATAATTTGGGATGGCACCAACAAAAACGGAGCGCTCGTTCCAACAGGAACGTATTTTTATTATATCTCGGTAAACTTTGTTTCTTCAACAGTTGAGAAAACGGGTTTTATAGAACTTATAAGGTAGCTGAATGAGAAAGGAGGATGTAGTTTACGGAATGAGATTAACGCTTGCTACCATGGTTGTGGTTATGCTTTCAATATTACATGAAGCAAGCGCACAGCAAAGAGTTCAGTATACACAATATATGTTCGATGGCTCTATCATCAACCCGGCATATGCTGGAGCAGATGAGGCGCTAAGCATGACTTTCATCTACAGAAATCAATGGTCAGGAGTAGAGGGTGCACCAGAATCTCAAACGATGTCGGCACATACTTTATTTAAGGATAAGCAAGTAGGAGTGGGACTCATTTTTAATCACGATAAGATTGGAGTGCATAAGATTTTAAATATTGGATCAAATTATGCTTATCATTTAAACCTAAGTAGCAAAAAGGTGCTGTCATTTGGGCTGCAGGCAGGAGTAAATAACCGAAGAGCAGATTATGCTTCGCTTGCGGGTCAGGCTAATAATGATCCTTCCATAAGTAATGCAACTATATCCGAAACCTATTTTGATTTTGGTGCAGGGCTATATTTCAGGACACCACAGTTTCATCTGGGTTATTCGATTCCGGAAGTAATCCCTAATGAGATTACTTTAAATGATAGTACTACTACAAGGTTGAGTGATTTAAATCACTTTGTTTTTTCAAAACTTATGATTGACATAAGTCAGCAAATACAGCTAACTCCCAGTGTGCTGCTAAAGTATTTAAATGGTGTTCCTCTATCTTATGACATAAATTTAAATGCCACCTACCGTAAAGTAATAACAACGGGTATCTCATATCGCAAACAAGAATCTATTGATTTTATTTTGAGATTGCAGGTGACACCACAATTTCAATTTGGTTACTCTTACGACTATCCAATTGGTGATATCTCAAACCTAAGCAATGCTTCACATGAGATTATGGTACGTTATCTTTTTAAGTTTAAACAAGCAAATGTAGCCTCTCCAAGATGAGTCCGGATTTATCTTTTATATCAAAAGCGAGGTGCTATTTAATTGTGTTGGTAATGCTTGGTTATTCAGGACAGGCAATAGCTCAGGAATCGATTTTCCGATTGTTTCAAAAAGACATTGAACTTGCTGACAAATATTTCGAAAGTAAAGATTACCATCAGGCACTCGAAGAGTATCAACATGTAGCTCGGAAGAATAAGCATCCAGATGATATTCATGTTGATATTGCTAGGTGTTATTATTTCCTCAAGCAATATGCCAATGCCATAGATCACTACAAACGTCATTTATCACGTGGTAATGAACTGGCAGCAGAAGATCTGTATTATTACTCTGAAGCTCAGGCAAGTATTGGGCACTATGGTGATGCCATAGAAGGCTATAAGCAGGCATTGACTGCTGATCCGTCTAATGAGCTGTTGCAACAGAAAATATGGAGACTGGCGAATGTTAAATTTTTGTATGAAGACTCGATGTATTTTGCCATAAAAAAGGTGCCATTTAATACTAACCATGGTGAGTTTGCAGCTCGCCCGTATAATGATGGGGTAGTTTTTGTTTCGAATAGAGAGGAAGTAAGACCTGTACGTAGAATTGATGCAGGTATTAATAGTCCTTTTTACAAACTATACTATTGCAAAGTAGTAAAAGATAGTACCAAAGATGTGCTAAGTTATAATGAACCGTCATTGTTTGATAAAGGATTGAATGATGGATTTCATGCGGGTCCGGTAGCATTTTTTGATAATGAAAGCAAAATGGTATATACCGCGACTTCATCAGATAGGGCGTCTGGTAAGCCACGTACTTTACAATTGTTTTTTGCGGAAAAAACGTCAAAAGGATGGAAAAGAACTGGTGCTTTCCCATACAACAGTTTGAACCATTCAGTGAGTGACCCAACCATAGATGAAAACGGCCAGGTTTTATATTACACTTCAGACAAACATAAAGACACCCGAGGGAAAGATATTTATAAATCTGTCAAAATGAATGGTCAATGGACCGAGCCTCAAAATATGGAAGAGATCAACACTTCTGGAGATGAAATGTCACCATATCTTCATAAAAATAATGAGTTATACTTTTCCTCAAATGGTCATCCAGGCTTAGGAGGGCTTGATATATTCAAAGTGTTATTGAAATATGATTCGGTGAAAGAAATTGATAATCTAGGTTACCCATTAAACTCAAGTTACGATGATTTTGGTATAGTTTTGGACTCCTTAAGTAGAGGTGGTTTTCTAACTTCAAACAGAGATAATGGCGGTTATAATGATGATATTTATGCATTCGAAATGGACATACAGCCTTATCCGCTTGAAGTAACAGGTGTGGTAAACTACATTGAACAAAACTGGATGGATTCCTCTGAAGTAAAGATTTTGCCCAATGCAAAACTTATTTTAATAGATAATATTCAAAATGTAATTGTGGCGGAGACTGTTTCGGATGATGAAGGCAACTTTTCAATGACCATTCCTTATTACAGTAAGTATAGAGTACAAATTAAAGGTGGTGGCATAAAGGAGGGAATAGTCAGTTTTGAAGTGCCAAAGCACAAAAAGAAAAATGACAAATATGAAATTGTGGTTGTAAATGATGAATTCAACCCAGATTCAAATTAGATATACAATGAGGCGTTTACATAGTATTGAATTTTTTAAAATAGCACTGCTTGTCCTTGTAATTTTTTCTGGAGCATCATTGCTTGCACAGGAAAGGCAGCTGGTACAGGTCAAAACATTTACAGAGGGACTAAAGGCATATGGTAATTTGAGTGTGTCGGTTAATGAAGGGGCATACTTTTCAGTTGATAGTAAAGGAACGGCATTCATAGAGCTCAATGCAGGTTCTGTCAAGTCAGTAGGTATCAAGGACGCATCTCTTGAGGCGGCCTCATGGATTTTGAGCGAGGGTATATTGGAGATAATAGTTCGCAGAAAAAACTATCAAATAATTCCGGTGTATGTTATGTCATCCAGTGGAAACGCTCATAGAAATCTTAAAGTGGTATTTAATGGAAAAAAGACAATAACAACAACTACCGATCAAAGTGGAAAAATCGAGTTGCCACTTGCACTCAATGAATCTATTAATGCTGTAGGTCAGTTTAAAATAGAAGGCTATGAGACCCTGAGTATTCAAAGTAGCAATGGTGGGTATGAGTTGCTGGTTGATAAAATACAACCAAAAGTGGCTATTTCGAAAGAGGAATTGCCGATACAGGAAAAGGTAGTAGAAACCCCTAAACCTGTGGATGAAAAGTATTTTCAAAGCTTTGATTTTAACAAACTTGATTCCATACAATCGCTCACTGTTTTCTATGCGATGTTCAAAAATTATCAAATCGAAAAATTTGATGAAGAGCTTAAGCGTAAGGTAGATGCAAAATTTGAATCGTTGGTGGCCAAACTGCAAGACTCAATTAAGCAAGACGCATCTATTTTTGTTGGGAATATTACTGACACCACAAATGTTCAAAATGACATTAAAATACTACTGAACCATGCCAGGTTGGAAAACCAACTTTTAGCCCAGCAGAAAATTGAATTTGAGGAAAAAATACAAGTGATCAATGAGAAGCTTGAAATTGGATTTGAAAACTTAGACGAAGATGCCCGTGCAGAATTACTGTCAGATATTAATATTCTTGAGCAGTTATTAAAAGCCAATGAAGATGAATTTTATAAAAATCAGAGTAATTATCTCCAGGTTATAAATGGATTAAAAGATAAGTTTTTTGATATAGAAGAGCTGGAGGGCAGGCTTTCTGCGAGTGAAGCGCAACGGCTGGAGGATCAACGTATATTCCGACAAAGACTTATTGCCGCCTCTGTTGTGGTGTTGGTCTTTGCCATTCTCACTATTCTTTTAATCTATTTTAGCAATAGGCTCAAAAAACAGAAAAAAGCGCTGATAGCGGCAAATGCCGAAGTGAAACGTGTCAATGAGAATCTTGAAGAAATAGTACACGAGAGAACAAGGCTTCTTGAAGAAACGTATAGGGAGCTTGACACTGTACTCTATAGAGCTTCGCATGACTTAAGGTCTCCAGTTTGTTCGATTGTAGGTCTTTGCAACATTGTAACTTTCGAATCAGGTGAAGATGAAATGATGAATCGAATGGTTAAGACTACGACAGACATGGATCGGTTATTGAAAAAATTGAGTGTAATCAGTGAGATTCATCAACCGGGTGATTTTAGCCGAGTGAAACTGATAGATATTATAGATCGCATTTATAATCATTTTAAACCATTCATTGAAGCACATAACATTGAACTAAAAGTTGAATGTCAGGAAGATCTAAGTTTAGAGACAATACCAAACTTAATTGAGGTTATAATAGCAAATCTAGTAGAGAATGCCTTGTACTACAGTATGGTTAAAGGGATGCCTGATTGCCGCGTAGAACTAAAAGTAGAGATTGTTGATGATGAGCTGGTCATTTCAGTAATCGACAATGGCATTGGATTCGACCCTTCAAGTAAAGAAAGACTGTTTGATATGTTCTACAGAGGTACCGAGCACTCTAAAGGCAATGGTCTTGGTTTGTACATTGTTCAAAAATCAATTCACGTGCTAAATGGTAGCATAGATGTCGAATCCGAATATGGCGTGTATTCAAAATTCACAGTAAATCTGCCATTGGCGGGTTCCAGAGAGCATAAATTTAGCTTCTTGTACGAAAGAGATGACGAATCCAATATGATGGTGCTGAGATAGATGACTAACTATGTCTTTCCTTCAGCACTTTAATCACATCATTTAAACTGTACCCTTTGGCAGCTAGTAGCACAATGTAATGATACATCAGGTCAGAGGCTTCATTTAGAAACAGTTCTTCATTATCATCTTTGGCTTCAATGACTAACTCTACGGCTTCTTCACCTACTTTTTGGGCTACTTTATTGATGCCTGAGGCCAATAACCTATTTGTATAAGATTCTTCCTTAGGGTTTGCCACTCTGTCTTGAATCGTTGACTCCAGAAAGCCCAGATCAGTTGATAGGTTTTGCTTTTCACCAAAACAAGTGTCATTTCCCTTATGGCAAGCAGGTCCTTTAGGAGTGGCCATGATCAATACGGTATCATTGTCGCAGTCCAACTCCATTGATTTGAGTGTTAGAAAGTTACCTGATGTTTCTCCTTTTGTCCATAGACGTTTTTTTGAGCGGCTGTAGAAAGTGACTTTACCTTCACGTTGTGTCTTTTCGATGGCTTCCCGATTCATAAAACCGACCATCAATACATTTTTAGTGAAGTAATCTTGCACCACAGCGGGTATAAGGCCGTCTAATTTGTCGAATGCTATGTTGTCTAAATCCATTATCTGATTGCAAATCCTTTGTTGTATAAATATTTTTTTAATTCAGGCACTCCGATTTCTTTAAAATGAAAAATACTGGCGGCCAATGCTGCATCAGATTTTCCTTTTGTAAAGACATCTACAAAATGATCCATAGTGCCAGCGCCCCCGGAGGCAATGATGGGTATTGTCACCGTGTCTGATAGTTTAGCCAACGCTTCGTTGGCAAAACCATTTTTAGTGCCATCATGATCCATGCTGGTAAACATGATTTCACCTGCACCTCTTTGCTCAACCTCCTGTGCCCAGCTAAACAGTTCTTTTTCTGTCGGCTGTTTACCGCCATGTGTATGTACTATCCATGTTCCATCTATTTGTCTAGCGTCAATAGCCACTACAATACATTGGCTACCATAAGCCTTGACTAATTCATCGATCAGTTCAGGACGTTTTACTGCAGAAGAGTTAATTGTAACTTTATCTGCACCTGCCATGAGTAAGGGAGCCACGTCTTCTACGCTGCTGATCCCGCCACCTACAGTAAAAGGAATGTTTACATGCTTGGCTATGTCTTTGACTAACGCAGCTAAGGTCTTTCGCTTTTCATTTGTGGCTGAAATATCAAGAAAAACCAGTTCGTCAGCGCCTTGTTTTGCGTATAAAGCCGCTAGCTGCACTGGATCCCCGGCATCCCTCAGGCCTTCAAAGTTTATTCCTTTGACGGTTCTGCCATCTTTGATGTCCAGGCAAGGTATGATTCGTTTTTTAAGCATGATAAAGCTCCAATTCCTTTAGTGTGATCTTCCCTTCATATATCGCCTTGCCAATAATGGCACCCTCTACACCGAGTACATCCAGTTTTTTTAAGTCTTCCATATTGCTGACACCACCACTTGCGATTAGCTTAATCGTTGGGAAAATATTGAGTAAATCTTCATATAGTTCGAAATTTGGCCCTTGTAGCATGCCGTCTGTAGCGATGTCGGTACAAATCACATACTCAAAGCCATCACTTAAGTATTTATGCAACAAGTCTTCCACAGATAGTGTAGTGGCTTCCGTCCAGCCCTGGACGGCTATTTTCCTATCCTTCACATCAGCACCAATAATAATGGCTTCAAAGCCAAACTTATCACCCCACTCTTGTACTTTGACTGGATCCTTAACAGCTATACTGCCACATGTCACTTGCCTGGCGCCAGCGTGAAGGGCTTTCTTAATATCTTCATCACTTTTTATGCCACCACCAAAATCTACTTGCAAAGAGGTTTTTCCAGCAATGGCTTCCAACACTTTCTCATTTACAATGTGGCCGCTTTTAGCACCATCCAGATCTACCAAATGCAAATACTTTATGCCTGCATCTTCAAACATTTTGGCCACCTCCAGAGGGTCTTCATTATATACTTTCTTTTGATTATAATCACCTTGTGTGAGACGTACACATTGTCCGTTGATAATATCTATTGCTGGTATTACTCTCATAGTAATTCTATAAATTTTTGAAGTAGTTTTTCTCCTTGTTTACTTGATTTTTCGGGGTGAAACTGCACCGCATAAAAATTGTCCTTTTGTAAGGCAGCGCTAAAAGGTAAGATATAATCACACTCAGCAGCAGTGTCTTTACAGACAGGTACATAATAGCTGTGCACAAAATACATATTCGTGTCAGGTAGACCTCTGGCAATCCAGTTTCCTTTGAGATAAGTTAGGTTGTTCCATCCCATGTGAGGTACTTTTTCGCCATTTTTAGCTTGAAAACGCTTTACATCAACATCAAATATGCCTAAGCCTTTTGCATTTCCCTCTTCAGTATGTTTGCACATCAGTTGCATACCCAGACAGATGCCCAAAACAGGTTGCTTTAAGTCAACAATCAATTCATCAAGTTTAAACTGTTTGAGGTTTTCCATCGTAGTACTAGCCTCACCAACCCCTGGAAATATGACTTTGTCAGCAGATTTCAGCTCTTCCCAATCATTGGTGAGCATAGGGTGGATGCCCATGCGCTCCAGTGCAAAGATGACTGATTGTGTATTACCCGCATTATATTTTATGATTGCTACTTTCATTTTGTCAATTAGTGATTCTGATCTATTGGCCCCATCTATATCTTCCCCAACTGGAGAAGACTTAAGGTCCCTCCTTTGTAGGGATTTAGGGAGGCGGTTCTACAATACTCCTTTAGTACTAGGTAGTTGATCTCCATCCTTCTTTACAGCCATTTTCAAAGCTTTAGCAAAAGCTTTGAAAACACCCTCGATCTTGTGGTGCTCGTTATCGCCTTTCACTGAAATATTGAGATTGCATTTAGCACTATCAGAGAACGATTTAAAGAAATGATAAAACATCTCTGTAGGCATTTTACCAATCATTTCTCTTTTAAATTCTGCCTCCCACACAATCCAGTTTCTACCACCAAAGTCAAGCGCAACCTGGGCCAAAGCATCGTCCATAGGTAAGCAAAAGCCATAGCGCTCAATACCTCTCTTATCACCTAACGCCTTTGAAAATGCCTCACCTAAAGCGATCGCTGTATCTTCAATAGTATGATGTTCATCGACTTCAAGGTCTCCTATGGTTTTTATTTTTAAATCTACCTGACCGTGTTTGGCAATTTGCTCGAGCATGTGATCAAAAAACACGATGCCGGTGCTAATCTCTGCTTTTCCACTGCCATCGAGGTTTACAGTGATGTCGATGTCTGTTTCGTTTGTTTTACGCTTGACAGATCCTATTCGTGATTTCTGTAAGAGAAAGGCACTAATTTTTGACCAGTCCGCAGAAATGAAAGCACAACTATCAGTAAGCTGTTGATCGGCCAGGTCCTCAACCAGATTTTCATTCATCAGAATACCCTTGCAACCTAGGTTTTTAGCTAATGCGATATCGCTTAGTCTGTCACCGATTACAAAAGAGTTTTCAAGGTCGTAATCTCCCGTCATGTAAGCAGAAAGCATGGCCGTACCCGGTTTTCTTGTCGGTTGGTTTTCATGAGGAAACGAGCGATCAATCAGCACCTCATCGAAAGAGATCCCTTCGTTTTCCAGTGTTTCCATCATTTTGTTGTGTGCGGGCCAAAAGTCTCCTTCAGGGAAGGAGTCGGTGCCCAACCCATCCTGGTTGGTCACCATAACCAGCTCAAACTGGTTACTTTTGGCCACCTTAGAAAGCTCGGTAAATACTTTTGGGTAGTAGTCTAACTTTTCAAGACTGTCAATCTGTTCATCTTCAGGTTCTAAAATAAGCGTACCGTCCCGATCTATAAATAATACTTTTTTCATCTTATTGCTCCAGTGCACTCAGTGCGTTTATAAATAATATGTTTTCGGCATCCGTACCGACTGTTATCCTTAAGCAGTTTTCTCCGAATTTAACTTTAGACCGATCTCTTACGATAATTCGCTTTTCTACTAAATAGTTATAAATGCGATTGGCATCATCAAATTTCACCAATATAAAGTTACTGTCAGAGGGGTATAACTTCTTTACGAAATCAAATTTAGATAGCTCATCCTCCAGGCGTTTTCTTTCGGCTTTTATCGCTGCAATCTGTTCATCAACTTGCTCACGCTTTGCCAATTGCTCAAGCGCATAAGTCTGTGTCAATGAGTTGATATTATAAGGCGGTTTCACCTTATTAAAATAACTAATAATGTTTGCGTTGGCGAAGGCCATGCCCAGCCGTACTCCGGCCATACCCCAGGCTTTAGAAAAGGTTTGTAAAATCACTAAATTTTCAAACTGAGTCATCTTTTGTATGAGTGAGGTTGTTTCAGCAAAATCGATGTAGGCTTCATCAACCACTACAATACCATCAAAAGCTTCAATTACTCGCATCACTTCAGACGAGTCAAGCAAATTGCCAGAAGGGTTGTTAGGGGAGCATAGAAAAATGAGCTTCGTATTTGCATCGACCTGTTCAATCACCTTGTTGGCATCGAGACTAAAGTCTTCTTTTAACGAGGCCTTTTTTATCTCCACATCGTTGATGCCTGCTGAAACCTCATACATACCGTAGGTGGGTTCAGTAATCACAATATTATCTTCCCCGGGCTCGCAAAATATTCTAAACAATAAGTCAATGGCTTCATCACTACCATTGCCCAGGAAAATTTGTGAAGGTTTAACGCCTTTAATTTTGGCAATCTCCTGCTTCAACGTACGCTGGTATGGATCCGGGTAGCGATTTACTTCCGAAGTAAAAGGATTCTCGTTGGCATTCAGCATGACCGCCTGATCACCGGTATACTCATCTCGTGCAGAAGAGTAGGCTTTTAGCGATAGAATATTTGACCTGACTAGCTCGTCTAATTTCATGACTTAATAGCTTTTAATCTTAAGGAAACCGCATTTTTGTGCGCCTCCAATTGCTCCGCATCGGCCATTATTTCAATAGTGGGCCCAAGCTCTTTTAACCCTGCCTCTGTTATTTTCTGAAATGTTACCTGCTTCATAAAACTATCAAGGCTTACTCCACTGTAAGCTCTTGCAGCTCCATTAGTGGGCAGCGTGTGATTGGTGCCAGATGCATAATCGCCAGCTGATTCTGGAGTAAAAGCACCAATAAAAACAGAGCCTGCATTGGTAACTTGAGTCGCCAGGTCATCAGCATCAGCCGTGGCGATGATTAAGTGCTCTGGGGCGTAATAGTTACTTATTTTCATCATTTCAGCCGTATCCTTTACCAAAATACCGAGACTTTTAGTCAATGCTTCAGCCGCCAATGCTTTGCGTGGCAATTGTTCGAGTTGCCTTTGTAACGCACTATTTACATCATCTAAAATACCCTCATCTGTACTGATGAGTACCACCTGGCTGTCTTTGCCGTGCTCTGCCTGTGACAACAAATCAGAAGCGATAAAGTCTGCGTTGCTACTTTTATCTGCCAAAACCATCACTTCGGAAGGTCCTGCAGGCATATCAATGGCTGTTCCTTGTAGGCTCACCATTTGTTTGGCAGTCGTTACGTACTGGTTGCCGGGCCCAAATATTTTATCAACCTGTGGAATGCTGGCCGTACCGTAGGCCATGGCTGCAATCGCCTGTGCTCCACCAACTTTAAATATTTTGGTAATACCCACGAGGTTAGCTGTAAATAATATGGCAGGGTTAATCGACCCATCTGCCTGTGGTGGGGTACAAAGGACTACCTCTTTGCAACCTGCAATTTTAGCAGGAATTCCGAGCATCAACACTGATGAAAACAAAGGTGCAGTACCTCCCGGAATGTAAAGACCCACATTTTCGATAGGCAAAGACTTTCTCCAGCAGGTTACACCAGACATAGTGTCCACACTTAATCCATCACGCTGCTGCTTTTCGTGAAAGCTGTAGATGTTTTTGTATGCTATTTTAATGGCATCTTTAAGCGCTCCTGAAACCTCATTGACTGCTGCACTCACTTCTTCGGCCGTTACTGCTAAACTGGTCAATGTTGCTTTGTCAAACTGCTTGTTGAACTCCAGCAAAGCCTGATCCCCAGATGTTTGAACTTGATTTAAGATATTTCTAACAGAACTTTCCAGAAAATCGGTTTCCATTGTAGGCCTTGCCAACAGTGACTTAAGGGTTGATTCCTGAGGGTATTTGTTAATCTTCAACATGGCTTTTAGATAATCATTTTCTCAATAGGTACAACTAATATTCCCTGAGCGCCTAAGGCTTTGAGCTCATCAATTTTCTCCCAGAACTCATCTTCTTTTACGACAGAGTGAATCGAAGACCACTCGCCATCATTAAGCGGCAATACGGTTGGGCTCTTCATGCCGGGCAATACACTACAAATTTCATCAATGCGGTCATTTGGTGCATTGAGAAGCATATACTTGGTATTTTTGGCAGTATTTACTGATTTAATCCTAAAAATCAACTTATCGAGAATCTCTTGTTTCTCATCCGAAAGGGCCTTGCCGGAAACTAACACTGCTTCAGATTTAATTACAGTTTCAACCTCTTTCAATCCATTACTCATCAATGTGCTGCCAGTGCTTACAATATCGCAAATGGCATCAGCCAGGCCTATCCCTGGAGCGATTTCTACAGAGCCACTGATCTCGTGTATATCGGCAGAGATGTTATTTTTAGCGAGATAATCTTTGATGATGTTGGGGTAGGAGGTAGCGATTTGCTTCCCATCAAAAGATTGGATGCCTTCATAATTTTCACCCTTTGGAATAGCTAAAGAAAGTCTGCATTTGGCAAAATCAAGTCTTTGAGTGATTGCTATGTCCTTCTTTTTCTCTAGCACGACATTTTCACCAACAATACCGATGTCGGCCACACCGTCTTCGACATATTGTGGGATGTCATCATCTCTGAGAAATAAGATTTCAGCAGGGAAGTTGTATGACTCGGTTTTGAGCCTGTTAGGTCCGTTGCTAAAATAAAGGCCACATTCTCTCAATAGTTTTACTGACTTCTCCTGAAGGCGTCCTGATTTCTGGATGGCAATTCTAAGTTTTGTATTCATAGTTTTTTGTTTTGAACGTGCTGTCTCAAATTGTTTTAAAGTTCTATTCAATGTCACATTGAGGTACTCGAAATGTAATTTTTCCAGTTGTTTGTCTTCGAGAACCTCAGACTGACTGCTCCTTTTGAGACAGCCATAAAATAAAAAAGGCTTACCGCATGGTAAGCCTTAATGTTTGTGTATAAATATCTATTTAATAATAGCTATAACATAAACCGCCCATGCATCGATGCTGAGTTAACATGATGATGGTGATGATGGTTATATGTTGCGCTGTATAATTGCATTGTTGAGTGCGAAATAGCGTAAAGAATTTTTAAGATCAAAGATTTTGTGAAATTTTCTATTTTAACCACAGAGAAACGCAGAGGCCCACAGCGTTGCACAAAAGCTTATTGCTTGCGTCCTGCAGCTTACTCTCCGCCACCCAAAGACTGATTCTCGATAGATGCCAGCTCAATCACTTTTTCATAATCTTCAGGATTGAGGTCATTAAAGAAATAATGCACAGGATTGATTTTTCGATCATTTCTTATCACTTCATAATGCAAATGCGGAGCTGTAGATAACCCCGTGTTTCCAACATAACCTATGATTTGTCCACGTTTTACTACCTGACCTTCTTTTACAGCGAAGTCGTGCATGTGAGCATAACGTGTCTTAAAACCAAAGCCGTGATCAATCTCAACTGTTTTACCATAGCCACTAAATCTGATGCGCACCTTGGATACGTTACCATCCGCAGTTGCATAAATAGGGGTGCCCGTTGGTGCCGAGAAATCAATACCGGTATGTAATTTTTTTACCTTGTATACAGGATGGATTCTGTAGCCATAACCTGATGCCAGTCTAATCAACTCCTGGTTGGATATGGGCTGTATAGCCGGAATCGCAGCAAACATAGCCGCTTTATTTTCCGCTAATTCCACAATATCATCATACGACTTTGACTGGATGTACATTTTTCTTTTCAGCTTGTCTACATCCTCACTTAATGAGACGATTAACTCTTCATGATTGATGCCTTTCTCACGAATCTCTTCGTAGCGGTCTACACCACCAATACCAGCATTTCTCACAGCGGGATCAATGGGGTCAGCGCCCAAAACCACACGATAAATGTCGTCATCGCGTTTCTCTAAAGAGGCAATCACCTGCTCAAGCTCATCAACTTTGTCTTGTAGGCTATTGTAATAATACTCCATTTCAGCCACCTCATTTTTGAGCATTAGCTCCTTGGGTGACTCAAAATAGTTGTTGTAAAGCATCAATAAACCTACTGCGACAGCCACAATAAGCGATGCCAACCCGAGGAAATTGAGGATCACATCCTGGGTTTTTACCTTTACCCGTTCGTATTTACAGGTTTCGGTGTCGTAATAGTACTTTATTCGTGCCATCGTGTTTTATTACTTTTTTGGCCTAAAAGCTTTAATATTTTGTTCGTTACACTCTAAATAAGGCCCTTCCAACAAGTCTATGCAATATGGAATGGCCGGAAATACAGCGTCTAAACACTCTTTTATTGCTTTTGGTTTCCCGGGTAAGTTAACAATTAAAGTTTGATTTCTAATACCAGCCGTCTGTCTCGACAGTATAGCGGTAGGTACAAACTTCAAACTCTCTTGTCGCATCAGCTCACCAAAGCCGGGCATCATCTTGTCACAAACAGCCTCAGTGGCCTCGGGCGTCACGTCTCTTTTGGCTGGACCCGTACCACCGGATGTAATGATCAGGCAACAGCCTTTTTCATCAGCCATCTCTTTCATTTTGGCCTCTAGCTGATCTTGCTCGTCAGGAATGATCGCGTACACGCTTTCCCATGGCGAAGTGAGGTACTCGTTAAGTGTACTCACTATCGCTTTACCTGGAGTGTCTTCATATATTCCTTTACTTGCTCTATCTGATACGTTGATGATTCCTATTTTAGCTGTTTCTGACATTATTTTTTGAATAAAAGTTTTTCTGAACGTCCTTTTTTAAATACCTGTCGACCTTTGTTTTTACCCTGCCTAATTTTCTTCTGCTCTTCCTCTGGCAGGTTGATAACATCCTTACATTCCGGGCTGCAGCAGCCTTCATACTCCTTGGCGCAATTTTCACACTGGATAAAAAGGAGGTGACAGCCATCATTTTTACAGTTGGTGTGGTCGTCACACGGTGCGCCACATTGGTGACACTGGCTGATGACTTCATCAGAGATGCGTTCACCCAGTCGCTCATCAAACACGAAGTTTTTACCTACGAAGTAATTATCCAGGCCTTGTTCCTGAGCTCTGCGGGCATATTCTATGATGCCACCTTCTAGTTGGAAGACATTTTTAAACCCTTTGTGCTTGTAATAGGCGCTGGCTTTCTCACAGCGGATACCACCCGTGCAGTACATCACAATATTTTTGTCCTTCTTGTCTTGTAAGATTTCTTCAACTACAGGTAGTGCTTGTTTGAAAGTATCAACATCGGGTGTGATGGCACCTTTGAAGTGACCTACCTCACTTTCGTAATGGTTACGCATGTCCACTATTACGGTGTTGGGGTCGTTGGCCAGCTTGTTAAATTCCTCGGCTTTAAGGTGTACACCTCTTTTGGTTACGTCAAATGACTTATCATCAAGGCCATCGGCTACGATCTTGTTGCGTACCTGTATTTTAAGCTTGAAAAATGATTTGCCATCATCATCTACAGCTACATTGAGTCGTTCTCCCTGCAGTTCTTCAGAAGCATTAATGTATTGCTCAAAGGCATCAAAATGCGCTTCCGGAATGCTGATTTGAGCGTTTACACCTTCTTCAGCGACATAGATACGGCCAAAAACGCCAAGTTTGCTTAAATCGAGGTACAACTGATCTCGGTAGGCTTGCGGATCAGGTAGTTTGACATAACGATAGAAGGAGAGGGTGATGCGCTTTTCATCACTTTGTTGAATCTTCTCCTTCAGAATTTTTTTGTTAACTCTGTTGTGTAAGATCATAATCTGTTGCGCTCAATTGCATATTAAGCGACTTGTTAATCCAATAAAGGTGCAAAGATAGTAAAAAGAAGAAAAGTTGGTAATCTAATTACAACACCTCAGGGGATGACTAAGGAGGGCCATGTGCTATATTGTTTTTAAATATAAACGTTAGAAAGTACAGCTGTTAAAGCGATGGTTATACTAAACAAAACTTCGAGCCAAGTCATGTTGCGCTTCTCCTCTTCCTCCCACATGGACATTCGAAACTGCCTAATCGAGATTATCATTTCCATGTTATGAGTTTTAATAAATATGATGCGAAAGAGTTGATACACCAGTAGAGTGGGTAATAATGATCTCAAGGGTGTAAATGCAGAACCTCTGTAAAATTGAAAACCACTCAAGTCATGTAATTCAGGATAGATTAGAGGTTGGAAGAATGCGATCATTACCCATATTCCATAGAAGTTAATGTTCCTAAGGTTCCTGAAAAACAACCCAACAAGTACAATAGGAAGAATGAAGAAATAACCACTGATAAAATCCTTTAAACTTTCGGGTGGTACAAGCCGATGTTTGTATGAGATCCAAATTGTTAACACAGCCAGTAAGTGTGCCGCAAGGATTAGTATGTCATATTTGTTAAGTGGCTTTCTTGAAATTATCCTAGGTCTCTCCATGCGGTAGGGTGTTTGTAAAGGCACATGCTTTACAAAAGATAAAGTTTAGGGTTTTAAATTTTGATTACTTCCGAATAGCACTAAGCCATACAGAAATTTAAAATTAAATACTTCATGGCGAACTGACTAAATAACAACTACCTTTTCCTTTACCGCAACCGCCCTATGCGATATAGCTCATATTGTACTCCGTAATTCTATTCCCCAATTTTTAGTATCAATTTTTGCCTTTTGTCTATTCCATACCCCAATTTCCTCATATTCGAATTCAACTGCATCTTCCGTTTTTGAACCAAATTCAACAAAATCGATGTCAAGTTGATTTTGTATTTCAATTAGGTCGTAATTGATTGACGTTCGAAATAATTCGCAAAAACTTGCCAAGATGAAAGTTTGACCATCTGGAGCCAATGTCACATGCCCAATTTGATACTTCGAATCAATTAATTTAAGAAGTTCACGTTTGTTGATATCCACGATGTAAGTGGCGTCTGATGTTGGAATTATAGCATGTCCAGATATTTCGGAAAAAGCCAAATGCCCGAACGGTTCTCCACGAAATGAACCAAACCAATCTTGAAATTCACTGTCCTCAAATTTAACCCAAGTCCAAGTTTGTGAGTTCCAAACAGAGGGTTCTTCGAAATAAACTTCTTCAGAGTTTCCAGATTCAGGTTGATATGTTATGTCTGCATTCAATTTCGTTCAATAGGTCATGGAGTACAACAACCGAATATACGTCACTATCCGTTTGTAAGCAATTACAAATAATTACAATTACTAGTTCTTAGCCTCCAACTCGCCTCTCAGCAGCTGGTTGTATTCCTCGCAAGTGAGGTAGCCGTGGTCATCGCTGTAGGGGCAGTCGCGGTAGGTGTTGCCAAAGGCACCTCTTTCGATAATTACGCCTTCACCTCGGCATACCGGGCAGAGTACTTTGCCTGAAGGGCCGCAGTCAATCTCGTAATTTGAGGAACTGATAAGTTGTGAGGCTTCTTTGCGCTCTTCACTTCTAATCTTTAAAAAGGCATTTTTGGCATGGCCAAGCAACTGAATGGTTTCTTCGTAATACCTGCCACTGGTACCTTTGATCTCAATGTATTTGTTAAGCCAATCGATACTTTGCTGGTATTTCTCTAATAGGTAAGAGTTTTTACCAAAGTAGAATGTCAGGTCTGTGGGTACTACTTTAGCCTCTTTAAGTACCTCTCTAAATAGCTTTTCGGCCACCTGATAGCTGCCTATGTTCATGCTATCCACACCCTGGTCCATTTTACGCATAATGGCAGCGTTACGCGCATGCTCCTGGTCACGCACCTGTTGTAATATTTGGTCTTCTTGTGTCTGTGCAGCAGCAGCGGATGCAAGCAAAAGGCTTGCGAAAAGTATAAGGTGTTTAATCATTCAGGTAGTCGTTCTTATCTAACTTCAACCACTCTAACGTAGAATTGCAGAAAATGTCTTCAACAATCTGTGGTTCAAGATCCATCTCTTCAATAAACTTGCCAATTTCCAGGTCACCTAAAGGAAATGGGTAATCAGAACCTAATGTTATTTTCTTTGAGCCCTGCACTTTGAGGATGTATTTCATGATCTCCGGATCATGCGTGATGCAATCGACCCAAAACTTGCCTAAATACTCTCTTGGGTTTACCGGGTTGTCAATAGCCACCAAATCAGGTCGGCAGTTAAACCCATGCTCTACACGGCCTACTGTAGCTAGAAAAGAACCTCCGGCATGTACAAAGTTCACTCTTAGGTCTGGTAGGCGTTCTAACACCCCACCAAATATCATGGAGCATATGGCACGAGAAGTCTCAGCAGGCATGCCTACGAGCCACGGGAGCCAGTATTTCTCCATTTTTTTCATGCCCATCATATTCCATGGGTGTACCATCACGGCCAAATCCAGCGATTGGCAAGCCTCAAAAATAGGGAAGAAGCGCTCCTCATTTAAGTTCTCATCATTGATGTTTGATCCGATCTGTATGCCAGGTATGCCAATTTCCTTGAGTCGCTCCAACTCCTGAATGGCCAGGTCAGTATCCTGCATTGGTATTGTACCAAGGCCGATATAATTCTTTGGATAATCTGCTGCTAATTGTGCTAAATGATCGTTGAGAAACATCGAAAGATCGAGACAATCGTCTGGCTTGGCCCAGTAAGAGAACATCACAGGTATGGTGCAAACCACCTGTAATTGCGTGTTAAATTGTTCATATTCTTTGATTCTCACCTCAGGCTCCCAGCAGTTTTCGTTGATCTCTCTGAAAAACTGGTTGCCCTTCATCATTTTAGCGTATCCCGGTTTATGATGCTGTAAATAGATAAAGTCCCCATAGCCGAATTTTTCTGTCCAATTGGGCATTTTTTCCGGGATTATGTGGGTGTGCATGTCTATTTTAAGCATAGAATATCTGGTTTAATTATGAAATGGCTAATCCTACAAATGTATTAAAAGTATTTAGAATTGAGAACTGTGTTTGGGTTTGAGATTTTAGAATTCAGATATTTAAATTTTGCACTTTTTTATAATAGGCAATACATCTCTTTGTGTAACTCTGTGGTCCTCTGAGTTCCTCAGTGGTATAAACTAATAAGTTTTTCATTTTTTGTCTTGACACCAGATCCTTACAGGACAGGCTCCACAAAAAAAAAGTCAAGGCCGAAATGATCTTTTTAGAATGTAAATCTACTTTTTCTTTGGCACTGGATCATATCCACTAGTACCCCAGGGGTGACAACGAGAGATACGCTTAAGGCCCATCCAAAATCCTTTGAATGGCCCCCAGACTTGTATGGCTTCTACCGTATATTTTGAACAAGAGGGCATATGCCGGCAATTCTGCCCTAAAAGTGGGCTGAGCGTTACCTGATATACGCGTATAAAAAATATTAAAATGGCTTTGAGTATGCCCATAAATGCTTTTTGGCACTAATCGATAGAGTAATCCGTGCCTTCTTTTCCGTCCTTGAGGGTAACACCTAAAGCTTTCAAATCATCCCTGATCTTATCAGAAAGTTGATAATTCTTGGCTTCTTTGGCATTTTGCCTCACCTGAATGAGTAATTGTACAACGCCATCAAATTTATCATCCTGGCTTTCTTTCTCTTCCTGAAGTCCTAATACCTCAGTGATAAAGCCTTTGTAATGTTGCAAAAGCTCATCAAATAAGTCTTTACTTAATTCGCCTGTTTTATGATTGCCAGCTTTGAAATTGTTCATCAGTGTAGTGATTTCAAACAACGCAGCTAAGGCCTTAGCTGTATTGAAATCGTCACTCATATCCTGAAAGAGTGTGTCTATCGTTTTTCTGACCTTAGCCTCAAGATCTGCATTGGCTTCAGCTTTTTCGTAAATCAGGTTGTTGGCAATTCGCAAACCCTCCATCAGTCTTTTATAGCCTTTCTCAGCAGCATTTAAAGCTTCATTGGAGAAATCCAACGTGCTGGAGTAATGCGATTGCAGCATAAAGAATCGTACCACCATCGGGCTAAACCCACGGTCAAGTATTTCATGATCGCCAGTAAATAGCTCTCTGGGCAAAAATGAGTTGCCCAACGACTTACTCATTTTTTGACCATTGACTGTAAGCATATTAGTATGTAACCAATACTTTACCGGGTCTTTACCAGTAGTACCGACAGACTGAGCAATTTCACACTCATGGTGAGGGAAGGTTAGGTCCATACCACCACCATGTATGTCAAAGGTTTCTCCTAAGTATTTGGTGCTCATTACAGTACACTCTAAATGCCAGCCTGGGAACCCTTCACCCCAGGGTGAGTTCCAGCGCATAATATGCGCAGGGGAGGCCTTTTTCCAGATCGCAAAGTCTATTTTGTTCTTTTTCTCATCCTGACTATCCAGCGCACGGCCACTTTCCATCAATTCTTCAATCTTTCTACCTGAGAGGCGGCCGTAGTTGTGGTCCTTGTCGTAAGCCGTGACATCAAAATAGACCGAGCCGTTTACTTCATAAGCATAACCCCGATCGAGAAGGTCTTGTACCATTTCAATTTGCTCCATGATATGACCTGTAGCTGTAGGCTCAATACTAGGAGGGAGGTTGTTAAACTGCGTCAGTACATCATGGAAGCCATTAGAATATTGCTGTACAATTTCCATTGGCTCAAGCTGCTCCAACCGCGCTTTCTTAGCAATCTTATCTTCCCCTTCGTCAGCGTCATTTTCGAGATGACCTACATCAGTGATGTTGCGCACGTAACGCACCTTATACCCGAGGTATAGTAGGTAGCGATAGATTACATCAAAACTCATAAACGTGCGCACATTGCCTAAATGCACATCGCTATATACGGTTGGCCCACACACGTACATACCCACATGATCTTTTTGGATCGGCTCAAACTTTTCTTTCTGCTTACTGAGCGTATTGTATAAGTGTATGGGGTACTTTTCTTTTAGCGACATGTTGTACTGTTTCTGACTTATTTTAGAAAGTGTCAAAAATAGCACGTATTCAGGACTATCGCTTAATAAAGTAAGAGAAATTGAAAAGAGTAAATGCCTCTTGTATCAAAAGAATAGAGGCATTAATTTGTCTATTCCTTCTTTTTTAATTCCATTTTAAAAAATGGATACCAGTTTTCTTCATCGGGAGAATAAAAACCTTCTTCGACCCAAGTATTCGAAGAAATCTTGGCTTTATATTTTACAGTACCATTGCCAGCATTAAACCACCAATCAAAACCATCTGGGGTCACTTCAAAATTAGCCTGTGTGTGTCTGCCCCCAAGTGTATAGGCATTCATAAATAACTTGCCTTGAATGGAGTCGTAATTGACAACACCAAATGCTTCAAATACTTTTTCGTTAGTCGTTTGATCAGTTCCTAATCCGTTAATAACCAATATTTTGCCATCCAATTTGGTGTAGATGTTTTCCTGTTGGTTAAAAGTAACCTGATTGCCGTCTGGCATACGTGACCAGCCAGAGCCTTCCCATTTCCCGGAAATTTTTTGTGATAATTGAGTTATAAGAGATTCCTCCTGTGCGTAACTTATAGGATGGAAACCGACCATTAAATAAGCGAGTAAAATAAAATGTAGCTTTTTCATAATTGTATTTATTGTTTAGTGAATGTATTGATCCATTGTTTTTTATATTTTCTATACCCAAGAGAGCCTGCCCCACAAGTGAGAAAGACGGCAATGCCAAGCATGGTAAAGAATGGCTTATCGGGTATTCTTGTAAGGCTTTCAGATACAAAGGCAGCATAAAGTCCGATGACAGACCAGTACATAAAGCTGATGTGAAAGTCGAGACTTTTGTTAGACTTAGAGATGAAAATCGGTATCATACCACCGAGTAAGGTGATTAAGCTGACTATTGCTGCAATGTGGAAGATACCGAAACCACCAAATAGCTTATATATCATAAAGGCTGTGATATTTAGAATCAGCATCATAAGGGCATATACATATCCCACTTTTTTGTGAAATCGTGTGCCTTTTTTAGCTACTAGAATAACAGTACCAAAAATCATTGCCAGGATGGCTGAATAAAGATGAATTTCTCCTATTAAATTATTTGTAATCATTATAAAGTAGTTTATTTTATAAACTATAAATTCAAAAAAATTATTGGTTTATGTATTGTTTTAAAGTGTTTACATAGCTCTCAAACGCCTTGATACCTTGCTTAGTGATCTTGCATGTTGTAAGTGGCTTTTTGCCTTTGAAAGATTTCGAAATTGCTATATAACCTGCGGTCGAAAGCTTGTCTAATTGTACACTGAGGTTGCCGGCAGTAGCTCCAGTTTTCTCCTTTATATGTACAAACTCAGCAGACTTGACGCTCATAAGTAATGACATGACTGCCAGCCGAAGCTGTGAATGCAATAAAGGGTCTAAATCTTTAAACTGATTCATGTTTTTAAGCTTTTCTTAGCATATAGCCTGGAATCAAATAGCCCACAATAACAGCTATTGCCATCACTAAAGGTGCATAACCTACACCCAGGTAAATAGCAATGGGTGAAAATATCCAGAAGCTACTACCTCCAATGATCAATGGGTTGAAACGAATAATCAAACCAGTAATAAACGTGGCCATTCCAGAAAACAGCAATATTAATGCAGTAATGTGAAAGTTGAGGTAAGATCCGGCAAAGATCACTATCAAAATGCTAAATAAGAATGCCAGCCATGTCCACATAACAAGTCCGTCACTATAAGTTTTCACAGTCTTTTTGCCAGATTGCTTGTAACCGTAGATCATGGTGACAATCCAACCGGGTATTCCAATTAACCAAACCATATACGGATGTTGAAAGTCGGTAAAGAAATCGAGATAAAAGTGTCCCAAACTAGCGATGACCGTAATCCATCCCCAAAACAGGAAGTAGAAGCTACTTTCTTTTGCATTGCCTTTAGCCTGTTGTATCATCCGTGTTATAATTTCCAGACTCTCTGTACCTGTTAATTCCTTTTCTTTTTCCATATCAATTGATTTTGAATGATGAATATAAAGTAGTTTATAATATAAACCAAATATAATCTAAAAGGTTTCATTATGGTTAGGTTTTTATTTTGAGGTAACTTTGGTCAAAGGCCGATAACCAATACTATGTTTACAGGAATAATCGAATCGTTGGGTACAGTGCATGCCATAGCAACAGAAGGCATGAACAAGCATTTTGAAATTAGAAGTGATATAAGCTCAGAATTGAAAATTGATCAGAGTGTAGCACACAATGGAGTTTGCCTTACGGTGGTTTCGTTCAAAGATGATATACATACAGTGACTGCTATCAAGGAAACTTTGGATAAATCAAACCTGGGCAAACTTAAACCTGGCGATGCAGTCAACCTTGAAAGATGCATGCTTAACAATGGTAGGTTTGACGGCCATATTGTGCAGGGTCATGTCGATCAAACGGGTGTAGTAAAAAATATCAAAGAGGAGGGAGGCAGCTGGATTTTTGATATTGAGCATGAGGTAATTAAGGGCAATGTCACGGTAGAAAAAGGCTCTATCACCATAAATGGCATTAGTCTCACCTGTTTCAATTCCACAACTCATGGTTTTTCAGTGGCCATTATTCCTTACACCTATGAGCATACCACCATGAAGAGCCTCAAGCCTGGCGATGTGGTCAACCTTGAGTTTGACATTGTAGGTAAGTATGTGCAAAAGTTGATGAAGATGGGTAGTTAGTTGCTAAACCATTTGTGTTTAATGGCTTTAGCAATCGCATGAAATGCATACCCTAATAGCATACCAATAACACCTCCAACCAATATATCACCAGGGTAATGTACCCCGATATAAATTCTTGTATAGGACATCAATGATGCCCAAAGAAAAATCCATATTACCCATTTGTATTTATCTTTGAACAATAAATAAATAAAGGTAGCTAATGCGAAAGCGGTCCCTGCGTGTGAAGAGGCAAAGCCAAATTGGCCACCAGTATGGCCTCTAACGATATGTACCAGGCCTTCCCATTGAGGATCTCTTGAGGGCCGATATCTTTCGAAAAAAGGTTTCATGAATCCAGAAATAATCAAGTCGGCCAAGCCAACTGCAGCTAATACCGAGAGAATAAAAATAAGCCCTTTCCATTTGTACTCTTTGATCATCCAAACAATCAAAAGAATGTAGAACGGTATCCAGACTTTCTTATTTGTATACCAGTACATAAATGTATCGAGCCAATCGGTGTGCAAGCCGTTGAGGAAAAAGAAAAGTTGATGGTCCCAATCGATTAAAGTTTCGAGCATTAGTCTATCCAGTTAATTCCTTTTTTTAGTAATTCAAGTGTATCGGCTTCTTTGCTGTTTGGCTGAGGCTGAAAGTCATAAATCCAATTGGCCTGGGGAGGGAGGCTCATGAGAATTGATTCGGTACGTCCGTCTGTCTCGAGGCCAAACTTTGTACCCTTGTCCCAAACCAAATTAAACTCCACATACCTACCTCTTCTGAGTTTTTGCCAAAGTAGGTTTTGCTCGTCAAAGGCTATTGATTTATTCGTACGCATAAAATGCGTATAAATGGGAGCAAAGGCCCTGCCGACATCAAGTACAAATTCAAACAGTTCCTCTTTTGATTTACCCTGCTTTTCATTCAATCTGTCGAAAAATATACCCCCGACACCTCGCGTCTCTTTACGATGAGGGATATAAAAATATTCATCAGCCCACTTTTTGAACTCTTGATAGAATTTGTCATTGTGCCTGTCACAAACAGCTTTCAGTTGTCTGTGAAAGTGTTCTGCATCCTTTTTATCGATGTAGTGCGGTGTGAGATCGATACCTCCACCAAACCACCAGGTACCATTACTCATTTCAAAGTACCTGATGTTCATATGAATAATAGGTACGAATGGGTTGTGTGGGTGCAGGACAATACTTACACCTGTGGCAAAAAAGTTAGATTTTTCAAGGTTTAATGCTTGAAGAATTTTATCTGGGGTCTCACCTTCAACAGCAGAGAAATTCACACCGCCTTTCTCGATGATGTTACCATCGGTTATAACTCTGGACCTACCGCCACCTCCGCCAGGTCGTTGCCATAGGTCTTCCCTGAACTTACCTTTTCCGTCTTCTGCCTCTAAAGCATTACATATTAGGTCCTGAAGATTTTTAAACTCTTCAGTGATTGTCTCTTTTGTAAGCATAGTCGCAAATCTATCAGATTACTTTCAATATTTGACCTTTTGCATACGGCTGTTTTTTGTAAATTAAGTAACTTCGCAATCGACTCAAAAATGCAATAATCGACATATGCCAGCTACAAAATCATCTAAGAAGTCCAGCAATACGAATACCAATAAAAAGCTTAAAATCAATAAAGAGACACTACTCAAAGCTTATGAGCTAATGTGTACCGCACAGCGCATGGCAGAGACTTATGATGAAAATAAGGAAATCTGCAGCAAATATGTACACAGTACTTCTCGCGGTCATGAAGCGATACAGCTGGCAGCTGGAATGCAGTTGAAAAGTCATGATTTTGCAGCATTGTATTACAGGGATGAATCTATATTGCTGGGTATTGGCATGCAGCCTTATGAGCTTATGATGCAGCTCATGGGTAAGGAAGACGATCCTTTTTCAGGTGGTCGTACTTATTATGGTCACCCTTCGCTTAAGAGAGATGGCTTTCCCATAATCCCTCACCAAAGTTCTGCAACAGGTATGCAGGCAATACCAGCTACAGGAATGGCCCATGGGTTGAAATACCTCGAAAGCCAGGGTTTGTTAAAAGGTAAAGAAAAACCTGTGGTACTATGTTCTTTAGGAGACGGATCTGTGACGGAAGGAGAAGTTTCTGAGGCGTTTCAAATGGCTGTTTTGAAACAAATGCCAATTGTATATTTAATACAAGACAATGACTGGGGCATTTCGGCCACAGGCAAAGAAATGCGTGCAATGGATGCCTATGAGTTTGCAGCCGGCTTTAAAGGAATGAGTCGTATGCGTGTAAACGGAGCAGATTTTGAAGATTCTTACCTTGGACTTCAAAAAGCATACAAGCATGTGAGAGATCGCAAAGGGCCTATTTTGGTACACGCCAAATGTCCATTATTAGGTCATCATACTTCCGGAGTCAGAAAAGAGTGGTATCGAGGCGACAGCGACTTAACTCTTCATTCAAAAACGGATCCTATTCCTGCTTTTGAAAAGTATTTGTTGGCCAATGGAGAAACTAAAAAGTCTCTGGCTGATATAAAGAAAACAGCCGTTGACATAGTGGCTAAAGACTATGAGTATTCATTAAACTCAGCAGATCCTGTGCTCGAAGAATACGATACACACGAATTTGCACCTACACCAATAGTTGAAGAAAAAGGAAATAGAAAGCCTAAAGGTGCTGAGAAGGTAGTAATGGTTGACGCTGCGCTGCATGCAGTGGATGACATTCTTAAAAAGCACCCTGAAGCACTCTTTTATGGACAGGATGTAGGGGGTACGCTTGGTGGTGTATTTAGAGAAGCGGCCACATTAGCTCAAAAGTATGGTGATGATCGAATCTTCAACACACCCATCCAAGAGGCATACATTGTAGGTTCTACGGCAGGTATGTCTGCAGTAGGGGCCAAAGCCATTGTGGAAATACAATTTGCGGACTATATCTGGCCGGGTATCAATCAATTGGTGGAGGAGCTTTCTAAAAGCTGTTATTTGTCAAAAGGTAAATTCCCTATCCAATCTTTGATTCGTGTTCCAATAGGTGCATACGGTGGGGGTGGGCCATACCACTCAGGTAGTATTGAGTCAACTTTGCTTAATATTCGAGGTATCAAAGTTGTTTATCCATCCAACGCTGCAGACATGAAAGGACTTGTTAAAGCAGCTTTCTATGATCCTAACCCGGTAGTAATGTTGGAGCATAAGGGATTATACTGGTCTAAAGTACCTGGTACCGGAGATGCTAAGACATTTGAGCCTGATGAAGACTATATTTTGCCATTGGGTAAAGCGCTTGTAGTGCAAGAAGCAAATGAAGCATCGATTGAGGCAGGTAAATCTTTGGTTGTAATTACCTATGGAATGGGTGTGCACTGGGCCAAGAATGCTTCTAAAACATTCAAAGAACAAATTGAGATACTTGATTTACGCACGTTGAATCCGTTGGATTGGGAGCAAGTGGTAGAAAGAGTGAGGATACATAATAAAGCATTTGTACTTACGGAAGAACCTTTGATGAATTCATTCGCAGAGTCGCTGGCAGGTAGGATAAGCAAGGAATGTTTTGAAGAGTTGGATGCACCCGTGCAAACATTAGGGGCAGCCAATCTTCCTGCTATTCCATTGAATGTTGATCTTGAGAAGCAAATGCTTCCAAACGCTGAAAAGGTGGAAACAGCATTGAGAGATCTACTGGAGTATTAGTTAGTATCCATCTAATCTCCAACATCTAACGTCTAACATCTAACGTCTAACTTCTAATATTCAGCATCTAACTTCTAATTAGAACGGATACCCTATACCGATGTTAAAGACAACAGGCTCTGCTGCTGCAGGGATGAAGGGCGCGTCATTAAAGCCATCATTAAGTATAAATCGTTTACCTGGCGCTCTGGCTGGGTCATATATTTTTATACCTGCGTCCAGTCTCAGTACAAGAAACGAAAAGTCGAATCGAAGGCCGAGCCCTGAACCTACTGCAATCTCTCGAAAAAAACTTTCTGGCTTAAAGCTGGCTCCTGGTCTGGATCGGTCGGCATCTATTGTCCAGATATTGCCAAAATCTACAAATAAGGCGTAATCAATAAACCCAATTAGGTTTTTACGAAGCTCGAAGCTCCCTTCTATGAGTATTTCTCCTTGTTGTTCAAAGTCATAGCTTACGAGGTTGGTCACAGTATCTATTGGTGTATAGGATCCTGGGCCCAACCGTCTCGGCCTCCAGGCTCTGATACCATTACTGCCTCCTGCAAAGAAATATTTTTCATAAGGTAATACTTCATTATCTCCGTAAGGCCTGGCAATACCAGCGTTAATTCTAAAAGCCACGGTAGTGTTCGCATTGACGGGGTGTATTTTGCGGTAATCTACATTAAGCTTTATGAACTTGTAAAACTCAAGGCTTTCTCGCTCCAAAAACTCAGTATTTACAAAATTGAGTGTAGTTCCGCCACTTTCGGCAAAGACTCTAAAAAATGATGAATTGGTAAAGTTGAGTCCGTAACTGTTAAAATTCCAGGTAGCGCTGAAGTTCATGCTACTTACAAATGATGGGTCAAATGAGTTGATAAGGCGGTTGCCATTTCTCTCAAGATCTGTTAGAATATTCCTGAAATTATCTGACAGGTCGGAGTTGATTAAACTCACATCTGTAATAGTAAATTGGTAGAGAGTCTTACCCAATTTTTGCCATGAGTATGTATTCGTAAAGTTTAGATTTTCGCGAATATACTCAGGCCTGTCGGTATAAGTATAGCCGGCCTGTAGTCTAGTTTTCGGGTTGATTTTACCTAATCTTTGCTTTGCTTTAGCACTTAGTGGTAACACAAATTGTGGAAATGTAAGCGATGCAGTAATACCTGATTCAATACTTCTATAAACTTCCTGAACTTCTGTAGCTGGAGCTACACCTTCTATCCCTATCCTTCCATTTATTTCGAAATTTTCTAACCCACCAAATACATTTCTCTTTTTAAAAGATAGATTATAAAATGGGCCAGGAAAACCTTGTGTCACGTTAATACCTACTTCATTTGACCACTGGTATCTACTCAGCGGGCTTGTATATAAGTTAGCCACCAGTTTTCCTCCCAGTGAGTCATAATTAATGTTTATGAACCTAAACATGTCCAGATTGGCCAGTTGCCTTTGCGAGTCAAAAGTGTTGGTTTTACTGTAGAGACTATCTTTTTCTATGAAGACACGTCTGCTAAGTACTTTTTTGTTGTATTGCTTTTCAAAAAACTTATAAGTGATACCATCATATGTCTCAGTTTGCCTCAGACTATCTGGTAGGCCGGAAATATTGGCATCTGTCACAAAAATGATTGAGTCTACATGAAACACCTTGTGATAATCTCTCTTGGTGGGGTTTTTAATAACAGTTCTGATTGCCACTTTTTTCCCTCCACCATAAGAGGTGTCTACATCGAATGAAACATACTGTCGGCTAAAGTCGAAGTAGCCATTGTCTTTGAGTAGTAAATCTATTCGCTCTCTTTCCTGTGTAATATTCGACTGGTCATAATTATTACCAACCTCTAATAAACTTGCTTCATTATGTTTTTCCAATAAACTATAGATAGCACTATCAGTGGTTTGATAAAACAAGGTGTCTATGCGGTAGGGGTCCTTAGGATTAATTTGATATTTGACAGAGACTCGATTACCTCTGGTTTTTACTTCAGACGCGACTTCTGCTAAAAAATATCCTTTAGAGCTCAGGTATAATTTAAACCGGTCTTTCGTTTCTTCCATTTGCACCGAATCGTACACTGAAACAGGTTCACCCCAACGCATCCAGACATTACCCTCTTGTATGTTTTTGTTTTGCTTAGCTACTTTCTTCCTCAATCTCCGTTCGAGCTTTTGCTTCTTTTTCTCTTTGTTGGTATTGGCGATTTTAGCGTTGTACTTTTCTCTTATTTCCTCTTTTTTAGCGTTATACTTGTCTATATCGTGCCGTTTTAAACCATGGTAGTAAAACCATACATAAGGAGAGAAAGGTATAATTGGAAATTGACGGTTGGGTCTTTGTACATATAATTGTGCGAGCTCTTCTTTGTCAACTTTGCTTTCAGCTTTTATTTTCTGTTTATAGAGTAACTTTTCATCATCTTTCAGATATTTGGTACCAAGGCACCCTGCAAGCAGCGGTAATAAAACAGATAGGAGAGCTATGTTTTTTATACTCCTCAACTTTTAGCAAAAATTATGTTAACGAAAGCAAGCGCGAAGTTCATCAAATCACTCCAATTAAAAAAATACAGGAATATTGAGCAATTGTTTGTTGTAGAAGGGGTCAAAAGTGTTGATGAAGTCATAAGCTCAACGTTTAAAATAAAGACAGTAGTTGCAGAAGAATCGTTTGTACAAGATAGAGATTTATCAGGCATAGAAGTCATAAAAGCATCGAGAAAAGAACTTGCGCAATTAGGAAGTTTTAAAACAAACGATGGTGCTGTTGCAGTAGTACATCAAAAAAGCAATAAGTCGCTCACTTTGACTGAAGGTATGTTTATTGCCCTGGATGGAGTTAACGACCCCGGTAATTTAGGGACAATAATTCGTATAGCTGATTGGTATGGCATTGATAATATTTTGGCTTCTAAAGACACCGTGGAAGTTTATAATCCGAAAGTGATAGCAGCCTCAATGGGATCTTTTTGCAGAGTAAATGTCTATTATCATGATCTGTTGACAACTTTATCCGAAAGTAAACTGACCAAATACGGAGCGTTTATGTCAGGCGAGAATATTCACTCACAGAAATTAAATCAACACGGTATCATTGTCATGGGTAATGAGGCCAACGGAATATCACCTGAGGTTGAGGAATTAATTGATGTCAAAATAACCATTCCAAAATATGGATCAGCGGAGTCACTCAATGTAGCTATGGCTACTGCAATTATCTGTGACAACTTTAAACGTCAGCTACATTAAGTTTAGGGAGCTATTAACTGAAAATCGGATGTAAGGCGATTATTTGACATTTTAGCGAGTTCGCTGGCTTTCAAAACCAAAGAGCCGTTTTCATAATCAAAAAACAAAGAGGCCTCTGATTTAGCCGCAGTAATCACTAGTGAATTATTGAAATTATGAAAAGATCCATACTGAAGCATGCCTTCATGAGGTACGTAGATAATGTCGCATTGCTTTAAATCAGACTCAAAAACTATTGAATGCTTTGAGAGTGTTTTTTGCCTTTCCAGGTTTTTAGAAAAATTGATATTCTTGCCAATCATGCCAATTTTTATCTCCTCTTTATCAACTGGCCAGTCAAGCTGGTTGACTAGCTTGATGATAAGTTCGCTCTTTACTTTACCATCATTTTGTGGGACTTGGGCTTTGGCGCATTGCGCGATAAGCATAACTAATAGTAGTGTGATGTATACTTTAAATGGTATTTCAAATCTGTACATGACTGTTGGGTTTATGTTAATTATAAACCAAATGTCCATATAACTGCCATGAAAATCGTCAGGGGAAATTTCGATTTTTAGAAATACACAATTGCCCTATTTATCAGGGTAAACTCTTAGTTAGGCTAGTTCTCTTAAATCAACAGGCACCACCCGAGATACGCCCTGTTCGATCATCGTAATACCATAAATAATGTCCGTAGATGCCATTGTACGCTTATTATGTGTAACAATGATAAACTGAGAGTCCTTTGAGAAGGTCTTGATAATGTTGTTGAACTTATCAATGTTGGCATCATCCAACGGAGCGTCCACCTCATCAAAAATACAGAAGGGGGCAGGCTTAAGGAGATAAATAGCAAAAAGCAAAGATGTGGCGGTTAAGGTCTTTTCACCACCTGAGAGCTGATTGATGGTCAGGGGTCTTTTACCTTTTGGCTTAGCGATAATTTCAATTTTAGACTCCAACGGATTTTCAGGGTCTAAAAGCTTAAGGTCACAATCATCTTCTTCAGTAAATAGACTTCTAAAGACCTTCATGAAGTTTTCCTTTACTTTTTCATACGCCTCTAAAAAAGTCTCTTTCGCCACAGTATCAATTTCTGAGATTGTAGTCAACAAGGATTCCTTGGCTTTGATAAGATCGTCTCGCTGCGCTGTAATGAAGTCGTTTCTTTCTTTAATTTCTTCATAGGCCTCAAGTGCCATTGGATTAATAGGTCCCATGCGCTCCAGACGATCCTTTATTTTAGTTACCTGTTCCTTAAGGTCTACTTCATTTGCACTTTCAGCCTCAGTTTCTTCTTCTTCTTCAATGATTTCATCAAGGTTGATATTGAACTCAACAGACAAACGCTCTTTGACAGCACTTAACTCAAGTTTTGTTTCATTCAATGAGTTTTGCAACTCCATGAGTACCGCATCAATTTGTTCTCTTGATCGTTGAATTTCTCTTTCTGATTTATCTATCTCATCGATTTCACCACGAGCCGCATAGTATGACTTCTCAGCTTCATTAACTCCTTCCTCAATGCTTTCCTTTTCTTCATACATACCGATGAGTTCATCATCACTGGACTCCGACTTCTCAATCAGTTGCTTTATTTCGTCTTCGTTCCTTTTTAGCTCTTCCTGGTTCTTTTCTATCCGCTCCTTACTGCTATTAAAAGTGTCTTGCTTGTATTCAGCCTCCTGTTCAATGCTTTTAACCCTGTTTTCCTGCTGATGATAGAATATGTTTTGTTCGTTGAAGGCACTTGATTTTTCACTTAAAATCTCATTCTGCTCACTCAATTCGGCTACGAGCCTGGCAAGCTTTTCCTCAGTTTCATTTAACTCTTTCTCCTCTTTTTCAGCACGTGGCTTACTTTCTTTTATTTCGCTACTGAGTTCCTCGATTTTGTCTAGAATATTTTCCTTGCGTGAGTCAGCGTCAGTAAGCATCTGGCTAAACTGCTCCTGTTTGGTCTTAATGGAGATATATTCCTCGTTGATATGTCTGATCTCTTCTTGAAGCTCCTCTAATTCATCAGAGCTCACATTGGATTTTAGTTTTTCAAGCTCTTTGTTTTTCTCGCTGAGCCCTTGTTCAACTTCATTGAGTTTTTTAGAAAGCTGCTTGATCTCTTTTTCCAGTTTCTCCAGGTTTTTGGCTCTTCCAATCTTCTTACCTTCAAAAAGACCTACTGAGCCACCTGATATACTGAATTTGCGTTTAGTTACTTTTCCATTTTTAGTAATGAAAATGCTATTGTCTTTTGGGATGTCCTTATAATCCCCTTCAAAAATGTAGACACTATCGAGTATGTGCCCCATGAGCTTTTTGTATTTGGCATCATACTCCATTATTTCCGTTACCGGAAAAGCGCTATCATATATTTTTGTGTCAGACGGAACAAAGCCTTCAAAGGTCTCAAGAATAAAGAAGTTGGCTTTACCTTTTGCCGCATCACTTAAGATATTAATTGCCTCGTATGCGTCTGCCTCTTTTTCAACAATATAATAATTGAGATAAGGCTCCAGATAATTCTCTACCGTTACCCTGTATTCATCATTACAGGTCAAAATATCAGAAAGGAGAGGGGCATTCTTCTTCCAACCGGCTTTTTTCTTCAAAAACTTAATGGCCTCAGGGAAGCCTTCCAGGTTTTCAACCAGCGATTTGGTAAGGTTAAATTCATTTTGCCTCGCATCGAGCTTTCTATTGGTTTGAGTAAGTTCCTCTTTTATTACACCAATCGTTTTTTCTGTAGACTCAATTCTGTTTTTAAGGTCTTCGTCCGCTGCTTTTAATTTTGCCTGTTGATTACGCTTGATTTTGAGTTGCTCTGAGAGTTCATTTACTTTTTTATCAAATTCTATCAGGCTGGCACTTTGCTCGCTTGTGTCTGTAGCGGTTCGTTCAAGCTCCTGTTTAAAAGAAGAAAGCTGCAATTCTTTTAGCTCAACAGATTTTTTAAGTTGATATACCTCTTCCTGTTCATTTTTCTGAACGCTTCTCAGTGTATCAGTTTCTTCCTGCAGGTTTGTGGTTTTGTTTTTCTGAACCTGATAGTCTTCTCTGAGTACTTTAACCTTTTGCTCAATCTCATTTAGGATTTTCTGTGCAGATTCTCTTTCCTGATTAAGACTTTCAAGGCTAAAAGCAGCCCGCTCGTTACTTTTTTTATCCTGAGCTAACTGGTCTCTTAAACTTTCAGATTTATCATTCAGATAGCGAAGGCGTTCATTTTTAATCTTTTTCTCACTTTCATACTGCCTGATTTTGGCCACATGCTCATTAAGCGTTTTTTGGCGAGAAGCCAATGTTTTTTCTTTCTTAATAAGTTCGGCCTTTGCCTTTTCCAGGAAGGCTTCTTTTTCTTTTACCTGCTTATTGAGGCTTATTTTCTTGTCATTTTCAGACTCGATTTGCTTGCTTAATGAGCGATGCTTATCAGTATGTTTTTTTACAGTCAGTCTGGCGAGCGCTATGCTTAAAACTTTGTACTCTTCTTTGAGCTTGTAATATTTCTCTGTTTGCTTTGCCTGCCTTTCAAGCGACTTCATGTTTTTCTCTATCTCATAAAGTAAATCTTCTACACGGTCAAGGTCAGCATCTGTATCTTCAAGCTTTCTTAAAGTTTCTTTTTTACGTGTTTTAAATTTTGAGATACCTGCTGCTTCTTCAAACAATTCGCGTCTGGAGTTATCTTTATCATTCAATAGGTCATCTACCATTTTCAATTCGATGATCGCATAGCTATTAGAGGCGATTCCGGTATCCAGAAAAAGGTTGGTAATGTCCTTCCTACGGCAAGTCACACCATTTAATAGGTATTCACTATCTCCAGATCGATAATAGCGTCTGGTAATACTTACTTGAGAATACTCAGTGGGAAGTAGATTTTTAGTATTATTAAAAGTAAGACTTACTTCCGCCATTTGACTTGCCTTACGTTTTTTTGTACCATTAAAAATGACGTTCTCCATCTTGTCAGAGCGAAGTGTTTTGCTGCTTTGCTCCCCCAATACCCAACGTATCGAGTCTACAATATTAGATTTACCACAACCATTAGGACCAACAATACCGGTAATCCCTTCATCGAAGTTTATTGTTACTTTATCACCAAAACTCTTAAAGCCTTTTATTTCAAGTTTTGAAAGCTCCATCCATTCAAACAGGTTAGATAATAATTAATTAAAAATGGCAGATTCGGTTCAGAAGGCCATCTGCAACCCCCGATCAGAAAATAGAATTAATGATAGGAGAAAAGGCAACAAATTTAAAATTAAAAATGATAAATTTGTTATACCATGGATGATATTCAATTAATACTCTACATAATATTTGTAGCGATAGCTATTCTCACAAGAGTCTTTAAATCTAAGAAGAAAGACCAGCCACAACCTCAGCAACAATCTGAATCTGAGGAATATGAAAACAATGCTCCAAAGCCGAAGTCTTTTGAAGACTTGCTTAAGGAATTTACCGGAGAGTCAACTGCAGTAGAAACTGAGGTGTCGTCATATGAGGAGGAGTATGAAACTGATGATGAGATTGAAACATATGAGAGTGCCAACTACGACAAGAAAGAGCTGAAAACTATCGATGAACTTGTAGACTTAGAAGATGATAGGCATACTGGAAATTTTAAACACTTTGCAGGCTATGAGGAGCAAGATGAAGAAGTGAATAGTGAGTATGTAGAAATGCTTCAGAATGAAGAGGGCGCAAGAAAAGCAATCATTCTTAGCGAAATAATCAATAGAAAATACTAAATTATCACAGAATAACAATATCGATACCTCTATTGTAGTAAGAATATACGTAAAAAGGTTTTTTTTCTGAAAAAAAATAACTTATATCGTTAAATTCGCCTGATGATGATAAGTTTTAAATGTTATGTCATTTGAAATTTATCTTTTTTTAATGTTGATTAGATATAGAAAAAGTACAATCTTGGATAGATCGGTTACTTTCATTTTTTAAACTATATATATTGATAAATTTTTTGAAATGAATTCATTCAGCTTACTGGTGATATTGATTTGTGGTTTCATGCATTCAAATTCTCCAACTCCTGTCAATCTTGATATTAAACAATGTGATTTAAAGGTAGAGGCTTTAATTGATGAAAGTGAATTAACTTTAAAGGTATCGAATGATGCAGTTGAACCTGTGCGGTATTTTTTGGCCGATGAAACTAGTAAATTAATTTCAGAAGATAAAAATACTAAAAATCTCAAGAGAGGAACCTATACTTATTATGTCATCGACAAAAAAGGGTGTAGCAATAAAGGAGAAATCGAAATCAAATGAGGTATTTAAAGCTATTAATATTCGCAATTGTTCTTTCCTTTGGTTATAGTCCAATTGCATTTTCACAAACCACTAATTTTAGTAGTGGAGCCCTTTCCGTTGACGTAACAGTATCCAATGAATGTGATGTTCCTGGTGCTGCAAACGGATTCATTACGTTTACGGTTGTAGGTTCAGGGACTGGTGATGCAAATTTAAATGTAATTGTAGGTCCTGTTAGCAAATTTACACCTACCAACATTCCTGTTGGAGGCAGTTATACATTCAATTTAGATGATGGAGGCTCTGGATTGCCAGATGGCAACTATAGGTTTTATATTGAAGATGGCTCTAGTACCGATATCATTGATCAGTTAGCACCTGGTGCCGGTGTTTTTGTGGAAGAACTTGAGCCAATAACTATCACTTCAACTGGCACTACTACTGATAATACATCTTGCGGTACGCCTAATGGCCAAATTGAGGTCTTGATTGAGAATGGATCATTAAAAGATATTGCACCTAATGGAAGCATCAGTTATACCTGGACTTCTGATAATGGTCTCGCGGGTTTACCTTTAACAATTAATAATGCCACAGGCTCACCGGATTTTACAGCCAATCTATTAACTGATTTACAAAATAATGGGTTTCCTGGACTTACCGGGTTGCCAGGTGGGCAGTATAGTATTACTGTTGATGATGATTTTTCGGTTTGTTCTGGTAGTCTAATCTCTGATCCATCTTTAAACATTGCCGACCCATCTCCATCTGATAGATCTTTTCAAAACCCAGGACCAAGAACGGTTTGTACGGGTAGTGGTACCACAATAGTTCTTGAAAATAGTGAGACTCCCAGTCCCATTTCGGAGCCAGACATATTTTATCAATTACAAGTTGATGGAGCAGATGTTGGAGCCGCGCAAGTAGGTACTGGAGGTGACTTGACATATAATCTTGGCTCAGGGGATTTCTCTGATGGAAGTGTAATTACAATTATTGCTTCCCAAGGAGCCTGTACGCCAAATACCATGAGTGACAACGTCACAATAACTTTATCACCTGCTCCTACTGTAAGTGCTGGTAGTGATGAATCTGTTTGTGCAGGAGGAAGTTTTGATTTGTCGTCTTCCGGGACGGTTCCTACTGAGTCAAATTCAGCGTCATTATTATGGACCACTTCAGGCGATGGAAGTTTCGATGATGATACAGCATTGACACCTGTTTATAACCCAGGAGCTGCAGATATAACAGCCGGGACGGTGACTTTAACTTTACAAGCGAATCCTATAGCACCATGTACTGTTCCTGCAACGGATGATATGACATTGACCATTGTTGGTAACCCTGTGGCCAATGCCGGTAGCGATGAAACTATATGTGAGGGAGATGACTTAGATTTATCAACTTCAGCCACAGTACCTACGGCCACTAATGCCAGCTCTTTATTATGGACCACATCAGGTGATGGAAGTTTTGATGATGACACAGCACTAACGCCTATTTATACACCAGGAGCTGCAGATATTACTGCAGGGACAGTTACCTTGACACTTGAGGCAAACCCATTTGCCCCATGTGTTGTCAGTGATACTGATGACATGATTCTTACTATTACTGCTTCACCAACTGTTGATGCAGGAAGTGACGAATCGATTTGTGCAGGAGATGATTTAGACTTATCTACATCAGCCACAGTACCTACTGCCACCAATGCAAGTTCGTTACAATGGACTAGCTCAGGAGATGGTAGTTTTGATGATGATACAGCATTGACACCTATTTATTCACCAGGTGCTGCTGATATTACAGCCGGAACGGTAACGCTAACTTTGCAAGCCAACCCCATAGCACCATGTACTGTTCCTGTGACAGATGACATGACATTGACTATTGTTCCTAACCCAATAGCCAATGCTGGTAGTGATGAAGAAATTTGTGCTGGAGATGTTCAGGATTTATCTACTTCGAGCACAGTGCCAACCGTAACCAATGCGAGTTCACTGCTTTGGACAACTTCAGGCGATGGTGGCTTTGATAATGATGCGGCTCTAACACCTATTTATACGCCAGGAGCGGCAGATATAATAGCTGGAACGGTTACACTTACACTTCAGGCCAATCCCATTGCGCCATGTGGAGTACCAGATACGGATGACATGATCTTAACGATCACAGCACCGCCAACAGCTAATGCAGGTAGTGATGAAACAGTTTGTGAGGGTAGTTCATTTGATTTATCCACTTCAGCGACAGCACCAACAGCTACCAATGCGAGTTCATTGCTATGGACGACTTCAGGTGATGGTGGTTTCGATGATGATACAGCTCTGACACCTATTTATACGCCAGGTGCAGCAGACATTACAGCGGGAACAGTAACGCTAACCTTACAGGCGAACGGTAATGGTAGTTGTGCAGCTGTCACTGATGATATGGTGTTGACAGTAGAACCAGCACCAACAGCGAATGCGGGTAGCGATGAGGAAGTATGTGCGGGAGATGCATTAGACTTATCTACATCAGCCACAGTACCTACAGCCACCAATGCCAGCTCTTTATTATGGACGAGCTCAGGCGATGGTAGCTTTGATGATGATACAGCACTAACACCT
>JBDVKW010000011.1:0-195947 GCA_039970995.1 Fulvivirga sp.
TATGCGATTGGAGGGCCTTTAGCTTATTTTGTGAACAACGCCTGGTTACAACAGAATGCTTATCGAATAGATTTTGGACTCCCAACACTGTTGATTGGCTTCCTCATCGTACTGGTCATAGTTTTAATTACAATCGGCTCACAATTAATTAAAGCCATGAAAGTAAATCCTGTAGACTCATTAAGAAACGAATAATTACAAAAACTCAAACAACAACATCATGTTTAAAAATTTTATAAAAATAGCTATACGCAATATCACTCGTAATAAAGCGTACTCCGCGATTAATATACTTGGGCTTACGCTGGGTATTACATGCTCTAGTTTACTTTTCCTATTTGTAATTGATGAGCAGGGATATGATAAGTTTCACGAAAATGCGGATAATATTTATCGTGTAGTGGAAATAGATAGTACTGGGGATGAAACCAGGTATTTTGGACAAACCACACCACCTGTAGGCCCAACTATGGTGGAAGATTATGAAGAAGTAAAGAACTATGCCAGGCTCTTTCAGTTTGGTGGGCACATTAATTTTGAAAAAGAAGGAACCAAGTATGCTGAAAGAAACTACTATTTTACCGATAGCCGGTTATTCGAAGTATTTGATTTTGAATGGGTCATGGGAGATCCGAGTACCGCATTAAGTGAGCCAAATACGACTGTCATAGATGAAGATTGGGCTATCAGGTTGTTTGGTAGCCCTGAGAAAGCTATGGGGCAGGAAATTGATGCTGGCGAAAGAATGGGTGTCAATTACATTACCGGGGTGATTAAACCTGTACCACAAAATTCTCATTTGCAGTTTAAGATTTTGGTAAGTCTGCCTACGGGGATGGACTTTTTCCCTGAGTATGTCAATAACTGGAGCACTTATGGTGCTTTTACTTATGTGCAACTGGACGAAAGGGCAAATTTCGAATCTTTTCAAGAAAAAGTACCAGATTTCATTGCCAGCCATTTCGACCCGGATGATAATCGCAATTTTTATTTGCAACCTTTAACTGACATTCATTTCAACTCCAAACAGGTTGAATTTGGGACGGATCAAAGCAAAGGTGAGAAAGCCTATATCTACATTTTTATTGCAGTAGGTATTTTTATGTTGTTAATAGCCTGTATCAATTATATGAATCTGGCTACTGCCAAGTCGCTGCACAGAGGTAAGGAGATCGGTATGCGAAAGGTCTCTGGGGCATTGCGCCACCAACTTATCATTCAGTTTTTAAGCGAATCAGTTGTAATGTCATTATTGTCTTTGGCGCTTTCTGTTGGGCTGGTCGATCTATTGCTTCCCTACTTCAACAACCTTACCGACAAACAATTTATGTTTAATACAGAAACGTTTGGCAGTATCTTTTCACTGCTATTTCTCATAACCATAGTTGTGGGTATAATCAGTGGCCTTTATCCGGCATTTTTAATGTCAAAACTTAAGCCTGCCAACATACTTAAAGGCTCTATGAGTACAGGCCGTGGTAGCGTAATGCTTCGAAAGGTGCTGGTTATCACTCAATTTACACTTTCTATCGTGATGATAATAGCAACGATTGTTGCCTCCAATCAGCTCAGTTATATTCAAAATCAATCATTAGGTTTTGATAAGGACCAATTGATTATTGTCGATATCAATAGTGGGCAAACACGTGCTAGAGCAGAAACGATGGTTACAGAATTTCAAAACTCTCCTTACATCGAAAAGGTAAGTGTATCGTCACGGGTGCCAGGTGAATGGAAAAATTTGGCTCAGGTTTATGTGAAGGGCGAAAACTCCAACGATTCACTTCGTTCCAATTATATGGGCTTTGATGAACGCATGCTAGATGTTTACAATATTGAACTAGTGGCGGGTGAGAACTTCTCTGGCAATAGTACCACTGATTCTTTGCAGGTGTTAGTTAATGAATCCCTTGTGGGCTCACTAGACATCGAGGAGCCAATAGGAAAACTCATTTCAATTGGAGGTGGCGACTATATAATAGCTGGGGTGTTAAAGAATTTTAACTTCCAGTCTTTGCACAACGAGATTGCACCATTGATGGTTGGTTATCAATATAACGCATTCCAACAAATCGATTATTTTTCGTTGAAGTTCGACCCTGAGCATGCGCAGGAAGCTGTTGCTCACGCATCATCAGTTCATGACCAATTTGATGCGAGCACGCCTATTGAGTATCACTTTTTAGATGATCAATGGGCGCTGTTTTATACAAATGATAGAAGAGCCAGCAACGTATTTGCGGTAGGAGCCAGCATAACAATTTTTATTGCGTGTCTTGGATTATTTGGATTGGCATCATTTATCATACAGAAACGCACTAAAGAAATTGGTGTGAGAAAGGTACTTGGTGCTTCATTGGGAGATCTATTCTTACTGCTTTCTAAAACCTTTGTTTATCAGGTGTGCGTAGCATTTTTGATTGCCACACCGCTGGCGTGGTATTTCATGAATGATTGGTTGGACAGCTTTGCTTATAGATTCTCACTTGGCGTTACAGAATTTCTTATAGCGGGTGTTGTCGCGTTAGTTATCGCCTTAGCTTCTGTGAGCTATCGTGTGTTTAAAGCAGCCAGAGTAAACCCGGCTAATACGCTAAAGGATGAGTAAAGTATTATATCTCTTCTTATTAGTTACTTGCGGTCTGGGTTGCGATACTTCTGATAAACATGAGATTAACCGAGAGGCTCGGCTGCCAGCAAGCAAGACTGATTACCAAAAGACAATAGTTGGGAGCCTGTCAGGACATCAACCGTTGAGCGATGGTACGCGCATAATTGATCGCTGGACGAAAGAAGGTCGACAATATACACGTGCGTATCTTCATGCATTGCTTGAAAATGAAGGAATTGAAACTAAATTTCAATTCTATAAATCGGCAAATTTGAATGCGGCTATCGATTTACTCATTGACCCCTTTAAAGGCGTAAATGTGTACGGTATTTTACCAGCAACATCCAATAGCAAAGATTATATCATATTGGGCGGACATTACGATTCAGGTAAAAGAGGTGCTCCCGGAGCCGATGACAATGCCACAGGTATAGCGCTCATTATGAGCGTGCTGAGGGAGGTGAAGCAGCTTAAAATGAGAGATAAAAACCTCGTAGTTGTATTTTTCGATCAGGAGGAGGAAGAACTTATCGGAAGCCGGGCATTCCTTGATTTCATTGAGAATTTAAACTGGAATATTCAATCAATTCATTGCTTTGATATGGTCGGATGGGATGGAGACGGTGACAAAGCCATGGAGGTTTTCTCACCTTCAATGGATTTGATTAACCTATATCGTGAGCAGGCTGAAAAGTATGACACGCCCCTAAAAGAAATTGAAATTGATAAAAGTACTTATAGCGCTAGTTCTACTGACTTTGATGTGTTTGTTCCATCAGCATTTGAAGTGATTGGTGCAGGCGAATGTTTTTATCACCGAGACAGCTCACCGTATAAGGATAGCAAGGAAGATACCTATGACAAAGTAAATTTTCCGTACCTCCTAAACTGCTCCAATATCGTAGGCGATGGTATTAAAGAATTGATTACAAAATGATATTCAACAGAAGATTAGCTGCAATTTTAGCCTTGGTAGTTTCTCTACTCTACTTTTTAGTGAAGGGTGTAGTGTATTTTACACTTGGCAGTCCGATACCACTAATTCTTATAATGCTCGTGCTGGTTTTATTGATAGTTAGCGCAAAACGAACGGAATTGGCATTTAGGCGCTCCTTAACTTTCTGGATTGTTTTGTTGCTCATTTGGTCAGGCCTGCGGTTATTATTACTTGCGGCAGATGAATTTATAAAGCCGGTACCAGAGGCCCATGTTTACTATGGATTAAAAGATGGACTTATTTGGAGCCTCTTATTTTTGGTCTCTGGCATACTGCTATTATTTAATAAAAGAGTGGTTACAGAAACTGTAATGAAAAAGCTTAAGCATTAAATGCAACCCTTATTTCAAAGCGTTGTCTTTGAAAGTAAAAACCTCAGAATAATGAAACAACTAAAACTTACAGCCGCATTTGTACTTGCTTTAATAGCAACTACAACTTTCGCTCAGAAAAAAATCGAGAGAGAATTTTCTGATATTGAAGACATCAAGCTTACGACCGCTTCAGGTGATTGTTTTGTGAAAAAGTCTAATGATAGCACGGTAAAACTTACACTTGAGTATACGTATGATGAAGATGATTATGAGCCAATCATCGAGCAAGATGGAAGTAAACTAATGCTAAAAGAAGATTTTAAAAGCCGGTCGGTAAGTGGCAAAGTCACCTGGACATTGCACGTGCCAGACAATATCGACTTTAAATTAAACAGCGGCTCAGGCGACCTGTCCATAGCTGATGTAATGATCGAAATTGATATGAATACAGGCTCAGGCGATTTAGAAGTCTCTTCTGTGAAAGGAGAGGTAGATGCTAATACAGGTTCTGGAGATATTAAAATGAGCAATTTTGATGGCTCCTTCAAAGGAAATACTGGCTCAGGTAATGTGAAAGTAAATGGAGGCAAAGGTGAAGTGAAAGTAAATTGTGGCTCTGGAGAAATTAGTATGTCTGATGTTTCCGGTCTTATTGCTGCAAATGTGGGTAGTGGAGATATCGATGTCACTAACATTACTGTCACAGACAAAAGCTACTTCAATTCAGGCTCTGGAGATGTGAGACTTGAGTTGGCGGCTTCGCCAGCGGCAAACCTTTCGGTAAATAGTGGCTCGGGTGATGCTATTGTTGATTTCAATGGAAATGCATTGGTTGGCACTGTTGTGATGAAAGCCGATAAGAGAAAAGGTGAAATCAAAGCACCAATTAAGTTTGATAAAGAAGAAGAGGTAAAAGAAGGTAGCCAGACTTACATCAAGAAAACAGCTAAATTATCAGATGCTGATATTAAAATTAGTATTGGCACAGGATCTGGTACGGCAGGGTTGAAAGAATAAAAGATTAACCATCGGATGGCTCAAAGCCATCCGATGGTTTGAACACAATGGCATTCTTACACGGGATGCCATTTCTGTTTTATTACCATTTCCTGTGGATGTTATTAATGAGAAAACTTTTTCATTATATTCAACCATGTTTTGCCTGGTTAATGGACACTTACAACAAACCAAAGATGCTGTACTCAGTATCAATGACCTCGCGATTATGCGTGGCTATGGTATTTTTGATTTTTTCAGGCTGTCTGATGGTGTTCCACTATTTATTGACGATCATTTAGATCGATTTTATCATGCGTCTGAGCGCGTAAGGCTTAAAATCCCATTTACAAAAAATGAGTTAAAGGAGCACTTATATACGCTATTTGATAAAAATCAGATGCGCGTGGCCGGTATAAGAATGATTCTAACCGGTGGTTACACACCCAATGGTTATGACCCGGGCCAACCAAACCTAGTGATTACACAAGAGCCAATTACTTTTCCTCCGGCATATAAATATGAAAATGGTATTAAGCTAATTACTCACGAGTACTTACGCGATTTGCCTGAAGTAAAAACCATTAACTACATGACAGGTATCTTTTTGCAGGATAAAGTGCAGCGAGAAGGAGCTTATGACGTGGTGTACTATTACAATGATCAGGTACTTGAGCTTACTCGAAGTAATATTTTCATTGTAGATGAACACAATAAAATAATTACACCCAAGAATAATATACTGTTGGGTATTACACGTAAAAACTTGCTTAGAGCTGCAAAAGATAAGGTTTCGATAATAGAAAGACCAATTGCCTTAAAAGAGTTGTATAATGCTAAAGAGGCATTTCTAACCGGAACAACTAAAAGAGTGCTACCTATTACGCAAATGGATGATAGGACAATTGGAAATGGTAAGCCTGGAAATGTTACCAGGCAAATGATCGAGTTATTTGAGCAATATGAAAGAGAATATGTCTCATCTTATTCTCGTGAATAACAACGTACCCAATCTGGAAGGCTGGCGCAGAAATTATTTCCGTGCCCATGAAATGGCCTCCTTAATCTTTGTGTGCCTCTGTGGCTCCTCTGTGTTCCTTTGCGGTAAACAAAATGGCCTTACCCAAGGTCTGTGTCTTCACAACTGGCTCATGCCTCGAAAGCACGAAAGTAACTTTCGCGCTAGACTGATAAAACTTTGTGAGCCTCCGTGTGTCTCTGTGGTTAACAAAATGTCTTTCCCCAGGTCTGTGTCTCCACAGACCTTTTTTTAATTGGTCTCCAGAAATTATTGGTTGGCCTCCCTAAATCCCTCCAAATGGAGGGACAGCGGCCTGAGCGGAGGACTTAAGTCTTCCCTTGTGGGAAAGATTTAGATGGGGCCTTTGCGGAAGCCCGAAAGTAACTTTCGCACTCGACTACATGATATAACTTTGTGTGCCTCTGCGGCTCCTCCGTGTATCTCTGTGGTTTAATCACCCAAGGTCTGTGTCTCCACAGACCTTAATGGCTCAGTTTTAACCTTTTAGCTTAATCCCTAATTCATCCAATTGTTCAGTACTTACCAAGGCTGGCGAATCGATCATCACATCGCGACCGGCATTATTTTTAGGGAATGCGATATAATCTCTGATAGAATCAGAGCCTCCAAACAGAGAGCATAACCTATCAAATCCAAATGCGATTCCACCATGTGGAGGTGCGCCATATTCAAAGGCGTCCATTAAGAAGCCGAATTGAGCTTTGGCCTCTTCATCAGAAAAACCAAGTACTTCAAACATCTGGCGCTGCATCTCGCGATCGTGAATCCTGATAGAACCACCACCTACTTCAACACCATTGATTACCATGTCGTATGCATTTGCTCTCACTTCACCTGGGGCATCTTTAAGCTTGGCTAAATCTTCTGCAACAGGTGAGGTAAACGGATGGTGCATCGCGTGGTATCGCTCAGTTTCCTCGTCCCACTCCAAAAGAGGGAAATCAAGTACCCATAGCACTTTATATGTATTTTTATCTCTTAGTCCTAGTTCGTTGCCCATGTGCAGACGAAGCTCATTCATCGCCTTACGGGTATGGTTGGTATCACCGCTTAATACAAGCAATAAATCACCTGCCTTGGCATCACAGGCTTTAGCCCATTCAGCTAAATCTTCCTGCGAGTAGAATTTATCAACTGATGATTTAAATGAACCATCTGCATTACATTTTACATATACTAATCCTTTGGCACCTACCTGAGGCTTTCTTACGAAATCAGTAAGTGCATCGAGTTGTTTTCTTGTATAATCCGCACAGCCCTCAGCTTTGATTCCTACAACTAACTCCGCACTGTCAAAAACGTTGAACCCTTTGCCTTGGGCAACATCATTAAGTTCTACGAACTGCATGCCAAAACGAGTATCCGGCTTATCCGACCCATACAATCGCATGGCATCTGCATAGTCCATTCTGTCTATTTGATCGATATCAACCCCTTTTACAGTTTTGAAAAGGTGTTTTACTAATCCTTCAAATGTGCTAAGTACATCTTCACGCTCAACAAACGACATTTCGCAGTCTATCTGCGTAAACTCTGGTTGTCTGTCGGCTCGTAAATCTTCATCTCTAAAGCATTTTACCAGCTGGAAGTATTTATCAAATCCAGAAACCATCAGAAGCTGCTTAAAAGTCTGTGGCGATTGCGGTAAGGCATAAAACTGCCCCTCATTCATTCTTGATGGTACAATGAAATCTCGTGCTCCTTCAGGTGTAGATTTGATAAGAACTGGAGTTTCTACCTCCATAAAGTCAGCCTGATCTAAGAAAGCTCGGGTAGCCTGCATCATTTTATGACGCAATTGTAGCTTTTCTCTTATTGTATTTCTCCTTAAATCAAGGTAGCGGTATTTCATTCTTAAGTCTTCACCACCATCAGTTTCATCTTCGATGGTAAATGGAGGAACTTTAGAAGCATTGAGTACTTCAAGTTGAGCAACTTTTATTTCTATCTCTCCGGTAGGTATTTTGTCATTTTTACTGTGCCGCTCAACCACCTTTCCGGTTGCTTTGATCACAAACTCACGACCAAGCTTAGCCGCTTTTTCAAGAAGTCCTTCATTAGATACACCTTCTTCGAATATGAGCTGAGTTATTCCATATTTGTCTCTTAAGTCGACCCACAATACACTACCTTTATTTCTTACACGTTGTACCCATCCTGTGAGGGTTACTTCTTTCGATGCGTCAGCTAGTCTTAATTCTCCGCAAGTATGTGTTCTTAGCATGCTAAAATTTTTAATTTTGGAGGCGCAAAGTTAATGGTATTAACCCGAAAAATTTAAAAATTTTCACGTTCTCTGAACTGACGATCTTTAAAATAATGATATGGCTTAATTATTAGTTTACCTTTGAAACAATAAAAAACAAAAGAGGTCGGTCTAGATTATATTAAAGATGATCAGGGTTAATCCTGACATAATTTATTGAAAAGCAGCAGCGGTCAATAAATTATCGTCATTATTCATCCTTCTTGAAGGTGAATAAATTGGATTAATTTTGGTTAGAAACCAGATGAGATAAAATTCATTTAATCCTATGTCAAAAATATTGATTGTTTTAAGTATTGCTTCGCTATTAGGCCTGAATCAAGACAAATTGGTTAAAACAAAAGTCGGTGAGCACATCACTGTTTCCTTGCCTGATGAGTTTTTTCCAATGTCAGTGAGCGATATGTCTCAGCGCTATCCATCAGTAAGGCAGCCGATTGGCGCTTTTACAAACACACAAAGGCTGGTCGACTTTAGTGTGAAGCAATCTGCTACGCAATGGAGGGAGTCAGACATAGAAATAGCAAAAGGGTTTTTTAAGGCCAGCCTACTAAACCTCTATGACCGTACAGAAATACTCAAAGAAGGCATTGAAACCATTAACGGTAAGGAGTTCATCGTTTTTGAAATGGAAACACGCATCAATGGTGATAAATATACACTGGATCAAAAAGACCCTGTAAGGAAGTATATTTATGTGCAGTATTTACTCATCAATGGCAAAACCATTGTTTTTGCTTTCAATGCCCCAATTCAAATGAAGAATGAGTGGCAAGCCAAAGTAAAGGAAATGATGCAATCTGTAAAGGTGAAAAATAGTATATAATGGGGCTGACGATTCATAGTGACGAGCATTACATGAAAGAGGCCTTGAAACTAGCCGAAAGAGCTGGTGAAGAAGGTGAAATACCTATTGGTGCCGTGGTAGTGGTCAACAAACAAATAATTGCCAGGGCATACAATCAGACGGAAAAATTAAGTGATCCTACAGCCCACGCAGAGATGTTGGCACTTACTTCAGCTACCAATTACCTGGGAACAAAATACCTAAACGACTGTTCACTTTATGTGACACTTGAGCCTTGTGGCATGTGTGCCGGAGCCTTGTATTGGTCTCAACTTGGTAAGCTGGTTTATGCTGCCAAAGATGAGAATAGAGGTTTCAATAGTATTAATCCTAAGATGGTTCATCCAAAAACAGAAATCGTTGAGGGGCCATTCGCTACAGAGGCAGGTCAGTTAGTCACTGATTTTTTCAAAAAGCTCCGAAAAGGATAGAAAAAGTCAATGCCATCATAATTAGAAGTGAACAACACAGGCTTTTTGTTCACCAAGTGTCTACGTATATTTGAAATAAATAGATGTTAAACATATAAACCAATAAAAATTATGGCTTTCGAATTACCCGATTTACCATACGCACACGATGCGTTGGAACCACATATCGATGCAAGAACAATGGAAATACACCATGGTAAGCACCATGCTGGATATACAAGCAAATTAAACGGTGCTGTAGAAGGTACTGAAATGGAAGGCAAGTCTATCGAAGACTTATTGGCCAACCATACGGATAACAATGCTGTAAGAAATAATGGAGGGGGCTATTACAACCACGACTTATTCTGGAAAGTAATGTCTCCTAATGGAGGAGGCAACCCTTCAGGTGAGTTAGCTGATGCAATTAATGCAGCATATGGATCTTTCGACAAATTCAAAGAAGAATTTTCTAATGCGGCAGCTACAAGATTTGGCTCAGGCTGGGCTTGGTTATGCGTGCATAAAGGAGGAAAGGTAGAAGTTTGCTCTTCTCCTAACCAGGATAATCCACTTATGCCTAATGTAGGCTGTGGAGGCACTCCAATTTTAGGTCTGGATGTATGGGAACATGCATATTATTTAAACTACCAAAACAGACGTCCTGATTACATTTCTGCATTCTTTAATGTGATTAACTGGGATGAGGTAGCTAAAAGATACGCTGCCAATAAATAAAATTTCAAGATCAACACTTGATATAAGGCGCTCTATGAGCGCCTTTTTTTATGCTTGTTGCGCTGAAAGTCTAAGCCCTGGTTTGTGTTCTTACAAACCAGTAATTGCAACAACTCCAAGTTTTAAAAGGCCTTTGAAGACACAGACTTTGGGTATACCTCACTACTGTGGTTTGTATCTTCACAAGCTGCCTAAAGAAAAAGCTGCCCTGGTGAGGGCAGCTTTTATTAACCTAAACTATGAAAACATCTACTACTTTTAGTAAGATGATATTTTTAATGAAAGCTAACTTTCATTGAATACTAATACATGGTTTGGGATGTTGACCTGTGTTGTAAGCATGTTGTTGTTATTTTGAGTTTCCCAAGTCCTGACAAAGTCTAAAAAGACTTGTCAGAACAGGGAAGTTTTTTGACCTTGCTTTCTACTTTCCAATAGGCGTGCCATATTTATAAGTAACTGATTATCAGTAGTTAAATAATTGAAGTCAATTATCAATGTATTAAAACCGAACACTACATGGACGTAGATGTACGCGTTTAGCTATTTTAACCAGTCGTTACATTATGTTCGGCTTTGCTAATGACACATATTGTTATATTTTTGTGCAAATTTTAATTAAGCATATCCATGAGCGTATTAGTAAATAAAGATTCAAAAGTTATTGTACAAGGATTCACAGGTTCTGAAGGTACATTTCACGCAGAGCAGATGATCGACTATGGTACCAACGTAGTGGGTGGAGTTACACCAGGAAAAGGTGGTCAAATTCACTTAGGTAAACCTGTATTTAATACTGTTGCAGATGCAGTTGAAAAGGCTGATGCGAATGTATCTATCATTTTTGTACCACCTGCTTTTGCAGCCGATGCTATCATGGAAGCCGCTGATGCAGGCATTAAAGTTATCATAGCGATCACAGAAGGTATACCTGTGAAAGATATGGTAATGGCAAAAAATTATATTGAAGATAAAGACGTAGTACTTATTGGACCTAACTGTCCGGGTGTAATCACTCCTGGTGAGGCTAAGGTAGGTATCATGCCAGGTTTTGTTTTTAAACAAGGTAAAATTGGTATCGTTTCAAAATCAGGTACATTAACCTATGAGGCCGCTGATCAGGTAGTTAAAGCTGGTTTTGGAATATCTACAGCAATTGGTATTGGTGGTGACCCTATTATTGGAACATCTACTAAAGAAGCTGTAGAAATGTTGATGAATGACAAGGACACAGAAGCTATCGTGATGATTGGTGAGATTGGTGGTAACTATGAGGCAGAAGCCGCAAGATGGATCAAATCGAAAGGCAATCCTAAGCCTGTTGTTGGCTTCATCGCTGGGCAAACTGCTCCTAAAGGTAAGCGTATGGGGCATGCAGGTGCTATCATAGGTGGTGCCGAAGATACTGCAGAAGCAAAAATGAAAATTATGAAAGAATGTGGTTTAGACGTAGTTGCTTCTCCAGCTGATATCGGAGCAACATTGAAAGAAGCGTTGAGCTAAAAACATAGCAAACAATAAAGTATAAGGAAAGGCATTGCGAAAGCGATGCCTTTTTTATTTATACTCATTCTTCAAAATACCGTCCAGATCCTGATAAGAAATTAGTATTTCGGTGGGGCCACTCGCATAAGGCGCTATTTCATATGCATTGTAATAAAACTTCACACCATCCTCTAAAAGCCCAAAATTTGAATTATAATAGGTGCCCTCTAATGAGACATCATTTGCGTCACCAATTTTACTTTTAATCAACTTATTAAGGTAAGAATCATAACCTGGTGTAAAGACATCTTTTAATCGAAGCGCCTTGCCACTATCTGCAGCTAAATTGAGATAATACACTTCATATATACCATGTGCTCCACCTGTATAGACCTCAACAATTGTTTCTATTACGAGCAAGTTTGAATCAGAACGAACTACCTGACTGTTTAAAGAGCTCTGCCAACCGAAAGCTTTGTCAAATCGCTCCTTAATACTTTTATAATCTGCCACAAAATCGTCTGCGTGGGAGGCTAAGTTGCTATTGATAGAGTCTTTCAGATATACTTGCAAAGCCTCTTTTTCAAAAACCTCATTTAAGGATAGCGCTACTGAACTGCCATCAAAGACTGGATATGTGAAATTTACTTGAGTACAGTAGATTGATGAGTCTGCTTTACATTCTCCAAATCGCCTTTTAATGCTATCCGAATCTATAGTTAATTTAGGTTCTTGGTCCTGTTTGTCAGCTTCATCTTTTGCTGTGGGAGTGCAGGAAATTAAAAATAGGAGTGCCCCTAAAGTCAGGTATTTTTTCATGCTGGCAAGGTCTGTATTTTTTAGAAAATAAAAAAGTAAGCCACAAAGGCTTACTTGATTAATACTTAGTTTACAGGAATTATTTTTTAAGTTGAAACGAGATATTTATTTAGCTCTCGATGATTTGAAAATATTTTGATATTTTCTATACCCCCAGACTGAGGGTCGTCATTTTGATAAGCAACTTCAATAAAGAAGTTCTTAATCATGAAAAGGTAGACGGTACGTTCACCATTGTATCTACTGCCTAAGGATACACCATAGTCTTGTATGTGTTTTTCCTTTTTATGGGGAGCCAGATTTTTAAAGATCAATCTATAAAGCATATAACAACGATTTCTGTGATCAATACTACCAAATTACAAAAGGTAATCGAGTAGAGTAATCATTGTTTCGCAAACGTTTGCGGAAACAGCTGTGATCACTACAAATAGTTGTATATAATGCCTCTATTTGTTAATAAATGACACAAAACTTACATGCCAAATTTGGCTTGATCAGGCTGTCACCCTTACTAAATTTGTTTAACCAATTATGGGGATGTTTTTACACAATAAAAATTGCATGTGTATAAGAAGTTAAAAAATAGTTAGCCAAAAAAAATTACAGCAACTCGTTGGCCAGGTTAGCCAATTCAGATCGCTCTCCTTTTTCCAAAGTAATGTGAGCATACAATTCATGATTTTTCACACGGTCAATCAAATAAGAAAGCCCGTTACTTTGAGAATCAAGGTATGGTGTGTCAATCTGATGTATATCACCGGTAAAGATGATTTTTGTATTCTCACCGGCACGCGTAATGATTGTTTTTACCTCATGTGGGGTAAGGTTTTGTGCCTCATCAACGATAAAGCAGATATTTGATAAGCTTCTTCCTCTAATGTACGCCAATGGCGTGATCACCAGTTTTTCCTGGTTTACCATTTCTGTGAGCTTGGAGTACTCCTTATCAGTCTCGTTATATTGATTTTGGATAAACTTTAGATTATCCCATAGTGGCTCCATGTATGGATTAAGCTTTGATTTAATGTCTCCAGGAAGGTAACCTATGTCTTTATTACTCAATGGCACTATGGGCCTTGCTAAGTAGATTTGCTTAAAGCTTCTTTTTTGCTCAAGCGCTGCGGCTAAAGCTATTAAAGTTTTGCCCGTACCTGCCACACCTTGCATGGTCACCAGTTTAACTTCTGGATTCATAATCGCATGTATAGCGAAAGTTTGCTCGGCATTGCGAGGCTTTATACCATAAACAGGCTTTTTTTCTACATGCTCTATTTTTTCGGAGATTGGGTTATAGTAAGCAAGAATTGATTTTTTGCCACTCTTTAAAATGTAGTAGTTGTTTTTGGTAGGTGCCTTTTTACCCAAAACTTCAGAAGGTTCACAAGAGCCGTTTTCATACAGATCATTTATTTTATCGGGCGAAACCTTATCTGATACCATTTTTCCAGTATATAAGGTATTGAGGTTTTTGACCTTGCCAGTATTATAATCCTCTGCGGGCAATCCGAGAGATTTGGCTTTAAGACGAAGGTTAATGTCTTTGGTAACCAAAATCACTTTTTTGCCCTTCATCTCTTGTTGTAGCAAGAGCGCAGCATTTAAAATTCTATGGTCTGCCTTGTCTTCATCAAAAACTTCATTGGCATTTACTCGGCTTTTAGCACCCATCAGCACCTTGAAGTTGCCTTTGTCCTTCCTGCCGTTTAGCGGGTTCCAGTCATGTAGCATCCGGCCATCTGCCAGCTTATCCAGCAATCTAGTAAATTCACGAGCCTCAAAATTTTTGGTGTCATTACCCTTTTTAAACTGGTCCAACTCCTCGAGAACGGTGATAGGAATGCCCACATCATGCTCCTCGAAATTCATAATGGAGTTGTGTTCGTAAATAATAACTGAAGTATCTAAAACAAAAATCTTCTTCTCTTTTCTCTGCGCTTTAGCCATGCTCGGTAGGATTAAAAAATAGAACTGTAGTGACTAAAGATAAATAACTGTGGAGAAAGGGGAAAGAAGATTCATTAAGTTTTTATTAAATAAATTAAGTTCGATTTAAGCCTTCATAGAAACTCCTCATATCCCCTTCTGGAAGGGGTTGGGGGAAGGTTTTTCAAACCAAAGGTTCTATCAAGGTGTATCAATAAAGATGCTTTTGCCTTGAAATATATGTTAAATGGTTTACCCTCCTCTTAATCTCCTCTAAGAGGAAAACATATGGTCAATTCAAACCAAGGAATGTCGAGCAAAATTAATTTTTTAGTACGTAAACGTCTTCTTTGTCACTGGGTTTGATGTCCAATACGTTGGCTAAAACCATCAAAATAAGTCCTCTGGAAGCCATGTGCGTACTCAGTTTGTTTTTAGTTTTAAATTCAGCGAGGGTGATTGATTTATTTCTATCTAAATAATCCATGAGCCACTTTTCTTTATCACCAAAGTTGAATGTGATGCTCTTTTTCTTTCTTCTGCGCTCAATGATCTCGGTAAGTTGCTTACTTGCTTTAATACTCTTGTCTTCAGACCTGACAAATACCTGTTTCTTTCCATCATAATGTATATGATGAGGCTTTCTATCACTTGAGGGAATGTGGTATACTACAATAGATAAACTTTCTGTCAGTTTTATGGTCTGAATATCTTTAGGTAGTGCAGGCCGGCAATACTTATCAATCGCCTGATTGAGAGCAAATATTTCGTCTTCAGGATACTTCACCCCAGCGATATCTCCATTATCACTAACACCAATAAAGAGCCATCCACCGTCAGAGTTAGCGAAAGCTACCAATTCTTTAATTACTTTTTCAGGGTATTTGATCTTACGCTTAAATTCAATTTGTTGTGACTCACCTTGCCGGATTAATCTTTTTGCTTCATTGAGTTCCATGTGAGGACAAATTTACAATTCCTCATTAAAGTCTTCATCATCATCGGCACCAGGCATTGTAAACATACTACTTAGCAGATCTTTAAACTGCAGACCTTTAGACAAAGGGTGCTTGCTCAGCATGCTGTACTCGGCAAGACCGTGTAAGGCAAATTCCATGAAAAATAATCGAGAATCTTTAGCTACTTTTTTCACATACTTATCAACTAAAGCGCCTAAACCTGGTACACTCTCAAGAGACTTTTGATAATCTTTGCTGTTGGCATCATGTATCAGGTCTAACATATTACTATCCCCAAACCAGTCAGTGATTTTGGTGTAAGGATTATCGGCTTCTTTATTCTTTCGTATTTTCTCAGGGTCTGGGAAAAAGTTTGTAAAAAGAGTTCTGATGGCTTTGCCCACTAAGTTGTGAGCAACAATCCCGGGGCCTTCCTGCTCTCCCTCATAGACAAGTTCAACTTTACCTGTGATTGACGGTATGAGTCCATAAAAGTCAGATATTCTAATGGATGTTTTCTCATTGTTAATTAACGAGCGTCTCTCAGCAGCACTCATTAAGTTTTCGTAGGCAGAAATTGTCAGTCTGGCCGAAACTCCACTTTTAGCGTCTACATATTCACTATCACGTGCCTCAAATGCTATTTGCTCGATTAAGTCTTTGGCTAGTTCGTTTATAGTGATTGCCTCTTGTGGTGGCTTGATGTTAGCTTCTTGCTGGGTGATTTTGCGAGCCGTTTCAATGTCTTTTGGGTAATGCGTTATGATCTGACTATCAATCCTGTCTTTTAGAGGCGTAACAATACTACCTCTGTTTGTATAATCTTCAGGGTTCGCGGTGAATACAAATTGTATCTCTAAAGGAAGGCGCACTTTAAAACCTCTGATTTGGATATCCCCTTCCTGAAGAATGTTAAAAAGCGCCACCTGAATTCTGGCTTGCAGGTCTGGCAACTCATTAATTACGAAAATACCTCTATGAGAGCGAGGAATAAGTCCGAAGTGGATCACTCTTTCATCGCTGTAAGGTAATTTTAATGTTGCTGCTTTAATGGGGTCAACATCACCAATAAGATCGGCAATGGATACATCCGGAGTAGCCAGTTTTTCTGAGTAACGCTCATCTCGATGCATCCAGGTGATGGGTGTATCATCGCCTTTTTCTTTAATTAGATCAAAAGCAAATCGGGAAATTGGCTTTAGAGGATCATCATTAAGCTCAGCACCTGCGACAACTGGCACATATTCATCAAGAAGCAAAATCATTAACCTCGCCAATCTTGTTTTGGCCTGGCCTCTTAAGCCTAGTAAGTTGATGTCATGCATAGAGAGAATAGCGCGCTCCAGGTCTGGAATTACCGTCTCTTCATATCCCCAAATGCCTTGAAAGACTTTTTCTTTGTTTTTGATTTTCTCAATGAGGTTTTCTCTAAGCTCTTGTTTAACAGATTTTGGCTTGTATCCTGCTTTTTTTAGGTCGCCAAGTGTTTTAATATTGGTGTAGTCCATTAATATTTTTTTCGTCTGTTTCGTCTATAATCTTCAAAAATGAGGTGTCCCAGCCCTTTCAAACTACTGTAGTAGGCGTTGCCGTTGTTCACCTCGGTAAATTCTTTCACAAACTCCTTCAGGTAGGGGTCTGAAGCTATCATAAATGTTGTTACAGGTATGCCTATTTTTCTGCATTGCTTAGCCAAATTGAGCGTTTTACTTAAAATTTGAGGGTCAAGGCCAAAGCTATTTTTATAATACTTAATCCCTTTTTTCATACATGTCGGCTTTCCATCGGTGATCATAAAGATCTGTTTATTAGGGTTTTTTCTACGCCTCAGAAGATCCATAGCTAATTCTAGACCTGCAATTGTGTTAGTATGATAAGGACCGACCTGTAAATAGGGTAGGTCTTTGATTTCTATTTGCCAGGCATCATTACCGAAAACAAGAATATCCAGTGTGTCTTTTGGGTATTTTTTGGTGATGAGCTCTGCCAGTGCCATAGCCACTTTTTTAGCCGGTGTGATGCGATCCTCACCATACAAAATCATAGAATGCGAAATGTCAATCATTAACACGGTAGAGGTCTGAGTTTTAAATTCATGCTCACGCACTTCTAAATCACCCTCTGTCATCATGAAGTTGTCTAACCCGTGATTAATTTGAGCATTTTTCAATGAGTCTGTCATCGATATTTGCTCCAGAGTATCACCAAATTGATAGTCTCGTGTGTCAGTACTCGGTTCATCACCCAAACCACCAAAATTGGTTTTATGATCGCCTTTTTTAGACTTTTTAAGTTTGCCAAATATTTCTTCCAGCGCGCTGCTTCTTATCTGCTGCTCACTCTTGGCTGTAAGCTCAAATTGCCCATCAGGGGTCTCTTCAGAAAGGTAGCCTTTGTCTTTAAGGTCTTCAATAAAATCGCCTATGCCATATTCTGCGCTTGATATTTGGTACTGTTCATCCAGGTTAGTCAGCCAATTCAGCGCCTCTGATACATCTCCGGAAGTGATTACCACGAGTTGCATGAATATATCCATCAGCTTATCGAAATCTGATTTGTTTTCGTCTTTTTCTGGAATGTATTCTGTAAAGCGGTGACCAATCATAAATGAATGTCTTTTGTATAAGAGGTTAACCAATAATTAGACTTCAATGTTCGTGGAAGATAAGCATAATTTAAGAAGTCAGCTGTTATCCGCAGTGAAAGAAATGCTTCAAACAAAAACGCCTCAAAAAAATTTCTGAGGCGTTTAGTTAGTGTTTTTAAGGCATTGTTCTAAATATATAATCCCATAATGGTGATGATACACCAAAGGCTCTTTCAGGATTTTTATAATGATGAATACCGTGATGCACCCATAATTTTTTAAATATATTCTTAGGTGGCTGATAGGCGTGTACAATATAATGCACAAATAAATAGCCTGCATAACCCATCAGGAATCCGGGCAAGAATCCGAAAGTGAAGTCTCCCATTACCAACCTAAACAAGAACAATAAAGCTGTTGCAATAGTGAGACTCATTATAGGGGGCATGGCCAACCTGTCTTTATCTTTTGGGTAATCATGATGCACTCCATGAAAAGCATACTGAAGTTTTTTTCTCAGCGTAGTATATGTGCCCATATGGAATATGTAGCGATGCGCAAGATATTCGACTAAAGTAAAGGTAAGGAGACCTGTAAAAAACAGACCTACTGTAGTGCCCACACCTAGTGCCGTATTTGCAAGGGACCAATACAATAGGCCCGAAGAATATAAGGTAAAAAGTATAAGAGGTATCGAAATATGAGTCCTGGAAAGACGCTCGATAACAGGATTATCAAATAACGTTTTCGTACCCTTATTATTTATTTTTGACTCTTTGGTGAATCCTTTCCCCATTTCACTTAATTTTTACTCAAAAATAATTTATGATATTCGTTTTTTATAAAATAACGTGAAATTTATTCATTTAGATTGGTTGGACCTGAGTTTTTGTTGATAAAACTCGATCATAAACCTGCTCATATAAAGGCATAACATTACTGATATCGAACTCTTTAGCTCGCTTTAATGCATTAGATTTAAAGGTCGGTAAATTCTTTTTATCTAGAATTTTTAAAGCATTTTTTGTCATATCTTCTACATCACCCACCTCACTCATAAAGCCTGTTTGTCCATGAATGTTAAGCTCTGGTAACCCACCAGTATTGGTCGATATTACCGGTACTTCACACGCCATGGCTTCCAGTGCAGCAAGGCCAAAGCTTTCTTTTTCTGATGGCATAACAAAAAGATCGGCCACAGACAGCACTTCTTCTACTGCCTCAAGTTTACCTAGAAACCTGATGTCTTCACAAGTGCCAAGTTCGCGGCACAGTTGCTCAATGCTAGAGCGCTCCGGTCCGTCACCTACAAGTAGTAATTTGACCGGAATTTCTTTCCTCACATTATGGAATACCCGTACTACATCATCTACTCTCTTTACTTTACGAAAGTTTGAAGTGTGTACCATTAAATATTCATTGTTCGGGCAAATGGCTTTTCTAAAATGCTCTTTCTTTTGCTTTTTAAAACGCTCCAGGTCTATGAAGTTAGGAATGACATCTATTTCTTTAATAATATTGAAATGTTCGTAAGTATCTTTTCTTAAATCTGCAGAAACCGCGGTGATGCCATCAGAAGCATTGATGCTAAATGTAACTACAGGAGCGTATGAGGCATCTTTACCCACCAATGTGATATCTGTTCCATGTAAGGTAGTAATTACAGGGATGTCTATGTTTTCTGTTTTAAGAATTTGTTTCGCCATGTAAGCGGCTGAAGCATGTGGTATTGCATAATGCACGTGCAATAGATCAAGTTTTTCATGCTTGACTACATCTACCATTTTACTGGCAAGAGCCAGTTCGTATGGTGGGTATTCAAAAAGCGGATAAGTCCTGATATCTACTTCATGATAAAATAAGTTTTCGTTGAAAAAATCAAGCCTTGTAGGTTGTGAGTAAGTAATAAAATGCACGTTGTGCCCTGCTTTTGCCAAGGCCTTGCCTAACTCAGTAGCCACAACACCACTACCACCAAAAGTTGGGTAGCATACTATTCCAATATTTATTTTTGATGTTTTGTCCATTAATTCAAGTTTTCAGCATGTTGCTGGTAGTTCCATATCGATTCGTATATAACATCCTGAATCCTTGTACGGATATTATTTTTAATAAGTTTAGTATTATTTGCATCCGGATGTATTCTATTAGAAAGAAATACAAAAATCAGATCAAATTCAGGGTCTGCCCATACGGCTGTGCCTGTAAAACCGGTATGACCAAATGTTTTCGTTGAAGCATATTCAGATGTTGGGCCGTACCACTCACCTCTGAGAGGTTTATCCCAACCCAAACCTCTACGGTTGCTGGCATATTGCTGACCAGTAAATTTTTCTAAAGTCTCTACTTTAAAATACCTCTGATCTCCATATATTCCTCCATTTAAGTGCATATGCATCATTTTAGCCAAATCAGTAGCATTGCTAAACAGGCCGGCATGCCCTGCCACACCACCTAGCAATGCAGCTCCCTGATCGTGCACCATACCATAAACAAGCGTTTTGCGGAAATAGTTGTCATCTTCTGTGGGAGCAATTCTCGAAAGTGGAAATTTACATAGCGGTAAATAGCTCATAGTGGCCAGACCCATAGGGTCATAAAAGTTTTGTTGAAGAAAATCTTCGATAGGCTGGTTGAGCTGTTGCTCAGCCAATCTTTGAATGATGTAATAACCCATATCGCTGTATTTGTAGTCATAGGGTTCGCGCTCATTCTTTTTTCTTACTTTAGAGTTTTTTACCCACTGCCATACGGAGTCTTGCAAGGTTTTAGTAGCAAACAGGCCGTTTGACACTTGTATAGGATTTTCTTGACTAAGCTCCTCAAAGTAAAATTCATCTCTGTAAGTGGAGTCTTGCAGTGTTTGTTTCCAAAAAGGTAGGTAAGGCCACAGACCTGCCTGATGGGTAAGAATATCGCGAAAAGTCATGTACTCCTTATTGGTGCCTGTCAGCTCAGGGAGGAAAGTAGCTATTTTCATGTCCAGGTCAACCAGGCCCCTTTCTTCCAAAAACATAAACGCCTGCATGGAGGCAAAAACCTTTGTGATAGAAGCGATGTCATAAATGGTTTGGTCAGTTACTTTTTTGAGGCTGTCGTAGGTATAGTATCCAAATGACTTATCGTAAATCACTTGTCCGTGTCGGGCCACAAGCACCTGGCACCCGGGAGTAGCCTTATCATTGATGGCTTCGTTTACAATCTCATCAATATTGTTTAGCAGTCTTCCATCCATATCGACAGCTTCGGGTATAGCATAAGCTAAGCGCATGAGTGGAGGGTTTGATACACCAGAGCCTTCCCTCAATGAATTGGAAATTGATACCGGAAGTTTTCCTGAAACAGGTATCGCACCAAAAATAGCTTCTGCAGCTGCTATTTGGGTGAGAGAGTCATTCTGATAGGTGCAAATGACATTTGAGAAAGACTCAAACTGGTCTAACTCATAGGGCGAGCCAAAGTAGCTGATGGTAACTTGTGTTTTGTCATTTAAAGTCTTTAATGTACTTAATTCTTCAGAAGTTAGTGTTCTCGAAACTCCCACTATTACATGGTCATAGTTGGACAAACTATTTATATTCAGACCATCAGTATGGTTGATATAAGTGTATTTTTCAAGGTATTTATTAAATACCGAGGTCTCACCTACACTTACTGTAGCAAAATACTTGTTGTCTAATATCGAAATGGGAAGGCTTTCACTTTTTACCAACGTAACAGCCTTCTTATATAAATTTTGTTTGCTTGCAATGTATCTTGGGTCATTAAGCTTCAAAGTGAGATTGTCTGTCGCTAATCCATTGAACCGATTTAATTGTGCATCATACTTGGCGAGTAAAATCTTTCTAACGCTTGCCTCAAGTTGGGTCTTGAGTTCTCGAGACCTTTTAACAGACTTTTTTAATGCCTTAATTGCTCCCGGTACATCCTGAGAAAATAATAGAATGTCATTACCTGCTTGAAAAGCCTGTACTTCCACCTGGTCGTAATCATTGGCTACAGCCTTCATATTTAGGGCATCAGAAAAAACAAGTCCATTGAAACCCATCTCTTGTTTTAGCAACCTGTTGATAGTCTTGCCGGATAGTGAGGAAGGAGCGTTATTATCAAGGGCATCAACCTGTAGATGTCCGGACATCACACCTTTTATACCATTGTCAATAAGTTGCTGAAAAGGGTACAGCTCAATTTGCTCCAGGCGATCTCTTTTATGGTTTATAGCTGGCAGGGTTTTGTGCGAGTCTTTATCTGTATCACCGTGTCCGGGAAAATGCTTGGCCACGGCCATGACGCCATGATCTTGCAGGCCCTTCATGTACATGATGGCCTTTTGACTTACTTTTTCTTTATTTTCTCCAAAAGAGCGAATACCAATGACAGGATTGTTAGGGTTGCTGTTTACATCCACAACGGGCGCGAAATTGATGTGAGCCCCTACCATTTTAAGTTGTTTGGCTATCTCAGTGCCCATTTTATAGATGAGGCTGTCATTTTCTATAGCGCCTAATGTCATTTGCTTGGGGTAGCTGATGGTGCTATCGAGCCGCATGCCTAAACCCCATTCAGCATCCATACCTATAAGAAGCGGCACAGCAGCATTGGACTGATACCTGTTGATGAGTGTGGCCTGGCTATGTGGGTGCCCTTGCATAAAGATTAAGCCACCGATAGCATGTTTTTTAACGAGTTGCTCGATGACCTGGTAATGTTGTTCATTACCACCGGAGTAGGCAGCCACCATAAAAAGCTGTCCAATTTTTTCTTCCAGGTTCAGCGTTTTGTAAACACTGTCAACCCACATTGTTTTTTGGTCAGTACTTTGTGCAACTCCTTGAGAGACAATTAAAAAATATAGCAAAAGGGCGCTAAAAACTTTTTTGATCATGCAGCCGTTTGTTTATGGATACAACGAATAAAAATCTAATTTTGTGATTTGCTAAGATATAAATTTAAGTGATCCCAGTGTCTTATACACACATCGGGATTATGACAATAAGATAAATTAATATATTCATGAAATTTCCTTCTCTTCTAAAAACACCCAGACACCAAAGGTTTCATATTGAGCCACGGTATTACGATCCGGTGAAGGAAGAGATTGAGCAACGCACCGCGCTCATAAAAAAAGAGATGGAAAACAGAAAGGCAAGTGGTGAAGAAGATGATTCATCATCGAGAATCAGAGGTGCCTTCGTGAGAAAAAGATCTAAAGCCAAAGGGGTAAACCTCATGCAGGGAGCTATTCTATTGCTTTTGGTAGCCGGCCTTACTGGCTATTGGTATTTTGGAAATATAGCTTTGTATGTGTTTTTAATGGTATCTTCTCTATTATTGTATTTGAAAGTAAAAGGGAAAATCTAAACACGCCAAATTCTGCATGCCAGACATCATCCGTCTACTTCCAGACTCATTAGCCAACCAAATTGCTGCAGGTGAAGTGGTACAACGACCTGCTTCTGCCATCAAGGAATTGCTGGAAAATGCGATTGATGCAGAAGCCACTGAAATCAAGGTCATTATTAAAGATGCCGGCAAAACGCTGATGCAAATAATTGACAATGGCAAAGGGATGTCAGAAACCGATGCCCGTATGAGTTTGGAAAGACATGCTACTTCCAAAATTCTTTCTTCAGAAGATTTATTTAAAATTAAAACATTGGGTTTTAGAGGTGAAGCACTGGCTTCAATTGCTGCGGTGGCTCAGGTAGAAATAAAAACCAGATTACACGATGCCGAGTTGGGAACGTTGATCAATGTAGAGGCGTCAGAAATAAAAGCACAAGAACCTACGGCCAGTGAACCTGGCACTTCCATTTGCGTGAAAAACCTATTCTACAATGTACCCGCCAGGAGAAATTTTCTCAAGTCGAATGGCGTGGAGATGAAGCATATTGTTGAAGAGTTTCAGCGAGTGGCACTTGCCAACCCACAAGTGAGCATGGAGTTATTTCAAAACGATCTGGAAACTTACAATTTACCAGAAGGCAAACTCAGTCAGCGCATTGTATCTCTTTTTGGAAAGAATTATAGAGAGCAATTGGCCGCTTGTCAGGAGGAGACAGAAGAACTTAAAGTACATGGCTATATTGGGAAGCCTACTTTTGCTAAGAAAACACGGGGAGAACAATTCTTTTTTGTCAACAACCGATTTATAAAGAGTAATTATCTCAATCATGCCGTGATGAATGCTTTTGAGGGGCTAATTCCGGATGGGAGCTTTCCCTTTTATGTGCTCTTTATTGAAATGGACCCACAGCATGTGGACATCAATGTGCACCCTACCAAAACTGAGATAAAGTTTGATAATGAACGGGTCGTATACGCGGTAGTGCGCTCTGCAGTCAGGCAGGCACTGGCCAAGCACAACTTCACACCAACACTGGATTTTGAGGCAGATATTAATCTGGGTCAGAAACTCTCAATAAATAGAGAAACCATTAAGGACAAAAATTACGCACAATTTAAAACGACTACGACAGAGCAGGAACGTTCAAACCTGGAGAACTGGTCGAAACTTTTTGAAGAAAACGCAGGCCGTGCTGATATCAGTCAGCCGGGTGGTGGGCAATCAGATGAACCGATGACCCTGACTTTCGGTAGTGATATGAATACTGACTTGCACGAGGGGGCATTGCAGGAAAAGAGCTTGATTTTTCAACTGCACAACAGGTATGTGGTTACTCAGGTGAAATCGGGTATGATGTTGGTCGATCAGCAGGCCTCGCATGAGCGTGTGCTGTTTGAAAAATTTTATCAAAACCTGGATGAAAGAAAGGGTGCTTCGCAACAAACTTTGTTCCCACAGACAGTTTCTTTAAACCCAAGCGATTTTTCTCTCGTAATGGATATGGAAGAAGAGATTCAGGCACTGGGCTTTTTGGTAGAACCTTTCGGTAAAACGGATGTTTTAGTCAAAGGTATACCGGCCGATCTTGGAAGTGGAGGAGAAAAAGAAATATTTGAGGGGTTGATAGAGCAGTTTAAGAAGAATAAATCAGAGCTTTCTATTCCCAGGAGAGAAAATCTTGCACGTTCATTGGCCAAACGGACGGCTATGAAACCAGGCAAAAGATTAAATGAAGAAGAGATGTCGGGATTAATAGATCAGCTTTTTGCTTGTAGCAATCCGAACTACGCACCTAATGGGCAGCGTACTTTTTTTATTTTAGAGCTATCACAAATAGAAAATTACTTTAATTAAGTCATATGTTTAGACTCACACCAGTAGTTAAAAACCTTCTGATCATCAATGTGGTGGTGTTTTTACTCCAAACATTGATGGGTGGAGTAAATTTTACCGGCATTTTATCTTTGTGGAAGGTAGGTTCGGATAATTTCGCTCCGTACCAGTTTTTCACCTATATGTTTGCCCATGGTGGTTTTGGCCATATCCTTTTCAATATGTTAGGCCTTGTATTCCTAGGCCCATTATTGGAGCAGTTTTGGGGCCCTAAAAAGTTTGTTACTTTTTACCTGGTGACAGGTATTGGGGCTGGCTTATTGTACAGCGGGATCGAATATGTGCGCATGAATAATCTTGAATCACAGGTAGAAGAATATGTTATTAGCCCTACGCCTGATAATTTGAACGTTTTTGTTGATAACAATAGCAACTACTTCGGCCCTTCGATTTACGATTTTATTTCTGAGTTTAGCAAGCAGCCAGACAATCAACAATATATTGCAGAAAGCAAATCAATAGTAAAATCACTTTATAATAAGGCGTTTAACTACGGCTCAATGCTGGGAGCTTCAGGTGCTATTTATGGTATCCTTATGGCTTTTGGCATGCTCTTTCCTAATACAGAATTGATGCTGCTGTTTCCGCCCATACCGATCAAGGCCAAGTGGCTGGTGCTGATATTAGGTGGGATTGCCCTATATTCGGGGCTATCTCGAAATCCGGGTGACAACGTAGCTCACTTTGCCCACCTGGGGGGAATGATATTTGCTTTCATTATGATAAAGTATTGGCAAAGTCAACGAAATAAGTTTTATTAGACAAAATGTACAGCGGAGGATTTAAGGACGATTTTAAAAACGCTTTTAATAAGCCAAACAGCGCCCATACACAGCTGATTATAATCAATGTGGTGGTGTTTTTGTTTTTAGCAGTATTAAGAGTATTTGCCTCTTTATTTGGGTTTGAAGGAGTATTTAGTGTGGTATACGATCAATTTACCATACCACCTATGTTTTCCGACTTTCTAATGAAGCCATGGACAATACTGACCTATGCCTTCGCACACAGTCTGGGAGATATATTCCACATTCTCTTCAACATGCTTATTTTCTACTGGTTTGCCAAACTGATCATCGAGTATTTGGGGAGTGATAAAGTTATTAGTCTGTATGTATTAGGTGCCTTAGCTGGTGGTATCGCATACCTTTTGGTTTATAATTTTGTTCCATTTTATATGGAACGCTCGGGCTTTCCAGGAATGGTAGGAGCTTCGGCTGCGGTTTATGCTGTGACGGTGGCAGCCGCCACTTTGATGCCAAACTATACCTTCTTTCTGTTATTTCTGGGTCCTGTTAAAATCAAATATATCGCAGGATTTTATATTGTACTTTCTTTCTTGGGCTCTGTTGGTTCAAACGCTGGAGGTAATATCGCTCACTTGGGAGGAGCACTTATTGGTTATTTGTTTATCAGACAATTGCAAAAAGGTACTGATATTGGTGCTTGGGTAATTCGTACCATGAATTTCTTTAAAAGCTTTTTTGTAAGGCAACCCAATATAAAAGTGAGTTACAAGAAGACCAGCACATCTAAAAAACAAACTAAAGCTTCAGGAAGTACTAAATCGGCAGCTTCATCTACTTCTCAGGACGAGATAGATGAGATTTTAGACAAAATCTCTGAAAAGGGATATGAAAGCTTATCAAAAGAAGAAAAGCAAAAGCTTTTCAATGCAAGTAAAAAATAGTAAAACGAACACTCAAGTTTGTTTTTGAACATTTCCGATCAAAAATCCTTAGATTGACGATATGATCCTTCTATTTGTATACCTGGCAGTAGCCATATTGATTTCATTCTTATGCTCAATTCTTGAGGCTGTGCTGCTCTCTATCACACCTTCATTTGTAGAGTCAATGAAGCATGGGAAAAGGAAAAAATTAGGTCTTTCTTTGGAACAGCTCAAGAGTAATGTAGATCGCCCATTGGCGGCCATACTTTCATTCAATACCATTGCTCACACGGTAGGTGCTGCCGGAGTAGGAGCGCAAGCGGCTAAAGTGTTTGGGAATGAGTATCTAGGAGTGGTTTCTGCTGTATTGACATTGCTCATTCTGATATTTTCCGAGATCATTCCTAAAACCATTGGTGCGAATTATTGGAGATCTTTGATTGGCTTCACAGCAAGTACTTTAAAAGTGCTTATCATCCTGATGTATCCATTAGTGGTTTTATCAAAAGGTATTACGAAACTACTGTCAAAAGACGATGCCAATGCCACTTCGGTAAGTAGAGCAGAAGTTTCTGCCATGGCTGATATTGGTGAGAAAGAAGGTGTTTTTGCACGTACGGAGTCAAAAATGATTAAAAACCTGGTTACGCTAAGAAATATTACAGCTGAAGATGTAATGACTCCGCGTACCGTTATGGTTATGATGCAGGAAGACAAACAACTACAAGAGCTCTTTAATCATGCAACCTTCGAGAAGTTTTCAAGGATACCGGTATACCAGAAAAATAGAGACGACATTTCAGGATATGTACATAAAATAGACGTGCTCAGTCGGTTGGCCAATGATGAACATGAACTCACTTTAAGAGATATTAAAAGGGAAGTGATGATGGTAAGTCATGACATGAAGCTTCCTGTTGTATTGGATGAATTGGTTGAGAGCAAGGAGCATTTTGCTTTAGTTACAGACAGGTATGGAGGTGTAGCTGGACTTGTTTCTATGGAAGATGTCATGGAAACCCTCCTGGGGCGTGAGATCATGGATGAATTTGATGGGATTGAAGACATGCAGGAGTATGCTCGAAATCAATGGAGAAGTCGGGCCAAAAAACTAGGACTCATAATCGAAGATGATAAACAGGAGCCGTCAGAAAATATTAAAGATGATGTAGTGAAGTACGGCATCACTGGTGGCAAGGCTCCAGAAGATGAAGAGGGAGAGAAGCAATAAAAGCCTTACAACTCAAGACCTGACAATTACGGGTTTAAAGAAGTGATTCACAGAAGAGCTCAAAGCATCCTCTAAGCAACGCAGAATATCCCTTAGTGTAACTTTGTGGCTACTCAGTGCACTTTGTGAAACAGCGCAAGTCCTACTACTCAAACAACCAAAGTAAACATGCGGCTAACTGCTCTGACCAGAAGAGTTCGTTATGTTCTGCTCCCTCAACAATTTCAACATAAACCTGATCTCCATAAGTGGTTTTCAGTTTTTCAGTCTGTTTGTTGAATGCGGCTACACCGTCCTTACCTTCCTGGCTACCCATGATAGTGTACACTTTGTGCTCATCAGACAATTGATGGCTGGAGGTAAAGCCTTCAACTTCTTCAGAAAACCAATAGGAGGGTGAGAAAATGCCTGCTTTATTGAATATTTCTGGGTATTTGAAAATCATATAGTGGGAGATCAAACCACCCAGGCTACTTCCGATAACAGCTGTATGATTAGGTTGAGTTCGGTAAGTACTGTCAATCATGGGTTTCAGTTCATTAACCACAAACTCAGCATATGCAGCACCCTGACCACCACCATATTTCTCATGCGTCCAGGCAGTATATTCAGCGATACGATCCTTTCCACCATTGTCAATGCCCACCACAATTAATGCTAATCCATCGGATTGATACAAGCTGTCTAATGTTTCATCGACATGCCACTCACCAACAAATGAGGTTGAATCCGCAAAAAGGTTTTGCCCGTCATGCATGTAGAGCACGGGATATTGCTTATCGCTTTTTTCATATCCAGGAGGTAGGTAAATGCGAATCGTTCGCTCTCGATCGAGTGACTTCATGATTATACCTTCATGATAGGTTACAGTTCCTTTTTGGGCGAAGCCACTTAAGGCGGTTATTGTAAATAGGGCTGTAAGTAGCTTTTTCAAATTTTGAGAACTAGTTTTTATTAGCAAGCTGTCCACAGGCTGCATCAATATCTTTGCCGCGGCTGTGTCTGACGTTTACCACGATATCATTTTGTTCCAGCATCACCTTGTACATAGCCACAGCCTGATCTGAAGCTTGCTGAAACTCGCCATCATCAATCGGGTTGTACTCAATGATATTTACCTTAGAAGGTATAATCTTGCAGAATTTGACAAGCGCTTTGGCGTCTGCTTCGGTATCGTTAATGCCTTTCCACACTACATATTCATAGGTTACTTTACTTTTGGTCTTCTCATACCAATAACGCAATGAGTCTCCCAGCTCTGCTAACGGACTCTTATCATTGATTGGCATTACTCTGGATCGAACTTCATCAATACCTGAATGCAACGAAACAGCCAGGTTAAACTTCACTTCATCATCAGCCAGTTTTTTGATCATTTTTGGGATGCCTACGGTAGAAAGCGTAATTCGCTTGGGGGACATACCAAGCCCTTTTGGATTGGTGATTTTATCGATGGCCTCGAGTACGTTGTTGTAGTTAAGTAGCGGCTCACCCATACCCATAAATACGATATTGGTCAGCGGCCTGTCAAAGTACAACTCACTTTGATCTTTAATGGCCACCACCTGATCGTAAATCTCGTCAGGATTGAGATTACGCATGCGTTTAAGGCGTGCTGTCGCACAGAAATTACAATCTAAACTGCAGCCTACTTGCGAGGAGACACATGCTGTAATTCTCGTTTTTGCTGGTATCAACACAGACTCTACCACTTTGTCATCATAGAGCTTAATGGCATTTTTAATGGTACCATCATTACTTCGTTGCATCTGATCAACCGCTATTTGATTGATCACAAAATCTTCCTTCAACCTTTCACGAGTTTCCAAAGAGATATTGGTCATCTCATCAAAATCTTTCACGGCTTTCTTCCACAACCACTCATACACCTGCTTGGCACGAAATGCTTTTTCGCCAATACTTAAAAAGTAATCAGTGACCTGCTCTCGACTGAGCCTCCTAATATCTGGTTTTTCCCCTGCTTTGATCATAAGTGCAAAGATACAATTTAGTTTGTGAGTGATTAACGATTAGCAATTAGTCGTGAGCTGTACGTCAAAGTTAATGAAGCCTATGATTTACGTTTTAATGCTCGCTTGAATGTCTCAGGAATTTCAGCCAGTTTTCTGGTCTCATAATTCAAACAAACGATACCTGTCTTTACTCTCGCCACCTCTTTGCCTGTGTCGGCTTGAGTGATTTCATAATATAGGTCAAAACCATATTTGTTAAAATCATCAGTAGCCATTCTAATGTTCAACTGGTCGTTGTAAAATGACTCTGATTTATACATAACCGCAGCGTCTGAGACTACGATCCCTATGGGAGCTTCTATACTTAACTCATCTTTATAACCCAGGTAGTTGATATACTGCAGTCGAGCTTCGTGGGCGATGGCCAAAATGGTATCGTTGCCCACGTGGTTGCCATAGTTCAGATCACTTACAGTGACTGTATACTTGGTTGAAAATTGAAATGACTCAGGAAGTTCTATTTTTACTCTCGACATTATTCAGGTCTTCTTCTAATTTCTGTACTCCTATTGATCCAACAATCAACGGTAAATTTAGCGCCTTCTTCATAATTCCTTTCAAATATTTCTCCTATTGATGGGAACTGCGCTTTGGCATTAGCCATCGACTCCTGATCTCCGGCTTTTTGATACATATCATAGGCGACCCAAAACACTGCGCGGTCTTTCACCTGGTTTTCGTTCTGTTTGCATTTTTCAAAACTGTTAAAGTAAAGGTCTCCAATTAACTTATAGGCCTTATCTAATCCTGGTTTTAATTCCAACGCCTTTTCAGCCATGTCTCGGGCTTTTACATAATCGCCTTGCATCATATGTAGTCTGGCAATATCGGTAGTTACTTTCGCCCTTTTCTCATTATCATCTGTGGCTTCAATGGCCTTTTTATAATATTCCAGTGCCAGACCATAATTTTCTTTTTCAGCCTCTTTACTTGCCACTAACCTAATCAATCCAAAATCAGGACTTTCTTCAATAAGTATTTTGGCTGCATCAGCAAAGAAATCCTCCTTGGTACAGCTTTGCGAAAGTGATAGCATAATAATCATTTTAGCAGCCTTAGGATTACTCTTGAGCTGTGGAGCCAATTCTTTTTCGATAAACTCACAGTCAAAGCTTTCTCCAAGGATTTTTACCAGCAGATTGGTGGTTACACCTCTTACTTTATCTAGTCCTTCACTTTCACCATTTAGGTCAACTGCCTCCATGATGTGATAGTATCTTTTAAGTACCTCTTCATCTGGCATCGGGTGCAAACTGTCGTATTTGCTTACAACATCCATATAAGAAGCAAGGTTAGAAACACTCACATCGGCACCATTAAGCATATAGGCTCTATCAAAAACATCAAGTAACATTTGATATTTATCGCCATCATCTTTATAAAACTTGTATGCCGAGGTTGCTTTTCGGTCAATAATCTTTTTTTCACTATTAAAGTATTTCATGCGCATGTCATACAATTGCATAACGGTATCCTGATACTGCTTTTCTTTTTTACCAGAGGCATCAGTTTCCAGCTTATTGTAAAGGTTAATACCGTGGATGTACATCGACTCATGAAGCTCAGGCGTATGGGTGATCAACCATTGGAACGGTTTGCGTGCCTCATTGTAGTTATCCAGCTTCATATTATCAGCTAACAGGGCATAGTTAGACTGGGCCGTGGTAGCGAGCTGCTCATCCTCAGGTAGGTTTAATTGTGCAAATGAATAATAGCCAACCAGACAAAATATGATCGTTGTTACGTGCTTAAATTTCATAATTTGTTAGGTTTAATTCGGACAATATGTCTTGATTTGATTTAATATATTCTATAAATGTGCCAAAAATTCCGTTTTTATCGATTGGATTTCATTTTGATGCATGTTGAGCAAGGAGGAATTAAAAAAATGAATTTTGATAAATACACTATAAAATCTCAAGAAGTGCTGCAAAAAGCAGCTGAAATTGCTTCTGGTGCACAGCAGCAGGCGATTGAGCCTGGCCATTTAATGAAGGCTGTGCTTGAGGCAGACGAAAATGTAATATCATTTCTGGTTAAGAAATTAAATATCAACCGTGGTGTTTTAGACACTAAACTTGATGAAATTTTACACACTTACCCTAAAGTAAGTGGCCAAAAGCCCTATTTGTCAAATGACTCGGCCAATGCCTTGCAAAAGGCAGAAAAGGAGCTGAAGGTCTTTGGTGATGAATTTATTGCGGTAGAGCATATCATATTGGGTCTTTATGAAGGTAAAGATAAAATAGCCTCATTGATGAAAGATGCAGGCTTTGAAAGGAAAGCATTGGTCACGGCTATCAAAGAATTGAGAGGCGGAGATACAGTGAAAGATCCAAATGCCGAGTCGAAGTACCGTTCTTTAGAGCGCTACTCTATCAACCTCATTGAACAGGCTAAAGCTGGTAAAATTGATCCGGTGATCGGGCGTGATGACGAGATCAGGCGGGTGCTGCAAATACTTTCGAGACGTACTAAAAATAATCCCATATTACTTGGTGAGCCTGGTGTGGGAAAAACTGCGATTATTGAAGGCATGGCACAGCGTATTGTAGATGGAGATGTGCCCGAAAACTTAAAAGACAAAATCCTAATATCACTGGATATGGGATTACTGGTAGCTGGTGCCAAATACAAAGGTGAGTTTGAAGAGCGTTTGAAAGCTGTAATTAAAGAAGTGACAGACTCAGATGGACAGATTGTTCTTTTTATCGATGAAATTCATACACTTATTGGTGCTGGTGGAGGTGAAGGAGCAATGGATGCAGCCAATTTACTCAAGCCTGCATTGGCACGTGGCGAATTACATGCTATTGGAGCCACTACACTCAAGGAATACCAGAAGCATGTAGAAAAAGATAAAGCCCTCGAGCGTAGATTCCAGGGAGTAATGATCAACGAGCCCTCACAACAAGATGCGATTTCTATTTTGAGGGGTATCAAAGATAAATACGAGCTACATCATGGTGTGCGTATTAAAGATGATGCAGTGATTTCAGCGGTTGAGCTTTCTCAACGCTATATTTCTGACCGCTTTTTGCCTGATAAAGCCATTGATTTGATGGATGAGGCCGCTTCTAAGCTACGACTTGAGATGGATTCATTGCCAGAAGAGCTCGATGAGTTGAACAGGAAAATTATGCAGCTGGAGATTGAGCGTGAAGCCATTAGAAGAGAAAAAGATAAAGACAAAGAGCGCACATTGACCAAAGAGATTGCTGAGCTGTCTGAGAAGCGTAACGATTTGAAAGCCCGTTGGGAAAATGAAAAATCTTTGGTACAAGGTATAAGGAATGCCAAGGAGAAAATTGATAAGCTTAAGTTTGAGGCAGAGCAGGCAGAGAAGTCAGGAGACTTCGGAAAAGTGGCAGAATTGCGCTATGGTAAGATTACAGAAGCGGAAAAAGAACTGGAAGACTACCAGGAAAAAATAAATAATTCTCACGATGAAAATTCTTTAATGAAGGAAGAGGTTGACAGTGAGGATATTGCCGAAGTTGTAGCCAAATGGACGGGTATACCTGTATCTAAAATGTTGCAAAGTGAACGAGAAAAGTTGCTATCTTTGGAGCAGGAATTGAGTGAGAGAGTAGCGGGGCAGGAGGAGGCCATAAGGGCCCTCTCAGATGCGGTAAGAAGAAGCAGGGCAGGATTGCAAGATCCTAAAAGACCCATAGGCTCGTTTATTTTTTTAGGTACCACTGGGGTTGGTAAAACGGAGCTGTCTAAAGCATTAGCAGAATATTTATTTAGTGACGAAAATGCCATGGTTCGGATAGATATGTCCGAATACCAGGAAAGGCATGCTGTGAGCAGGCTCGTAGGAGCACCTCCTGGCTATGTTGGCTATGATGAAGGCGGGCAGCTCACAGAAGCTGTGAGAAGAAAGCCATATTCTGTATTGCTACTTGATGAAATTGAGAAAGCGCACCCTGATGTTTTTAACATCTTACTGCAAGTACTTGATGAAGGTCGACTCACAGATAATAAAGGTCGTGTGGCTAATTTTAAAAACACGATTATTATCATGACCACCAACTTAGGTTCACACATTATCCAGGAGAATTTTGAAGCACTTACTGAAGAAAATGTGGAGCAGGTGATTGAAGATACCAAGGGTCAGGTTTTTGAATTATTGAAAAAGTCAATGAGGCCAGAATTCCTTAACAGGATTGATGAAACAATCATGTTTAGACCATTATCCAGGACTGATATCAGAAAGATTGTAGATATACAATTTGGTCAGATTCAGCACAGGTTGGCAGAGTCTGGAGTTAAAATTGAAATCTCAGATGCTGCATTAGATTATATCGCCAAAAGAGGCTTTGATCCACAATTTGGGGCCAGACCATTGAAGCGCGTATTGCAGCGAGAGATATTAAATGAGTTGTCTAAAGAAATTTTAGCAAATAAAATCAATAAAGATGCCCTTGTGGCCGTTGATATAGATGACAGCGGAAATATAGAATTTATTAACCTCGATGAGGTAGAGATTTAGGTTTTGGTTGTGAAGTTGGATATCCCGGTGGTTCGGGATTGGGTTTAGGTTGAAAGTCCCCGGCAGCGATGTCGGGGCTTTTTTATGATTATTTTTTTAAATCATTTGGGATAGAATAGTCTATCGATTTTAAATAGGTAATATCCTGTTTAAAGTTAAGGGTGTTGTTTAGTGCAAAGTAAATCCTTGCCCTAAGCAATACATACTTGGGACTCTTTAGATGTTCTTTAATTAAAATGTTAATTTTCTTCAAAGCTTGATTGTATTTTCCACGCTTAAAGTAGAGGTTAGATTGTAGAAAGAGTGCTTTTTCTAAATAAATAGAGTTAAAATTATTAAACTCTACAACTCTTATTACTTTACTTAGAATAGATTTGGCAGTCCCATATTTTTCGGTGTCAATGTATTTCTCTGCCAGGGCTAGGTCTAATCTTTGATCAAAAGAAAAGATGCTTAAAGCTTTTTTCAAAACTTCGATAGATTGATCCTTTAGTCCAATTTCATAGTAAGAGTCGCTAAGATACAATATAGGCTGAAGTTCATTTTTATTAATGTCAATAGCATTTTTAAGATCAACTATTGCATTTTGATAATCTTTAATATAAAACATAGCCATGCCCCTGGTGACTAGACACAAATAGCTTTCTGGATCGTAATTTAAACAACTGGTTAGATATTTTATGGATTCTTTATAGTCAGTCATACTAAAACTTATCAACCCATTAAATTTTATTATATCATAGCTCGTTGAATCCAAATAAATCAAATTTTGAAGATGTACTCGCGTGGCTTCAACCTTCATTTTCTGTGACTTATCAATAGCTAAATTCTTATTAACATCTAAAATTAAACTGTCTAACTCATAAACCGTTTGAAAGTAAACAAAGGCACTGTCTTGCATCCCAATATTTTTGAAGGCAATGGCTTTTAGGTAAGCAGCGCTTGCGCTTAAATTGGAATGATTAATTTTGTTAATATTTTTGAATGAAAGTCCAAGATATCCAGTCACAAGAGAAGCATATGATTTTAGTATAAGTCTTTTAGTATGTTCATCATGCAGTTCAATATTAGTGGATAAATACCTGCCAAGATTCTCTATTTCAATAGAACTTTCTTGTAATTCTATTTCATTAATAAAATCATAACCATGAAACACATATTTGTTCCATAAATCAGAGTAGATTTTAAGATCAAAAGGAAATAATTTCCAAGCATAGCCAAGGTCTCCTTGACTTTTACTCGTTTTTTTAACATTGGCGTAGCACATTGACCTAAAATGGAATGCTGGAAGGAATGAAGAGTCAGCATGAATTACTTTTGTTAGATAAGGTATTGCTTTTTCGTATTCAAATTTTCTAAGGTTAGTCAAGGCTAATTCAAAATTAAGCTTTGAAGTATCTTTTAATACCCAATCAAATTCAAGTTTCTTATAATATTCAGGATATGTATTGGGTTTCTGCGCAAAACAAAATTGGCTGATGAATAAAATAAATATTGAAAATATGGTTGGTCTCATTATTTTTAATCCAAAACTAAAATTCTTTAAGTTTAACCTGCATCAGCCCAGCTATTTGTTTGGCTCTGTTTATGGCTTCATCTGCCTTTGGTCCCGTATATAATTCCGAAACTGTTTCTTCCCATAACCTAAGCCATCTTTCGAAATGCTTTTCCATGATCGGTGACTTCCTGTGAAGTTCGAAATGTTTTTCCATGGGGTTAGATTTATATGACCCCGTGCCTAACAATACCATTTCCCAAAAATCACATATTGTGGGGAGGTGCTGTGTTAGATTTAATTGCACAACTTCATTGAAAAAGTGTCCAATCTCTGGGTCTTCTAAAGCCAGTGCATAGAACTCGTTGACCACTTTTTCAATATCTTTTCGACTAGTGATGTCATTCATGTCCGAAAAGATAAATAATAAAATACATTAGTTTAAATAATATGACTAATGTAATATTATCTTGATTTATGGTGTGACAAATATTTTTTTAAATTGGCTTCATTTTGTATACTACATAGATATGTTCAATAAGCGGTTTTTAGTCAGAATCAGGAAGTTATGGGCCATAGTTAGATCTAATGGGCAGATGTTGCTTTTGATTTTCATGGTGAGTACGGCTTTATTATTAATGAACTACTATACCATTCGAATACAATCTGGTATTAGGGCATATGTAAATGGCGAATCTTACTATTCAAAAGGTCAAAAGGATGCTGCACGCTACCTTGCTTTATACATTCAATCACATGATCCGCAGCATTGGGAGTTATACAAAGAGAATATGAGTATTACACTTGCTGATGGTGCAGCCAGACAATATTTGCAGTCGGGTGAAATTGATTTGGCACAAAAGGCATTGTTACAAGGTAATAACCATGAAGATGATTTGGATCAGATGACCTGGTTGTTTGTGAATTTTAAAAATATTTCGTTCATGGAGGAGCCAATTAATCTCTGGACTGAAGCAGATTCAATCATTAAAATTCAGGATAAACTGGCGCACTATATCAATGATCATATTTCCTCAGATGATATAAACTCATTAAACAATGCGCAGTTGGTAGCCGAAGTGCATGGGAATAGTGCTGCAATTACTGTAATTGAGAAAAAGTTTTTAAAAAGCCTGGGTGATACGGCCAGAAAAGTTAGTACGCTTATACTAATCATAAATACTATTTTGACATTGGTAATAATAGGCGGAGCAGGAATATTAGCCATGCGCTTAATTAACCGGTTGATTAAAAGTGAGGACAAACTGATGCAAAAAAATAATGCCTTAAAGAACATTAATGCAGAGTTAGACAGGTTTGTTTACAGCGCTTCTCACGATCTAAGGGCACCAATCAATTCTCTGAAAGGATTGATCAAAATTGCCAGGGGAGAAACCGATAATAACAATGTCAATAAATATTTCGGTATGATGGATCGAAGCCTTGAAAAACAGGACAATTTCATTAAAAAGATTATTTCCTTTTCTCGCAATAAACGTCTGGAATTAACTATTGAAGAAGTTGACCTTGACGAGCTAGTTACTGATGTATTTCACCAACTACAATTTATGCCAGGTGCTGATAAAATAACTTTGATCAAAAGTTTATCAAGTAAAAATATACTCGCTGATCCATTCAGATTAGAGGTAATATTGACCAATTTATTTTCTAATGCAATAAAATTTATAGACCCACGTAAAGCAGAACAAATTATTGAGGTTACATCCAGAGTAAATAATGGTATAATGGAGCTAGCCATCAGAGATAATGGGTTAGGCATATCTGATGAGCACAAAGAAAAAATATTTGATATGTTTTATATGACTACTTACAGTAAAGAAGGATCGGGCGTAGGTTTATATATCGTTAAAGAAACCATAAGCAAAATGGGAGGATCAATCAGTGTTGAATCAGCAATAGATGAAGGGACTACATTTTATATTCACCTTCCTTTGAGAAAATCTGTATCAGCAGTTGGTTGATTTTAATCTCTGATATATCCTTCTTCAACATTAAAGAAGGATTTAAGTTTTTTAACTGACTTTTTGTTTGTGATCATAATAAGGTAATCACCTTCAGTAATTTTTATTGAGTCTTCAGGATTTTTAAGTAAAGTTCTTTTTCCTTCCTCAACCTTTACCATACCAATCAGTACCACATTAAACTCTTTCTTCATGTCGAAAAACACCTTTTCGTAGTACTGATCTTTGTAGGGGTTGTTATCAAGTACCATAAACTCCTTGATGTCGTAATGTTCATCAGTTTGTGGATAGGCAATGATTTCTTCACTGTAAACAGCAACATCAGGCTCAAAAATGTAACTAGCTAGTAATTTTGACGCAATTTCGTGTTTAGATATTGTGTAACGAACACCTGCACTTTGGAATGTGTTTTTAAGATTTGCGTTGTCCAATGTGACAACGTAATTCAGTTCGTTAAAGAATTTTTTCATATTAAGGATATACACGAGCTTTTCCGTGTCGTCATTGAGGTTTACAAACACAATCGAGCTTTCCTTAATATTGAGTTTATTGAGTAGCTCATAATTGTTATAATCCGAAAATAATGTAAACACTTCTTTGGTGGGATAATACTCGTGTATGATGTCGACATTGTCCTTCTCTTTGGTAACAATGGCCACTTTTCTACCTGCTGCTATCAGCTGATCGGCCACGGCCTTTCCAAATTCTGACCAGCCGATCATTACTACGTGATTGCTAAAGCTTGTTCCGTTCATACCGAGTCGTTTATTTTCTTTAATTGTGTTCATTATACTGCTTATCTGGCCAATTAAGACCCCATAAAATCCCAGGCTAAATATGAGAAAAATAGAGCCGTAAAGCTTGCCTGCATGTGTTACTGGTGTAAGATCACCATATCCAACGGTTGTCAGTGTCACAATGGAGTACCAAAGGGCATCATCAAATGTAATGATCGTAGCATTCGGATCGTTGCTTTCTACGGTGATGAGTACGCTTAACATCAGCACATAAATGGCAATGAAAGCAAAGGCAATAAGTAAAAACTTTAGATAATCAGGTTTCTTCAATGGGTTTAAAGATTAGGCCATGGGCCAATATACTAAAAATAATTTTTGAAAAGTATTCTTAGCCCATTGCCTACATAAACGGTTTTGAAGATTTAATAAATCAATCTCTAAGCTCTAATAATACGATATTCTCTACGTGATGTGTATGTGGAAACATGTCAACCGGTTGCACAGCTGTTACCTTATATTTCTCATCTAACAAGGCCAGGTCTCTTGCTTGTGTGGCTGGGTTGCAGCTCACATAGACGATCTTTTGTGGGGCTGCGTTTAAAATTACAGCACAAACATCTGCGTGCATACCTGCTCTTGGCGGATCAGTAATAATTACATCTGGTCTGCCGTGCATATTGACAAATTCGTCATTTAATAAATCTTTCATGTCACCGGCAAAGAATGCTGTGTTGGTAATCCCATTAATTTCTGAATTGACCTTCGCATCTTCAATGGCTGCTTCGACATACTCAATGCCAACTACTTTTTTAGTGCTAGCTGCCATATAGTTGGCAATGGTGCCCGTTCCGGTATACAAATCGTAAACTAGCTCATCACCCTTAAGCTGAGCCAGTTCCCAGGTTTTATGATATAGATTAGTTGCTTGGGCACTATTGGTTTGGTAAAAAGATTTCGGGCCAACCCTAAATTGTATTTTACGGCTTTCACCCTGAGGCAATGGCATCTCCTCAACTATATATTCATTGCCATACGCTGTTACAACCTCGAGGTCGTTAAAAGTCTCGTTTTTCTTAGTGTTGATCACATAGTTGAGAGAAGTAATCTGTGGAAAACGCTCATGGAGGAAATCCATCAAAAGTTTGATGGTCACAGGATTATCCTCTGCCAACTGCAAAATTACCATTACCTGACCTGTGGAGGCCGTTCTTATAATAAGATTTCTTAAAAATCCCTCCTGAGTGATGATGTCGAAAAAGCTGATGTTATGCTCTTTGGCAAATGCTTTAATGGCTAACCGGATATCATTTGATGGGTCTGGCTGAAGGTAACACTTTTCTATGTCAAGTATTTTATCAAACCGCTTTGGTATGTGAAAACCAAGGGCATCGCGATCCAGCTCTTCTCCACTTTGTATTTCTTCCAGCGTTAACCATCGTTTATTAGAAAAAGTGTATTCCAGCTTGTTGCGATAATATTGCGTGTTTTCTGAAGGCAGAATATCAGAAATTTCTGGCAACTCTACTTTGCCAATACGTTCAAGGTTATCTACTACTTGCTGCTGCTTAAACTGCAACTGTGCTGAGTAGTCGATATGCTGCCATTTGCAACCGCCACAAGTGCCAAAGTGGCTACAAAACGGCTCTTGTCTTACTGAGGATTTGTCTTTAATTTCTACCGGGATGGCCTCAAGAAATGACTTCTTCTTTCTAATTACTTTTATGTCTGCCGTATCGCCTGGTGCAACTCCGGTAACAAATATGACCTGACCATCATATTTTGCGATACATTTGCCTTCTGCCGCAACACTTTCAATTTTTATATCTCTTAAAACTTTATTTTTTAACTTCATCTCAATAAATTGTATAGCTAAATTTTGCTCGCTTAAGTACTGATCAGTCTAATTTCATGACTTAAATGAATTAAGTGGACAAACTTTATGTTTTTAGAACCCAATCAGTCAGGCTTACCTTATAGAAAATCACAACCTAAACCCCTTATATGAGGAGAATTTTACTATTGATGATCATTTCTTTGGCCTGCAAAGTTAGTGTTTTTGGCTCGCATATCGTGGGCGGTGAGTTTGAATTATTGCATTTGCAAAACTTTCAATACCGCCTCAATATGATCCTTTATTTTGATGAAATTAACGGTGCTCAGGGTGCAAAAGACCCTTCTGTGAATGTGTTTATTTGGCGTAAGTCGGATAACCAACTCATGAACACCATAACATTAAATCAAATAGAAGATTTTTTTGTGCCTTATAGCAATACGGATTGTGATGACGGGCAGCTCATTACATCAAGAATTTTATATAGTGCAGATATTTCATTGCCAGAAAGTGATTACAGCGACCCGGATGGGTACTATGTGAGTTGGGAGAGGTGTTGCAGAAACTATACGATTTCTAACATCCGTAGTGATCAACCAGGCACGGGTATATCTGCCGGGCAGACATTTTACCTCGAGTTTCCTCCAGTAACTGTGAACGGGGAGCCATTTGTAAATTCAACGCCAAAGCTATTTCCCCCATTGCGAGACTATGGTTGTGTAGATAAGTTCTACTTTGTTGATTTTGGAGGCATAGACGATGATGGAGATTCTTTGGTTTATTCGATAGTTACACCCTATAGTACCTTTAATACCGACTTAGCCATCCCACCGAATCCAAGTCCGGGGCCTTACCCCGAAGTGGTTTGGCAAAGTGGTTATGGGTTAGATAATATAATGGATGGTGACCCCGACATGGCCATTACCACCAAAGGGTTGTTGACAGTAACGCCAAAAACAACCGGTTTATTTGTGTTTGCCGTGAAATGTGAAGAGTACAGAGATGGAGTAAAGATTGGCGAGATGCGAAGAGACTTTCAAATGTTGGTTGTGAGTAATTGTGCGAATGAAGATCCTATAATAAGGGCCAGAGAACAGGGAGAAAGTACATTTTACAATGAAGGAGAAGTGCTGAATTTTAATTTTGCTGATGAAGATAAGTGTGTGGAGATATTAGTGAATGACCGACCTGTAAGTGGCGAAACGGAAGAAAATGTGACTGTGAGAGCCATACCTATAAATTTTGATGCCGAATTGGAAGGTATTGAAATAGACTTTTCTCAAAACGTGGCCATAGGCAGTGAGCTCGACACGGCTCGGTTTACTATATGTTTTCCTGATTGCCCGTTTACAAGAAGTGGATTTTATCAAATAGGAATTATCGGCTATGATGATGCCTGCCCGCAGCCAGCGCTCGACACGGTCATAGTTTCCTTAAATGTACCACCACCTCCTAATCAGACATCATATTATGCTAACGCAAAAGGCAGCAGCAGTTTTAATAAACTCACTCGAACGGTAGTGGAGCAGGCCAATGGAAGCCTGTCGGTACCAATTAGTGCCTTTGATAACGACAATGACTCCGTTTCTTTAGTCATCGAGCCCTTAGGCTTTGATCTGGCAAATGTGGGTATGGCATTTACAGATCCGGTGCATAGTGCTGGTGAAGTAAGTACAACTTTTAATTGGAATTTTGATTGCAATGCAGACGATCTTGACCTGTCTGCCGGTCGAGATGTGAGCAGTGGAGGATTAATTAAAAAGGCATTTGATATTTTGTTGACTGCTGAAGATCATGACTTGTGTGAATGGGAAGATCCGGAGACATTACTCATGACTTTGATTATCGAGTTTCCTGATCAAACTAAGCCCAGGGTGTATAGACAAGGTCAGCCCGGCTTGGAAGAAGTTGTAATTACCCAAGCCATAAACAGCACACTTAATATACCTATAAGAGCCGATGATGCAGATGGCGATCAAATTTCATTGAGTGGCGAGGGAGTGGACTTCTTTTTCGAGTCATTTAACGCGATTTTTGAGAATACTCAAGGGCCTGGAGTGCCAGGTATAAGTTCCAACTTCTCGATGTCTTTGCCTTGTGATTTCGATCTGTCCGAAAGAGACTCACTCAATATGCAGTTTGTTGTGGAGGACTTAGATGCCTGTCAGCTTTCCAACGCTGATACGCTTTCTGTACAAATCAATTTGGTAGCACCAACAAATAATGCCCCTTTACTCAGCTTTGGAAGTTTGAACCAAAAAAGAATTTTGAATGACACCATTTCACTTACACTGGGTGAGTCAATAGATGCTTTGATTCAAGGGTTTGATAATGACAATGACTCTGTTAGTTTGGTATTGGCTGAAGTAACCAATGAAGCCTCTGGCTATGTGTTTGAAGCTGGTGGAGGTACTGGTAATGTCAGTCTGCCTTTTACATGGACACCAGAATGCAGTGTTTTTACGGACGAAAATTATGAGGAGACGTTTAAGTTTACTTTTACAGGATCTGACAACCATTGTTATACCTTGAAGGGGGATTCGCTTAGTTTTTATGTCAACGTAAAAGATATTGACTCAGGCGATGAAGAGTTTATTGTACCTAATTTCTTTAGTCCTGGTAACTCTGACAATTTAAATGAATTCTTTGGTCCATATAGAAGGGCAGTAGCCAATGAAGCCAATGCGGGCGAACTAATTAATTTATTGCCTATTGATAATTGCGCAGGTCAGTATTTAGGAGTAATCATTTATAATCGTTGGGGACGCACCGTATTTGAGAGCGCATCAAGAGATTTTAAGTGGTTTGGTAAGGAAGAGCCTGCAGGCGTATATTATTACCATGTGAGGTTTTCAAACCGCGACTATAAAGGCTGGGTACAAATGATGAAATAGACTTTAAAAAGTTACGGGCTTCAGTTTACTTTTTTTGATGTAGCCGGGTTGTCCTTTCCAACTTACCTGATTCCAAACATCTTGCTGGCCCATGACTTCTACGCGATGGCCTTTGTCTATGATGGCAATCACTTCAGCCCCTGCAGATGGCCCCGCCATGATGTAAGTGTTACTGCTACTGACCAACGACTTGCTATAACTTTTGCCGTAGTTGAGTGTATAAAAAAGCAAGGCTAATACAAATATCAAAGACCCGGCAGCGAATATAGGCCGTGTGTCTTTTTTGAACTTCTGGTAGATCATTACAGCCATTAAGAGAGTGGCTAATGACAATAACACAAACACCAGATGGTAAAAAAACTTGTAGAAAATTGTCTGTATAAATTCCCAGTCACTATACTCAAATCCTTCCAGGCCTTTTTTCTCAGCTAGCTCTTCCATTTTACCCAGCACTCGTTTATCGGCTGTTTGTAAATAGTATAAGTTCAGATAGTAAAGTGCATCGGTAGTATTGCCAAGCCCCTCTTTGATAAATGCCATTCTCAGGAGCATACCTGGAGAAGACTGCCTTTCCTGTGTAAGTATGTGCTCGTATAGTTTGAAAGATTCCGTATACTTTCTTGCTTCGAATAGCGAGTCGGCCTGTTGCTGAGCCTCTTGTATTTGCGTTTGCGCTTGAACATTCTGGCAAACGACTAACATTGTGATGCAAAAAAATAAAACTTTTTTCAGGAGGTTTATCATGGTTGACAAATATAACGTCAGGTGCTTAAAATACATTATATAAGCCTGTTATTTTAATATTTTATGTAAGTGCATACGGGCATGTTAAAAGATAGTTGAGTATTTTTTTAGAAAAAGATTAACTATGTTTTGCATTTTATAACTCGTACATTACCTTTGCATCTCCATTGAAAAAACGAGGCGAAAAACGCAGCATTTTTTCGATGGTTTTTTATCGAAAATGATTCCGTAGCTCAGTTGGTAGAGCATCTCCCTTTTAAGGAGAGGGTCCTGAGTTCGAGCCTCAGCGGGATCACTCAAAAAGCCCTGACAATCTAATGTCGGGGCTTTTTTATTTATATAAAGATGTAACGTTTTGATACCACTTAGCTGAGGCGAGAAGCCTGTCCCGATAAATTCATCGGGGAGCCTCAGCGGGATCACGCAAAGCCTGGACGTAAAGTCTGGGCTTTTTTGTTTTCAACTAAATGTGTTCACTCAGCCTATCTAGCCATAATTTTCAATTTTTATAACTTTTCTTTCTGGCAGAACCATTATCTTGAAATATTCATCGATCAGAAAAAATGAAAATTTTAGGAATAGATATAGGAGGCACCGGGATCAAAGGGGCTATAGTAGATGTAAAGAATGGCAAGTTGGTGTCTGATAGGTTTAGAATTGCAACACCGAAGCCGGCAACGCCCAACAAAGTATCTGAGGTGATTAATGAGATAAAAAATCACTTTGAGTGGGAGGGCGATATTGGGTGTACTTTTCCATCGGTTGTCATCAACGGAAAGGCCAAGTATAGCTCTAATTTAGACCCAAGTTGGAAGGGCGTTCAGATAGATGACCTTTTCAGTGACTACTGCGGTGGTACACACTTTACTGTAATCAACGATGCAGATGCAGCTGGCATTGCTGAGCTACAGTTTGGTGCTGGCAGGCATAAATCCGGCCTGGTTATTACAATTACACTGGGTACAGGCATAGGAAGTGCCATGTTTTATGATGGGCAACTTTTGCCAAATGCTGAATTAGGTCATATGTATGGCCTGAATGATAGGCCGATTGAAAAATATGCTGCTGATTCCATCAGAAAATTAGAGGGCCTGGATTATGAAACCTGGGGTAAACGTGTGAATGTTTTTCTAAAAAATGTTGAACGTGTATTTACTCCCGATTTTATCATAATTGGAGGAGGAGCTAGCAAAAAAATACATAAGTTTCGAAACGAAATTACCATAACCACTCCTTTTGCGCCATGCGAAAAGCTTAACAATGCAGGCATTATCGGAGCTGCCTACAATGCTGCAGACCATCATGAGTAGCAATGCTGGAATGAACTTAAATTAGACCACTTTTCTGCTACTCTTTTTTCAACGACTTTACGGGGTTGACTATGGCCGCTTTAATACTATGACTGCTCACTGTAATCAGAGCAATGATAATTGCCAAAAATGCGCAGAATAATAAAAGCCCAGGCTCCAATTCAACTCGATAAGAAAAATCTTCTAACCATTGACTCATTAAATACCAACTCAATGGTAGCGCTATAAAAAGTGCCAAAACCACAAGTTTTAAGAAATCACCTGATAACTTAAAAACAATTTGTGAAACACTAGCCCCTAAAACCTTTCTGATACCAATTTCTTTCGTTCTTTTCTCGGTGCTAAAAGCTGCAAGGCCAAATAAGCCTAAACAAGCAATAAAGATTGATAAGGAGGTAAATAACAGAAAAATGCTTCCCAACTTTACCTCTGAGCGATACGTGTTGTCGTATGACTCATCCATGAAGTAATAATCAAAAGGTTGTCCGTCACTGACATCTTTCCACAATGCGTGGATGTCTTCAATACTATTTTCAAAGTCACCAGCTCTGAGCTTAATCAACATCATATTAGCATCTTGGCTCAACTGAAAAGTCAGGCCATTGATTACGTTCCGCATCGACTCGAAATGAAAATCTTTAACTACACCAATGACAGTATAGTATTCCATGTTTTCTTTATCTTCTCTGTGAAAATCACGTGTTAGTTGCATTCCTATAGCCTCTTCTATCGATACATCAAGCATCGATAATGATGCTTCGTTGATGAGTAGCGCACTGCTATCTGCTGGATTTTTTGGGTCAAAATTTCTACCGGCAGCAAGTTCTAATCCCAGTGTTTCTAAGTAGTTGTGATCAATTTGCCAATTACCAATAATTACTGCATCAGCTGAGCTTAATGAACTTGATTTACTAAAAAATGTGGTGCTACTTCTATTAGATGGTGTAGGCAAATAGCTACTCAATGAAACCCCATCTACACCTGCCAGGTTTTGAACATTCTGTTTAAAAACAGCCTTTTTCTTGCCCAAGCTTTGTGTATTATCAACGATCAGTACCTGATCTTTACTATAGCCTAATGATTTGGTTTTGATGAATTGTAATTGCTGATAGACAACCAATGTACCAACCATTAAACATACCGATACTGTGAATTGAAAAATGACTAATAAGTTGCGCATGAAACCTCCGGAGGAGGTGCCCTTACCGTTGCCAGCCAAGGCAATAATCGGTGCGAACCTCGAGCTCACAAAGGCTGGGTATATTCCTGCTAATAGTCCCAGTAACAGTGTAACAACAACTATCAGTAGCCAAAATAAGGGATCATTAATGGGTATTTTCATCGCTGAGCCAGCCAGTTGATTGAACAAAGGAAGCATAAGCTTGGCAATACCCAACCCAATTATAAGTGACACAGTAGAAATAAGTAATGCCTCTGCTAAAAATTGTCTGATGAGTCCGCTGCGATTGGACCCCAGTATTTTTCTTACTCCTACCTCCTTCGCCCGCTTTAATGATTGAGCGGTAGATAAATTCATGAAATTTACAACGGCCATAATAATTAGAAAAAAACCAACTACAGCAAGTACATAAACGTTTTGAATATCACTGTTTTCATTGAATTCTCCAGATCTATCCTGAGAGTGTAAATGAATGTCGGTGAGGGCTGTAGCATTGAATCGCATATAGTTGCCCGTTTCTTCGGAAGATTTGCGTGAACTTTCAATTGTAAGCTCAGGTATAAAGGTCATTGCCCATGGAATGAGGTATCGTTCAAGAACACCATCGAGGTATGCTTCAAGGTCTACAACATTTTTTGGTGCATTTAGCTTTACAAATGTTGGAAAATACCAGGTATTCCAGGCTTCTGTTTTCGAATCTTCAAAACTAGATAGGGACATGAAAATGCTGTAGTTCCTCAGGAAGCTGCTGGTGGGTAGATCTTCTAAAACACCTGTGATAACATAGCTTTTGTCATTATTAATTACCAGCGACTTGTTTATGGCACTTTCAACAGAACCAAAATATTCGCTGGCCATTGAGCGGTTTATCACCAAAGAGTGCGGTTTTGTTAGTGCACTTTTTTTATTACCCGCTAATAATTCAAGCCCAAACATGTCAAAAAAAGTATCATCAACAGCCGTCACTTTATCTATTTTGGCGTTGATATCGGCTCCCTCTTTTTTGACTAAAACCGGATCAACTTCTCTAAATCTGGTTACGATTTGTTGAAAGGAGAAGTCTTCACGCATTACCTGAGCTAATGGCCCGGAAACGGATGCATATTTACTGACTTCACCTGCCGTTTTGTTATCTATATTTACTCGGTATATCAACTCAGCATCTTTAAACATTTTGTTATAACTCAACTGGTCGTATATGTAAAGTGAAATGAGCAGAGCGCCAGCAATACCTACAGCCAGACCCATCACATTTAAAAAAGTAAAAAATGGATGCTTCGTAAAACCCCGAACAGCTACTTTGAAATAATTTCTATACATAGCAAATAGCGTATTCAACCCGAAGGGAGCTCTTTTTAATTGGTTGGAATATGCTTCATCTGCCATCCCGGAAATTTCACCGAATTCTTCTACCGCAAGATTAAAAGCTTCTTGCTCACCTAGGCCATCAGCTAAAAGATCTTCAATGTGGTCTCTAAGGTGAAGTTCCATTTCCCTGATTTCACCGTGGTCAAAAGCAGGGTGTTTTCTAAACTGTTTCAACCAATTTTTGATAGAATTTTCAAGATTAAACATAGGGGTAGATTTAAAATTTTTTAAGCAGGTAAAGTGCTGACCTTCTTATCAGCTTATATTCGATTGCATAAATGGTGATAAAAAGTAGGCCGAAAACAACAGGTATTACACCTCCAAAGCCCAGTAGCATGCTTACAATGAATCCGATGTAAAACTCCGGGAGGTACAATGGTAAAAACAAGGCCAGGGCGAACGAGCCTAATAAAATGAATACAATAAATTGAGGTGCAAAATAAAATAGTGTAGTAAGTATGACACCGAATAAGAGGCCGACTGTAAGCAACTTAATATTCAATTTGGGCTCGGGCTGACGTTTTTCAGCAATGGTTAAGGCTAACCAGGTTACCATCGGTATACTTAGCAAACCCCACCAGTTAGATAACTCAGGCGTAGAATTATCTTGAAGAAAGTAATGTGAAACCACACCACCATTAAAATATTCCCAAATAATTAAGCCTAGAGCGCATAGAAAGCCTAGCGCTGTGATAGATAGTTTTGTTTTTGAATTTATGACCATGTTGTTAGATTTATTAAGTTGCTACGTCCCAAATTGTATTTAGGACTGAGTTTACCTGTGACCATTGTGTCTGCTCCTCAACAAGTTCTTGTTTGCCTGCTTCGGTAATTTCATAATACTTTCTGGGTCTGGTGCCTTCATTTACTGTCCAGTTAGAAGTAATAAATCCCTCCTTCTCTAATCTATGAAGCACCGGGTAGAGCATCCCATCAGAATACTTCATCTTACCCTTAGAGATCTCTTTGATTTTCTTAATTATGAGATAGCCATAGCTATTTCCCTGCTTGAGAATACCAAGAATGATGGGCTTGGTCGAAGCTGCCGTTAAGTTTTTTGAAATCATACTTGTTTATTTGATATACATAGAATACCAAAGTATAACGAAAAGTATAATCAAGGGTTGCGTTTTGAATCGAAATTATTCAAAAGCACCTCATTTGGATGGCATGTAAGGCTGAATAGCTTACCCAGCGCAGACATTTTGAGGAAAGAGGAATTCATCCCCTCAAAAGAGGGGATTTAGTCTAAAAGATATATCAGGTGTTATAGCTCTAGTAGGAGCAGTATTAAGCTGGATCTATGCCATAAGCAAAGTCCTTAATTTCAGAAACATCAAGTCTGTTTGTCAGACGCTCCGAGTAGTGTACTTTTTTTATCACTAGCCCTTTATCAACTAAAAATTCAGCGGGCATTGTTTTTATCGACTCACCTGCTGCCATAGGGTGCATGGGTACACCTTCTTTTTTTGCTTTAAGGGCAGTTTGCACAAAGGTAGTAATGTGACTTACTGCTGATTTGTATCCAGAGCTTTCTATGCCGTACTTGCTGTATATTTCCTTTTCAGGATCTGAAATAAGTGGGATCGGTGAAACCTCCTGGTGAAAGGAGCTTCTAAGTAACACTCTTTTGGGAGACTCAAAGAAGAAAATCATTTCGAGGCCTTGATCCTTCATCTCCTGATGTATTTTAGTAAGTGTATGTACTCTAAGGTTGCAAAAAGGGCAACCTGCATGCCTAAAGAAACCTATAAGTAATTTTTTATCTTTATAGTCATTTAGATTGATGTGTCTGTCAAATATGTCTTCCGCTTCGAATACGGGCGCTTGTAATTCTTTTTCTAACATTTTTATTTAAATTATCCTTTGCTTACTTACGTAGATTATGTTCTCATTGGATTTAAAAGTTAACCCTCAGCAGTACGTAATAGTTATTGCCTTAGCATTAATAATTGTTACTCAATTTGGTATTAAGGCACAAACAGCATCTGAAATCTTAAAACGCTCAGTACAATATCATGATCCAAATGGTATATGGCAACATTTTGAAGCACAGCTGGATATAACTATGGCAATACCTGATGATGCTGAGAGGCACAGTGTCGTTTCAATAAACCGAAAAACAGGTCATTTTGAGATGAGTGTGGAAAAGGATGGTGTAGAAATATTCCGTTCATTAAAAGATGGAAATTGCGAAATACGATTCAATGGTCAGTTGACATTTTCTGATGAGGTAAAGGAACAATACGGCCTGACATGTGAGAGAACGAAGATGTATCGAAACTACTATACCTACCTGTATGGTTTGCCAATGAAAATTGAAGATGATGGTGCCCGGTTAGATCCAGTAGCACAAAAGGCTCAATTCATGGCGAAGACTTATTGGAAACTCAAAGTAACATATGACGAATCAGTAGGAAGTGATACCTGGTATTTTTATATCAATCCAGATACATACGCGCTCGAGGTATATCAATTCTATCACAATGAACAGGCAAATGATGGTGAATACATCTTATTGACTGAGACGATAAATTATAGAGGGATGAAAATTCCTAAGGTGAGAAAGTGGTATATGAATGCAGATGATAAATACCTTGGTGTTGATATATTAAATGCTGTTAAATCATTTTGACCAACTGAGCGCACGCTCTACAGAAGTTAACAACTCATCTGCTGATGAAGGTTTCTTAATAAATAGGTCTGCTTTAAGGTTGAAGGCTCGCCTTACAATCTCATCACCTTCATCACCAGATAAAACGATAATTGGAATATGTTCGGATATCCTTAAAGATTTTAGTTTTGTAATTAAGTCAAAACCGTGCATCTCAGGCATATTCAGGTCGGTAATAATAAGGTCGGGATTTTCTTTAGCAACCATACTCATCCCAACGTAAGCGTCTGTAGCAGTCACAACTTCATAACCTTCCATCACCAGGAGATCACGAAGCTCCTCAAGCAGCTTAAGCGTATCATCGATCACCAAAATTTTCTTTTTCTCCATTTACTGCAATTTAGAATGATATCTGGTTAAACTAATAATAAAACTTGAATTTATACTTAATTCATTAACGGCAACATATTAAAAACGTTGGTAATTATGAAACTCTTCTGCCCTAAAGTAGTTAGCAATAGAATGTATTTTTGATATTGCTTACATTAAATTGAAATGCTGATTCTCTCAATAATTTTCAAATTCTTAAAAATGATATTGATTTCGGTCATAAGTTTAGTTGCGCTTGTTGCGTTAGGTGCCTTTATATTTATAAAAGTAAACCCGGAATTTGGTGGCAAACCGAACGAAGAACAGCTGAAGCAATACAGTTCTTCACCGAATTTTGAGCAAGGTAAATTTACAAACGCCATACCCACAAATATGGACATGAGCTTTTCAGAAACGGTGGGTGTGATGTATGAGTTTTTTAAAGGTGCACCTGGTAGATCACCTGATCAACCCTTACCTCTTCATAAAATAGACTCTATAGATATAGCTAAAAAGTCTGATACCCTTACGAGGCTTACCTGGTTTGGTCACTCAACTTTTTTATTGGAAATAAGAGGTAAAAATATTCTGATAGACCCAATGTTTGGTCAGGTACCCGCACCGCACCCGTTGTTAGGCTCAAAAAGGTTTAATGAAGAGTTGCCAATAACCATCGAAGAGCTTCCAACTATTGATGTCGTTATTTTCTCTCACGACCATTACGACCATTTGGATTATGGTTCTGTACAGAAGCTTAAAAGCAAGGTTGATAAGTTTTATGTGCCATTGGGACTGGACGCTCACCTGACTGCCTGGGGCGTAGCTCCTGAAAAAATTACTGCAGTTGATTGGTGGCAGAAAATCAAGCATGATGATTTGACTTTCATTAGTACACCGGCAAGGCATTTTTCAGGAAGAGGTGTCACCGATCGATTTAACACACTTTGGTGTAGCTGGGTGATAAAAAGTGGTGATGAAAGCATCTATTTTAGTGGCGACAGTGGCTTTGGTGACCATTTCAAGGAAATAGGTGAGAAATACGGCCCATTCGATTTTGCCATGATGGAATGTGGGCAATACAATGAGAAATGGCCTGACATCCATATGATGCCTGAAGAAACCGCACAGGCAGCTGTTGATATCAAAGCCAAAGTGATGATGCCAATCCATTGGGGTGCTTTCAGGTTGGCGATGCACAGTTGGACTGACCCGGTTGAACGTGTTACCAAAAAAGCAGCAGCATTGGGTATGCCTGTGGCTACCCCTGAAATTGGCTACCCAATAATTATTAATGACATGGAGTATCCGAAGGATATTTGGTGGTAAAACACCATATCAACTTCTGACAAATGTGTTTATTAGAGAAATTGAACAGAAGACCAATTTTTAAATTGTTATCTCTATTTTAGTCGCATTAAAGTACGGAAATGAGTAAAGAAACAGTAGAGCAATTCAAATTTAAACAATCACTTCAGTTGCGCTGGATGGATTTAGACCCTTTGGCGCATGTAAATAACTCAATTTATATTCAATATTTTGAGTTGGGCCGTGGCAAATATATGTCTACTGCCAGCGATACCTGGGATTGGCACAAAAACATGTTTTTGATTGCAAGTATCACTTGTGACTACAAACGTGAACTTAAATTGACTGATGCTAACCCTGCAGTAATGGTAAGGACTTCCAGGTTTGGTAGTAAAAGCTTTGATTTGGAATATCTCATTATTTCTGAAAAGGATGGAAATCAAATTGTGCACGCACAAGGTAAAAGCACTCAGGTGATGTTTGACCTAAAGGAAAGAAAAAGTATTGAAATACCTGAATGGTTGAAAGAGGAATTAGAGCAGTATGAAAGTTAATCCTTAGGAATGGTAAATGTAAAAGTGCTGCCTTTACCTTCCTTACTTTTTATGTAAAGATGACCACCCAACTTATCAATAAAATCTTTACAAATACTAATACCCAATCCAAACCCTTTTTCACCATTTGTACCTGGTGTTGTGTAAATGCATTTTACGCTAAGTATTTTTTCAATAATCTCAGGTGCTATACCACAGCCTGTGTCAATTACTGAGAAATCGTAGAACTTACCCTGTTCCTTTGCTTCTAGTAGTATTTCGCAATCACGTCTTGAAAATTTGATAGCATTTGATATAAGATTTCGAAAGATGGTTTTGAACATATGCTCATTTGTAGTGAGCGCTATATCTGCAGGAATATTGTTCAATACTTTGATGCCTTTTTCAGTCGCCTGATGGCGCAAATGGCCTACAACTGGTTGAACAGCTTTCTTCGCATTAATAGGCTTGCACTCCACCTCGAGTACATTGAATTGATTTCGTGACCACAGTAGTAAATCTTGTAAGAGACCTAGTGAGTTGTCGGTCTGCTTCTTCAATTCGCTGAGCAGCTTGTATAAGTCTTCTTTTGACAACCCGTCATAATCCATAAACACCAGGTTAAATAAACCCTGCAGTGAATGGAAGGGCCCCCTCAAGTCATGAGAAATTACTGAAAGTAGTTTATCTTTTTGTTTATTGAGTTCACCTAATTCATGATTAAGTAGGTGTAGAGCTAGCTCATTTTCTTTTTTCTCAGTAATCTCTCTCGACACCGTTTGTAACTTAATTACCTGACCACTAACATCAATAATCGGCATCGTATTCGTATCGAACCAAATATAATCTCCATTCTTCTTTCTTATTCGATACTCTGTGGAAATGACTTTTTTCCCAACAATAGCTTGCCGGTGAGATTCCGATTCAATCCGATCAATATCATCTTTATGAAAAAGAGGATACGGACTCTTTCCTAAAAGTTCTTCTGGTTTATACCCCAAGATATTTTCCACCGAGGGGCTGACATAGTTATAGGTGCCATCAGGTTCATGTAAAGCCACCATATCTATCATATTATCAGCCATCAGTTTAAAATAATCTTGAGAGGCAGTGTCATGCGCAATCATGGTTACTGATGTTGATGATATAAAAATATAATGTTTTTAATTGATAAGGAGAAAGTCAATGACTTCTAATTATCCAATTTCTTTACTAAATACTTTTTGAAAACAGATGAGTTATAAAATGATATTGGGTCAGGGGTATTTATGAGCGAGTCCCACAGTATTTTAGGTACTTTTTGAAACAATTTAATCCTGTCATTATCTTCTTTTGCTATCATGTAACCATCCTCACCTTCGCAAGACATGTACGCTAATTCTCTTGGTGTTCTATATCTTGATATTTGCACCTCTTCTTTGAATCTAAATTCAGCACTGAGGAGCATGCTTAAAGCACTATCCTGAGGTACGTTTTTTAAATCTCCAACCGTATGACAGTCGGTTTTGGCTGGGCCCATTTTAAAGTTATGCTTATCCTGCGCTAGCCCAGCCACACTAATTAAAAAGAGACACAAGAAAACCCAAGACTTCATAGAGTTAATTTACATAAAGGGCCTTACTTTGCAAACCGATTTAAAATTGCATGTTTATGAAATCTATTGGAATATCAGCCATTTGCGCTCTAATCATACTTTCAGGTTGTCAAAAACAAGATTGTACCGATACCAAAACATCAAAAGAGCAACTTTCTCAACAGCTTGAAGGGGCAGTTTTGTGGTATCAGCAAGCTGCAGAAATGCGCTTGTCATACTATCAAGCCTATACCTACGCAAAGGTGATTTTAGACAAAAACCTTGCGTCACTTAATGCTGATCAAAAGCCAGCCGTTGTATTAGATATAGATGAGACCGTGCTAGATAATAGTCCGTATGAAGGATATTTAATAGAAAATGGTGAGACTTATGGCTCAAAGACCTGGAAAGAATGGACTTCAATGGCAAAGGCTGAGGTGCTTCCGGGAGTGAAGGATTTTATTTCCTATGCGCAGTCTAAAGGGGTAGAGGTGTATTACATTTCCAATAGAACGGTGGATATGCTAAACCCCACTATCGAAAATTTAAAAACAGAAGGCTTACCCAATGCTGACTCTACGCATGTGCTATTAAAAGAAGAAACATCTGATAAAACTACAAGAAGGAATAAGGTGAGAGAGACCCATAAGATCATAGTGTTTGTTGGAGATAACCTTACTGATTATCATGAGTTGTATGCCGATAGAGATGCTGGTATGGGAAAAGACCTTGTAGACCAAAACCTGAAAGAACTGCTCAATAATTTTGTGATGCTACCCAATCCCATGTACGGTGAGTGGGAAGCAGCCATTTATAAAAACGATTTTAGTCAGGCAGACAGTACTAAACTTAAACTAAGAAGAGAATCTCTAAAGGCGTACTAATTCACGGCTGGCTCCTGATACATTATCGATTCAAGTTGCCGAGCTGCTGATTTGAGGTGATTCAATAATGTCCTGTTTTTGTTGCTTCTCGGGTTTTCAAAATCGAAATGTGAAATAATATTTAATAGATCAGATAGGGGTATACCTTTTCTATTCGTATCAGTTTTGTAAAATCGTTTCTCTACTTCAAAACAGGTGATCAGTTTTACCGGTGAGTTATTGTACATTAAGTCAGTTGTACTCTGTAGTATAAAAAGCTCTCTGCCAAGTTTGGATCTCATCTTCCAAACCTGCGATATGTCCACCTCCTCCGGGCTTTCATTCAACGCTTTCTCAAAATGTCGCTGATCGGTAGGAAAAACAAAATCAAAAGTTGCTATTCCTTGCAACTCATCCAATGAGTATTCAAATGTTTGGATGAACGCTTTATTAGCAGTTATTAATTGTTTTGAATCCTCACAAAATACCCACATAGGGTTAGAGGAGTTCATCATGCTCGATAAAACTTCGTTGGTTATATTTCCCGCCATGCCAATCTATAGTTTATAGTTTAAAAATGGGCGGGGTTGGTTTCGTGGTATTAGCGAAAGTACATAAATGCCTACGGTTAAAGGCAATTAATAACTGTAGTATTGTTACAGATGTAAGTAATTAGCAAGGAAAGAATGATTATGAGGGATTAAGTTTGTTTTTAATCGATATAGCCTGATGATAATCTTCGTTGCTAAAAAATATTAATGTAACTTTTATTTTGTAGTCAATGAGAGCTAACTGCTTCTGGAGGGTTGTTATTGCGATGGTTGCAGCCTGCTTAAATGGAAACCCATAAACCCCGGTACTAATTGCAGGAAAGGCAATTGTTTTTAAGTTGTTATCATGAGCCAATATTAGGCTGTTTGTATAACATTTTTGTAAGAGTAACGCCTCGCCAGTCTGCCCACCTTTCCATACAGGTCCGACAGTTGATATTACATATTTACTAGGCAGATCATACCCTGGGCTTAGTTTAGCTTCACCGGTTTTGCAGCCACTTAGTTTATTGTTGTACTCAAGTAGTTGTGGCCCTGCTGCTCGATGAATGGCACCATCCACACCACCACCGCCAAGTAGTGATGGGTTGGCTGCATTTACAATTGCGTCAACTTCGAGTTGGGTAATATCTCCTTGTTGAATTGTAATTGACATTGTACTACGATCAGAACCAACTGCCTCCAAGGTTTCTGAACGGCCATGGTATGCTAATGAGTATGAGGATTAGTCCGATCAGGTAGAACCAGCCTATTTTAGCAAACTTCTTGCTGTCATCAGTTAATCTTTTTGCTTTGCTATAACCTATAGTAATTAATACAATTGCTACCAACATGAGAGCCATATGCTCTACCAGGTAAAACCTAAGTACTGAGTCTTTCATGGCTGCTCCATCAAAAACAACTTTAGGGCTGATGAAATATAAAATAAAACCGATGACTAACTGAAGGTGGGTAAAAATGAGAGCTATCAAAGCTAACTTCTTATCTCCCGCAGTGTAAGGTGATTTACCTTTTTTAGAAAAGGCACTTACGATAGCAACAAGTAGTGCTATTAATACCAACCATCTTAGGCCTGAATGAGCGTGTCTGAGTATGTCGTACATTATAATTCGATTTGTGTTTAAACATAAAAACCAGCCTAAAGTTAGGCTGGTTTTTATATTGATAGTAGCTTAAATGCTAATTTTCTTTAGCAACAGACATGCTTTCAGCCATTTTCAGCGCTTCATAAGCATTTATCAACCCACCGGTAATGGAAAGCTCGCTGAAGTCAACTTCAATTCCCGAGTCCCCTGGTCTGATTACAGTAAGGTTGTCAAATTTTCTGGAAGACTTTCTCAAAATATCTCTTACCTGGAAAGCTGTCAGTTCAGGGTAGTATGACATCACCAATGCAGCTACACCAGCTGTTGACGGTGCCGCCATACTGGTACCGTCAAATGCTTTGTATGTATTATCAGGCGTAGTCGAGTAGATTTCTACACCAGGAGCAAACACATCCACTGTTTCTTTTCCATAGTTAGAAAAGCTTCCTACAAAATTTTCGTCATCTCCCCATGAGGAAGCTCCAATTTCGAGCCAGTTGGTAGCTTCTTTTCCGCCATCTAAATTTTTTGACGGGAAGTTATTGCGCTTATCTATATTTTTAGAACTGTTACCAGCGGCATGAATCAATAATATACCTTTACTTTCTGCATATTTCACCGCTTTATCAACAGCTTCTTTTTGAGGAGAGTATGACTTCCCGAAGCTCATGTTAATGATGTCAGCGCCATTGTCTACGGCATAAAGAATGGCATTTGCCACATCTTTATCTCTTTCATCACCATCAGGTACAGCGCGTATGACCATGATTTCTACATTATCTGCTATGCCTTGAATACCCAGTTCGTTATTTCTGTTGGCGGCAATAATACCGGCCACATGAGTTCCATGACTAGGGTCGTGACCTTTGACATCAGTGTTTCCATAGCCTTTCTCATATGGATTACTGTAATCATCACCTATGATATTCCTTGGGTCAAACTCCAGGTTGTAAGCATAGTTCACTTGATTACCAAAGTACTCAACCGCTTCACCTAACTCTTCAGCGATGGCTTCAAAGTCCGCATCTTCGCCTGCATTTTGAAAAACGAGACCTACTATATTTCTAGCTACATTTAGCACAGAATCCTCTGTTTGTAAACTTCTGAGGTTATTCATGGTAAGTGTATCTACCCCGAAATAAGCCTTCAGCAGCGTATTGAATCTTACCAGATTATTTTTCAGTGATGAATAGAATTCGTACTGTTGGTGTGCTTTATTGTAAGTTTTTTCGAACTCTTCTTTAACTTCTAACCAATAAGCATACTCCTCTTTGTTCTTTCTTTTTACATCACCTTCTTCAACGCCATTGTACTTTTCTTTAAGGTCAACATAAATCCTGGTGAGTTCATAAGTGTCTTGCTCTACATTTCCGTTTTTACCGCCTATGAAATTCCATCCGTATCGGTCATCGACATAGCCATTTTTATCATCATCTATACCGTTACCCTCTATTTCGTCTTCATTGATCCAGATTTTACCTTGAAGGTCTTCATGGTCAATATCAACTCCCGAATCAATAACTGCAACGGTTACTTTTTTAGAAGGCTTTCCTTTTACCAGTTCATATGCTTTGTCAACACTTAACCCCTGTACTTTATCACTGGCGGGGTCTAATACAAACCAGTTTTGTGGGGGCAGCAAGCTGCTATCCTGGGCTGTTAGACTTTGAGCATTTGTGTAAGCCGTGACTACGAAAAGTAGTATTAGCATCATCAGTCCTCTCACACGATTCATCATAGTATTCATATTAAGTTAGTCTGCGAATATAAGCCTAAACGTACAAAAAGGGCACTTATTTTTTACAAATGGTTTGATTTCTTACATGATCTTTTAGCACGTTTAATGCTAATGGCAACTTTAATTGTTGACGTTTCGTTGCTCTAATACACCAAAATAGAAGATAGCTATGCTTATTCCTTACTACATTTATCTGGTGTCTGTGGCTTTATTTTTTGCAGTTTTTCATCTGGCAATTTATCTATTGCATGACGATCGTATATTTAAATCGTCCGATAAATAAGCAATTACCATTTTAAAAAATTCCGATTCCGAATGGCATGCTTTAATTTTAGGTAAACAACTTGAAAGAAGGCATGTTATTAGAAGCGGTGAAAGAACAGGAACAATACAGATCAGTTCGAAATCAGACGGTTACGATATGTAGTCGACTTTCGAAAGAAGACCATGTTGTCCAACCTGTCGAGGAGGTAAGCCCTCCCAAGTGGCACCTTGGCCATACGACATGGTTTTTCGAAACTTTCATACTGTCAAACCATTTAGCAGATTATAAATGCTACCACCCTCAGTTTAGTTTCTTATTTAATAGCTACTATGAAAGCGTTGGAGAGCGAGTAATACGCACAAATCGAGGCAATATAACAAGGCCTGGGGTAGATGAAGTACTGGCATATCGTGAGTATGTAGATGAAGCCATGTGTCGTTTACTTGAAACAGAAGGGCCTGAGAAATTTGGTCACTTACTCGAGCTTGGTATTCAACATGAGCAACAACATCAGGAGTTGTTGATGTATGACATCAAATATATTCTGGGGCACAATCCAACATTTCCGGCCTATATAGCTAATGAATTATCTCAGGGGACAGTTGCAGAAGCTAAATTTCTACCAATAGAAGAAGGTACATATACGGTAGGGCATGAGGGTAAAGGCTTTTCTTTTGATAATGAAAATGGGAGGCATCAGGTATACTTACATCAGGCTGAAATAATGGATCGTTTGATTACTAATAGCGAATACCTGGAGTTTATTGAAGCTGGGGGATATGAAAATTTTAGACATTGGCTTTCTGAAGCGTGGGAGTGGGTGAATGTTAATGAAATTAAAGCACCTGCATATTGGCATCAGGTTGATGGGCAATGGATGTACTATTCTTTAAATGGCGGATTGAAGGCTATTGATTTAAGCGCCCCGGTTACACACATTAGCTATTTCGAGGCAGATGCTTATGCCAAATGGAAAGGCTTGCGTTTGCCAACGGAGTTTGAGTGGGAAGTGGCAGCACAACAATATGGTAAGCTCACCACAGATAGCAACTTTATTGAAGAAGAAAATTACCAACCCGTTGCACAGTTAAATAATAACAATCAGTTTTATGGAGACGTTTGGGAATGGACTGGAAGCGCCTATTTGCCTTACCCTTTTTATAAAGCACCAGAAGGTGCGGTGGGTGAGTATAATGGTAAATTTATGGTAAATCAGATGGTGTTGAGGGGAGGATCTTGTGCTACCCAACGCAGTCATATTAGACATACATATAGAAATTTTTTCCACCCTCATCTTCGCTGGATGTTTTCTGGCTTGAGGTTGGCTCGCAACATTTAAATCAGCTAAATGAAAGACCAATTTGCCCAGGATGTGATTGAGGGGCTTACCGCAACACCTAAAAAATTACCTTCTAAATATTTTTACGATGAAAGAGGGGATAAGCTTTTTCAGCAAATAATGAATTTGGATGAATATTATCTCACTAAATCAGAATACGAGATATTAGATACTTACAAAGGCCAATTACTCTCCTTGTTCAGCGAGCAGACCGACAAGTTTAATGTAGTAGAGTTTGGCGCGGGTGATGGGTATAAAACCAAGGTATTACTTAAGCACTTTTTACAAGAACAAGCCAATTTTAAGTATGTACCCATTGATATCTCTGGCAATGTCTTAAGAATATTGGAGTCGTCACTTAAAGAAGAGATGCCCTCTTTGGAGGTAAATTATATAGAAGACCATTATTTCAAAGCGCTTAAGAAACTGGAAAAGAATGGTACTCGAAATGTGGTACTTTTTCTTGGGTCTAACATTGGAAATTTTACGGGAGATCAAGCATATAAATTTTTGAATGGGTTGTATGACGGTCTGCATGAAGGTGATTTGCTGTTGATTGGTTTTGACCTTAAAAAAGACCCGTCAGTGATATTGAAAGCTTATGACGATAGCGATGGTATTACACGAGCATTCAATTTTAACTTACTCGACCGTATCAACAAGGAATTAGGTGCTGATTTTGATCTAACAAAATTCAAACATTTTCCATCCTATAACCCTCAAAGTGGCACTACCGAAAGCTTTTTAATCAGTAAAGTAAGGCAAACTGTTAGTGTCGGGGAACATGAAATTGAATTTCACCCATGGGAATCGATCCATATGGAGATTTCTCAAAAGTATAGCATGCCTGATGTATCGAGCATGGCGCTCAGGTCAGGGTTTACCATTGCTCAAAACTTTTATGATGAGAAAAGCTATTTTGTAAATTCTGTGTGGCGCAAATAACCCATTGTTCAAAATAGGAGCCCATGCATTTACCGTTCCTCAAATTTCTGAATCTCACTTTATTATAATTATTAAATTGAGTAGATCAATCAAAACCTACTCAAATGAAAAATGCTATAATCTTAACATTGGCGCTGCTATGCGGTGGCTCAATTTCTTTAGCTCAAAACGCTGATAACTACTTTAAACCACTCAAATATAGAAATATTGGCCCCTTTCGAGGAGGTCGGTCGGTCAGTGCTATGGGTGTAGTCGGTGACCCACTTACCTATTACATGGGTATCACCGGTGGTGGTTTATGGAAAACTTCTGATGCCGGCCAGCGATGGGAAAATATTTCGGATGGCTTTTTTGAAACGGGCTCGGTAGGAGCTGTTACCGTTTCTGAATCACATCCTTATATCGTGTATTGTGGTATGGGGGAGCATGCGCCACGTGGTGTAATGACCTCTTATGGAGATGGTGTGTATAAGTCTACCGATGCAGGGAAAACCTGGAAAAAGATGGGGTTGGAAGCCACTCAACACATTTCCAGAATAGTGGTACACCCAACAAATCCTGATATAGTTTTTGTGGCTGCTCAGGGAGCGTTGCATGGCCCAAATAAAGAAAGGGGTATTTACAAGTCTACTGATGGTGGTAAAAGTTGGAAGCAGGTACTGTTTGTAAATGAGCTTACAGGTTGCAGTGAGTTGTCAATGGATATGAACTACCCTGACATCATGTATGCCACCATGTGGGAGCATCAGCGAAAACCCTGGAAAGTAATTAGTGGAGGTGCTGGTAGCGGTGTCTACAAAAGTACCGATGGAGGGGACACCTGGTCGAAAATTGAAAAAGGATTGCCTGAGCCTAAAGGAAAAATGGCCATATCAGTGAGTAGGGCAAATTCCGATAAGGTGTATTTGTTGATGGAAAGTGATACTGATAAGGATTTAAGCGGCCTATTTGTTTCTAATAATGGAGGTGTAAACTGGAATAAAGTAAGCGGTGATAACCGCTTGACACAACGGGCCTGGTATTATATTGAAGTTTTCGCTGATCCGAATAACGAAAATACAGTGTATGTTTTAAGTGCCCCGGCCCTAAGGTCAATTGATGGTGGCAAAACCTGGGAACGTCTGTCTGGGACTCATGGCGATTTTCATGACCTATGGATTAATCCTAACAATTCTGATAATATGGTAATTGCTAATGATGGGGGAGCAGCGATTTCTTTCAATAAAGGAGCCACCTGGTCAACTCAATCGAACATGCCTACGGCTCAGTTTTACAGAATAAATACAGATAATCTGTTTCCATACAATATTTATGGGGGGCAGCAAGACAACTCTTCAGTAAAAATACCTCACCTTTCATTAAGAACAGGCGGTATAACAGAACATGACTGGACATTTTCTGCAGGAGGGGAAAGTGCATTTCTAGCATTCGATCCCGACAACCCAAGGTATGTAATGGGTGGAAGTTATTTGGGTACTATTGAGCTAATGGATATGGAATCGAAGGCTGGCACCGGAGTAATGGCAGCACCTAATCAATATTTGGGAAAGGCGGCCAGAGACATGAAGTACCTCTACAACTGGAATGCGCCAATTATCTGGTCTCAACATGAGCAAGGAACATTTTATCATTGCGCACAAGTGGTTTTAAGAACAAGAGATCGCGGTGTAACCTGGGAAGAAATCTCTCCAGACTTAACGCGTAACATTGATGAAAAACAAGGGAAAGGTGGCGGCCCATATACTAACGAGGCAGTAGGGGCAGAAAATTATGGTACTATTAGTTACATGATTGAGTCACCTCACGAGAAGGGCGTCTTCTGGACAGGTAGTGATGACGGGCTGGTGCATGTTACCAGAGATGGTGGAGCCAATTGGACTAATGTAACTCCAAAAGGATTAGGAGAAACGCTGGTCAATGCCATAGACGTATCACCCCATGATCCTGCCACAGCATACATTGCCACTACTAAATATAAGTTCAACGACTATACCCCTGCGTTGTATAAAACGACCAATTATGGCAAAAGCTGGACTAACATAAGCACAGGCATTCCTTATGGTGCCTTTACACGTGTGGTAAGGGAAGACCAGGATAGAAAAGGTCTGCTTTATGCCGGTACTGAGAAAGGTATTTATATTTCCTGGAACGATGGTTCCAACTGGGAGCCCTTGCAGTTAAACTTACCCGTGACACCCATTACTGATTTAAAAGTGCATCAGGGTGATTTGATTGTAGCAACATCGGGTCGTTCATTTTGGGTGCTAGATGACCTCAAATTATTGAATCAATACAATAAAACTGGTGAAACAAAATTATACCAACCAGAAGACGCTGTGTATGGCTATTGGGGAAGTCCACTTAGCGGTAACAGTGACTCATTTGATGGTTCACAAACATATGTTGGCACCAACCCGGCTAATGGTTTGGTGTTGTACTATGAGCTGCCTTCAATAGCGGATTCTACTCACATCAGCATGGAGATACTTGATGCCAGTGGTAAAGTGATTCGCACATTGTCTTCAGAGTCTCCGAAGGGTTTTGAAAGTTATGACGGGGGCCCGCCTCGACCTCAAGTGATTCCTAAAAAAGAAGGACTAAATAGGTTTGTATGGAACATGCGCCATGAAACAATGCCAGGAGTACCGGGCGTTTACATCGAGGCTGGATACAGAGGCCATATGGTGTCGCCAGGTGAATACACTATTAAACTGAAGGTGAAGGATCAGGTTTATGAGGCAAAAGGTAAAATCATTGCTAATCCGATTTATGAGACTGAAGCAGGGCAGTATGAAAAGTACGACAAGCTAATGAGTGAGATGGAAGCCACTTTGACGAAAATGCATGAGAAAGTGAATACTTTAAAGAGCGTTCATGATCAAATCAGTGCATTGCTAGGGGATATGGAAAATGAGGCTTTAAAAAAACAAGGTGAAGAAATAATTAAAGCATTAAACCAATGGGATGAAGATATGGTACAACGCAAGTCTAAGGCTTATGACGATGTAGAGAATTTTGAAAATAAATTTACTGCAGATTACATGTTTCTGATTAATCAGACTGAAAGCAGCATCCCTAGGGTGAACCAGTCTTCTTTGGACAGAAAGAAAGAACTTGAGGCCATCTGGGTAAGGTATGAACAGCAAGCTGATGAATGGTTGAAAACTACGATACCAGACTACAACAAAGCCTTGTGGGATGCTGGAATAGGAGCTATTCAGGTGAAGTAAACTTTAAACCAGCCCGGTAGAAATGCCGGGCTGGTTGTTTTTAATCTATCATTTCTCCTTTAACGGTTCTTCCGTGCTGCTCAATGTAGACCGTGTTTCCATTAAAGGTTATGTTGCAATCTTTCTCACCATATGGGAAGCCATCAACAAATAATGTATTGTTGTCGATATAATATCCTATCATTTCAATGGGCTGGTCTGTGGTATAGAATCCATGCTCAAACAAACCTTGTATTTCGCCCTCAGCGTTGAAATATGCTATAATATCTAAGCTGCCTGCTGATCCTTTCATACGCATGAGTCCATAATCTGAGTTTACTTTGTATGGCACAATGGATTGTAACGCTCCGACTTGTTTTTTCATCATGTTAAAACCATAAGAGAGTAATCCTGAGTAGGCTACGAAAGACATTTCTCCATCACAATATTTAGCAAGCTTCCAGTATTTACTCTGTTCTAATAGTGAGCTAATCGCTATGAGTTTACTTTCATACGGGGTCTTTCCAGCTAGTGCAGTATTGGGCACAACACGAGTTGGATTGGCTTGATCCATAGTTAATATGGCTAGAGAATCCTGTCTTTGAATGCTTAAGACGCTTCCATTGTCTAGCCGAAACGTGCCTTCACAATTTATGCCACGTGTTGGGTTTGGTAATAGCTCAAGTGCTTCACCATCCATAAAACTCCATGTTGCTGAGGCCAGACGCTGTATTTTTTGAGCACTTTTTCCATATTCATAAATGTTCTCAAAACTTCGATTGGTGAGCATGATGACCTTTCGATTTGTTTTAGGGTGGAAACTTAAATACGCCATAAATCCAGCATTTCCACCATCATGGGCTATAACACCATCATCGTCTATTTGCCACCCATAGCCATAATGTACATCACCAGCTCGGGTATGCTTGGAAAAATATTTTCCCCGTAGGCTTTCAGTGAGGAAACTTTCTGATTGTATGATGTCGACCCATCTGGAAAGGTCATCTACTGTAGAGTAGATACCACCTGCTCCTAAAAACCAGGAATTGTCATATACAGGCGCTGGTTTGAGTCGGTCACTACGATATCCATAAAAAGGTTTAGCAACTTCACCTTTTGGCCCATAACTGGTATTATTTAGTCCATACTTATCGAAAATGTTTTGTTGTAAATAATCACCATAGCTTCTGCCTGTTGTTGCTTCGATAATTGCCGCTAATAATATGTAGCCGGAATTGCTATAGCCAAATTCCTCTTCTGGTGTAAATAATAGTTTACCCTCTTTGAAATGATCGATAAGTGCTGATTTAGCAATGGGTGCTTCCTTAGGAAATAGTGGTTCTAAGCCCTGTTCGGTTTGAAATAAACTTGGGATACCACTGGTATGCGTAAGCAGATGATGGATCGTGACCTTTTTCCATCTTTTAGAGCTATACTCACCAAGGAGTTGGTTGATTGGGTCATCTAGCTTAAGCTTGCCCTGTGCGACAAGTTGTAAAATCGCTGCTGCAGTAAATTGCTTTGTAACAGAACCAATGTCAAAAGGTGTATTTGTTGTGAAACTTTCGTTGGGTTGATTGTAGCAACCTTCGAAAATGGTACTATCACCTTCCTGGATCAACACTACTCCATTGAAATGCTGGTAAAGAGCTTCTCTTTCGAACATCTCTTGGATCTGAGCCTGACTTCCAATGGTTAGTAGCAGGCAGATAATTAAATTTGTTGTTTTCATTTTTGCGAGTTTTTGAATTATACTTGAGTTCAAATGACGCATAAAAATGACCTTTAGTTGAGGCGTTGTGATGAACTACACATAATTGTATGTCAACAACAGTAAAAGTTTGGAGTAGAATAAAGTGGCTGTTGCAAAGCATGACAGGCATTGAAAAAATTGTGCATGGACTGGTGTGGTTTAGCGGGTTGATGATTATCAATATTCCTGCTTTTGAATTAACCTTTGGGATTTTTCGAAGTGATGATCTTTCGCTACTAGTACCAAGTTTATTTGGGGCAGCAATCAATGCTTCTATTTTTTATGGAGTGGCATCGATGGTGTTGAGACTAATGAAGCAAAGTGTAGCCAAGTTACTAACACAATCTGTCATATGGTTTGTAGTACTCACATTGACTGAATCGTTTGCAGATTTGATTTTCTTTTTTGGCTATTACGACTATATGAGTAGTGCGATAGTCTTTGATGAAGTAATAGGCAGCTTCCTGCTCAATGCACTTTTCTTTTATATCCCTGGTGTGGTATATGGTGTTATAAAAATGGGAGTAGCTAACGAGGGAACTACCGTTGAAAGGATTTTAATTAAGGACGGGAACAAATCAATATTTGTAAGTGCTGATGAGTTACTATTTGTAGAAAGTGAGGGTAATTACTGCGCTTACCAGACCGTGAAAGTGAAAATATTGCAGCGTGTGAGCCTTGCTCAGTTAGAGAATAGTTTGCCACCTCAGTTTATCAGATGTCATAAGTCGTTTATTGTAAACAAAAATTTGATTGAAAAACAGACCGCAAAAGAACTCACTTTGCAATCCTTCAAAATTCCTATTGGGAGAAAGTACGCTGAGAAGATGAAGGTGTAATTACTCTAATTTTTTCAAGTAAATATTAAAAGTAACTTCCGTGCTTAAAGTCACTGCTTTTATATTTATTCTGCAAAGACTTCGTAAGGAGTTACTTTTTCTTCAAACTCCAGTAAGTAGTCTTTGTCTCTGGGGTAGTACTTGGCAATTTCGTAATCGTCACCTGCAAAGTTTTTTATCACATCTATATTTTTCCAAAATGTAATCAAGTTGAAGTGAGCGATATCACCTTCAATTCTCTTTAAGAAGGTCAGTTTTACAAAACCTTTAGTTTTTTTATAATCAGGTATGGCTTTAGTCTTCATAAAGTTGGTGTAAGCCTCATAATGTTCAGACTTGGTTCTTCCATGCCAAATTCTTGCTATCATAGGAGTTTGAGCTTTTGATGTTAGAATATAAATATACTCTAATTATGCTGATTGGATCAAGGTAATATCATTCAAAAGCACGGAAGTAACTTCCGTGCTTACTTGTAGAAAATTCCTATAGAGAGAAAGTACGCTGAGAAAGTGAAGGTGTGACTACTCTAATTTTTTAAAGTAAGCTTTTGTGTTATTTTTATTTTCCTCTGATGATTCACCTTGTGATATTACCGTAAAGTCAATTCTTACCTATCACTAAACTGGACTTTTTCACCTTCAAAAGAAATATTGAATGTCGCATTGTCAAACTTCCATGTTCCTTTTAGTTTCTCAATTGCTTGAATATCTTTTTTGGAATAATCTTGAGAAATAGCTGGTAAAGTGTAAAGAAAAGCAACCACTAATAAAATTTGTTTCATAGCCCAATAAGAGATTGAATTGTGAATAAAGCAATTAAAAGCTAGAACAAAAAAACCACAACTAAAGTCAGTTGTGGTTTTTTTGTGCGCACGAGAGGAGTCGAACCTCCACGACCAAAAAGGTCACCAGCCCCTCAAGCTGGCGCGTCTACCAATTCCGCCACGTGCGCGTGGTTTCATTTAAAGAGGCGACAAATCTACAATAGTTTTGATTTAATACCAATCTCATTAGGGCGGAAGTTACTTCCGTGCTTAACCTATATATTTTAATGTTAACATTCCTCTTCCTCCTGAATAATCGATGGCACTGCTGTATCGATAATCTTCTGGTGCATTGATAATGTAAGAATTAAGAGGTATGAAACCGAGCATTTAATAGGACGCACCTACGGTGCTGATATATGGTGTTTAAATAGCTATTAACAGTAAGCCCCTCTGGGGCTATTAATAACTAGTGCGTCAATAACTATGCAATAAAGCTCTGATAGGAGCGAACTGTTACTAGAGCATCAGGCAATTCGGCTAAGCTCCTTAGGAGCGACCTGTTTCAGATTGCTTGATTTGTGGGGTCTAGATTAAAGTTTTAAACCGTGTTGATTTTTAATTGTCAAGCTTATTTATGGATTTAAGTCCTATAAGTCCAAATCCTTATGAACCATCATCCTTTTTAAACAAGTCTCCAATCTTCTTGAAAAAACCTTTCTTTTCCTTTTCTTCCTCACCTTTAAACTTTTTTTCTTTCTCTTTCTTTGTGAGGTCGGTATTTAATAGTCTTTCAAAGAAGTTTTTATCCTCTTTTGAAATTTCGCAATCTAACCGAGCCTGTAAGTTTTCTGGTAATGGAGCAAATGTGGCATTGGTAATGTAGCGAAGGTTTTTATCTGAATTGATCTGCTTCAGCGTTTCTGCAAAAACAGGTAAGGCAGTGTTTGCACCACTACCAAGAGCGGTACTTCTAAATCTAATTCCGGGGTTATCAGCGCCCACCCACACGGCCATGACCAGCGCAGGATTGTATCCAATAAACCACCCATCTGCATTTGATTGTGTGGTTCCGGTTTTGCCAGCTACATCATTGGTCAGGTTGTATTTCCATCGTAGTCGGCCTGCTGTTCCTTTGTCTACTACCGATGTCAGTAAGTGGTTCATCATAGTTGCGGTCTGTGGCTGCATCACCTGAGTCTTTGGTGGAGGAGTGGCTTCATATAATACCTCACCGTTTTTATCTGTGATTTTTGTGATGAAATATGGCGAAACACGTTGGCCACCATTGGCGAAACTGCTATAGGCCGTTGCCATCTCAACCAAAGAAATATCTGCAGTACCTAACGCTACCGATGCAACAGGAGGTAGGTCAGACTCGATGCCAGCACGACTGGCCAGGTCAAGTGTAGGCTCAATACCCACTTTTTCAAGTACCTTAATACTCACAGTATTGACAGATTGCGCCAGGGCGCCCTCAAAGGAATATTTTAATTCATTTTCAGTAGTGTCAGCATTGTCTGGCGACCAGTTGGCCAGGTTTGTATAAGTCGTTTTGCGTGCCGATACATAATCGCAAGGGTCAATGCCTTTTTCTAAAGCTGCCGCATATACGAATGGCTTAAAAGTAGACCCTACCTGTCTTTTCGTTGTCAGTTTTGCATGATCGTATTTGAAGAATTCATGATCAATACCACCCACCCAGGCTTTCACTTCACCCGTATTTGGGTCCATGGCTACAACCCCTGTATGTAGAAACTTTAGATAGTGTTTAATAGAGTCAATAGGTGAAAGTGTTTTTTCTTGTTTTCCTTCCCAGGTAAAAACTTCCATAGGGTAGGTTTTTTTCATTTCCGCAACGACTTCCGCATGACTCAAGCCTTTTTGTTTTAGCTTTTGATAGTGTGGCGATTGTCTGATGGCATTTTGTAATATTTCTTCTTTTCCCTCCCAGGGCATAGCATTTCCCCAATGATTGTCAAAGGCTTGCTGTAGTGCTTGCATCTGCTGCGCAACAGCATTTTCCGCATAAGTTTGAATACGTGAATCAATTGTAGTGTGAACTTTAAGCCCATCGGTGTACATATTGTACGGACTTCCATCTTCCTTTGTGTTGGCCTTACACCAAGCCTCTACTTTACTTCTCAGTTGTTCTCTAAAGTAAGCTGCAGAGCCTTTGCTGTCATCAATGCGCTTATACTCAAGCGCTAAAGGTTGCTCTTTGTAGAAGGCAGCGCTATCAGCAGAAAGCCTGTCGTATTTTTGCATTTGGTTGAGGACCACATTCCTTCTAAATAAAGCGTTCTCAGGGAAGAGCCGAGGATTGTACGTATGGTTGGCTTTGAGCATACCTACGATAACAGCAGCTTCGTGTACTTCCAGATCAGCGGCTGATTTACTGAAAAACCGATTAGCGGCCATCTCAATACCATAGATGTTCTCCCCAAATGGTACGGTATTGAGATAGAGGGTGAGAATTTCTTCTTTGGAATAAACGTTTTCTAACCGATAGGCTGTTAACGCCTCTTTTACTTTGCGGGTAGCTAGATAGAAGGTATTGTTATTTTCTCTGGGATAAAGATTTTTGGCCAGTTGTTGACTAATGGTACTACCACCGCCACCACTGCGATCTTGAAGTATGAAGGTCTTTATTATAACCCGTAGTAAGCTGCGATAGTCTACACCCTTATGCTCGAAAAACCGAGCGTCTTCTGTAGCAACAAGTGCATCTATTACATGCGGACTAATATTTTCATACCGGGTTGGGGTACGTTGTTGCAGAAAATAGCGTCCAATCACCTTACCATCAGTACTGTAAATCTCAGTGGCCAGGTTGTTTTTTATTTCTGAAAGTTCCTTTGCTGTGGGTACCGGGCCGAAAAGTCCCGCAGCAACAAATATGACAAACCCTACAAAAGTCAAAACTCCCAATGTCATAAGACCGAGGGAGTATTTGATAAGCTTTTTTAAGGTCGTATTTTGTTTTTTGACCGGCTTCTTTCTACCGGCCGTTGTTTTTGCCTTTTTCTTACTCATCTAATAATAGGTGACTGTACAATTTGGGTTTTCACTCTTAAAATCATCTACTCTGCGATCATTTATTCGAGTGTTGTAGCAAATCAACGTTTTTAAAGATAAATATTGAACCGGATCGAGTCTTTTTACATTCGTATTTGAGCAGTTGAGTTTTTCAAGGCCATGTAATAACTCTAGATCATCAAGTCTTTTGATTTGGGTACCAGAGCAGTCGATCTCGATTAATTGTGTAAGTTGTTTCAAAGGATCCAAATCTTCCACGGGTGTATTAGCTATGCTTAAAATCCGGAGTTGCGTCAGCTTTTTTAGTGGAGATAAATCAACCACCGGGCTGTTAGAAGCTACAAGTTTTGTGATATTGTCATGGCTTGTCAATGGCAACAAATCAGAAATGCCGGTATTGGTAAAAACAACTTCTTTTAATCGGATAAAGGCCTTAAGCGGTTCTAATGACACCAACTGATTGCCACTAAACTCAATTTTTTCCATTTGTGTAAGTCTATGTAAATCTTTAGTATCGAAATTAGCTTTATCGATTTGTGACTTAAATGTATTCTTCCAGGCTTCAGACAGACTACTCCACCAACCGTTGAGATAGTCACTTTCGAAAATAATCAGGGTTTGAGGATTGGCAGCAATAAGTGTGTTGGCCTGCTTCCAGGAAACAGGTGTATTGTCAACATGTACTTCTTTCAAATTGGGTTTGTATTGTAGCAAACCTAAATCAACAAGCATAGTTGAGTCTGCTTCTACTTTGCGTAAAGCATTCAAATTTTCTATACCGGCAAGCGTATTAACTTCTGTATTAGAAAAAATTAGCTCTTCGAGTTGAGTCAGTTTGCCTAGTGACCTGAGTGATGTGACCCCCGTGTTGGCCAGATTCAAATACTTTAACTCTGTGAGCTTTCTCAGCGGTTCTAAAGAAGTGATTTTAGTATTATCGGCAAGATTTAGTGAATCAATTGTATTGATTTTGGCTAAGGCCTCTTTTCCTGGGTTCTTATTGATATTAAGCGTATTTATAAATACATCTCTCCAGGCCTGGTCAAGTGATATCCACCAGTTTTCGGTGTCTTTGGTATCGTAGATTACCAGCGCATCGGGGTGATTTTTAGCAAAAGCTGCAATGTCTGTAGACAGCAGGAGGGGGGTATTGTCACAATACAAATTACTGAGATTAGATAGCTCTTGAAGTGGTTTAAGCGAACTTACTGAAGTGAAATTAATTGATAAAACCCGTAAAGCACTAAGATTAGCAAGCGGTGTAAGCTCTACAATATTGGTGCTATCAAGATTAAGTGTTTCTAATTTTTTAAGTGAAGCCAAACCTGACAGGTCATGCACAGGCGTTTGCTTTAAATTCAACGCTTCGAGTTGACTAAGCTCACTTAGTGCATTGGTAGAAGTGATCTTTGTTTGTGCGAGTTGTAAGTCTCTAAGCGTTTGTAATTTTTTGATGGCCTCCAGATTATCAACCCAGGTGTTTGATAAATTGAGTACCGATAGAGTCGGCATATTTTCAAGCACATCAATCTTTTTTAGTGGAGTATTACTAAGGTTCAGCCGCTTCATTGATCTGCAATACTTTAAGGCATCAATGCTGTTGATATTTGTATTTGATAAGTTGAGATGTGTGAGGCTAGTCAGGTTGCGCAGTGCTGTCACATCATTAATCTTAGTATTTTTTAAAGATAGATACTTGAGACTTGTAAGGTTAGACAGCGCATCGATATCGATAATGAATTGATTGCCAGAAATGTTGAGACTGTCTGTATCGGCTATTTTCTTTAATTGACCTACAGAAAGACTATCCGTGGTAAATTGGTATTTTCTCATAAAAATTGATCTCCATTCGTAGGAAAGGCTACTCCACCAGCTTTTCAAGGCTTTGGCCTCATTAAACTCATTGGTATAAATGCTTACAATTTTGAGATCCTGATTTTCCGGGTTGTAGTTAACTTCTATAAACCTCGGAATAGTATTGTTTACTGAATCATTTTCTATCGTAAGGCCTTTTAGATTGCGCAACATAGCTACTTTAAAAAATAGCGTGCCATTGCTATTGAGCTGATGTGTGATTTCTTCTATCTCAAAATCGAAAGTAACATCTTTGAAAAAGAAGTCCACATCCTTAAGGTAGGCACCAACATCTTTGTTAGTGATCACATCTCTGTTTTCATCTAGATCATCTTCTACCTGTACCTCACCATCTCTGAATATTTTGTTGAAACTTTGAGTGATGATCACATCTTTATCACGCGCTGAGGTTTCTTTATTGCCCAGGGTATTGAGCATATACTCAAAAAAGCCCACCATATCGCGCACTTCATTGCTGTATTGCTCAATGTCACTTTCTTCAACCGATTGTGCACTAAGGTTAATGCTTAAAAAAGCCAAAATGAATAATAAGGCCCTAGTTTTCATAGAATAGATATTTTTTAAGCAATTTTTGATCACCGGCCGAATTGATTTTAGTAAGGTTGGATATCAGCCACCCTGTGTTGTAACCTTTACGATTAAACTGAGAGAGCTCAAAATACCAATTGTCTATCTGGAAGAAGTGAAACTTTACCTCTGTAACAGATTCAAATTTGTAGTTGCCCTTACTTAACTCGTAAATAAAAATCGAAAGTAAATCTGGCTCAAAACCTCTCACAGTAAACTGGTTGACGCTGTCTTTATTGGCAAAGGCTTTGCGCAAATTCATAAAATCTAACTCATGACTAAGTGGGTGTAAAAACTGATGTACCTGAGTTGTGTCTCTTTGAAAATAATTTGCCCAGGCATCGCTATGTACTTTAAAGATACCCCACTGCCTGCCAAGGTGGGCTTTTTCAAGTTTAAGAAATAAGGTGATGGGTTGAGACTTGCCATTGACTTTGAATATGGTACTTACTTCAGCAAACCAATTGTCTCCTTTAAAATCAAGAAATTTTGGATCTGACTTATCAAGCACGGCATCGACAAAGTCTTTTTTAAGGTCATTGCCTAAATTTTGGTTGCTGTTGTCAAACAATATTTGCAGGTATTGCTTACGAAGTTTTGGGTTTTGGTATTGCTTATCCTTAGGGTAATACCTTTCACCCTTCTCATCTTCCTCGCCATTAAACCTTCTGAAAAACTGATTGACCTGCTTGGTTTCAGCATAGAGTTTAGATTCATCGTCCATGTCGCCTACAAGCTGAGCTTGCAGGCTGATGGACAAATGAATACATATGATTGCAACAACTGATGTGGTTAGTCGCTTCATGCAGAAGTTTCGGTTACTCTGATGTCACCTAGTAATACATCCCAAAATTCGATGGTTCTACCCTTAATCTGGGTCTCTTTTCTTTCAACATAAATGGTAATGTCTTTCTTGGTGGTGTCTTTATACTCCAATTTATCATTAGAGCTACCCTCAAATCGTTGGTAAATTGTAACAACACCCACATATCTACCATCAGGTTGTCTCTCTAAATCACTGATGTAGTGTATGTCATACCACTTAATATTAACCTTGTCGTAGTTTAAAGCTAAAAGGCGCTCAAAATATTCACGAACTTTATAATAGCTCACTTTTTCACGACTAAGGGAAGAAACACCCATTTCACTATCCGGAGCGAAAAGCTCTTCGGCTCTGTCCATTACCCGCTTAGCTTCTGCATATGGTGTCTCTTTATTACCAATAATGCTTATGTATTTACTCAAGTCACGTACTTTTTCCAACGCGAGCGAGTCTATCGCCTGCTTTCTTGTCGGACTTATTTCATCTTGTGCTTGTGCTGTACCAGCGATAAGTACCACTAGCATCACACTAAATATATATTGTAGGTATCTCATTTTCTTATTTTTTGTAAAGTTCTAATTCAGCTATTTTACCTGCGCTATTGAGCGTAAGCTCACCCAGGCGATTAATGTTTTTCTTTTGATCTTTCAGGTAGTTTAAATACTCCTTGATTGTCGTAGGTCTATCATAGTCCTTCTTACCGTTATACTCGCTTATAACTATGAGTACTAGGGCATCAGGAGACTCAAATAAATTTAGTGCCTCATTAATGCTGTTATTGGCAGAAGCTATGCTAGGCGCATTGGCAATAGCTGAAAAATAATCACTAAGCCTGGTTTCGAGTTTTACCTCCTTTGGCTTAGGGGTTTCCTTCATCGTTTCTGTATTATCATCCTTTTCAGTCATATCTGACTTTTCGGTTGATGTATTTGCTGTTGTTTCCGTTTTTTCATCCTTGTCAGAGAGCTCACTTACTTTTTGCTTACTCTTACAAGAAGCTCCTCCCACGATTACTGCGATTAAAAGCGCTGCAATGGGCAGGTATCGATTTAGTTTAGATGTCATTTTATTATTGGTTTTTATAGTGTTCAAAAATTGGTTTTGACATAAAGCAATCTGTGCAGCAATCGTGCCACACAGACTACTTTCATAACTGAAAATAAATCGCTTTATTTTATGTCAATTGTAAATATACTCAAGGTTTAGTCCACCATTACTACTAAGTACTTGGTAGACTTCCAGAACTCGTCCGGGTTGAGAATTGTCAGTTGCTGAATCTTCTCTTCAGCATCTTTGGAAAGCTCATACGAGCCAGCAGGGTGCGAGGTTACAAGTTCCACTTTTTTGGCGAATACAGGTATTACTTTGGTTTTGGTCAGGTCGATTTTGTCAAAAGCCTGCGCATTAAAATCATCGTGTAGTGTTTCTGTACTACCAATACCCAATATACCACCTTCTTTATCTACAACTTTTTCGTCTTTTAGATCTTTGAAAGTACCAATGGCAACATAAGCTTCATTTAAAGACTCTGTTTGCTTTTCGATGGTCTCTGTTTGAGAAGCAATTACATTCGACTGTTCTGAAGTTTTAGTTTCAAGTGTATCGACTTTATATGTGAGCTTCTCTACATTTTTAGAAAGGGCTTCTTTCTCAATGTTTAATTGCTCAAGTTCATCTTTCATTGCAATGATTTGCTCATCCTTATTTTCAAGTCTACCTTTCAAACGGTTGACCATTTGCTGAAATTGAGCATTTGTTGAGCTTAGCTCAGCCTGTAGTTTATCCATTTTGTTTCTGTTTTCAGTCATGAGTTTATTGATCGCCTGGATGTCTTTTACCACAGCCGATTTGTCATCATTTTCTGAAAACTCAACATTGTCGGTTGTTTTCAGGTTAATCTGATCTTCGCGTTTTTTGATCTCCTCAAGATTTTTCTCAATCTCATTGAAGGTTTTCAAATACGTTTGAAGATTGTTTTGAAGGGAGTCTTTCTCAGTACTGAGCTCTTGATTTTCTGCGCTCAGTTGATCAACTTTCTTCTGATTACAACTTGTTATTAATGCAGCCAACATCAACACTGTTACAAAATGTGTTAATCTTTTCATTTTAGTTTCATTTTTAAAATTTGAAATAGTGGATGCAATGATCATTCCCAAACACACATTAATGCCTTTTTAGTTGAATAGAGCATGATTCATAGGTTTATCGGTTTGTATAAGTGTGGAATTCTTAACACAGTACTCGACCCAATGTGTGGCATTTTGGTTAATATTACAGCAGATGTTTATTCAAAAAATTAATTATTAAACGATTTTATATATGGCAGTGAATGTAGATCTATTGAAGCGGATTTGTGAGGCACCTGGAGCACCGGGTTATGAAAGTAAAATCAGGAATCTTGTAATAAAAGAAGTAACGCCACTTGTCGATGAGGTATCTGTTGACAACATGGGAAATGTTATTGCCTTAAAAAAAGGAAAAAGTAGTGATAAGCGTGCTATGGTAGCCGCCCACATGGATGAAATAGGGTTTATCGTTACTCATATCGATGACAAAGGTTTTGTAAGATTTACTACCCTGGGTGGTTTTGATCCCAAAACACTGACCGCTCAACGTGTGATTATACATGGAAAAAAAGATGTAATAGGAGTAATGGGTACAAAGCCCGTGCATGTGATGTCTCCTGAGGAAAAAAATAAGATGCCTAAGATTAAAGATTTCTTTATCGATTTGGGTATGAGCAAAGAGGAGGTTGAGAAAATTGTTGAAGTGGGCAATCCGATTACAAGAGAGCGCGAGCTTATAGAGATGGGTAATTGTGTGAACTGTAAATCGATTGACAACCGGGTTTCTGTTTTCATATTGCTCGAAACATTAAGAAACCTTGGGGAGTGTCCTTATGATGTGTACGGTGTATTTACCGTACAGGAAGAAGTCGGCATCAGGGGAGCTAATGTTGCTGCTCATAATATTAACCCAGATTTTGGTTTTGGGCTTGACACAACGATTGCTTATGATTTACCAGGAGCTGCTGCCCATGAAAAAGTGACATCACTGGGTGAGGGTACCGCAATAAAAATAATGGATGCTATGACCATTTGCGACTACCGCATGGTAGACTACATGAAGCAGGTAGCGAAAAAAAATAAAATCAAATGGCAGCCAGAATTGTTAGTAGCAGGAGGGACCGATACTGCCGGAATACAAAGAATGGGTAAAACGGGAGCCATTTCAGGAGCTATCTCCATACCCACCAGGCATTTACACCAGGTGATAGAGATGGCCAACAAAGATGATATTGAAGGTAGTGTTAGTCTATTAAGTAAATGCTTAGAAACATTAAAAGACTATGATTGGAAACACAAATAGAATAAAAAAACAAATTTTAATGGCAGCACTTATGGTGCTGCCTATAATTACAGTTGCTCAGGTAAAAACGGATGCCGTACGCCTTACAGGAATTGTGTTGGATGCCGAAAATCGGAATGAAGTACCCTATGCAAGTGTAAGAATTGCAGGCACTCAATATGGTACTTCTTCAGATAATACAGGATATTTCAGTGTATTCATGAATCCTGGAGATACTTTGCTATTTAGCTCAATTGGGTATCAAGAGGCAGCGTTTATTATGCCCTACAATGTAAATGCTGAGACTTATTCGCTTGTACAATTAATGAGAAAGGAAACGGTTTTATTAGAGGAGGTTGTTGTATTTCCGTGGCCTACATTAAAAAACTTTGAGCGAGCCTTTCTTGATACAATGCCTAAGCGAAATCCATCGGAAGAATTGATCAAAGAAGTGAAACTTGAATTAGATCAGACGCTAGAGGCCAGTGAAAAGTCAGAATATTACTACGATCAAATGCGCTATCAGCATTTATATGAAATTCATGGTACCATTCCGCCCAATAACTTTCTTAACCCTATCAGGTGGTCTAATTTTGTAAAAGATCTGGGCAAGAGAAAATATGATAAAGAATAGCGGTTAAATACTTTTGCCCAAATAAAACCCCAACATTACTGCTGCAAGGCCAATAACCACACTGGCTGTAATATACATTATGGCAGTAGCAGGCTTCTCATTTAACAATTGCATATTCTCTAATGCAAAAGTTGAAAAAGTAGTATAGCTACCACAAAAACCAACGGCTAAGGCTAACCTTGATGTGTCACTTAAATGATTTTTGATCAATAGCCCTGCTATAATACCTAGTATCAAACTACCAATGATGTTTACAGTAAATGTATTTACAGGAAAGCTTCCGCCAATTTTTTTATCGACAAATAGGTAGGTCAGGTATCGTGCAATACCACCGACAAAGCTGCCAGCACCTACAATGAGTATATTTTTAAGCATCGACTTTCAATTTAGCACATTTCTTTTGTAAGTATTTAAGCAAAGGCTTGTAGTCGGTATGTTCTTGTATGGATACCGTTATTTTTTTGCGGTCATTAAACAGTATTTCAACTTCTTTGAATGTGCCGGAGACAGTTTTTACAGCGGTTTCTTTCCATTGGGAGATATCTTTTAATTTATACGTCCGGGTGGTAAATCTGGAAGGAAAATGAACTTCGAATTTTTCTTTACCGACTCTCACAATTCTATACCCCAAAAGCATTCTAAAAAGAAGGCCTAGACCTATAGGAAAGAAAATAATTGCCAGGGTATAGTGGTACCATTCAATTGATTTTCCTGAAAGCATGTAGCCAATGACATAGCCAGAAACCAGAAAACAAAGGAGAATAAATATGCTTAAGCTGAATAAAGTGCTGATTTTGGGTTTTACGACAATCATGTGGCAAAGGAAACAAAAAGTGTAAAAAAGCATCGTTTATTGTGGAGAAATTTACCCCAGTATATGGTTAAGTACCTGTAAATGAGCTTTTTTAGATGATTTTAAGAAGGGCATCAGATTTGCCGCATTAATGGTAGAAAAGAAAACCCATGGAAGAAGATATACTTTACAGCGATTTTAACGGAGTAAGAATAACAAGTAAGAGATTTTATACTGATGAGAAGTCATTTGCTATCAATAAAATAAAAAGTATAAATCTCAAGAGAGTTATACCCAACAAAAAAACAGGCTTCATTTTATTTACGCTTGGTATTCTTACCATTTTACTGGGGTCGTTTGAGGTTTTAGGTATTCAAACCATCGAAGCATTAGGGGATGTATGGATCGTCAACTTCGATATCATATCTATAGCTATTGGTGTGGTCGCTTTAGTCATTGCCATTTTAAGAATGCTCATTGCTCCTGATGAATATGCAGTGAAAGTAGAAATAAAAGGAGGTAAGGTAGAAGATGTAATCTCGGATAATAGGAAGTATGCAGCACGTATTGCGGCATCACTTAAAAGAGCTTACTATAGGCAAAGCTCAAAGGCTAGTGCCGAAGAAACCATGGTGTTGTCATAGACCCTTCTCGATTACAATAGATAAGAGCGTTTCTACTTCCTGCGTCTTCATATACCCTGCATACTGATAAAGGATATCAAACCTTTCGTTTACAACTACCAGAGTGGGGTAATTAACCTGACCCTCTATTGTACCTAAAGCCATTGCCAATTCATGCATACCGGTTTCATTTCCAGAGGGCTTGAAATTATATATTTTCTCACCTAGAGTTACAGATTCTCGCTGTTCCCCATCAAACCTCACAAAATAAAAGTCATTATTTAGTTTTTCTACTATATCCTGCTTTTTGAATGTAGTATTTTCCATGGCTTTACAGTATCTACACCAGTCGGCATATAAGAATACAACAACTGGTCTGGGTTCATTTTTCTGTAGCTCAGGGATAGACTCTATATCATAGGATTTCAGTTGAGAGAAACCGACAATGGATTGTAGAGAAAATAATAACAGTAATACTCGCATCATCTAATTACATATCTAAATCCGGCAAATGCCCGAATACCTTGGTTTGAAGTGTAGACGTATGATGGGTCAAATGTTAAAGCATTAGGGTTTTCTTGTGTGGCTACAACATCACCATTATTGTCATAAGTTACACTCTTATCAAAAGGGTCATGTGCTCTGGCAATACTGTTATCAGCAGGGGTGAAGTTTAGCAGGTTTTTTACTCCTCCATAAAATTCTATTGGTGAGCCTTGCTTCTTCCATGTAAATTTTATGTTTTGAATGCTAAACCAAGGCGACTCTGCTGGTCTTGGATCCTGATCTCCCAAAAGAGGTAATTTCATTGGGCTATAAACATTTCCTGTATAATCTATGCCCAGATTGATAGGATTAATTTTATAAGATACACCCCAGGTTCCGGTCCAGCGCTCTGTTAATAACGGTCTGGTTCTTACTTTTTCTCCATTCACTTTTTCTTCTGTGAATACATCCATAAAAGTACCGCCAGCAAGAATCTTTAAGCCATTCAATAATTCAACATCAAAGTTTAAAGCAAGACCTTGAGTAATGGCATGCCCATCTAAATTGTCATAAATGATCTGGTTAGGATCAGTATCGTAATCAGGTAGAATTTGATTAGTAAAATATGTATGCCATAGTGATGCATCTATACCTAGAAATGCACCGTTGTTGAAATAGACCTTTTTGATGTAGTTAAGGTTAAGGTTATAACTTTGCTCTGGGTCAAGCTCTTCTGTGATCACGACCTCTCGAGCACCCGTCAAAGCGGCATGCTCTTCCGTAAATAAGTTTACCACCCTAAAGCCAGTGCCTGCATTTAACCTGATAATGTTATTGTCATTAATAGCTAGTTTATAAGCTAAGCGTGGTGTCCAGATATTACCATGCTCTGAGTGCTTGTCGTACCGTAAGCCCATGAGTAAATTCTGACTTTCGTTGAGTTTGATGTTGTCCTGGATGAAAATCCCAGGAAGCCATGTTTTGTCGGGTTGATTATCAGACAGATCATTTGGTGCAGCTGTGGCAGAGGTATTGTCATCATAATAAGTGAATCTCACAGCCGATCCGAAAAGCATGTCATGTTTACCAAATGTTCTGTCCCATGTTAGCTGACTAAAAGCTATATTTTGATCAGCAAAGTATGGCAAGTCACCATAGTAGGAGTTCTGGTTATGAGAATTGTAAGAAAAAGATAAGAGCAGTTTCTCAGTGGTAGGAAGTTGATAGTTACCTATAAGCTCCCATCTTTTGGTGTAAATGCTTTCTCCATAAATGTCCGTTCCCCCACGATTTTCACTTGACCAATTCATTTGTCCACCCCAACGGTCTTCGTACATATATCTACCAGCAAGTGATAATAGTCTGTTGTCCTTTCTATTAATTGTCCATTTTTGGAAAATAGAGATTCGATCTTGCAAAGTAAGATCAGTAAACCCGTCATTGTTATTGTCAATAGGGTTGGAGTAGTTAAAATAATTGACTCCTGTGAGCGCACTGGCTTTATCACCGACATTAAATTTATAGCTGAAGTCGTTATTCACTTCTCCCCAGCTTGAGGCATTGATATCCGCGGTGAATAATGGGGCATTTGAAGGGTTTTTTGTGATTACATTGATAAGTCCACCAACTGCTTCAGATCCATAAAGAGACGATGCAGGTCCTTTTACTATCTCCACCCGCTGAATCATATCATTAGGTATACCAAACAAGCCGTAAACCGAAGAAAGACCACTTACTATAGGCATGCCATCGATCAGCACCATAGTATATGGCCCTTCCAGCCCGTTGATATGGATATCTCCTGTGTTGCAAACGTTACAATTCATTTGTGGTCTTACACCATTTACATTAGACATCGCCTCAAATACTGAAGGTGTAGGGTTCATTTTAAAAAATGTAGGATTATATACTTCAACCGGCACAGGTGTTTCCAGTCTGTTTACTTCCTTAAGTGTTCCGGTAACCACCACTTCATTCATTTCCATATCACCTATTTCTAAGTCTACATTTATGGAAATGGTACTGTTGCCTACAACTACTTTTTTTCTTTCCGATTTGTAGCCGATGCTGGTGACTTTTAAAATGTAGCTTCCGGGCCTTACATTTTTCAGGGTAAAATAGCCATTGGCATCAGCTGCAGTACCTTGTTCGGTTTGTTCTAAAATAATGTTTGCAAATGGTACTGGCTCATCTGCATTGGTTACACGACCTGACACAGATCCGTTTTGAGCTATTGAAATTAGCGGGAGTGCTACTGATAGGAATGCAATTAATAATAAACGCATTAAAATGATATATTTATATGTATTTAACTCTATTTTTACACAAAGCTAATTATTAAAATTGCATATGCAAAATAAAATATTTAGCCAAGACTAAAAATAATCATAAGCAACTAATATAAAGTGGGTTATATCATTATTTCTATGCTTTTAAAACACTTTGTATTTAAATTGTGTTTAATTATAAATTGATAGATGGCTTTTTTACATTCTTATATTGTCTTTATCATCAACAATAATGATGAGCTAATTACCGGTCTTACCAAAGATATAGACCAGGTAATGGATGAGTATCGCAATTCCGACAATAACTCAAGCTTAGTATTTCAGCGACATTTCGATGAAAAAGATCAGGCCGAGGCTTTTGAAAAACAGCTTAAACATTGGGACAACGAAAAGAAAAAAGCATTGATCAATGGTGATATCGATATTGTGTAATACCATTGTATATGCATGAGCCATTTGATATCAACAAAGCCCGCCAGGAGATGGCTGAAATTCTTGAGTATAAAATGCCATTTGGGAAGTATAAAGGAAAAAAGCTTACAGCTCTCCCTGTTGATTACCTGGTTTGGTTTAGAAGAAAAGGCTTTCCTGCTGGAAAATTAGGGCGATATTTACAAATTATGTTGGAAATGAAGGCGTAGTCTTGCTTACGAAATGGCTTAATTAGAATAAGGCCATTGATATTGTGTTTTCTGCTCCAAAACTGTTTCCAGGCTCTGCATCACTATTTCGCCCATATTTTTACATTTTAGGAAGTCCTTGTTTTTATAATGTCGCGATAGGTCCTTTTTTAGACTATTTACATTTTGTGGTGTGGAGAGGTTATCTTTAGACATGGCGTCTAGCAATGCCACCGTATTTTTTTTACTTGCCTTAAATCGGTGTGCAATTAACGAGCGCTCTTCCTTCTGGTATTGCTTAACCGTTTCAGGCGTCATACACTTTAGTCCAATTTCAATCAACGGATTGTTTTGTTTAAAATACTGAGGCAAATAGATGGCTTTTCGACCTTCATAAGACTGTTGGTCAAAATCAATGGCGCGAATTCTATATTCCACATCTTCAAAATCGGGAGTAATATCAATAACAAAATTACTGCTGTGCATATCGCCTAGAAGTCTTACAAAACACCTTTCATTAAATTTCACAAATTCTTTAGCCAGGCGTATTTCATTTAAATTCTTATCATTTAAGTGAAATTTCATAAACTGATCACCTGGAATACCAACGATGTGTTCCTCGATGAGGGTTTGTTTTTGTACTACATAGCTCATGCGGTTTGGTGATAAAAGGTGCTCCAATTCCAGACCATACACCCTGGAAGCATCTGCATTTTTGATATAGAAATAGTCAAAGTTATCGTTAATGCGATTCACAATCCTCACCCGGAAGGGCTGCGTGTTACCATATACACATAAGTCAATACGGTCCACAAATAAGTGTTCCATCACTGAGAGATCACCGTCTGCTTTCAATATGGCATATATGGTTTTTAAGCTGTGGTGAATCTGCTTCATATCATCCTGAGGGAAGAAAACAGTTTCCCACAATGTATCCTTGTCATTTTTATCATGCAACGGGATAGCATTGTCATAACGCAACAGGTCTTTATAATCAATAGGCAGCGCCATCTCTCTACCATGCTTCTTTAAGTAAGATCGCAGGATAGCGCTGATAGTATAACTATTTTTTTTCTTGCTAATTATTGCCATTTGAGCCGTTTAGTAAAGAAAAGTTAAAAAATTTAAAATTCAAGGTAGGGTATTCTCTATGGTGGTTGTATTAAAGGTAACAACAATTAGAAAACTAAATTTTATCAATTATGAAAACGTTCAGAATTTTAATAGTCCTTTTTGCAAGTGCCTTTCTTTTTTCTTGCGACAATGAGTCCGATGAGCCAAAAGCTTCAGTCGACATTCCAGAGAAATTTACAGTAGACATTCCATCTACTTTAAGTAGCAGTGCAGATGGCTCATTGAGTGGAAAATCAGGAAGTCATTTAAATGGGAGAGAAGCTGGTGATGGCGATGGATATATTGAAGGTAATGAGATATATGAAAGCTTAAGGTATTTTATAAGAATTGGTGAGGGATCTGCCGAAATCATTGAATTCACGCTACAGGTTGCTACTGCACTTGAAGTGCAAAATGTAAATTCACTTTCATTTACCAGTGATGAAGATGGTAGAGATAAAAGGTTGGAAATCACACGTGATGTAAGTCGAGGTGGTGTTGCTTATGAGTATGAGATGACCATGTACGATGAAGAAGACAATGCACAAGCACTACAGCTTTTATGGAACACAAGCCCTGTTGAAGGAGTTGGTATCATTAATTTTTATCACATCAACAGAACGGAGTCTGATAACCCTAATGCATTAATAAGAATCGATTATACAGAGGATGATGCAGATTATGATGCGGCAATGACTGTATCTATTGCCGGCTTGTTGACGCCAAATAATGGAGATGTAAATAATATGAAAATGAAGGTGGGTAAAATCGGAGATGTAGTAGAAATAATGGGTAACTCAAATCACCCTGACGTAACTATCATTGATGAAAATAACCCGTTGAGTAGAAATTATGCCTTTACAGGTAGAGGTGATGAAGCTTCAGACTTAGGGGTTGTAAATCTTGCACTTCCTCCATCAACTGTAACTACAAATGATGTATTAGAAGATTACTCAGTATTTGCAGTGTTAGAAGCAGAAATTCAAGCTGCAGGCGTAACGGATCAGGATATTATAGATGAGATTCTTCAAGAGGCGCACTCACCTGCGTATTTCAATGCAGCTGGATTCATTACCTCTGGAGTTGATAACAAGCCTGCATCATTTAGCGATACATTTGTGGATATATCAGATTTAAATCCTTTTGTACCAGCTGATGTAGCAAATCTTAGTGTTGGTTTTATTCAATAGGTTTTGACCATAGCTACATAGTAGCTAAGTAACCGACTAAATCGTCCTGCTACATGTGGGGCGATTTTTTTATGCCTTTACTTTCTTTGGTTTGGGGTTTGGCTTTACTAGTAGGGCTTCGATTTCGGAAATAAATCCCTCCACAACGTCCTGCTCAGCTTCTTTAAAAGTCATTACAGTGTGATGAAGGCCGCTAGAGAGCTGTAAATCAACATAAAAATGTCTTATCACTACTTCTTCCCTAAAAGGGTTAGGTTCAAGGTATTCATCGAAAATATTGAGATGAATACTCTTAAGCTGATCAAATGAAAAAACAGATGATTTATGATTTCTGGTTTCAACAGTCAATTTTTTCGCGTGACTATCGATAGATAGTTTTTTTGGTTGCTTGAGCTCTCGAAATAATTGATAAACAGGATAAATCAATAGTAATATCATTAATAACCCCAATTTGAAGTTACCAAAGGTTATTAGCGGAATGACGGCAAGCCCCAATAGGATAGAAAAAAATGGCCAAACCCAATTGATGGCTTTGCGATGCACTATTTCTAAATAGGTATCAGTTTGTTTCACTTCAAAATTATGCTCTTGAAGGAGTTGGAGAGAGACAGGACTTAACACGAGTTTGTTGTTGATCAGTGTATTAATATAATAATTTTTTTTGATATTAGCTGAGGATCAACCCTTAAACACTTTTACAAAACCATAAAAACATGTTTAAAAACACATTGATTGTTATTTGTTTGATTACCTCTGTTTGTGCTTTAGGTCAAACTAAAGAGGTTCCACTCCATTTTGAAACCATTCCAGATTACCCCGAAAAGTATAGTGCAGGTTCAGTCGCTGCCAGAATGGTAGATGGGTTAGGATTTAGGTTCTATTGGGCCACCGAGGGGTTAAGGCCTCAAGATCTAGAGTTTAGGCCTGGCGAGGAAATGAGAAGTATTGAAGAAACGATTGATCATATTTATAGCATGTCAGTGCTTATTTTAAATGCTGTTAAACAATCAAAGGAGAAAACAATAGGCAATGCAACATATGAGATGAAAAGAGCAGAAACACTTAAGAATTTAAAAACTGTACGTGATGTGTTGATTGTAAGCTCAGATGATGATTTTGATAATTTTGTAGCCAGGTTTGGAAAAAATGTAGAGTTCCCATTTTGGAATCTTGTCAATGGCCCAATTGCTGATATGCTGTGGCACTGTGGTCAGGTGGTTTCATTTCGCAGATCGGCCGGAAATCCATTCAATTCTCAGGTTAGCGTATTTACCGGTAGGCTTAGAGATCAATAGGCTAATCCAATAGAACAGATTTTTGCAATGTAACTTCTCGTTGTCCGTCCTTATCGGCCAACAACAATTTGATGGAGTTTTGTTCTATGAGTTTTTGCCTGGCTAGGAAGAAATAGTCACATGATTTATCCGCACTGGTGAACTCAAGATCATCTATAGCTAAAATTTTATTACTTGGTCTTATAAATTTTTGAGCTGCAGGGCTATTATCATAGACACTTCCTATTATCATATTACCTACTTCATCTGGTCGAATGGATATGCCAAAAGTATTTAGTTGGTTTTGCAAATTGGCGGTAGGCGTTTTCTTGATGAAAAATCTTTTCCCAGGAAAGTCTAAAGTGACAATTCGGCCTTTTACGAACTTCATACCCACTTTTGTCTTATCAGTATGGCTCATATCAGTAACAATATTTTCCAGCAGCTCTTTACCAATCTGCACTCGGTTAAGTTTTATTTCAAATTGTGTGGTGTCATCACTGCCAAACACACCAGCAGAACCAAGACCTCTGCCTTGCACAAATTCAATATCATCGGCTCTACCATCTTTTTTGGCCGCCAGGTATGATGTGTAAGTAATTGTAAAGTAGTGCCCCGATCCGGTATCAAAAAGTGCATGGCCAGGGTCGGCTTCATTAAACTGTATGGGGATATAAGGTGATTTTTGACCACCGACTTTTTTCATATTTAACGAATAAGCATCGTCTATATGATCCAGTTTATTTATGTCATTGGTAAAAGTTACTGTTTTTTCAATAGGGTTGATTTGCCACACGCAGCAATTCATAAGATTAGCGCCAACAATACCATCAAAGTCCAGACAGTCAAGTAAAATCGATCGTTTAAAGTCGATCACATAGGTTGTTATATTGCTAAATCTCATGTTGCCAATGCGTGCCTCTTTGATCTTTCCATATTGTAAACGCCCTTTTTTTAGACCACTGCTATTTGTGGTATTGCTACCCGATGCTTTAAAGCCAATTGCTTTGGCTATTTCGGGGCTTATAGCAAAAGGGGCTCCTGTGTCGATGAGAAATCTATATTTTTTATCTTCAATGACGACCTCAGTAAACATAAGCTCGAGATTCATGTCGACAGGTATGGTGGTCACAAATTCTTCTCGACTTGCTTTTGTTTCTACCCATTTGTTACCACCGCTGCAAGCCAGGAGAAAAACAGCCGCGTACACTGTAAAGAAAGCTCTTTGCATAATTATCAATTCATTATAAGACAATGGCTCTGATGATTCAAGATAATATTATTTCTATAATGTGGCTGATAAATCCGACTCTCATTATAACAGTCGTCCCACCACTTCGTGTGGTAGGACGACAAGATATTCTATTTTAAAAGAGAGGTTTACTCAGACTTCCCAAGTGTTTCGGCCTCTTTTTCTTTGTTTTTCACATGCTTTTCGAGCCATTGGTCTTGCTCCCAAAGCATGTGCATGATGCTTTCACGAGCCGCGTAACCATGACTTTCCTTTGGTAACATTACCAAACGCACAGGTGCGCCCAATCCTTTTAAGGCATTGAAGTAACGCTCACTTTGCATCGGGTAAGTACCTGAGTTGTTATCAGCCTCACCATGAATCAATAGCAATGGAGTTTTCATTTTTTCGGCATGCATAAATGGAGACATCGTATAATATACTTCCGGAGCTTCCCAATAATTTCTTTCTTCTGACTGAAAGCCAAAAGGAGTCAATGTACGGTTGTAAGCTCCACTACGGGCTATACCAGCAGCGAATAGGTTCGAGTGAGAAAGTAAATTGGCCACCATAAAGGCACCATAGCTATGCCCGCCAACAGCCACTCTATCACGGTCAATGTAGCCCATTTCGTCCACAGCATCGATAGCTGCTTTGGCATTAGCAACTAATTGCTTTCTAAATGAATCATTAGGTTCTTCATCACCTTCGCCAATAATCGGGAAGGCTGCATCATCTAAGACTACATACCCACGATTTACCCAATAAATCGGAGACCCGTAGTAAGGATATGTAAACTCATTGCTGCTCGAAGTTACCTGTGAGGCACTGTTTTTATCTTTGTACTCTCTTGGGTAAGCCCACATGATCATAGGCATCTTTTCTTTCTCTTCCCTATCGTAATCTACAGGTAAGTACAAAGTAGCAGAAAGCTCAAGTCCATCTTCTCTTTTGTATTTCACTATTTCTTTATGCACATTCTGTATTTCCTTAAAAGGGTTTTCAAAATTAGTTAGCTGAGTGAGCTTGTTACTTTTTATATCTCTCAGATAGTAATTTGGATACTCACTACTGCTTTCTAATCGGGTGAGTATAATGCCTTTTTTAGGGTCAATCATTTCAGAGATACTTTCTAACATCTCACCTTTTTCAGCTTGATAGAGCCTTTCGGTTTTGTCATTACTCATGGTGTATTCATCGACAAAAGGTAGTTTTCCTTCCGGGGAGTAACCGGCACCAATGAGGTAGAGTTTGTCTTTTTTGTGAATGTCAAGCACATTTCGACCATACGCATTGCGTGAGGTTACGAAATTTCCTGGGTCGCTGTAGCGATCCTGGTAGTTGCGTTCGTTGAACAACTCAGTACCTTCAGCAGGGTTGCCCGGGTTGAAAAAGCTTATACGGAGCATCCGCGTATTCCACCAGTAGCCATAAACAACGGCAGTATTGTCATTTCCCCATAAGATACCGGAGAAACGAATCTTTGTTTTAAGTAAAGGCTGCTTTGCGCCATTAAAAGGAGCCTTCAACTGAAAGACTTCATCTCTAAAATCTACTTCTTTTTCCGGGTCGCCACCGTCAAGCGCCTCTGCCCACACCAATGTAGCGGGTTTGTCATCACGCCAATCCAGGTCTCGCGGGCCAGTACGCTCAGCCATAAATCCTTTGGGGAGTTCCTCTGTAAGTGGCACTTCAGTAATAGTTTTTACCAATTTACCGTTGCTATCATACATGTTGTAGTCTGTCGGAAACCTGTAATAAGGAACGATGTATGAAAAAGGCTTCTTTATTTCACTGATCAGGTAATACTTGCCATCTGGCGAAGGAGAAATGTTTCTGTACATCGCAGCATCTCTCCATTTCGAAATTTGTCCACCCAGGTTTACTTTCCATATTTCTGATCTCACCAACGTCTCGAAGTTGGCTTCATCGTTAGGGTTTTTTAGCAAATCCTGATAAGTGCGGTTTTGAGCTTCGGTTCCTTCCTCGTTTACTGAGATCGTTGGGCCCGTGGGCACAACATTGTTTGTATTAATCAGATCCTTTCTGTCTTCAGGCAGTGTTCTTACCAAAAAGCCTGATTCATCTTTAAGCCAGGTCATAGGGCTGCCCATATTCGCATTTAGGTTGTCATCAGTAAGCTTTACCACACGGGCATCGTCATAAAATAGTACCCAAAGCTCAACACCATTTTCTGTAGTATTGGTAAAAGCAATTTTTTCCTGTGAATCTGACCAATCTATGTTGGTGATTTTTGCATTTTCAGGTAAACCTTCCAATGAAGTTTCGTTTTGAGTCTTAGGGTCAAACAAGGTGATTTTATAATAATACCTCGCCCGACTGGAGATGTTCGTCTTTGGGTTAATTCTCAAACCGCCAAGTCTTAATTCCTCTTCTGAAAGTTCTTCAATGGACTTATATTGTTTGCGATATAGCAGAATTGCTTTAGTGCCATCGTCATTCATTCTGATGGACGGGGGGAGCGCAGCATCAGCCAGAGATAGTATATCTTCATGGGGCTGCTGATATTCCAGGTCGATCTGAGCAACGAGCCAACCCGGCATAATCATGAAAACGAAAAGGGTAATTCTTTTAAGCATGTCGATCTATTATTTAGTTGGATATGTAAATTATTTAAAAAAACACTGAAGTGCCAGCTTCTTTACATGTTCGGCAAAGGCGAAATTTTTTTACCTTACACTGTAACCATTTTTACAACATGCAGTATCCAACCGCGAAAAGAATAAAAACCCATTGGAAACAATAACTGACGAGGCACTTATGCTGAATGTAAAGCAGGGAGATCTTAAACAAGCTTCCTTGCTATTTGATAGGTACAATAAGCGCCTTTACAATTTCTTTGTGAAGATCACCTTTGATAGGGATTTAGGTCATGATTTAACTCAGAATACTTTTTTGAGAATGATCAAATACCGCAAGACCTACAAAGAAGGTAATAAGTTTCAATCCTGGCTATTTCAGATGGCCAGAAACATATATGCCGACCACTATAGAAAGAACAAAGTATTGTTTTCTGATTTTACTGAAGTAGAAGATATAAAAAATAAAGTGGCATTGGTTGATGAAACAATGGTGCAGGATGAAAAGGAGAAACTATTATATATATCTCTTTTTAAACTTACTCCTGATCAAAGAGAGGTTCTCGTCCTCACCAGGTTTCAACAGTTGAAGTACGAGGAAGTGGCTAAAATATTAGATACCTCGGTATCAAATGTGAAAGTGAAAGTACATCGCGCTATACATGCCTTAAGAGAAAAATATTTAGAGTTAGAAAAAATTTAAAAGCCATGGATGATAAGAAGATGAAGGAATTAATGATCGACTATATCGATGGGAAACTTACAGGAGAGCTTAAGCTTTTTGTTGAGAAACACATCAATAAAGGTGAGCACAATAGAAAGTCATTTGAAGAGCTGAAGGAAACAATAGATTTACTTCAACATGATAAAGAAGTCGAGCCCGACAGTGATCTGAAACTTAATTTTTTAGATACCCTTGAAAGCGAAATAGAGCAATTGGAAAATGAGCTTGAGAATAAAGAAGCTAAAGTTATTGGCTTAAAAATCTCCAACTATTGGCAGGTAGCTGCGGCTGTTTCTATACTAGTTGTTGGTTTATTGGGTGGTTATTGGCTCACAACTAATAGCCAGGAGAAAGAGCAATTAATGGCGCTACAGCGAGAAATGGAAGCCACAAAAAAAATGGTAATGATGGCATTGAATGATCAAAATTCGGCTAGTCAAAGAATGCTGGGCGTAAATGCAAGCTATGAACTGAAAACGGCCGATGGTGATATTGTAGATGCGTTGATTGAGACAATGAATACTGACGATAATGTAAATGTGAGGTTGGCTGCCATCAATGCGTTGGCAAATTTTAAGAATGAGCCGTCTATACGAAATGCACTCATCGCTTCTCTTGAGAAACAGGAAGATCCGATAGTACAAATCACGCTGATCAACCTGATGGTAGAAATGAAAGAAAAAGGAGCCATTGAGGAGTTAAAAGAAATTATTGAGGATAGTACCAATATTGAATCTGTAAAAGACGAAGCACATATGGCAGTCTTTAAACTATCATAAATGCTCACAATAATCGAGTTGTCATACCACTTTGAGTGGTCTGACGAATTGAGAGAAAATAACAACGAAAAATAAATAGGATAAATTTTAAACAATTAAAGAAATGAAAAAGATGACAATTAAAGCACTCGGATTATTGCTTATAGTAATGGCATACTTGCCTGCCGCTGCGCAACAGCACAAAATAGCCATGAGCTCAGGTATAATTGAGTTTAGTGAAATAAATGAGGTGCATGTAGAAGGTTATGATGGCAATGAAATAGTTATTGAGCCAAGTGAGAATTATAAAATTCCTGAAAGGGCTAAAGGGTTAAAGCCAATAAACGCCCTGGGGCTTACCGATAATACAGGCATTGGGTTATCCACAACAAAAGAAGGAAATACGCTGAAAGTGTACCAGGTGACTCGAAATAATGATGCAAAATACACCGTAAAAGTGCCTAAAGGCGTAATGGTAAAGTATCACAACTCATCTATTCATGGTAGTGATTTCTATGCAAAAAATATAAGCAACGAGCTGGAAGTAAAGACACATGGTGGAGACATTAGGTTGGTCGAAGTTACGGGTCCGCTCACAGCAAGTGCTGTCCATGGAGACATAGATGTTACATTCGGAAATCTCAATCAAAAATTACCAAGCTCAATTGCTTCAGTGCATGGAGATGTAGATGTTGCCTTCCCTACAGATGCTAAATCCAATCTTTCAATAGCTACCAATTGGGGTGAGGTGTACTCTGATCTTGACATCACAGTTGAGACCAAAGATGGCATGAAGATGTATGGCGCGAAAAAGATCAATGGCGCGCTCAATGGTGGTGGAGTGGCTATGTCAGTTTCATCTACACATGGAAATGTGTACTTAAGAAAGCGATAACAACAAATAGGTCAGTCGTCCTGATTAGTGCTCAGGACGACTTTTTTAACTCAAAATACAACTCAAATGAAAAATTCTTTGGTAATAATACTGTGTTTACTTTCAGTCAGTTCTTTTTCACAAAAGCAGATTAATGTTTCTCAAAGTACTGCTGGAGTCAAAAGTGTAGTAATGGACTTTAAATATCCTGAGTTAATTGTAATTACTACTTGGGATAAGGATGAAATTGTTATCTCAGGGAAGTCTAACATCAATAATGGTGAAAACGATGAAGCCTTTAAATTAAATATTGAAAAAGAAGGAGATCAACTTACTATTAGGTCGGAAATTGAAAACCTTGAGGATTTGCCTAAACGTATCATGATCAAACGAAATGGAGAGAAATACTATTTCGACACCGATGATTTTCATGATCCCAAAATAAAGGCGTTTCTAGAAGAGAAAGGGGGTGGTCATCAATATCAGATGCATGGGGTAATTAAGGAGATCACACTTGAGATAAAAGTACCAAAAACCATTTTTTTGGATGTAAGAGCTAAGTATGGGTTGGTTGAAATTAAAAACGTGTTAAATGCATTGGTTGTAGATGCGAAGTACGGAGGGATAGATATTAGTTTACAAACAAATAGCCCTCGTGATATTGTTGCTAAAACAAAACATGGTGAGATGTTCAGCGATCTGGATATGCAAATCAATCCAAAGGAGTCGGAACACAACCAATATTATAAGTGGACCTCTATTTCAGCTAAATTATCAGGTGGAGGCCCCAAGTGCAGTCTGGAATCAAAGTATGGGAATATCTATATACGCAAACTTTAGAGTTATTATTAATTAAAGGTCAGATGAAAATTTAGCTTTTGACCTTTAATTATTTTCTGTTAACTCTCTTGCTCGAGCAATCGCCTCATTCATACGTTCCTCTACTTCACTAATCTGTTCCTTTTGCTCTTCGTAGTAGCTCATAATATCTTCATGAGCCATTGAGTCGTTGTCTTTTGCCTCAAAATTTCTCATCCATTGCATCATTGCTTCGTCAGCTTCTGCTAAAGCGTCAACGCGGCTTTCAAGCTCACTGATGTCTACTTCTTCATTTTCTCTTGCCAGGTCAATTTTCTCCTGAAGTTTGCCTTTTAGGTGCATCATAGTCTCCATTTTAGTCATGGCTTCATCATGCACCGCAATTACTTCATCGTATAAAGCTTTTTGAGCTCTTATTTCCGTGGGCAGTTCCTTGTTTTCTATCTCAACTTCTTTACGTGTTTCTTTTTGCTGACCGCATGAGATAAGACTAATGGTAAAAACTAATAAGTATGATATTTTTTTCAGAGAGCCTTTCATTATTTCTATTTAAGATTGACTCAAAAATATGTAATAGAATGCGTTATAGCAAAAGCAAAAAATACGTTGATAGGTATAAAACCGTATATAAAACAAGGTTAATACACTGTTTTTGAGTACATTGCGCCAGTTACTTTAATATTTTACTATAATTTTTGTATATTCGAAAGTTAAGTTTTAACTTATTATAGTTATTTTTTAATCTTTTTATCATGGCACCTCAATTTTTTTTTAGGAGGTTGCGTTTTTTAAGTGTCTATATTACGCTCTGTGCCTCCCTGCTAGTGGTTAATGTCAATGCCCAAGGTGATGATAATAACCCTCCACACAAAACCTATGCTGTTATTGGAGCATTTACGGTGGAAAACAACGCCAACCGGCTTGTTGAATTAGTGAAGAAATATGAATTACAGGCAACAGTACGCCATAATGAACATCGTGGCCTTTACTATGTGTTTATCGATCAGTCTGATAGTCGAAGCGAGATCGTAATAAAAGTTAAGGATCTAAAGAAAAAATATACTCAGTTTTATGATGCCTGGGCTTATACCGGTGATTTTCAAGAAAAACCGGAAAGTATAGTTTCAACTAAAAGTAAGAACGATGAGAAGCTAGCGACCGGTACAAAGAAAACTACCGGTGTAGCGGGCGCACCATATCAGGATAATAAAGACACTACCCAATCTAATACAAACGGAAGTTTAGAAGGCAGCGTGAATACAAACACGCAGTCAGAAGTGAAAGAAAAATCTTTTGAAAAGAAAGAGAATCACTATTATCTCTATTTCAATACAATTAATTCGAAAAACTTAAAGGAAGTAAAAGGTAAAGTGAACATCATTGATCCAGAAAGAGCTAAACAGCTTAAGGAAGCAAAATCTCATGAATTGGTAGAGTTAGCAGATCCTGATAATGGCACTCGAAGAGTCAAGGTAGCCACTGATATGTTTGGATTTAGAGAGGTGCAATACACACTTGATTTAGACGATCCCGCTTCTCTGGCAGAAAATCCGGCCGTGGAAATGATAGGAGACTCTATTGTGGTCAATTTTGATCTGAAAAGATTTAAAAAGGGTGATGTCCTCGTGATGTACAATGTATATTTCTTTAAAGATGCTGCCATAATGAAACCTGAGTCTATCTATGAGCTTAACAGTTTTTTAGATATGTTAAAGGAAAACGAAAATTTGGTGGTTCAGATTCATGGGCATACCAATGGCAATTCTCATGGTAAAATAATTCACCTCGACCTTGATGATAAAAACTTCTTTGGTATTAATGGAAACCACAAGGAATCGAACGGTAGTGCTAAAAAGCTATCACTATACAGAGCTTATACTATTCAGCACTGGTTAATGGAGCAGGGGATAGCACAAGATAGAATGGAAATAAAAGGGTGGGGTGGAAAGAAAATGATTTATGACAAGCACAGTACCCAGGCTGACAAAAACGTGAGGGTAGAAGTGGAAATATTAGAGGAATAAAATATGAAAATACCACAATTCAACTTTTGCAGGACTGCCATGTCCCTCGTAATCATATGCTTGTTCCATGTCGATAGTAAGGCTCAGAATACTAATCCTCAATGTTATGTAGTTGTGGGAGCCTTCAAATTAAAGCAAAATGCAAATAATTTCATCCAAAGACTGGCTGAAAAAGACCTGACAGCCACATCTAAACTAAATACTTATAGAAATCTCTATTATGTTTATACCTTTAATTCATCTGATAGAGAAGAGGTAAAGACCAGACTTTTTGAGATACGAGATAGTTATTCAGATATGAGCGACTCCTGGTTGTACGCTGGAGATTTTAAAGGTCCACATATTCCAGCCAGTGAGTGGAACAAAGCAGATCCTTTGGAAAAATTAGTCGAAGAAGTCGAGGAAGCTGAAACTATGCGGGAAGAGCGACAAGCGGCTGAAGCAGCTGAATCTGAAAAGACGGGGACCCTGGAGAATACGGTGCAAGAAGAACCCATAAAACCGGAAGAGCCGCAAGAGCCAGGTTGGAATGTTTATTTAAACACGGTAGATGCTGCAAGTCTGAGAGAAATCAACGGGAAATTCGGTCTGTATGATGCTGAGAGAAATCAGAAAATAACAGAAATTCAGACAAATCAATTAGTGAGAGTCAAGGACCCTGAAAATAGGACCAATAGAATACGCGTGGTATCAGAAATTTTCGGATTCCATGAAATTGAGCATACCTTTGATTTGGACGAGCCATTAAAAAGTGATTCTTCAAATGTTATTGATCTTGTAGGTGATACCATCTTGGTAAACTTGAAACTACAGAAATATAAACAAGGTGATGTAGCTACTTTGTGGAAAGTGTATTTTTATAAAGATGCAGCCATCATGCGAGAAGAGTCGATCTATGAACTCAATCAATTGCTTGATATGATGAAGAGTAACCCTACCATGGAAATTATGATCCATGGTCATACCAATGGTAATTCCCATGGGCAGGTACTGCACCTTGACCTTGATGATAAACAGTTCTTCTCTTTGAATGGATCACATGAAGAAACTGTAGCATCAGCAAAAAAACTTTCTCTGTATCGAGCTTATACAATTCAACATTGGTTGATGGCTCAAGGTATACCTGAGGAACGCATGGATATTAAAGGTTGGGGTGGGAAAAAGATGATTTATGACAAACATGACAGCCAGGCCGATAAAAACGTGCGCGTTGAGATAGAAATAATTAAGGAATAATTACTAATTTGTCCCTATAAAATTGCTATGTATTTATAATTCTCATGAAAAAGATCACGCTCTCTCTTATTTTAATTGCTTTATCAATTAGTGTATTCTCCCAGGAAAATTTGGATGAAGGCTACTATGTGACTATTGGTGTGTACGCCAAAAGTAAAGAAGTTTATGCTAAAAAGTATGCTGAAAAAGCCACCTCAATGGGCTATGAAGCAGCATATGGATACAATCCGAGTAGGAATTATTACTACGTTTTTACCACTTATTCAAGAAATTTTCAAGAGGCATTAAATGATATGAGGTCACTTAGAAAAGTCGAAGAATTTGATGAAGCATGGGTATATGTACACATGGCTACTATGAATACATCTGTGCCATTGACAAAAGTAGAAAAAGAAGAAGTGGAGAAAAAAGATGAGGCATTGAAAAAAGCGGTAACGCAGGACTTGAGTCAGGCTTATGCAGAAAAATTCAAGAATGTAGATTCTACTTCATCAAACACTGATGAAACTCTTATTACCGAAGAAGAAGCCGAACTTGAGGGTGAGACTGAAGAAACGGATGTTGCGCCAAAAACCTTAGAAAGCCTAAACAACATTGAGGTAGAATTTATCATGGTAAATGCCAGAAATATGGAACCTGTTGATGGCAAAATTCAAGTGATTGATGCCGAAAGGTCCAAATTATTGGAAGTAGTGGACGCTAATACCCGTGTTAAACTGCCAGACCCAAATAACAGAACAGGTCGATTAATTTTGATTTCCGATCGCTTTGGCTATCGTAAAACTCAAAAAGAAATCCATTATTATAGCCCAATGCTAGATTCAGCAAGAGAAGACATTTACATTGACGAAGCCTACAGCGTAGTTTTTGATATGATACGGTATCATAAAGGCGATATTGCTACCATGTTTAATGTATATTTTTATAAAGATGCAGCTATTATGACGCCTGAATCTCGATATGAAGTTGAACAGCTATTAGAAATGATGCGTGAGAACGATCATTATCGGATCAAAATTCATGGGCATACCAATGGAAACAGAGCCGGAAAAATAATTACACGTCATGATGACCAAGAATATTTTGCACTCAATGATAATAATACCGAAGGGTACGGGTCCGCTAAAAAACTGTCTGAAGAAAGAGCCAAAGAAATCAAAGATTTTCTAATTGCTAATGGTATTTCAAAGGACAGGATGGAAATTAAGGCCTGGGGTGGTAAGCGTATGGTACACGAAAAAAATACCAACAAAGCCCGATACAACGTCCGTGTAGAGATAGAAATTATCGAAGAGTAAGTCAACTAAAACTTTCTTATACCTCTCATCAAAAACCAGTCGATAATGACTGGCTTCATGGCTATATTGAATTTTAATATTAATGATGCTATGAGAAAAATTCTATTCTTGGTAGTGGTAAGTTGTATCTATTGCACAACCATTATCGCTCAGGTTCAAAAAGCGCCACAACGTACTTCAGGAGAAGGTCCTTGGCCGCAGTTAATCATTAGAGGAGTCACACTTATCAATGGCAATGGAGCACCACCCACCGGCCCGGTAGATATCGTAGTTGAAAAAAATAAAATTGTAAATATCAAAACCGTTGGTTATCCAGGTGTGGCAATTGATCCAGAGAGAAGGCCAAAACTCAAAGAAGGCGGCTATGAGCTTGATGCAAGTGGCATGTACCTACTCCCCGGGTTTGTTGATATGCACGGCCATATTGGAGGTTCATCACAGGGAGCAGATGCTGAATATGTTTTTAAACTGTGGATGGCTCATGGTATTACAACCGTACGAGATCCTTCCGCAGGCAATGGTTTGGACTGGGTGTTAGACCAAAAAGCCAAAAGTGAAAAAAATGAAATCACCGCACCTAGAATTTATGCTTATACAGCTTTTGGTCAGGGTAGTGAAAAACCCATAAGTACTCCACAAATGGCTAGAGAATGGGTGCAAAGCAATGCCAAAAAGGGATCTGATGGCATTAAGTTTTTCGGAGCCGCACCTGAAATCATGTCAGCTGCGTTGGAGGAGAATAAAAAATTGGGCTTAGGGTCGGCATGTCATCATGCACAAATGGATGTTGCACGGTGGAATGTATTGAATTCCGCTCGTGCTGGACTTACTTCAATGGAACACTGGTACGGCTTGCCTGAGGCGCTATTTGATGATCGTACCGTTCAGCATTATCCATTAGACTATAACTATAACAATGAGCAGGATCGGTTTGGTGAAGCCGGCCGATTGTGGCAGCAAGCAGCCTCACCATTTTCAGCTAAATGGAATGAAGTGATGAACGAATTACTTTCTCTCGACTTCACACTCGATCCTACCTTCAACATTTATGAGGCAAGCAGAGATTTAATGCGTGCCCGTAGGGCTGAGTGGCATGAAGAGTACACCATGCCTTCATTGTGGAAGTTTTATCAACCAAGTAAAATTTCTCATGGTTCCTACTGGCATTATTGGGGCACCGAGCAGGAAGTTGACTGGAAAAACAACTACAAACTATGGATGACTTTTATTAATGAGTATAAAAATAGGGGAGGCCGAGTGACTGCAGGCTCAGATTCTGGTTTTATCTTTCAACTGTATGGTTTTGCTTACATCAGAGAATTAGAATTGCTTAGAGAAGCAGGGTTTCATCCTTTAGAAGTTATAAGGGCAGCCACACTCAATGGTGCAGAAGCACTTGGTGCAGATGACGAAATTGGTTCTGTAGAAGTTGGTAAACTGGCCGATTTTGTAATCGTAGAAGAAAACCCTTTGGTCAATCTTAAAGCTTTATACGGTACGGGAGCTATCAAACTCACTGAAGAAAATGAAGTCGTAAGAGTAGGTGGCGTGAAATATACCATTAAGGATGGAATCGTTTATGATGCCAAAAAATTACTTGCAGATGTAAAAGCTATGGTAGCTACAGAGAAAGAAAAAACAGGTTTTGAACTAAAACAACCAGGACTTAAATAATGAAACATTCACTTTTAGCAGTGGCTATCATAGCTGCATTATCAAGCTGTAATGACAAGCCTCAAAAGTATACTGAACCAGAACTGGAGCCACAGGTAGTATCACTTTTGGGTATCACTTATTTTGAGCCAGTGAGATCAGAGGAAGTTCAGCAACGGCTTGAAAACAACCTCACCAAAGCCAAAAATAAATTTGAAGAAGAGCCTTCAGAAATGAATTACATCTGGTTTGGACGTAGAACGGCCTACCTCACAAGGTATTATAATGCTATTGAAATATTCACTGAAGGACTGGAGAAATACCCTGACTCTTATAAGCTTTTGAGACACCGTGGGCACCGTTATATTTCGGTAAGGGATTTTGACAAAGCAATAGCAGACTTGCAAAAAGCTGCCGAGTTAATGCCCAAAGACACTTTGGAAATTGAGCCTGATGGTATTCCAAATAAAATTAATAAGCCGCTTTCATCTACACAATTCAATGTTTGGTATCACCTTGCGTTGGCTCATTACCTCAAAGGTGATTTTGAAAAAGCCAATGAGGTATATGCCAAATGCATGCAAACTTCTGTCAATGACGACTTAGTGTGTGCAACAGCAGATTGGCAATATATGACACTTAGGCGATTAGGTCAGGATCAAAAGGCGGATAGTGTGTTGCAGCTGGTATCGGCTGATATGGAGATTGTTGAGAATGACTCTTATCACAAACGCCTGATGATGTATAAAGGAAATCTAGTGGCAGACTCATTGCTGTCAGTAAGCGATGATAATCCTGATCAGGATTTGGCTATTGCAACTCAGGGGTATGGTGTGGGTAATTGGTATTTGTACAATGGAGACACTACCAAAGCTATTGAGATTTATGAGCAAGTGATCGGAGGCAAACACTGGTCTGCTTTTGGCTTTATAGCTGCAGAAGCTGATTTATATAATTTAGAATGAATCAGGTAAGGCTACTTTTAATGAAAGTGGGTTGATCGTAAGTTTTATCTCATTTTTAACTACAAAAGGGTCACCATCTAAATGGATCGGTTGAGGCTTGTTCCCTTTCTGAAAGGAAATGAACACCTCTTTACCTTGCTTGCAACTATAATATTTACTTTTACTCAAAGTGCCACTGAATAACCTTACAGCTAGCATTGGATAATACCAAAATGGTATTTTCTGTAACACGCAAATATCCATCAGGCCATCTGTGATATGTGCTTGCGGGGCAATTTTTGCATTATTGCCATATTGTGTAGAGTTAGCTACAGAAACAATAAATGGGGTATTTTCAATTTGTTCTACACCATCAATTCGAAGTTTGCAACCGGTGTACTTAAACCGTCTTAGTTCTCCTAAAGTGAGTTTGGCGTAAGTAATAAATCCCCTTTTTTTACTTGTAGCAAAAGCATTGGCTATGTGCGCGTCAAACCCGACACCCGCTACATTAAGAAAAGCGAGGTCATTGAGTTTGATCGTATCAATACTTGATACATGGGCTTTGTTAAGCAGTTTTATAGCTTTTTTCACATTAAGCGGAATACCGAGGTGTCTTGCCAGTCCGTTTCCCGACCCCATGGGAATAATACCTAATGCAGTATCTGAGTTAATTATTGGCCTGGCAACTTCATTGATGGTGCCATCTCCACCTACTGCTACTATAGTATCAAAATCACCTTTGCGAGCAGCACTTATTGCGGTGGCTTCTTTGGGTTTTGTAGTAAAAACTATTTCGTAATCATTGGCTGACTTGTCTATTAGTTTTTCGATCAAATCTGGTATCCGATTTTTACGCCTTGTCCCGGAGTTGGGATTAATAATGAAAAGTAGTTTTCTCTTTGACTCGCTCATTACTATTTGTTGTTATAGTCAGTATATAAGCGTTGCATATAGGCTTTCCCATAGAGGAGGGTTTCTTCATTTTCCACACCTTCTTTAATAATAAATTGTTCACCTACGTTGTCATAAACTACTAATACGCTTTCTTCGATGTAGCCATACCCATTATTAAAAACAAATACCGAAAAATCTTTATTGGTAGCTCCCAACATGTTTCTACTAAAAACAAATGAAGGATCAGGCTTTTTTATTTGCCCCAGTAGTGTATTTGGGATATCGGTTTGGTTCCCATATGTAGAAATTACAGTATCCTGCTTTGCCAATGCACCACCAAGCCAAAGCATAGGAATCTTAAATCGGTCAGGGTTTGTCAAGCCATCATTATCTGGCAATTTATGCCCATGGTCAGCAGTAATCACTATTAGACTATTTTCCCACCAGTCAGTCTGCTTTGCATTATTGATAAATTCACCTAATGCCCTATCTGTGTAATGTGCCGAGTTTTTAAACCTGGAGATATCATCATCCCCCTCAAATACCGTTTGCATGGGTACTTCAAATGGTTCATGACTACTTAAACTGAGCATTACCTTGAAGAAAGGTTGTTCAATTGCATTTAGCTCGTTGTAAAATCTATCAAATACAAATTCATCGTGCACGCCCCATTTCGAATTATTTAATGAATCTGGGAAGGCATCGCTATGCGTGAGATTTTCAAAACCGGCATTGCTCATAAACGATCTGAAATTGGCAAAATCAATATTGCCACCATATGTAAAGCCGGTATTGTAGCCCATATTTTCAAATTGCTTATTAATGAAAGGAAGCTTTTGTGTCTTCTTAGGATGTTTTATAATGGAACTTGTTGGTTGGGTAGGATAACCACAGAGAATAGAAACTATGCCTTTGTCGGTTCGATCACCAGAAGAGTAGAAGTTATTAAAAAGTACGCCTTCCTTTACCAGGCTATTAAAATTCGGGGCAATGTCACCCTCTCCACCTAATGCCTTAATAAACCCAGCGGTGTAACTCTCCAGAATAATAATAATCACATTCGGCTGCTCTGTATTGAGTAGGCTTATGCTTTCACTGGATGGGGCGTATAATTCAGAAAAATACTTGTCGGTAAGTCCAGCCTCAAGAAAATTGCTCGGATACTTTAGCCGGTCCATTTTTTTTAATGCATAACCTGTATTCCATACAACATTGATGGCAGCATGGTTGGCGAACATTTTATTCGGATGGAAATAAACCATACCCACATTGATAGGAGCAATGCCTGTAGTTCCTCTTATTGGGCCAATCATACACGCGGTAAGTACCAATAGCACTAAACTGGTTTTCCATGAAATACTTCCCAGTGATTTGAATTGTGTAAGTATAAATTGCTTATAACCCCATACTGCCGCAGCAAAAATGAGTAAATAGATAATAGTAAGTTTTGTAATTGCCCATGCATCGATCGGTACAGTGGTATCCTGCCCTATATAAAGCAGTGGAGTAGCGTCTAACCTGAAAGACCAGTGCTTATACATCTCAAGATCAAGGATTATTATAAATGTAGTAAGCAGCAATATCAAGAGTGTGAAAACGCTTATACTCACTTTGGAAATGGTGGGTTTGATCAATGCATCAACAACCATAATCAGCCCAGGTATGAGCATAAAATATCCCATGGTCGATAAGTCGAGTCTGAGACCATGTACCATTGACATGATTATATCAGATAGGCTCAAATCGGCAGTCAGATCATAATAATATATCAGAAATATTAATCGGCCTGCGAAAAAAAATGTCAACCAAAATAAGCTGTAGCTGAAAAACAGCTTGATCCAACTTTTCATATTAAAAAATCATCATTTGAGTGAAGCAAATGCAAAGATAAGATTAATTTAAGATTAACCGGATCAGGTATTAATTGCAATGCCTCTTCCACCAAGACTGGAAAACGATAAGCCCCCAGATTCTTGCATGTACATCCCCCGGATTGGAAGAGAAAAGTTGTTTTTTAAGTTTACGTACAGCTTGGACATCAAAAATACCTTGATTCTGAATCAAATCATCTGAAAGTAGATCGTGCTCAATTTTAGATCGCATTTCGTTTCTAAACCATTTGAGCAGTGGCACCTCAAAACCTTTTTTAGGTCTGTTGTACAACGATTCGGGAAGTAAATCCTTAAATGAATCTTGTACGATTCTTTTTCTAATCGTTGAGTTTATCTTGGCGCTTTCATCGAGGCTAAAGGCAAACTCGACTACTTCATGATCAAGAAAGGGAACCCTCACTTCTAAACTATTGGCCATACTCATACGATCTACTTTAGTGAGCATATCATCTGGTAAAACCAAAAGTGTATCCGTTAATAAATAATCATTGAGACTTGCATCAGATGGAATGTGCTTTAGTAATGATGATTTAAAGGAATTGTAATCTTCGCGTATCAGATTGGCCTTGGTATCTGAGTTGAGTAGCTGTGATGCATCATTTTCATCAGCGAAGCCCGCTAACTGCCAATAACGGTCTTTGCTATTGAGCTTTGCGCTTTTACTGAAGCGATCCAGTTGTCTGAAAATATTGGTAATCTTCCCATTTCTCGACTTTGGCAACATCGACCACAAAGGGCCTAAGGCTTTCACCATGGAGGCTTTGGCTCCTCCATGTTGCATGCTAAAAAGAGCTGCGTGTTTGTTATAGCCAGCAAAGAGTTCGTCTGCCCCATCACCCGATAAGGCTACAGTAGCATGTTTTCTAGTTTCTTTTGATAGAATGTAAACTGCAATAGCCGAAGAGTCTGCAAATGGTTCATCGATATAATTGAGGATATCATCGACATGTGCATACAAGTCTTTGTTTGTTAAAGAAAATACGGTGTGCTCGGTGCCGACCTTTTTTGCAACCTCTTTGGCGTAACTCGTTTCATCAAAGAATTTTTCATCAGCGTAACCTATAGAAAAGGTATGCAAATCAGGTTTGCGTTGAGCAGCTAAAGTCGCCACCACAGAGGAGTCAATACCGCCACTAAGAAATGATCCTAATGGTACGTCTGCTACTAATCGTTTTTCAACGGCATTGGCCATGAGTGTTTTAAATTGTGCCTTTTGACCCTCATAGTCATTGGCAACAGTCACTTTTTTATCAGGCAGGTGATAATATGTATCAATACTTACTCCTTCGTTTGACACCTCCATATACTGGCCAGGTAGCAATTTTTTCACACTATTGAAGATGGTCCTGGGAGCAGGTATATAGTTGAGTTGTAAATAGGTGTAGAGCGCTGTGTAATCAATCTCTTTTTCAATACCATAGGCCATAATTGACTTCATTTCTGAAGCAAATAAAACGCGGTTTTCATCATGCATATAGTACAAGGGCTTTATGCCCAAGCGGTCGCGGGCAACAAATACAGATTGCTCAGTCATGTCGTATATCGCAAACGCGAAAAAGCCATTTAGGTCGTTGAGGCATTCTTTACCCTTTTTTATATAGAGGTATAAGAGAATCTCTGTATCTGTGGCAGATTGTAATTTAAGGTCATCACTCAGGTGCTGTTCTTTGAGCTCTTTGTAGTTGTAGATTTCGCCATTAAATATGATGCAATACCGGCCAGTACTGTCCCACATGGGTTGGTGGCCGTCAGGCGAGGTGTCAATAATTGATAGCCTCCGGTGTCCTAAAGCGACTTGCTGATCGTTGTATATGTTTTGAAAATCAGGTCCACGAGAAGAAAGGGCATCAGTAGCATTGGCTATGTTGATCATGCTTACCCGACCTATCATGTTGAAAGCGTATATACCCGTTAATCCACACATGCGACAAATGTATTGATATTTACTGAATTGGTAAGATTACAAAGCCTTTTAAGCATTGGTAAACATAATATTTGTAAATCGTAACACAGAGGAACACAAAGAAGCCACAGAGAATTCAATGATTTCTTAGTGCCTCTTTGTGTATGCTTTGTGCCACTTTGTGTGAAATATCAAGACGAATAATTCAAAGTTATACTAAGGCATCATATAAAATCTCTACGGGATGTAAGGCTCTTTTGCCTGTTCCATCTTTAATCTGATGTCTACAACTTGTGCCCGGAGCGGCAACAAGCGTTTCATTATCTGCGTCTCTCACAGCCGGAAACAGCACCAGTTCGCCTATAGACATAGATACATCATAATGTTCTTTTTCGTAACCAAAAGAACCAGCCATGCCGCAACACCCTGAAGGTATGGTCTCCACGCTGTAGTTTGTTGGAAACGAGAGCATTCTTTCAGTAGCGTTTGTCCCTGTGATAGCTTTTTGGTGACAATGCCCATGCAGTTTTATTGTTCTAACCTCATCTGTAAAAGCATCACTTTGAATGTGACCTTCCTCAATAAGTTGGGCCAGGTAATCATCAATAAGCATTACATGCTCAGCCAGTGCCGAAGCCTCGTTCCTTAAAGATTTGTCCACTAAGCTGGGGTACTCGTCTTTAAAAGACAAAATGGCCGAAGGTTCGATGCCAATTAAAGGAGTTTCTTTTGTAATGAAACCAGATAATATTGATACGTTTTTTGTGGCGATACTTTTAGCCTTGCTGAGTAATCCTTTGGAAAGGTAGGTACGCCCACTTTCTTCATGAGCTATCAGATGCACTTTTACTTTGAAGTGCTCCAACAGTTCTATTGCTTTCATGCCGATGGCTACATCGTTATAGTTAGTGAACTCATCACAAAAAAGATAGACTTCCCTTTCAAAATGCTCTAGTGACTTCCTCTGATGGTACCAGTCTCGCAAAGTGATTTTTGAGAGCTCAGGCAGAGAACGCTTTAAGGCAAAGCCACTGAATTGTTTCATCAAAGAACCTGTGAGCTTGTTTTGAGTAAATGCATTGTAAATCCGGGGGATTTTGGAGGCAAATTTATTGAGTCGAGTAAAATTGGCTATGAGTTTAGTGCGTAATGGCACTCCATGTATTTGATAATACTGGTGTTGCCACTCAGCTTTTAGCTTACCGACATCGACATTTGAAGGGCACTCAGCTTTACAGCCTTTACATGAAAGGCACAAATCCATTACAGCTTTTATCTCTTCACTATCAAAGGCGTTTTTCTTATCAGAGTGAGTAAGCACTTCGCGTAGAATATTAGCCCTGGCTCGTGTTGTATCCTTTTCATTTTTGGTGGCCATATATGATGGGCACATCACACCACCTGAAAGATGTGTTTTTCTACAATCACCCGATCCATTACACTGTTCAGCAGCACGTAAGATGCCCTGGCTTTCATCAAAATTAAATACTGTATCAAATATTCTTGTCTCTTGCCCGGGTTTAAATCTCAAGGAAGTATCCATTGGGGGAGTGTCTACAATTTTCCCTGGATTAAAGGTGTGGTACGGATCAAAGCTGTTTTTCACCTGCCTTATGAGTTGATAGTTTTTCTCCCCAATCATAAATGGAATAAACTCACCACGCAACCTTCCATCGCCATGCTCTCCACTAAGCGATCCTTTATACTTTTTCACTAGCTGCGCAATCTCATCAAGTATAGTTCTGAAGAGCTGGTGTCCCTCAGCTGTTTTTAAATTAAGTATTGGTCTGAGGTGCAACTCTCCGGAGCCGGCATGTGCATAGTGCACGCAATACAATCCATATTTATCAAGTGTTTTGTTAAAGGCTTGAATGTAGTCGGGTAGGTCTTCGACATCTACAGCCGTATCTTCTATGACTGGTGCGGGTTTGGCATCGCCCGGAATGTTGCTAAGAAGACCTAAACCAGCCTTTCTTAAATTCCAAACCCTGGCCATATCCTTACCTGTTACTAAAGGAAAGTGATACCCGAAATTGGCATCCTTCAATTCATTAGTTAGCGATTCAGCCTTGTTTTGAAGATCTTCGTTATCGGTGCCAAGTAGTTCGATGACAAGTATGGCTTTAGGATCACCTTGTACAAAGAATCGATTTTGACGCTGAGCAATGTTATCTTTTGTGCGCTCCAAAATATGATGATCCATCAACTCACTGGCATACGGTTTATACTTTAGGCCAATTAAATTTCCCTTCAATGACTCATGTATGGAGTTGAAGTGTACACAGAGCAATCCTTTTTCTCCTTTCGGAATGTCATTCAAAGCTAATTTTGCTTCGGTAATAAACATGAGCGTACCTTCTGATCCCGCAATAAGCTGACACAAATTGATGTTTTGGCTGTATTCACCAAAAACACTGGATTGTAGAAGTAGATCAAGCGCATAGCCTGTGTTGCGTCTTTTGATACTTGGTTTCGGAAACTCAGATGTTATTTCTTTTTGATTTTCTTCATTTGACAACACCTCTTTTAGCTTACGGTATACTTCACCTTCAAGAGTGTCTAATTGCGTCTTAGCTTCAAACTCCTCAGGTGATAAGGCTTTGAATTCTACTTCAGAACCATCACTTAAATAGCCCTTTACAGATATTAAGTGATCACGTGTGCTGCCATATACAATTGAATTTGAACCACATGAATTGTTGCCGATCATGCCTCCAATCATTGCTCTATTGGCGGTAGACGTTTCAGGTCCAAAAAGTAAATTGTGGGGCTTCAAAAACATGTTCAGCTCATCCCTGATGACTCCAGGCTGTACTTTTACCCATTTTTCCGTGGTGTTTAGCTCTAATATTTTGTTGAAATTTTTCGATACATCAACAACAATGCCTGACCCAACAACCTGCCCTGCCAATGAAGTGCCTGCTGCGCGAGGAATTATTGATAACCGATGTTTGTTTGCAAATTGAATAATTGATTGGATATCTTCGTTTGTTGCTGGGATGGCTACAGCCATGGGTATCTCTCGATATGCCGAAGCATCCGTGGCATAGATTTGTCGTGTGGTGAAGTCTGTAAAAAACTCACCAGTGAGCTGTTGCTTTAGGGCTTTGAAGTTGGGTAATCTCACTGAAGTTTTAATCAATTATTTGCGTGTAATTAAATTCTTTTTGAATTTGCAAAAGATAATGACAAATTAGGCTATGGCCGCTATTTTTTAAACTTACTTAATTATGAGAATTTCACAACTCTCAATTTTTCTGCTTTTGGTCGTTATTATTACTTCCTGCGCTTCTGCGAAAAAGGCAAAAATACGACAGCAACGTATTGAAACAGTTATCACTACAGCCAAAGGTTTTATTGGTACACCTTATAAATGGGGAGGCACCTCAAGATCAGGTATCGACTGCTCGGGTTTGCTTTGTAACTCATTTAGAATGGTGAGTTATGATTTACCAAGAACCTCTGAGGCACAAAGTGAGGTGGGTAAAAAGGTAAAACGGAAAAAGTTGGAGCCTGGTGATTTAGTCTTTTTTGCAACAGGCAAGAAAAAAAGAAAGGTAACTCATGTGGGTTTGGTCACTGAGGCCAGGGGAGATAAGGTCAAGTTTATCCATAGTTCCAGTTCCCTGGGAGTGGTGATCAGTGACCTGGACATGAAATACTACAGGAAGCGATTTAGGTTTGGGCGAAGGCCTTTTTGATTAGCTGATTTTGATATCAATTCCTTCTTCTTGAAGTCTCGAGTTTAATGCGTCTTTTATTTTTGTGACAACATCGTTTATTTCTTGAGAAAAATCTTTTTCAGAAGAAGAAAAAGTTTTATTACCCCTTTTGAATATGGATTTATATTGATTCATTTTATTTTCTTCTTACGATTTAATAACGTTTGCAATATACTGAAGGTTTAATTCAGGTTCAAAATAATGTTTTCTTTTTATCCATATGAAGCCATCGCCTTTGGTTATTACAGCGACATCAACAGGGCCACCAACTGATTCTTCATCAAAAGTTACTCTTCTTTTTAAATAGGTCAAATTAATTAAGGATTCGGCCAATTCAGCCAAGTCTTCTTTAGATAAAAAGCTGATTGTATCTAACATTGGTTGTACATGCGAATCTCTTCTAATTTTTTCTAAATCTTCAGAGAGTATTTGAACAATGTCATCGATACTTTTCTCTAATACATTTCCAAGTTTTTTTTCATTTTCGGACGAGTTATCAATACTTTTCACTACGACATCTTTAAACTTAGCCAGTGCTTCTCTTATTATATTAGGTAAATTCTCTTTGGAAGATGGATCTATACCTTCAATGAAGGTGCTCATTATATCAGTCTGGGCCAACGGAACAATACTTGATGTGTTAGAGTTTTCTATTATTGCGGGGTAATTGTCCACTGAATATCGTATTTCACCAACAAATCCACCAATTGTGGCACGATAACATGAAGGGAAGATTTCGTCATCTCCAAACCCACAAAATGCAAGACCAGTATGAGATTCAAGAAATACTTCTTTCACGGCAGCCATATATATTAATTTATAAAAAGCTTCAATATGTTGTTTTGTTTCTAACTGATGATGTATGCAGAATTTTTCGAATAGGTTATCAATATCTGTTTTATTTGAATTAATTTCATTTTTAACAATGCTTTCTTTTATCTGTATACTAGGTAGATTTTTAGCAGCCTTAATATTTGATTTGATAACTTGTTTGAAAATATCATTTTGAGCAATGATTATTTTGTCACTAGGTAGTTCATTCAACTTTTCTTCTTCATATTCTAATTGCCGCATATATTCCTTTTCAGCAACATCGATAACACCCCACGCAATTTGATTCAAGGTATTAAATGAACCATCTTTATGATATTTTTTTTCAAAACTCTTTACGAAATTAATGAAGTCTGCTCTGTAAGCCTTGACTGAATTAAATGACTTTTCTTTTTTCCTGTACGATTTAATGATTGTTTCCCAAGGTATTCCCAATAAACTGGCACTATTATAAATTAATATTGCTATAGCATGATTAGAAGATAGGTTGAATATTTTATTAGCATGATTATATGCTTTAAATTTTCCTCCAGAATCTATAGAAACGGCACTATCTGCTGCAATTGCCACCGCAGATCGATTTAACACACCAATAATTGCTGTCATTTGAAATAGCGATTAGTTTATTTATAATACTAATGTATGATTTAATTGTCTAATTATTATAATAATTATGATAAACTAGGTCATTAATAACAAATTTTTCTGTGAATGAATCATTGCTGTCTCGCAATCCTTAAACAAAAAAAAGCACACCTGATAGATCAAGTGTGCTTTAGTGGAGAATACCGGATTCGAACCTTTGAATTTCAGTGAACTGTGAAATGGCTCAAATATTGTTTTTAGCTATATTTATTGGCATATTAGTTCGTCATGATTAGTCATAATTAAAAAATGTGTACCCCTTGGTGTACCCCTAGTCAATATTTTTTATATTTACTTGATCGATCAAAAATAATGAATGGCTACGGTAAATTATATCTTAAAAGATAGGAACGCTCAGTTTGAAACAAGAATTATCTGTCTTCTAACTGACGGTAGAAAGAACCGACTGAAGATTTATACTGATTATTCAGTACATCCTAAATCATGGAGCGATACCAAAAAGCAAGTAAAAAAGTCAGATAAATCCTATCAGCTCAAAAATGAGTATTTACATGGTTCTGTGAATCAACAATCGTTTAAAGATAGGGTAAGGACGATCTATGATGAAGCGAAGGCACAGGGCTTGAATCCTACAACAAGATATATTAACAAAAAATTGAAACCCATAGATAAATCGAATGGAGAGGATGGCTTTTGGGAAGTATGGGAGGCTTATCTTGAAGATAAGAAGGGACGCTTTACTAAAGCCAGCTTTAAAAAATTCAATAGCCTTAAAGTGCATCTTGAAGGGTTCGAAAAAAGACCTAGTATTCCAATTTGGGATTTCGAAATTATTAATAAATCCAGGTTAGAGAAATTTCAATCATATCTATATGACAGCGGCATAAATAATCAGACAGCGGCAAAATATATTGGGGTTTTGAAAATGTTTTTGAATTGGGCCGTTGAAAACGATTTTACTAAGGTTACGGATTACAAGTCTTTTAAACCTATCTATCAAAAGGACACATTAAAAGTAGCATTGACCTCTGAGGAGGTGGAGGCAGTACGTCAGGCCGATTTAAAAGGCAAAGGTTATCTGGAAAATGTAAGAAAACTATTCATACTTAGTACACTCACAGGTCTCAGGTATTCTGATTATTCGAGAATCCGTAAAGAGCATTTAAAAAAAGATGACGATGGAACCGTTTTGCTTCAAATCAGACAGCAGAAAACAGGTGATATTGTAGAGCTTCCATTAACCCCGGAGGCTGAATCTATAATAAAAGAATTAATCAGCGGTACAGTTCATCCTATAAGTAATCAGAAGATGAACGCCTTTGTAAAGGATCTTTGTGAGGAGGCTAAAATAAACGAACAATTTGAAGTTCATAGGTTTATTGGAAAGTTGGTAAAAACAACTTATAAACCTAAACACGATCTGATCACTACACACACCGGAAGACGGACATTTGCTACTAATTTACTTTTAAAGGGAATACCGGCTCAAACAGTGATGATGTTCACTGGCCATCGAGACTATAAAAGCTTCGCGAAATATGTCAATATTCCAAAAAAGACACAAATGCAATCGGTTAAAATGGCATTGATGGGATGAGCACTAAGGATAAATTTATTAATGGGTTTAATAGTGATAGCTATAAACTATACAACTCTGAAAGAAGTAGATTCATTCAACCCTGGTGGAAGCATCAAAACCCTCGATGAACTGATTTGCGATTTGATCCTTTAAATCAGATTTCAATTTTTCTACTGTTTCCATAAAGATATTAAAGTTTAAGAGTTGGGTAAATGTGAACTAATAGTTCACAACTATAAGAAATGATTGGTATTATTACTAAATTACTGTGAATAAATAATTCACAGGCATATATTTACATTGTGTGTTATAACAGAATAAAAGAAGTTTTACGCGATAAGAACGTCAGTATTACTTCACTTGCTAATGACCTTGGCAAGAGTCGTGAATATGTGTCTAGGTGGGTTAACAATAGGAGTCAACCCAGGTTGGAACAGCTCAGTCAAATAGCTGAGGTGCTGAAGGTGAGTCCAAAGGACTTGGTTGCCGATAAAAAAATGTAAAATATGGATAAAACTAATTTATTCCTTGTTGATAAATCAGCTGAATATTTTCACCATTCTGGAAACGGAAGGGTATTATACAATCACTTTTTAAACTGGTGCGATGAAAATTTAGAAATAAGTGATGATTCCAGCGTCCATCATCTTGTTAGAGAAATGGTGATTCTTAAAATAATTGAGAGATTTGATGCTGATTATATCTACTATGCAACTTCAATAGTCAAAGACATTGTCTACTATGGAGGATACTCGAATTACTTAAAAGCATTAGATAGAGAGAAAGAAAAGAAGAGGGATAAACTAAATTTAGAATTAGGAAATGCCAGATTGTGGCGCATCATAGCTGTTATAGGTATTGTAATCTCCATAGCTAGTTTAATTAAAGCACTACTTGCTTAAAACATTTCGACTTTATAAAACATTAAAAATGAAGGTAGAAGATTTAAAAAATTTAGAAATCGGTGAAACTGTACATATTCAATTTGAGCGTAGTTTAGGATCCGGCTCAGTTAAAACTATTAATAAGGAAAAGGGAACTGTAATTGTTACTGACTTACAAGGACATAATATCACTTTGGCAGCTTCACAAATTTTCAAAATAAGCAAAATTCAATAATAAGAGAGATACTCCTGTTTACAAATTTTCAAAGCTTAATACCGAAAGAGGGCAATATCTCAATTTCATTATTTTTAATTGTTTACCCCTTGGTGTACCCCTAATAGTTAAAAAGGCTCTCAGAAGTATTTCTAAGAGCCTTTATTGTGGAGAATACCGGATTCGAACCGGTGACCTCTACACTGCCAGTGTAGCGCTCTAGCCAACTGAGCTAATTCCCCCCTTTGAGGAGTGCAAATATATAGAAATTTAACAAAAACACTACGCACCATTTTTCGGATATATTCTAAGAAAAACGGCATACAATAAGAGTAAAATCTAACCTCCTAGTTACCATTGGCTTAGTTGTGCTGACCTAAAATAGTTTGTGCTTTCCTACGAATCTGTTGGATATATTTATTATCTTTTCATTTGCTAAAGGCCTGAGTACAGGCTTTTGTTTTTATTTCTTTCAAACAATAGACAATTTTACGATTAACGGTGGATATAATTAGGGTATGGCAAAGCTGAAAAATATAATTAAACAACTTTCTTCGAGAGACTTTCAGGCTATTCACGATTCACTAATTGATAGTAGCGCAGACAAATCTGCTTACCTCCTGAAAGCTATGCGTGAGCGACAGCTTTCTGATACGAAAATCATGCAGGAACTAGGTGTTAATACAAATGCCTATTATACCCTGAGATCACGTCTAAATCAAAAAATTGAAGAGTATTTGCTCCAACAAATGGAGAGTCCACGAACGGATATCCTAAAGAAAGTAGCAAATATCAATGAGATTATATTTACCAAGAAAAAGGCAATTGCCATTGCCACTCTTAAAAAGCTTGAGAAGGAATTATTGGATTATGATCTTTCCAATGAGCTTACCATTGTTTATAAATCACTCAAAAAGCTTCATATAAATTCACCAGATCATTTTAGCTACTCTCAACTGTACAATAGGCATGTAGCATATACATTAGCGGTTGATAAAGCTGAAGATATCCTGGCTGAATATTTTAAAAAGTATGGTTATTATACATTATCAGGTGAAGGAACTGATAAACTTGAGCTGACGCTTTTGTTAAAGGAGCTGAGTAATGTAAAGGACTTATATGAGTCGCATAGGTTATATGTCTACCATAGCTGTGTTAATATTTTTCACAGACTTTTTGTGGACATGGAAGATGACAACTATGACAATGATGTAGAGCCGGTTGAAGATATTCTGGATAAGGTTCAGGAAATATTTGATTCGTATGAGCTGGATTCCATTTATTATCACCTTAATTTGGTTTTCGAATTTCTCAAACTCGAGTATTATAATCATTACAAAGTTTACCGCAAAGCAGAGCGCTTCTATGAGGAGGTAAATGATGCCGCAGATAACCTTTTGACAAACTATGCGCTGTATACTTATCCAGCACAATTTCTTGTTACCAAGATGCAGCGCCACCTTAGATTAGGCACGGAACATGAAATGTATGAGGAGTCTGAAGGTATGTTTCAAGACTTTGAGTTAGACAAACAAGATTTGCCGACTTACCTGACATACTCGATTTTCAGGGCATTGTCATGTTATTATGTAGGAAACTATGATGATGCCAGCAAATGGCTGAATGGTTTGATGAATGAGACGTCATTGAAAAAATACCCGTACATGCTTGTGGAGTTGAAGGTCTTATTGGCTATTCAATACTGTATGCAGAATGATTACGACCTTTTCAATCAGTTAATTAATAGTGTGCAGCGCCAGGTGAGAATCCTTGGAAAAGATAATTGTGAGCATATTCTTCAGATGACAAAAATTCTAAAGATTGCCATCAGCGAAATTAAAAAGAATAAGCCTGAAAAAATTCAGGCGATTATTGATAAATTCCCACAAACAAGCACCACTTATTTTGCTCCAACTATGCTCATCAAAAGGGATAGTAACTTTGTCAATAAGTTATGTCAAACAGAAGTAATGAGCTAAACATCCAGTTTAGCTAAGTTTTCCTGTGATAAAGGCTTGTTGATATACTGCTTTACATTATATTTTTTCGACTTATGTAAGTCCTGAGGGTTGATTGAAGAAGTGAGCATTACGATGTTACACTTTTTTCTAGTGCTCTCGTTTAATTTTCCAAACTCATCTAAGAATTGAAAACCATCCATAAGAGGCATATCGATATCAAGAAAGATAACATTTGGTAAAACCTGATCAGATAAATCTTCGATTTTCTCAATATTCTTGAGAAATTCTATTGCGCTTTTAGCTCCCGTGTGAGTGTATATGTATTTAGAGATGTCGGCAGCTTCTATCATCTTTTGATTGATGAGGTTATCTATCTCATTATCATCGATTAACATTACCGAGTTATATTGTTTTGCTTTATCTGACATTTCGTTACCTCTTTATATGGTTATCTAATATAAATCTTAGCTAAGTAATAACAAAATGAACTTTATAAAAGGATATTAATCCAGATGTAAGGTTGTCAACAAAATAGTGTAAAATATGAATAATTGGACAAAAAAATAGGGCCTTTTACAGCCCTATTCTTAATTGATAATATTATCAAGTCTATTACAAATCAAACTTAATACCCTGTGCCAGTGGCAAATCTGTGCCGTAATTGATTGTATTGGTTTGTCTTCTCATGTATACTTTCCATGCATCAGATCCTGACTCACGGCCACCACCTGTTTCTTTCTCTCCACCAAAGGCACCGCCAATCTCGGCTCCGGAGGTACCGATGTTAACATTAGCGATACCACAATCTGAGCCTGCGTGAGATAAGAATCTCTCAGCTTCTCTCATGTGACTAGTCATAATGGCTGAAGAAAGGCCCTGAACAACACCATTTTGTATTGCTATTGCCTCATCCAGTGTGTCATATTTCATGATATACAAGATAGGAGCGAATGTTTCATCCTGTACAATTTGCATTTCATTTTTAGCTTCAGCAATAACAGGTTTTACATAGCAACCAGACTCATAACCTTCGCCTTCCAACACTCCGCCCTCAACAATTATTTGGCCGCCTTCTTCCTTTACTTTGTCTAAAGCTGATAAGTACATTTTCACAGCATCTTTATCAATTAAAGGACCCACATGATTATTTTCGTCTAGTGGATTGCCAATATTTAGCTGTTTGTAGGCATTTGTAAGTTTATTTTTAACTTCTTCATACTTACTAGAGTGAACAATCAGTCTTCTGGTTGAAGTACAACGCTGACCGCAAGTACCAACAGCGCCAAATAGTGCTCCTGTGATTGCAATATCCAGATCTGCATTTTCTGAGATGATCATTGCATTGTTACCGCCCAATTCTAATAAAGACTTACCTAGTCTGGCTCCAACGGCAGCACCTACTTTTTTACCCATTCTGATAGAGCCTGTTGCAGATATTAGTGGAACTCGCTTATCATTTGTCATTAGTTCGCCAACAGTGTAGTCACCGTTTACTATACTAGATACACCCTCAGGCACGTCATTGGCTTTAAATACTTCTGTGATTATGTTCTGACACGCAACACTGCACAAAGGAGTTTTTTCTGAAGGCTTCCAAACACAAACATCACCGCACACCCATGCCAGCATTGAGTTCCAAGACCAAACGGCCACCGGAAAATTAAAGGCTGATATTATTCCAACAATACCAAGTGGGTGGTATTGTTCGTACATTCTATGACTTGGACGCTCGGAGTGCATTGTTAGGCCATGAAGTTGTCTGGATAATCCAACTGCAAAATCGCAGATATCGATCATTTCCTGTACTTCACCAAGTCCTTCCTGATAAGACTTACCCATTTCGTATGAAACAAGCTTGCCAAGTGGCTCTTTATATTTTCTTAACTCTTCACCAATTTGTCTTACAACTTCACCTCTCTTTGGAGCAGGAACAAGCCTCCATGATTTAAAAGCATCTTGTGCCGTAGTTATTATTTCTTCGTATTGCTCTGGGGTTGTTGTGTTTACTTTTCCGATTAAAGCTCCATCAGCAGGAGAGTAACTTGCTATATCATCTCCTTTGCTAGCCATCCACTTTGTACCAGTTGATGTTCCGGAATTGGTTTCTTTAAGTCCAAGGGCGCTAAGGGCCTCTTTTATGCCAAATTGGTTGTCATTCATAGTCTTGCTTTTTTATGAACTGCAAAACTATAAAATTGTGTGCAACCGATTGTAATTGTGTTCCAATAAAAAAAGCTGATGGATTGACTACCAATCAATACCATAAACACCACGCTCACTATTTGATTTAATTCCTTCGATGAGCATGCCTCCTTTTTTGTTTGTGAGGATATTGTGAAGATCTTCAATGCTGGTAACAGCCACCTTATCGATAGTTGTAATAATAAAGCCTACCTGAATACCTGCCTCTTCAAATTTACCATCTCCAATATCGGTGACAATAATACCATTCTTGATTTTACGGCTTTCGAGTACTTCAATGGAAAGTTCTTTAAATTCTGCACCTTCTATTTCATTGCTGTAGGTACGCCTTGCTAATGTTGTGTTGCCTTCAAAGTCTTTTAGAGTAGCTACCACTTCTGCCTTGTTGTCTCCTCTCATATAAGTTACTTCCACTTCATCACCAGGTCGGTTTCTAGCAACCATTTCCTGCAGTTCGGAGACATTGTTTACTGCTGTGCCATCAATAGCAATGATGACGTCACCAGCTTCGAGTCCGGCCTCGAGTGCAGCACTATTTTCATTTACCTGACTGATGAATACACCATTGACGACACTGAGATCCTGTAATTCAGCAAGTCTGGCATTTACATCACCAATCCTAATGCCTAATAAGCCTCGTTGTACTTCGCCAAATTCTAGTAAATCATCAATAACCTTTTTAACCAAAGACACAGGCACTGCAAAGGAGTACCCTGCATAATTTCCTGTAGGTGTGGCAATCGCTGTATTAATACCAATGAGCTCGCCATTGAGGTTTACCAAAGCACCTCCGCTATTGCCGGGATTTACTGCCGCATCAGTCTGGATGAATGATTCTATTTGCAGATTATTCTTGTCTCTTAAGATCCCGATATTTCTTGCTTTGGCACTCACAATACCTGCTGTTACGGTGGAGTTTAAGTCAAATGGGTTGCCAACGGCCAATACCCACTCACCAGCACGTACATTATCTGAGCTGCCATAGGGTATAAACTCAAGTTGCGTAGCATCAATTTTGAGTAAGGCCAAATCAGTAGTTGGGTCTGTACCAATCACCTTGGCGTAATAACTTCTATTATCATTTAACACTACCTCAATTTCACTTGCGTCTGACACAACATGGTTGTTAGTCACTATGTAACCATCATCAGAGACGATCACCCCTGAGCCGGAGGATTGTGACGGATTTCTGAAAAAGCCCTCTAAAGGGTTAATGCTTCTTTCACCAGTTCCATATAAAGCTCTAATATGTACCACCCCTACAACTGCTTTATCTGCAGCGTGCATGAAGTTAAGTCCCTCAGGTACGATGATGGATGAGTCGGCATAATTGGTGAAAGAAACCGCCTGTTGTCTCTCGGTAATACTATTGTAATCTTGTTGCGTTAAATTATTTTCCAGGTATGAAAATATCAAACTGGCCGAAAGTAGCGCTCCAAATACAGAAGCAAGGAATACCCCAATAAAAAACTGTTTCTTACTCATACAATTCTAAGTTTCTATCTATTAACGGATAAAATTCAGGAAGTGTTATCCTGAAAGAAACCACCTAACCTTTTTCTTTTAACAATTCCTGCAGCTCTTTTAATTCATCTCTAAGTTTGGCTGCTTCCATAAAGTTGAGTTCCTTGGCTGCTTTTTCCATGGACTTTTGCGTCTTGCTAATCATTTTTTGCAAACCATTCTTATCCATATAAGCCACTACAGGGTCTGCAGCAACAGAATGTTCTTCTTCAATATAGTAGTTGCGTCCCGTAGATTTTTTGTCAGCAACCTTGGTTTGCTCCATTATCGAGTCTTTTGATCTGATGATTGTAGTAGGGGTAATGTTATGCTTTTCGTTATAGGCGATCTGTATGCTTCTACGTCTGTTAGTTTCATCAATGGCGTTTTTCATAGAGTCTGTCGTCTTATCTGCATACATTATTACACGTCCATTTACATTACGTGCAGCTCTACCAATGGTTTGTATGAGTGACCTTTGATTTCTAAGAAACCCTTCTTTGTCGGCATCTAAAATAGCTACCAGTGACACTTCGGGTAAGTCAAGGCCTTCTCTTAACAAGTTTACTCCTACTAATACGTCAAAGACACCTAGGCGCAGCTCTCTCAAAATTTCTACACGCTCAAGTGTATCTACTTCGCTATGGATGTACCTACATTTTACCCCGGCTCTTTCTAAAAATTTGTGTAATTCCTCCGCCATTCTTTTTGTGAGCGTGGTAACAAGCACACGCTCCTCTTTTTTAATTCGTTCATCAATTTCCTCAAGCAAGTCATCAATTTGATTTTGACTTGGTCTTACATCAATTTCAGGATCAAGTAGGCCCGTAGGTCTAATGATCTGTTCAACAATAATGCCTTCAGACTTTCTCAGTTCATATTCTGAAGGTGTTGCACTCACATAAACAACTTGATTGAGCATTGACTCAAACTCGTTAAATGTAAGTGGTCTGTTGTCTAGAGCCGAAGGTAGCCTAAACCCAAAGTCTACGAGATTTACCTTTCTCGACCTGTCACCTCCCCACATTGCTCTTACTTGTGGTACAGTTACATGACTTTCGTCAATGATCATAAGATAGTCATCAGGAAAATAGTCGAGCAAGCAGAAAGGTCTTGCCCCTGGTGTACGTCCATCAAAATAACGTGAATAGTTTTCTACACCAGAACAATAGCCTAGCTCACGCATCATCTCAATATCAAACTCTGTACGTTCTTGCAACCGCTTGGCTTCCAGATGTCGTTTCTCAAGTTTAAACTGATCGAGCTGGGCCATTAAATCGTCTTGAATTTCATGAATAGCTTGATGAAGTGATTCTTTGCCGGTTACAAAAAGGTTTGCCGGGAAAATGGTGATCACCTTTTCATCAGAGATTTTTGATCCTGATTCTGGATCAATCCTTTGAATAGCTTCAATTTCATCTCCCCAAAAAATCACACGATAGGCAAAGTCGCCATAGGCAATAAATATATCTACAGTATCTCCTTTTACCCTGAAAGTACCTCTCTTAAATTCCACTGAAGTCCTGTTGTACAAGATGTCGACCAGAGAAAACAATAATTTATTTCTGGGGATGGTTTCACCCACTTTCAATTTTATCACATTGTTACCAAACTCCTCGGGGTTGCCAATACCATAAATACAGGAAACAGAGGCTACAACGAGTACGTCTCTTCTACCAGTAAGCAGAGATGAGGTTGCACTCAGCCTTAGTTTTTCTATTTCTTCATTGATTGACAGGTCTTTCTCTATATAGAGGTTGGAATTTGGGATATAAGCTTCAGGTTGATAATAATCATAGTATGAAATGAAGTACTCAATAGCATTTTCCGGGAAAAACCTCTTGAATTCACCGTAGAGCTGGGCAGCCAGCGTTTTGTTATGGCATAATACAATTGTAGGTCGGTCGACCTTTGAAATTACATTGGCCATAGTAAACGTCTTACCTGTGCCTGTGGCTCCCAGTAGCGTTTGAAATGGCTCACCGCCTTCAATTCCTTCGGTTAGTTGGTTTATGGCATTGGGCTGGTCGCCCATAGGTTGATATTCACTAGAAAGCTTAAAACTCATCAATTGTCATTAATTATTTTATGTAATAAAAGATTGCAAAACCGATAATAGACCATGTTGATTCAATGATTTCTAAATAAAACTTTGCTCATTTCGATTTTAGAAAGCAACGTGATATTAACTAACTCATCTAGCTATCAATAGGTTGTGTTTTTTGTACAATCGCATTAAAACTAAAAAGTTAAATAGTATTACATGTAATAGATACAGTAAAATATTAAGTGGACTATCCTTTTTTGAGAGACTAGTTTTATAAAGCAAAATAATAAAACTAAAAAAGGATATGGAACAGAGAGAACAACTATTGAATGAAAGCTTTTGCAACATTTACTACAGCGACAGTGTGATTTATGCAGAGTGGAAGGGATTTCTAAAATTAGATCAAGTAAAAAAAGGATGCTTGATGATGACGAAAGAAATAAAAAATAATAATACTAAAATGCACCTGAGTGACCATCGCGAGCTTAGGGTACTGTCAAAAGAAGTACAAGATTACCTTACTCAGGAATGGTTTCCACAGGTGGAAGCAGCCGGGTTAAAAAAAGTGGCAGCGCTTGTTTCAGACGATGTATTTGCAAAAGCAACTGTAGATAAAGTTAATACAACGGCAAAGGTTGGAAATCTCACTATCAAAACTTTTAACGCTAAAAAGGACTGTTTGGATTGGTTTGATAAAATTGGAGAAGGTGTATGATAAAAACTAATCTACACCGATTTTGGGAAGGGCAGCTTAAACGGCAACACTTAGAGGATCTTAAAATAGCTAATGCAGATCCTCTAGGTGTAGATGAAATAATTCAATGGGTGCCTAAACTCAATCAAGGAAATAATGTAGGCCAATTGATCAGGGATTTGTATAGGTCATTACCAGTCCCTAAAAAGCTAGCTAAATTTAATTACTATGAGTCTCAGGCGGCTATGCGAGACATAGGTATCTACCTTGGTTCAATTAGAAAGTATGGTTTAGAGCCGGTATCAGAGGTGCCAGAACTTGACTTTGTGCTTGGTGAGTTGAGTGAAAAGACAGACATGCCTCCACGTGATACTTTGCTGCATTACACTATATGGAATCCTGCAGGAAGAAGATTACGGACCTATACTAAATATGAAGAGGAGCGTGAGTTGATAAACAGTGTCAAAATAAGTTTTAATCCCCTTATGGAGGCCATTCATAGGCTGATTGATTTATATTGGACCTCTCCATACTCTTCTGACTTTGTTTTTCTTTGTAAAGAACTAGAAACCGTTTTTAAAAATGTTATTGCTGGAATAGTTCATGCCAAACGTACAGTTCCTCCTGAGCTATTTGCCAATGAACTTAGATTTTATTTTGAACCTATTAGTATCTACAATCAGGATCTCATTGGCCCCGGAGCAGTAGAAATGCCTCTGTTTGTTTATGATTATATTTTATGGGGTGCTGATGTGAAAAACGATAAGTACCAGATTTTCGCAAAAACCTATCTTAAATTTAATCTGCCTCAGACTCGAGACATCTTCTATAATTTTGCAGAAAAGAATTCCTTGGTCTCAAATATGGTTTTGGAATTAAACAAACCTGACTTGAATCCGACTGTTTTAGCATCAGCCAAGGCACTAATATCGCTGTGTAATCAAGAAAAAAGTTTTAGGATACCACATAAAAGATTGGCTGAGCAGTCATACAAACATCAAAAAGGACCAGAGGCAAAAGAAGTTGGAAGTGGAGGTTATTCAACAAGTATATTGAATGATATATTGACGGTGAATATTCAACAAATAGACCGTTTAAAGAGAAGTGTGGATAGAATTCTTAACTAGCCATTCCATATCTCCCAGGATTTTTCAGCCTGCAGATGTAGCATTTGAAGGCCATTTTTTACTTGTGCTCCTTTAGCCTCGCCTTTTTTGAGAAATACGGTTTTCTCTGGGTTGTAAACCAAATCGTATAGATAGTGCTGAGTTGTTAGGCTGTTATAAGGTATGTCAGGGCTTTCATTTACTTCAGGATACATACCCAATGGAGTGGTGTTGATTATTAAGCGATGCTGCTCAATTGTATCAAAAGTAACCTGGCTGTAAGTCAAACGATTTTCACCCGACTGCCTTGAAATAAATACAGATTCAATACCCAAGTCATCCAATGCGGCAATAACAGCCTTCGATGCGCCCCCTGTACCTAAAACTAATGCTTTTAGTGTTGTATTGCTTAGCCAATGTTGTAAGGAAGTTTTGAAACCATAAAAATCAGAATTATAGCCTACAAAAGCATTTTTTTCAAGTGAGATAACATTTACAGCCCCAACCTTGCTCGCACTGTCATCCAGTCTGTCTAAGTATGGGATAATTTCTTCTTTGTAGGGAACAGTAACATTTAGGCCTTTCGGTTTGAGTTTTAGTATTTTCTCAATCTCATCAATGTCATCTAATTCAAAAAGGTTATAAGAATGATCTGTGAGGTTTAACTCATCAAATTTGGTTTCAAAATATTCTTTTGAGAATGAGTGACCAAGTTTTCTCCCAATCAGACCAAATGAGGGCATAACTAATGCGGACTAGTCTTGTAATGAGCAATTTTTTCGATCAGTACTACAATAAGAATTCCCAATGCCATAAATAATACCCCTTGGAATACCTGTGGGTTCTCATTTAATTGTCTCAGATATTCACCTGGCAGTACATTTTCTGTAATGGCTGGTACCTGCTCACCTTCAGAATTGAGTCTAAAACCGGTTACAATTTTCCATGGCCATACTTTATTAAGAGAGCCAATCATAAAACCTGAAAGAATACATATTGCTATGTCATGGTATTTTTTCAATAACCATGATACTGCTCTGGCAAAAGTGAGTAAACCTGTGATACACCCAAGGCCGAATACTGCAATTACCAAAATATCTAAATTACTTAGAGATGCAGTAATAAAGGCATATTTACCTAAGATGAGTAAGATAAATGCTCCGGAAATACCAGGTAGAATCATAGCACAAATAGCAATGGCTCCGGCTAAAAAGATAAACCAATACCCATCTGGTGTTGTGGTAGGAGTAGCTTCTGTTATTACGTATGCCACAGCTATACCGACAATTATGCTAACAATATTTACCGGATTCCACTTTTTGGTTTCTCTAAGCACCAGAATTGATGAAACAACAATTAGCCCAAAGAAAAATGACCAAAGTGAAATGGCATGATTATTTAGCAGATAGTGCATCAAAGAGGCCAGTGAAAATACACTGGTCAGAATCCCTAAAAATAGCGGTAATAGGAAACTACCATTAATTTTACTCCAGAAAGCTTGAAATTTAAATGCAAACAAAAGCTTTAGCGCTTCTATATCAACAGCTTTAATTGAGTCGAGCAGTTCTTCATAGATACCTGTAATAAAAGCAATGGTTCCGCCACTCACTCCTGGCACCACATCGGCACCACCCATACCCATGCCTTTCAAATAAAGCATTAGGGTATTTTTAAACCCAGCCATGATCTGTTAAGAATTTCCGTTTAGTGCAAGAAAGTGATTGAATGTATCGCCTCTGAGACCTAGTCTGATTGTTTCCAGAGGGATCACTTCATTCGGAGCGATGTTTCCAAGGTTTACATTAGCACCAAGCAATTTAATAAACCATACTTGCTGTGCTTTCTGGGGTGCTTCCCAAAGTATTTTTTCAAAAGGTATTTTGGTAAGGATCTCCTGTACCAGTCCTGATCGCACTTCACCTGAAGATCTAAATAGACCAACATTACCACTTTCTCGTGCTTCACCAATTACTTTCCAGGCACCAGCATCTAATTCCGCCTGCATCAGTTTAATCCACTGGTAAGGAGGAATGATCTTCTCGGCATCTTTTGAGCCAACCTCTGATAATACGGTCACCTGTTCAGATAATTTACTGATATAGTCGCACTTTTTATCGTGGTCAAGCTCTATAGAGCCGTCAGACACTTCTGCATATTGTAAATCGTACTTATCGAGTACCTTGCGGTAATCATCAAATTGGTTACGTACGATAAAGGCTTCAAACAACGTTCCACCGAGATATACTGGGATACCAGCATCTTTATAGACTTTAATTTTTTCTTTGAGATTAGGAGTTACGTAAGAAGTTCCCCAGCCAAACTTTACGATGTCTATATAATCGCCACACATGCTGATAAAGTCTTCTACTTCTCTAATGCTAAGACCTTTGTCCATAGCCATGGTAAATCCATATTGCCTGGGCTTTTGAGTGCGCTCAGGAATGTTATTCAAAGTATAATTCATTAGGAATTGTCTTTTCTAAATTGATCAATAATTTTATAAAGAGCCTTTTGTGTTTCGAGTTTTGGAAAGAACTCAAACAGGGCTTCGTGTTTTTCGAAGTCCAAAATTAAGGCATTTTCGAGATAATTAAAGGCTTCTCGGTATTTCCCGGCACTTATTAGGTAGGCCGTTAGTCTGTAAAAACAATCTGGATCATCTGGAATCTCTTCCAACGCATTGACCATCAGGTCGATAGCTTTGTTGTACTCACCTTGTTCGTAGTAAATATATGACCAACTCAACCAAATATCTCTATCGTCAGGAGCTAACATGCCAGCCTCTTCATAAGCATCTACACTAGAGACGATATTGCCGACATGATATTCTGCATCTCCCACTGCTTTCCAATAGGCCGGGTTCTCCTGGTCAAGTTTTAATGCTTTATTGTAAAAATGTATGGACTGATGCCATTTTTCTTGCTTTCTAAGGCATTCTGCGGCCCCAAACCACGCTTCATGATATAATGTGTCAAGCTTGGCCGCTTTTTGATAGTATTTAAGGCCCAGTTCATACTGGTCCATTTTTTCATAAGTTATGCCCAGTTGGTAATAAACTTCAGGGCTGGCACCTTCGATATCTAGTGTTTTTTTATAAGCATCCAGAGCCTTGGTATATTGCTTCATGCTTACATAGGTGTTGCCCATATTGAAATATGCTGAAGAAAAATGCTCCTCAATCAATACTGCATACTCGTAAGCCTTTATGGCGTCTTCATAATTTTCGAGCTTATTGTAAACAATACCCAGGTTATACCATGCAGCTTGCGAGTAAGGGTCGGCATCGATGAATTTTTTGTAGTAGGCTATACTACCTTCTAACTCACCCTTAATGTCAAGGCAATAGGCCAATTCATACAAAGCTCCTTCATGATATATGTTTATTTCAATGGTGTTTTTATACGCTTCAATGGCCTCGTCATACTTATCCATGCTCTGATAGGCCAGTCCGATACTGTATAGCGTTTCATCCTTATCTTCTGTAAATACAAGGTTCTTTTCATAAGCTTCAATAGCATCTTCATAATCACCTTGCAAAGAATGAATTGAGCCTTTCAAGAAATAAATTTCTGCATCGTTGGGTTGAAATGATTCCGCCTGATCAAGCAATTCAATTGCTTGATCATAATCCTGAAGGTTGGTGAGAATCTGTGCCTTGGTAATAAGCAACTCCGTAGAAAATGGATATTGCTCAATGGCAAGCTCTACCGCAGACAAAGCTCGATTGTATTTACCCAGATCTAGAAAATATTGGATAATGAAGTCAAAACTATCAAGATCGAAAAAGTGAGAAGCTTTATTTTTTAAGTGCTCTTCAAACTTAATGATGAGTTCGTTTTCTTCTTTTTTTCTCTTAAAATTTCTTGCCATTCAAACACTTGGGTGGTTTAATGAATTTAATCAATTTCTCTATAATTAATAAAGAAGAAATCTACTTTTTATTATCCAAGTAGTGACTGCAGGCCCAGTCAAGGGTTTCGTCAAGTGGCACAAAGGTATGATTTAGTTCACTTACGACCTTACTGTTGTCAAAGTATATTTGAGTTTTACCCACTCTGGCTGTCTCACGGGTGATTACAGGTTTCTTTTTTGTGAAAATATATTTGAGCCAGGCTAAGAACAAACCAATTTTGACCAATGCACCTGTAGCTTTTATTTTAGGTTGTTTTTTATTGAAGCGTAGGGCGATCTTATCAAACATACTTTTAAAGGTGACTTTACCGGCATTTACAATATACCTCTCACCAATTGTGTTTGATTTTAGCAGTTTGTAAAGTATTGAAGTGACGTCTCTAACATCTACATAATTGATATAACCTTCGGTATAAAATGGCTTTTCGTCCCAGACATATTTAAAAATTGATGAACTGCTATTGTTCCAGTCTCCTGGGCCAAGAATGACTGAAGGGTTTAAGATTACCGATTGCAACCCTTCGACATGGCCTCTCCAAACTTCAAGCTCAGCTAAGTATTTTGACTCACCATAGTGCGTGTTATACTTTGATTCTTGCCACTTGTTTGTTTCATCTATTGCACCTTCTGCCTTAGACCTACCTAATGCCGCCACTGAGCTAACGAAAATCATTTTATTGATACCATAATTTAAGCAGCTATTCACTAAATTTTTGGTTCCTTCAACATTTACTTTAGTCATGAGGTCGTACTCAGAATGGTGAAAAGAAACTATTGCAGCGGAATGAATAACGGTATCTATTTTATCCAGGATTGAGTCAATGGAGTCAATTTTTGTAATATCACCCTCGTGCCACGTAATCTGATCCTTGACGTCTTCAAGCAATGCGAGAGAACTTGACGGACGCTTTAATGCAATAAACTTAAGTTTTTCATCTAACAGTTTCCTGCAAATATAGCTGCCTAAAAATCCCGTTGCTCCTGTGACAAGTATCATTAAATAGAATTATTGAGCAAAGGTAAAGACAATGCTTTATTATAATACTTTTCAGTACGCGCATTTTGAGTTACCGCCATATGATTTGCATTGTGACAATCACTTCCTAAAAAGTGTATTTTTTTACTATCAATAAGCTTCTCTGCTATCTTTTTTACCTGTTTAGAATAATAGCCAGTTATAGAATTGATGTTTAGCTGTAATAGTACGCCCCTTGTAATGAGGTCATCGATTAATTCAAGGTTGGATTGCAAATAGGCATAACGCTCGGGGTGGGCGAGTACTGGATTTAGACCTCTCGATTTAGCATAAAATATGAACTCATTAAGATAAAATGGTTGATTCATAAAAGAGGTTTCGAAGAGTAAATAATTATCGCCAAAGGTCAATAAAGGGAAATCTTTGTCATTCACTTTTTCTAGTAAGTACTCATCGAGATAATACTCCGCAGCAGGAACAACTTCAATCTCGATACCTTGTTGAGCTATCAACGTATTTAACTCAGAGGTTTTAGATACAATATCATCTGCACTATTATTATAAAAGTCGTGCATGATGTGCGGTGTGGTTATAAGCTTACTATAGCCCAATTGCTGAAAATTTCTAATCAATTCAATTGACTCTTCGAATGATTCCACCCCATCATCCAGTCCTGGGAGTAGGTGTGAATGAATATCCGTAGAGATTTTATTTTTAGGAACGACTTGCTTTTTCCTGAATAGATTAAACACCTTAACTTACCAATCTTTTAATCACGTTATCGCTTTTCTTCTCTTCATAGTACCCGTAACCGTAACTGTTACTTCCAGTGGTTGAAGATGCATTTAATACAACAGCTAAATTTTTAAATTGGTTTACGTTGATGAGCCTATTCAAGGTTGATAAGAATAGTTTTTTGGTATAGTTAGCCCTTACAATATAAATGGCAAGATCTGCTTTTTTCATAGCCAAAACGCCATCTGTGACTAAGCCAACAGGAGGCGTGTCCAGTATAATTAGATCGTAGTGGATCTTGAGTTGTTTAATAAGGTTTTCAAATTCACCGTTTAATAATAATTCTGATGGATTTGGAGGGGTAGGCCCTGCCGGAATATAGTCCAGATTTTCAATATTTGTTTTTACAATACTATCTTCAATAGAATGTTTGTTGATAAGAATCGTACTCATGCCCTTATCAGAGTTTTTGTCAGAAAATGACAAATGAACCCGCGGCTTACGCATGTCCAGATCAAGAATTAACACTTTCTTTTTAGATAAGGCTATAATGCCTCCAAGATTTACGGATACAAATGTTTTGCCCTCACCACCAATTGTTGATGTTACACTTATTACTCTTTTGGCATCGTTATGCAACATAAATTCAATATTGGTTCTTATTGATCTTAGTGCTTCACTGACTGCCGATTTCGGGCTTTGGTCGATAACCAATTTGGTGATTTCCATTTTCTCTGAAGCAACGGGAACAGCACCTAAAATAGGAGCAGTTGTAAGTTTTTCCAATTCACCAACCGTAGTAACTTTATTATGCATCAAATAACGAACGGCAACAAAAAGAAAACTAAACATGAATCCGGATACTAACCCAATGCCATAAATTATCAGCTTATTTGGAGAAATGGGAGCAGAAGGTAAGTTAGCTGGCGAAAGAATTTTAAACTCTGTGGTTGTGCCAGCCTGTGCAATTTGATATTGAGCCTTACTTTGCATTAAGGAAAGGTAAAACTCTTCGTACAAGGCGAAAAATCTTTGATTTTTCTTTAGTTCGGTACTTTTTTCGGGCAGCTCAACAAAACTATCTTCTAATTTCTTCTTTCTAATAATCAGGTCTTTAAGAATGTTTTGTTGCTTTTCAAGTAGTGAGTTCAGTTGAGCGTTTAATCGTGCCTGTATGCTGTTGATTTCATTGTCGACTTTTGTGAGTGCAAATGTAGATTCTTTGTAAGATAGTTTAAGTTGCTCACGTTCTTCGATGAGTTCTGTAAGCTGTGTAAAAGAGTTAACAATGTATTGAGGCAACTGGTAAGGGTTGGTCTCAATTATTTCACGATCTATCTCTTTGTCCAGGTTTTCAATAATTGATTGTACGGAGGCAATTTTTTGTGTGACCTCATAGCGCTGAGAGTCAATTTTATTGATTGACTCGATAGTTCGTTTGAGGTCTTCATCAAGATTGCTTGTTCTATTTTTTATGGTAAAGTTTTCAAAATAGTCTTCGTAGCCTTCAAGCTCATTTTCAATCTCTTCCAGTTCATCATTAAGCCATGCGATCTTTTGGTTATTCTCTCGGCTCTTTTCTTGTTGTGTATAGTTTAAGTAAATGGTATCTATAGCATTTACAAGGTCTTTTGCCTTGTACTTGTTATGATCCTGCAAGGCAATTCTTATCGTATTTGCATTTAAGTTTAGAGGCTCTACCGTAAGATTTTTTTCAAAATAGGATATAAGTGAGGCTTCACTATTAATTGTAAAAAAGTATTTTTTATCACCATCCAAGTTAAAAAACTCAGTTTTGGTTAAAATAAGATCAATGTTTGGGTGACTTACAACTTCATTGAAATTATAGATAACTTCCTCGTACTTGTCTTCTCCGTTAAAGCTTATTCGAAATGAATTCTGGTCTTGTATCTCAACATAGATTCTCTGATCTTTGATTGATGAGTGTTTTAGTTCATATTCTATCTCGAATGGGGAGTTTTTATATTTTTCATCATTGAGTACTTGACCGGCTATGAAATAACTCACATCAAGATCTACAGTCTCAATCACTTTACTTGTAAAAAGTTTTGATTTTATGAGTTCAATCTCACCGGAGATAATATTTAAATTCTTGTTTTCAGTAATTCCTGTAAGCCCGAGTTCTGTGGCATCTGACTTCACATCTAGTTTTAGTTCGCTTTGCGATTCATAAAGTGGTTTTGTCCATCTGATGGCCAGGTATGCCAGCGTATTGGTGATGATAAAAATGATAATAATCCAAAGCACACTTTTCTTTATGACGGTAGCTACTTTATCAAAGTCAATGGCGTCATTTTGATTGTCATTGGGAGCAGTATGGTTGTTTTGGTAGTTCAAATTAATTGAGACTTAGAATAACTATAATTAGAGATGCTAAGCTACTAAATACTGAAATCAGTGGGCCGTTGTCTCTTACAAACTCGGTAAAAGGACGTCTTACTGGTTCAACATAAATAACGTCACCATTTTTAACAATCATGTTATTCTGCTGATATCCTTTGATGGTACTAAAATCGAGTATGTAGGCTTCGTCATCACGTAAAAGTCTGACATTATGTGATTTGGCTTCTTGATCAAATCCTTCAACCAGAGCTAAAACCTCTATAACGGTTGTATTTTCATTTTGTAACGGTATAACGCTTCCACCGGCAGCACCTAGTACAATCACCCTTTTGTTTACATAGTTTAGTTTCACAAAAGGGTCTTTGTAATATTCTTCATAAACTGATATAAGATTACTTTCAGCCTCTAACAGGGTTTGGTTGCTTAAATCTATTTGACCTACCATGGGCAGCACTACTGTGCCATCGGTCTGAACCAGATAGCGTAGTTTGGGTTTGATATTAGTATTGTTGGGTAGCCTCTGGTCTAATAGTTTGTTTTCAGGATCAATGAGGAATTCACCTTTTTTGGTGTATACCTCAAGCTCTAATAAATCATTTGGCTGAATCACATAGTTCTTATCAACTCTTAAAGAGTCATTTACCCGGCTCAGTGCAGCACCTCCTTCATTTTGGAACATAATATTTTGTTTATATGATCCGCATGACGAAAGGATAACGATCGATAGTATTGTCAGTACAATTTGTCTCAAAGCGACCTAAATTTATTTAAAAACTCTTCAAATGAATGCAATTATCACGTTTTTCTAATTGAAAAAACAGATATAGCTTAAATTATACTGTTTTGAAATATAATGCTGTAAGATTAGGCTGTGATTACAGTTCGCTAATAGCGGTGAGGTATTTTTTAATGACTAGTTGTTCGTCAAACTCTTGTTGTACTTTAAGTCTGCCATTTTCACCCAATTGCTTAAGTCTGTTTTTGTCAAAACTCATCATAGTATTCATCTTTTCAGCCAAATCTTCTGAGTTCTTCATTTTGCATAAAAGACCATTATAGTTATCCGTAACTACATTGTTACAACCAGGGACATCCGTGGCTACAATAGGTTTTCCACTACTAGCGGCCTCAAGAAGTGTGCGAGGAGTACCTTCCCGGTAGGAGGGTAAAACTACGCAATCGGCTTTTTCAAGATAAGTTTGTACATCATCAGTTTTGCCAAGGTACTCCACAATATTATTGTCGATCCACTCCTGTATGATGTCTTCAGAGATACCTCGTTTGTGTTCAACGTCCTTCCCGCCTAACAACTGAAATTTCGCATCTACACCTGTAGATCTTAATTTCTTAATAGCGTCAATGTACTCAAGAATACCTTTATCGTGAATTAGTCTTGAAACAAGCAAAAAGGTGAATTTGTCGTTTGTATGGTCTTTGTCGCTCGGCTTAAATTTGTTCACATCAATTCCTGACCCTGGTATCACATCAGTTATTTTCTTATTAACTAGCTTATTCTTTATAAATAAACGTTGGTCATAGTCATTTTGAAAAAGCACTTTTTTAGGAAAACGAAAGGCAAATTTGTACATGAATGAAGCAACTTTTGAAACCATGTTTTTTTGTAAAAACACAGTACCAAGTCCACATACATTGTTAACCGCGGGTATTTTTAAAAGACTTGCAGCCAAAGTTCCATATATATTTGGCTTTATGGTGTAATGTAAAACTACATCGGGCCTGGCTCTTTTGTAGATTCCATATAACTCAAATATAAGAGCGAAATCTTTCACAGGATTAGCTCCTCTACTATCCATTTTTACTCTATGAAAAGTACATCCAGCATCTACAAGCTTTTGTGTATATTCATCTTCAGGAGCGATTACAATTACCTCATGGTTTTGATCTTGCAAAGCTTTGATCAGACCCATTCGGAAATTATAGACATTCCAGGAGGTATTTAATACTATCGCTACCTTCATTATTTCGCCAACTATTTTTTGTTATAAGGTAATTTTTCTGCTCGTGCATTACGTACTTTGCAGCTATAAATTACCAATATCAATACTATATCTGTACTTTGATTAAAAAGTAACCAATTCAATCAGCGAGCAATATGTAATTTTGATATCGTTTTTGCTAATTTTTTAAGCGAAATAAATGACAAGAATATGAATGAAGAGATAGAACAAATAGAAGAAGGAGACAAAGGGGTGCTTGTTGCTTTGGCTGACAAAGGAACAGATGATACTATCATAGATGAATATTTAGACGAATTGGCCTTTTTAGGCTCAACAGCAAGCATTGAGACCAAAAAAATATTTACACAAAAGCTCGATAAACCCGACCCCAGAACCTTTATTGGTAAGGGTAAATTAAATGAGATAAAAGAGTACGTGACAGATAATAACATCAATGTAGTCATTTTTGATGACGATCTTTCACCCTCTCAATTACGCAATTTGGAGAGGGAACTTAAATGTAAGATTTACGACAGAAGTTTACTTATTTTAGACATATTTTTACAACGAGCACAGACTGCTCAGGCCAAAACTCAGGTAGAATTAGCGCGTTTTCAATACCTAATGCCTCGCCTTACGCGCATGTGGACTCACCTTGAAAGGCAACGCGGTGGTACGGGCACTCGTGGTGGTGCTGGTGAGAAAGAAATAGAAACTGATAAAAGGATCATCAGGGATAAGATTACCTTACTTAGAAAGAAATTAGAAAAAATAGAAAAGCAGGATCAGGTAAGGAGAAAGGGTAGAGGACAGGTAGTAAGGGTAGCTCTCGTAGGGTACACAAACGTGGGTAAGTCAACATTAATGACAATGCTATCTAAAACTGATGTAAAAGCTGAAGACAAATTGTTCGCCACAGTAGATGCAACTGTTAGAAAGGTGGTTTTAAATACAATTCCATTTTTGCTTTCAGATACCGTTGGCTTTATTAGAAAGCTACCGACTCATTTGATTGAATCTTTTAAATCTACGCTAGCTGAGGTTGAAGAATCAGATATACTTATACATGTAGTTGATGTTTCTCACCCAGCATTTGAAGATCATATGACTGTGGTACGTCAAACGCTTAAGGAATTAAATGCTGTTGACAAGCCAACTATTTACGTTTTCAATAAAATAGACTTGCTTGAAGACTATGATGGCGGTAGTGATATTTTTATAGAAGAACTCAAAAAACGATTGAAAGGTATAGGTGATGACGGTTCAAAAGTTTTTATGTCTGCTTCTGAAAAAGTGAACATTGATACACTAAGGGATGAGATTTTTAAAAAAGTAAAGAAAAAGCACTATCAAATTTTTCCGAATTATTTGAAAGACCAGATATATTAAAATATTTTAGATTTAATTAAAGGTACCGTAGTTCAATGGATATCCCGATGGTGCTATGGCCCCGTAGTTCAATGGATAGAATAGAAGTTTCCTAAACTTTAGATGCAGGTTCGATTCCTGCCGGGGCTACAATCGGGACTAAACTTTAAATGCAGCTTCGAGAGAATATATTACGTTTGACTTAACATTTTAAACGAGTTTTTTAAAGCTCATCTTAATGATCTTTGAGACCATCTATGTCAAAATGCCAAAGCCAACATACTAATCTATCTTAGCGAGTGGTGAATAATCTCTTAACTAAGGGTACAAGTGTTCTTAAACACTCTATCGTAAAATATCCGATACTGATAATAACTGTAGCGTATCTGATTGTTAGTACATTCCTATTTGTGAGCTACGGAATTAAAGTTGTGAATGACACTCACAGGTATATGGAATATGCTGAGAATCTAAATCAGGGTATTTACATTGATCAGCACAACATATGGTATGTGGGTTACGTGTTGTTCTTATTTGTGATTCAAAAAATTTCTAGTAGCCATGAAGCAATAATACTGGCACAATATGCTTTGGCGTATGTTGCTGTTTTATGTTTATATAGAACTGCATTTATGTTAAGCAATTGTAAATTAACAGCTGTAGTTGCGGCATTAATTTATTGCTGTTTCATGGAAATATTGACTTGGTGCTCATATTTAATTCCGGAGGGCATTTACATTAGTTGTTTGACCATTACCTTCTTCTTACTAGTCAAGTCAACAAGGCTTGCTTCCTATATTTTCCCAACTAGTTTGTTCATTATTTTTACTTGCTTGATTAAGCCTACAGGGATAGCGTTAATAGGGGCTATTTTAATAGGAGTTACTTATAAAGTAGGGTTATTGATAAAAAGTAGAAATGTAAAGATATTAGTCTCTACTTCCGTATGCCTATTGCTTCTACTATTGGCCAACAGAATGTTAAACACCTTTATTCTTATTGAAAATTATGTAATAGGAGAAATAGTTTATGCTATTACATCGTTGCCAAATCATCCTGATATAGAGTTACTTACACTAGATATACCTAAGGATATTTATGTACCATCCAAAGATATTTCTCCATTGCCAAGATTGGCATTATTTATAATTAATAATCCTGTATTTTTTTTAAAATTATCTTTATCAAAAGTAGCATGGTTTATCCTCCACATTAGACCCTACTGGTCTACTGGCCATAATATATTTGTCATGCTATTCCTCATGCCTTTATACTATTTTTCGGCAGTTTTTATTATTAGCGAAAAAAGAAGTTCACTTAAGATTTTTACATTCACGTTTATTATTATACATATTATTACAATTGCATTTACTACTGTAGATTGGGACGGTAGGTTCTTCATGCCTCTGATGCCAATCTTGATAATTTTTGGGTCAATGGGCCTGATGAATAGCAAGGAAAACAGATTTTCTACAGGTAATCAGTCACTTAACGAAAAGAATTAATTGAAAAAAATAGTTCAACGGCTGTTTCATACATCCCTTTATAAAAGTGGGTACTCACGTGCTCGTTTTACAATGTTTGGTATTGTACTACAAGAACTCAGAGTAAACATAAACCAATTCTTTACATGGCGTAATCCTGTGGTTAGTTTTTTTCGGGCCTTCATGGTATTTCAATCTACCATTGTACGATTATTAATAGGCAGAAATGTAAAATATAGTTTTGCATATACAGGTGAAGATAGAATCATTGAATCAATCCTTAAACCTTTGATATATCAAAAAGGATTTTATGTTGATGTTGGGTGCAATCATCCGAAATATATTTCAAATACTTATGCTTTATATAGAAAAGGATGGAGAGGAATATGCATTGATGCTAATGAAGAATTAATTAAAAAATATAGATTACAAAGACCAAAAGATATAGCCATTAATGCACTGGTATCGAATGAGGTTAAAACAAAGACATTTTATTTAGCTGAAAACGATGGCTTGTCTACTACAGAGAAGTCGAACCTTGAAGAAATAAAGCAACAAAATATTGAAGTTGAGGAAGTTAAAATGGTATCAAAAACACTAACTTCTATCCTGCTTGAGCACAATGCACCAGAGCATTTTGATGTTCTGTCAATAGACGCTGAGGAGCATGATTTTCAAGTACTTTCTTCTCTTGATTTTAGCCTATTTAGACCGCAACTTGTCATACTTGAAGATGAATTATTTGATTTAAGAGATCCCTATTCAAATCCTTCTTACAAACTCCTCATTGATAGGGGTTATGTCTGTGAGGGTTTTATTTTGAAAAATCTGTATTTTACATCAAAAAGATAAGACTTTGCTTACAGTAATCGTCTACTTCTCTATTGATTCATTGCCCTTTTCTCTCAAACCTTTTGCCAATGGCTATACCTATAGCAAAGCCCACAGCTACTCCGATGGTAATGTTATCCATAGCCACTCCAACGCCAACACCGATGGCCATTCCAATTGCAATTCCTTTTGTTAGTGGCTTACTCGGCATATTTTACCATTCATTACGGATCTTTTCTACCAAAACGATACGATATACTTTAGTGTAAGGCTGTGAAAGCTTACATCTATCGTCTCAGGGGCAAAATTTGTAGTTTCAGGTTTTTCAACGTCAATCGTTGAGTTGAAGTAAGTGTAGTTGAGCTCGTACTTTCTGTTTTTGTCGGTTTTATAAACATAGCTGATCCCATAATATGGGGCTGATTTAAGTGGAGCCTCATAAATGATGTCTGACCTACCCTGTGTGCGGCTATTAAAATAATTGATGAATTTTGACTTGACGTTTACTGAAACATTATAACCTCCCAGCAGAGAGATGGTATGTTTTGGCCTATTGAAGACATCAAGATTTAAGTATATTGGTACTAGCAGTGTTCTTATGTTACTCCTCAAGTTGCCATCCTGTAAGGAAGAGTTGTAATAATAAAACTCCAGGTTTACGCCAATTAACCCGTAATCTCCTCTTATCCCAACCATTGGGGTGGCACTAAAGTTTGTAGTTTCGGCCAGGTCAAAGTTATCTTGTGAGATAGTGGTATAAGTGGCACCAACACCTGTTTTAAACTGAATCTTATCATCGGCACTTTTAAATTTGGCCTTTTTATATTTATCAGGGTATAAATAATTGTTATACATAGCTAGAAATTCAGCGGCCTCTTCAGGCGATTTGATTTTCTGCTCTTCAGTAAAACCACTTTCAAAATTTATGTTGGATTTCAGATCGTTATATATGTTGTTCTTATCCAACAATGTAAAACTGTTATTTGCATATAAATAAGCATCTCGACTACCGTCTGAGTTGATAGCTGCGAAAATACTATAGGGCCCAATATTGATCTGCCTTAAAAATAGCTTCTTTCCATTAACATCAGTCGATAGATAGAATTTCCCACCGTCAGTATAAGATGTTACTTCTGAAGCTTTCAGTACTACCTTGTCCTTGGTGGTAATAAATTCCTTATTAGTAAAGTAAGGATTACTCTTTATTTTTACTTGATCCAGGGTGTCCCTATTCGTGGTAATTCGATCTTGACTAAAACTGGATAATGGAACTGTGAGAATTAAACAAAAAAATAAAGTTTGTAAGTAGTTTTTATTTAGCATATGATACTGATCGCATTTCTCGAATGACTGTTACTTTAATTTGGCCCGGATACTGCATGTCTTTCTCAATTTTTTGAGAAATATCAAATGAAAGCTGACCTGCTCTATCATCGGTTACATTTTCAGCATCAACCATCACCCTGAGCTCTCGACCTGCTTGTATGGCGTAACATTTATTCACACCTTCAAAGCTTAAACCTAACTCCTCAAGCTCTTTTAGTCGTTGGATGTAGCTTTCCATCACTTCTCTACGTGCGCCCGGTCTTGCACCAGAAATAGCATCGCAAGCCTGAATGATAGGAGAGATCAAGTGTGTCATCTCAATCTCATCGTGATGGGCTCCAATCGCATTACACACAATCGGGTGCTCCTTATATTTTTGCGCTAACTCCATACCCAAAATAGCATGAGGCTTCTCAGGCTCTTCTGGCCACACTTTACCTATATCGTGCAGTAGACCTGCTCTCTTGGCTTGTTTAGTATTAAGGCCTAATTCAGAGGCCATTGTAGCACATAAGTTGGCCACCTCTCTTGAGTGTTGCAATAGGTTTTGTCCGTAAGAAGATCGGAAGCGCATGCGACCTACCATTTTGATCAATTCAGGATGTAATCCATGTATGCCCAGGTCGATGACAGTTCTCTCACCTATCTCAACAATTTCTTCGTCTATATTTTTCTTTGTCTTTGCAACGATCTCTTCTATACGAGCGGGGTGGATACGCCCATCTTGCACTAATCTGTGAAGTGAAAGTCTGGCAATTTCTCTACGTACGGGATCGAAACCAGAAATGATGATCGCTTCAGGCGTATCGTCTACAATGATCTCTACACCAGTAGCGGCTTCAAGCGCGCGAATGTTTCGGCCCTCACGTCCAATGATTTTACCTTTGATGTCATCGCTTTCTATGTTGAAAATAGAAACACAGTTTTCTATCGCATGCTCCGTTGCAGTACGCTGGATGGTTTCTAATACAATTTTCTTAGCATCTTTGGTTGCGGAGAGTTTAGCTTCTTCTAAAATATCTTTGACATAAGATGAAGCTTTTGTTTCAGCCTCACCCTTGAGTGTTTCGATCAGTTGCTCTCTGGCTTCATCAGCTGTGAGGTTTGAGATTTTTTCAAGAATGTTAACCTTCTGCTGATTGAATTTATCTAGCTCCACCTTTTTCTTGTTGACAACTTCAAGCTGTGCGGTGAGGTTCTCACGGAGTTCTTTTATCTCTACTTCCTGACGTTTAACATTTTCAAACTCTTTCGAAAGGTGTTGTTCTTTCTGTTTGAGCTTGTTTTCATTATTTATGATTTGGTTTTTCTTACGAGATGCTTCTTCTTCAAATTCTGATTTTAGCTTTAGAAATTTTTCTTTGGCTTCTAAGATTTTATCTTTTTTAATGTTTTCAGCAGTGATTTCAGCCTCCTTGATCATCCTTCCGGCTTTTTCTTCCAGCTCTTTTTCTTTTTGAGCATTGCCTTTGGATATCATCGACCTTCCTATCAGAATACCTGCACCCAGTGCAACTATGCCTATTATTGCGAAGTAAATAATACCTTCCATGGTTTTTAATTTAAAAAATGAGTGAAAGGCTATAAGAAGTTGTTTATTGAGACTCGCTCAAGTTAATTCCATACAGCAATTCACATAATGCGATACAGAATTGGGTGGGCAGTAAGAGTTGTGGAAATTCGACTTGCTTCTAAAGTGACTGGTTTACAAGATGATTGAGCTGGTTTATTTTCTCCAACACACTATCATCCAAATCACCTTTATTTTCCTCTGTTTCCATTTTATCTACAAGGCAATCAAATGCTACCATAGCCAACAGGTCTTGCTTATCATCGATTCCAAACCGCTCTCTGTAAGACCTTATTCTTTCATTAATATTTTTTCCCGCTTTTCTAACTCTCTCTTCATCTTCCGGTTTCACCTTCATCGGGTACTCCCTATCCGCAATCTTGATCTTTATTGATAATTCATCCATACGGGAGTATTTATTTACTTAAGTGTGCTATGCACTTGTCGATTTCCTTTATATAATCGTCTATCTTGCTCTTCAACTCAGAAGCACTACCGTCTTCTGTATCTATTTCGTTTACAATTTTACTAATTTTAATCTTATTTTGAAAGCTGCCAATTTGCTCGTCTCTTTGCTTGATAAGTGACTTTAAATCAGCGTTTTCATTCTTCAAAACCTCTAATTCATTGTGTAGCGACTTTTTCTCTCCAATCAAAAGATTTAGCTTTCGTTCTAAAGATGCCAGACTAGATTTAAGAAGGTCTTGATTCATTGTTTATTTTCTGATTATTGCGCCAAGTTTATTTTCAAACGTAGACATAAGCTTATTCATTGTTTTGTCAATGATCTTGTCAGTTAATGTCTTTTGTTTGTCTTGCAAAATAAAACTTAGTGCGTATGCTTTTTGATTTTGCTCTATTTTATCCCCTTCGTAGACATCAAATACATTGATTTTTTTAATCAGATGCCTTTCCTGACTCCAGGCAAGTTTCTTTATCTCTTCAAATCCAACACTTTTGTCTATCACAAGAGACAAATCTCTTCGCACTTCCGGAAACTTAGAAACTTCCTCAAATACTATATTAATTTTTGTCTGCTTTAAAAGCAAGTCCCAATTGATGTCAGCAAAGAAAATTTCCTGCTTTAAGTCAAATTTCTTTAATATACTATTTTTTACTTTCCCAAAGCGAGCAACTTCTTTATTATTTATTTTTGAAACAAGTGCATAGTCAAACGGGTATTCATGAATGGCTTCGTTTGTTACTTCTTCTTTGGTAAGCTTCTCTAAAATGATTGATACTATTGCACTGAGATCATGAAATTCAATCTTTTTATTCTTCTCAATCCAATTTTCAGAAAGCTTGTTGCCCGTCATTAAAACGGCTAATCGCTTGTTTTCCTTATACTTACCATTATTCAAATGATAGGTTTTGCCAAACTCAAATAGTTTCAGATCAGTCTGCTTTCTATTGATGTTGTATACAGCAGTTTCTAAGGCATTATAAAGCATAGACTGCCGCATTACACCTAAATCCTCACTGAGTTTGTTGAGTATTACTACACTGTTTTGATCCTCTAGATTTTCTGCCTGCGCTGCATATTCAGGTTTGGTCAGTGAATTTGTGATTGTTTCATAAAACCCATTAGCTACCAATAGCTCTGAAGCCGTTTTTTGTACGCCATCAGGATCTACCTCTGGGAAATTTGCTAAAAAGTCACTTTTTACGAAGTCAGGAAGGTCAACATTATTGAAGCCATAAATCCTTAGGATTTCTTCAATGACATCTGCTTCACGGGTTACATCTACCCTGTATGGTGGTACCACCGCTTTGAAACCTTCGTCATTCGCGTCTTCAATGGTAATATCAAGATCCTTAAGGATTTCATGGATCAATTGTTTGTCTAATGATTTACCGATCAGGCGATCTACATTTTTATATTTTACATCAACTGAAAGAGGTTTAATCTCTTCAGGATAGATATCAACAATTTCTGAGGAGATGCTACCACCAGTTAATTCTTTGATAAGCATTGCTGCTCTTTTGAGCGCATAAACTGTAAGGTAGGGATCAGTACCTCGTTCATATCTGAATGAAGCATCGGTTTTCAGCTGATGATGCTGGGCAGTTTTTCTAATGTAATCGGCAGAGAAATATGCACTTTCAAGAAAAATATTGGTTGTCTTTTCGGTTACTCCTGACTTAATGCCACCAAATACGCCAGCGATGCACATACCTTCTTCTTCTCCATTACAGATCATGAGATCTGAGTCCCTCAGTTTTCTTTCTTTCTCATCTAGAGTAGTAAAAGTAGCGCCTGTTGGTAAAGTTTTTACGATTACTTTGTTGCCTTTAATTTGATCTGCATCAAATGCATGCATGGGTTGACCCATCTCATGTAGCACAAAGTTGGTAGCATCCACTACACTATTAATAGGAGTCAATCCTATTGATTTGAGCCTTTTTTGCAGCCACTCTGGAGAAACACCGACTTTAGCATTGGTAATAGTAATACCACTGTATCGAGGGCAAGCTTCAGTATTTTGGACATCAACTTCGATTTCCAAATTGTGGTTATCAACTTTAAAGCCGTTGACATCTGGCCATTTTACTTCTTGCTTGTAAACAGCTTTTAGATCTCTGGCGGTGCCTATGTGTGAAGTTGCGTCTGCTCGGTTGGGGGTAAGGCCAATTTCAAAAATATAATCTTCATCAAGATCGAAGTATTTAATTGCAGGGGTGCCATTTGGCAGGTCGGTGTCTAATACCATGATACCATCATGACCAGCTCCTAAGCCAATCTCGTCTTCAGCGCAAATCATACCTTCTGATACCTCACCTCGTATTTTGGCCTTTTTTATTTTAAAAGAATCATGCCCGGTTGGGTACAGGGTGGTTCCGATTGTAGCCACTACAACTTTCTGTCCTGCAGCCACATTTGGTGCCCCACACACGATGGGCGATGGGGTATCTGTCCCGATATCTACAGTAGTGATTTTGAGCTTGTCAGCGTTGGGGTGTTTTTCACACGTTAAAACTTCACCGATTACCAGGCCTTCCAGGCCACCTTGAATTTTACCAAACTCTTCAAGCCCTTCAACTTCAAGCCCGGTGTCTGTAAGTGATTTAGAAATAGTCTCGACATCCTTATCGAGTTGTATGTAATCTTTAAGCCAGTTTAAAGATATTTTCATTTATAAATAATAGTTAGATGCTAAATAAGTGGGCAAAATTAAGGATTTCATCATTTGATATGTAATGAAATCCTATTTAATAAATTTCAAGCTATTTGCCTGTTATTCGTAGGTCTTTTCGCCTGCCCTGATGGCTACTTGTAACAAGTTTATCCTTGGGGGTAAAGGACATGTGTAGCTTTCATTATAAGCACAGAAAGGATTGTAAGCTTTATTAAAATCAAGAACAATGGAGTTTCCACCCGTATGGGTTACATCAAGATATCGACCGGCCCCATACGTTTCTATGGCGCTGGTTTCATCACCGAACGCAAGGAAAAGCTCGTTTTCTTCTACATTTTCTAAAATGATTAACTCATTCATTGTTTCCTCAAATTCAAAACTTGCCGTACCATAGGTCAAGTATTGTTTTTCTTTACCATCATTGGTTTGTAGGGTGTATATCTCTTGCGTGTCTACTGGTGTAAAGCGTGCTTTTATCTTGTATTTCAAATCTGCAGGATAATAGTTAAGCTCTTTGTATTCTATATCAGCATCTTTGAAGGGAGACTCATCAGAAAACCGCATAAAACGATCTGTTTCATCACGATGTTTAGCAATCTCCTCTTCCAGCTGCTCCTGCGTTTGTCCTCCGGATAGAGAATATATCACTGAAATAATCGCAACTACACTTACTACTGCTATTAAAATTTTTTTCTGCATGCTTACATCATATTTTCATCGGCAAAGCTAAAGTAATTTTCATCAGTAAAGATAAGATGATCCAAAACGGGAATTTCTAATACTTTGCCAGCTTCTTTAAGCTTTTTGGTGAGCATAATATCAGCCTGGCTTGGTTTGAGGTTGCCAGATGGATGGTTGTGCACGAGAATGATGGATGAAGATAGCTCATCCAGCGCGATTTTAAATATCATTTTAGGATCGGCAACGGTACCCGAAACCCCTCCGCTGCTTACTTGCTGGCATTTAATGATTTTATTTGCCCGGTTAAGTAAAATAACCCAAAATTCTTCATGGCTTAAGTCCAGTAGATGGGCTTTCATGTGCTCATATACATCTGTTGAACTTGTAATTTTGGGCTTTTTTAGGTGTTCTACATCTTTTCGTCTACGACCCAGTTCAAGTGCGGCTACTATGCTGATGGCTTTCGCCTCGCCAATCCCTTTAAATTTCATTAGGTCTTTTACACTGAGTTTTGCCAGGTCATTGAGATTGTTGGTGGTTTGCCGTAAGATCTGTTTAGAAAGATCCACAGCACTTAACGAGGCAGTGCCTGAGCCTATTAGAATAGCAATGAGTTCAGCGTCAGAAAGAGATGACTTTCCTTTAAGTAGTAATTTTTCTCTGGGGCGATCTTCCTCTGCCCACTTTTTAATATCTAAATAGGGTGACTGATCCATGGCTAAAAATTGACCAACAAAAAAAGCTCTGACTTTCATCAGAGCTTCCAAACTTAATAAATAAGTATATTTTTTATAGGCTATTTACAAGCTTAGTAAGACTAGACTTTTTGTTAGCCGCATTTTTCTTGTGTATGATGTTCTTCTTAGCAAGTTTGTCGATCATAGACGTTACTTGCTTAAGTAGCTCCTGCGCTTCAGATTTATTAGTTGTATCTTTCAACCTCTTGATAAAAGTTCTGGTTGTTTTGTGCTGATACTTATTTCTTAATCTTTTCGCATTATTTGATCTTATTCTTTTTAATGCTGATTTGTGATTTGCCATATCTGAAATTAAATTCGAATACCCTTCTAATATTTTGAGTGTGCAAAGGTATATCTATTTGTTGAATTTGCAAAATGTAATTTATTAATATTTTTTAGTTGCTACATTAATTACATTTGACGCATAGATCAATTATAAGGCATTTGAAGCGTATTTTTATCATATTCCTTCTTCTTACCTCCTTTGCAACGTCTGCAAATATATGGGGATTTTTCGCACATCAAAGAATAAACCGACTTGCTGTTTTTACACTGCCTACAGAAATGATTGGTTTTTATAAGCATAATATTCAATATATCACTGAAAATGCGGTAAATCCTGACCGTAGACGCTATGCGGTAGATGGAGAAGCGCCCCGACATTTTATTGATGTTGATGTGTATGGAGATAGTGCAGTATACAAAATGCCCAGATTCTGGTTTGATGCTGTTGAAAAATACACTGAAGACACACTGAAGGCATATGGTATTGTGCCCTGGCATATCAATTTGATGAAAATTAGGTTGACTGATGCCATGCAAATAGGTGATGCATCTAATATTTTACGGTTGTCATCAGATTTGGGCCATTATATCGGAGATGCCAATGTGCCTCTGCACACAACCGTAAATTACAACGGTCAACTTACTGATCAATATGGAATCCACGGATTTTGGGAGTCGAGATTGCCGGAGTTGTTATCCGATGAATATGACTATTTCGTTGGTAAGGCAGCATATATCGACAACCCACAACTGGCAGCCTGGGATGCTGTAACGCAGGCACATGAGGCACTGGACTCTGTTTTACTTTTTGAACGACAGCTGAGTGAAAGGATGTCACCAGATAAAAAATACTCATTTGAAACTCGTGGCCAATCGACTGTAAAAGTGTACTCCAAAGATTTTTCAAAGGCTTATCATAAGATGCTCGATGGCATGGTTGAGCGACAAATGTTGAAGTCAATAAAGATGGTGGGCGACTTTTGGTACACGTGTTGGATCGATGCCGGGCAACCTGATCTGGATAGACTCATTGATTTTGAGTTTACTGAAGAAGAACTGTTAAAAAGAAAAGAGGAATTGGAGGAGTGGAAGCAGCAACGATTTGAGGGAAGAGAACATGAGAATTAGAAGTGCCGACCTGTAGTGATCAACACTTCTTTTTTACTATCTAGTTATTCTTTATAAATGAACAAAATTCCTGTATCTGTGCATGGATTGAAATTATAGGTTCTCATCGTTACCTTTTTTGTCCAAAATACTCCTATATCTGGTATGCCATATTCAAGTGTTCCTTCAGCCTTTATTGTATAGCCTGAATTTGTTTGGTTAACCATCCATGCAGTTTCGTGTTTATAGGTTAAAGTTAAAGTAAAGCCACTTATATAACTATTGGCAGATTTGAATTTATTATCCTCAATACACACATTTAGCCAGTAAGTGGGGCCGTTTGTTTCATCGTATTTTATTGTAGCGCAACCATCTGAGCATAGAAATATGGCATTATTTAGACTTTTTTTTATCTATTGAGTCTAAAAATTCATTTGTTCTTTCATTAGTTGATTTTGTTTTTGTTTGCTCTTCTTTCAAGAATTTTCGAAGATCATCTTCAGTTACAAAGTAATAACCAATCCCTGCATCGACCTTCTCTGAGTGATCAACAATGTATTTCCTGAAGTTCTCAATATTGATATTGTCGGGATTGATTCCCTCATCTTTAAAAATGTGCAATATTTCTTTATCAGTAAGTTCAGAAAGCTTAGCATTACCAGGCTTTGATTCTTTGCTGTCAGAACACGATGTCCATGCAAGAAGGCAAAAACAAAAGAGTGAATAGATAATTAAATTAGATTTTCTCATTTTACAATTCTTTTTTAATAGGTTTGAAATGAATTAGATGTAAAGGTCAATTGTAAGTTTATATAATTCAATTTAATTCAATATTAAACCTTACATCGGTATCATGATATAGATATTTAATTCCATCAAACCATTAACCATTTTTATAGGCGCATTTAGATGAAAAACCGTACGAAATAAGCATTAGTGAGGAGTAACTTTTTTTGATATTTGGCCAAGTTAAAGCTTGATATTGTTCTATCATGAGATAGTGTACATGGCTGGGAAATTGAGGAGTGGAAGCAGCAACAATTTAAGGGAAAAGAACATGAAGGAAATAAAACAAAAAAGGCCGCCATAAGCGACCTCTTTTAGATTTTAGATTAATAATGTTTTACTCTTCCATAACAGTAGAATCCATGGCAGTCGAGTCCGACTCCATCATTTCCTCAGACATTTTGGGCTCTGGAGTAGGTTTTGATTCCATATAGGCTTTTAAATTACTAAGACCCTTTTCGTAATCAGCTCCTAGCATTTCCTCCATATCCATAAAGACATACATAGCTTTCACAAAACTTACCGGTTCTTCCTCATAAGTCCATGTAACTAAAGTACCATCTCCTTCTTCTTCAAAAATAAATCTGGCGTATTGTTCTCCGGGAAAACCAAATTGCATTCTGTAGAGAATCATGCTGTTCTGATCAACGGAATCTATGGTCATTGATCCACTTCCAACATCTGGTTTCTCGCTAACCCAGCTAAATTTTGCTCCAACTCCAGATGTTGGCCCTTCAATGCTATAATCTGCATTAGGATCTTTCTCATACCAGGATGACCACTCGTTATATGTATCAAACTTGTTTAATTCATTGTACAACTCTTCTGCAGAAGCATCAATGGTTAACGAACGTTCAACATGTACTTTGTCTGGGCCAGCCATATACAATACTAAGTAGGCGAGTAATAGTATACCTATAATGGCTCCTAAGATTTTTAAGACTTTCATGATATTGGTTTGTTTTTTAAATAAATGTAGTGAAAATAAAGACATCAGGAAACTGGTAGGGTCTGCAAATTTCTTTTTTGTCTTATTCATTTTTTTCTCTAAATTGACATAAACCAAAACCAAATCATTATGGGAACAGAAACCTCTAAAAATCCACTTATAGCAGAAAAACACGGACTGATGATTGCAATCGGGTTGATTGTATTCTTTTTTCTCATGCGCGTATTTGATTTACTGTATGTTGTGGAGTTAAGAGTTTTTAATGTGGTGATTATGGTAGTGGGCATTATACTTGCTATCAAAGCTTTTAGGAAGACTGGAGAGGAAAAATTTACTTATTTCCGTGGCATGGGTGTAGCTGTGACCACTGGCATTATAGGCTCTATCATCTTTGGCATATTTGTATTCTTTTATGTGTCATTTATAGATACAGGGCTTATGCAATCGATCATTGAAAATGAACCAATGGGTAGATTTATGAATCCTTACATAGTGTCTGTGATTATTGCTGTGGAGGGGGTTGCCTCAGCGCTGCTGGTGAGCTTTATTCTTATGAATTATTTAGACCCAACAAAACTCGAATAATTAATCATATTTATAAATATTGAAAAGGCTTCTCACAATGTTGAGAGGCCTTTTCTTTTTTACATGTAGATTTGAGCTATGAATTATATTTCAGTAGATAGCGTATCGAAATCTTTTAATGAAAGAATCCTTTTTAAGGGGTTGTCATTTGGGATTGCGCAAGGAGAAAAGGTGGCGTTGGTAGGTATGAATGGTAGTGGAAAATCTACTTTACTTAAAATTTTGGCTGGTATAGAAGTGCCTGATAGTGGTGAAGTTGTGGTCAACAATGAAGTAAAACTTACTTATCTGGGTCAGCAGCCAGAGTTTGATGGTGATGATACCGTACTGGAGGCAATTCTTTACAGTGATGACCCAATTCCTAAACTCATCAAAGACTACGAATATCACATTGTGAAAGCCGAGGAGGATATGAAGTCTGCTGAAATCTTATCTGACCTGATGGTGAAAATGGATGAGTTGGATGCCTGGAGCTATGAGAGTCAGGTAAAAGAGATATTGGGCAAGCTTGGTATTCATGAGTTGAACCAAAAAGTTTCTACCTTATCAGGTGGGCAAAAAAAGAGGGTAGGCCTCGCTAAGGCACTGATCGAAAAGCCTGACTTAATTATATTGGATGAGCCGACTAACCACCTTGATTTAGATATCATTGAGTGGTTGGAAAACTACCTTTCTATGAGTGACCTTGCCCTTATCATGGTTACTCACGACCGCTATTTCTTAGACAAGGTTACGTCTAAAATAATAGAGCTAGACCAGCAAACACTTTTTCACTATGAAGGTAATTACACTAATTTTTTATTAAAAAAAGAGGAGCGCGAACATAATCAGTCGGTAGAAAAAGAGAAAGCTAAAAACCTATATAAGAAGGAGCTGGAGTGGATGCGAAGACAGCCCAAGGCCAGAGGGACAAAGGCTAAATACCGGGTTGAGGCATTTGGTGATGTGAAGGAAAAGGCACATAAGGACCTCTCAAAAAGCAGCTTAAACCTTGATGTAACCACCAGAAGGCAGGGAAAGAAAGTGTTAGAGTTAGAGTCGATTGAAAAGTCATTTCAGGGAGAACAAGTCGTTAAACCGTTTGATTATATCTTTAAGAAAGGTGAGCGGCTTGGTATTGTTGGAAAGAATGGTTCGGGAAAATCTACCTTCCTGAATATGCTAACCGGTAACGTTATGCCTGACAGTGGGAAGGTGGTGAAAGGAGAAACTACGGTACTTGGATACTACAAGCAAAGAGAACCTGATTTTAAACCCAATCAGAAAGTAATAGAAGTGGTACAAGAGATTGCTGAAGTTGTGACCCTTTCTGATGGTAGTAGTGTTTCGGCTTCACGATTTTTAACTCAATTCAAATTTTCACCCAAAGCCCAATATGACTTTGTTGAGAAACTCAGTGGAGGTGAAAAAAGAAGGCTGCAACTACTTTTAGTACTCATCAAAAATCCTAATTTTCTGATTCTCGATGAGCCAACCAATGATCTTGATTTAGACTCGCTTAGAGTTTTGGAAGAGTTTTTGGAAGAGTTTACAGGGTGCCTGATTATCGTTTCTCATGATAGGTATTTTCTTGACAGACTGGTTGATCATTTATTTATTTTTGAGAAGAACAAGCCTATTAAGGACTTTACAGGAAACTATACTGATTTTCGAGAACATCTTTCTGAAAAGAAAAAAAATAAACAGCCTGAGGCTAATTCAAAGCCAGTTAAGCATAAAGACAAGTCTGCTCAAAAGACTCAAAAGACTAAAATGACTTATAATGAGAAAAGAGAATTTGAGGGGCTTGAAAAGGAAATTGCAAAACTGAATGCGGAAAAAGAACAACTTGAAGTAAAACTCAACTCCGGAGAAGCTGATCATGAGCAGTTGATAGACTGGGGTACGCAATTAAAAACAATAGAAGATAGTATTGATGAAAAGGAGCTGAGATGGCTTGAGCTGTCTGAGTTAGAAAATTGATTAACATTGAAATTATGAGATATCAACCATTACCAAATACTTTTTATAAATCGACCAGAGAGCAATTCATTAAAGAATTAAAGCCAAACTCCATAGCGATTTTTAATGCCAATGACATCATGCCGACCAATGCTGATGGTACCATGGCATTTCGACAAAACAATGACCTTTTTTATCTGTCTGGTATCGATCAGGAAAAGAGTATATTATTGGTCTACCCTGATTTTCATGATAAGAAAAATCGTGAGATACTCTTTCTGACAGAGACTAACGAGAATATTGCCATTTGGGAAGGACATAAATACACAAAGAGTGAAGCAACCGAAGCATCAGGCATTAAATCAGTATACTGGTTATCACAATTCGAAAGTGTTTTCAACACATTGATGGCTGAGGCGGAGCATGTTTACCTTAATACTAATGAGCACATAAGAGCATCTGGTAAAGTGGAGACGCGCGATGCACGATTTTTAAAATGGTGTAAGGAGCACTATCCGTTGCACAAATACGAACGGTCTGCACCCATCATGCATAAGCTTAGAGCTATAAAAGCACCGGAAGAGATTGCTGCGATGCAAGAGGCATGTAATATCACAGAGAAAGGCTTTAGAAGAGTGGCTCAGTTTGTAAAACCTGGAGTGATGGAGTATGAGATAGAAGCCGAATATGCCCACGAGTTTTTGCGTAATAGGTCAAGAGGTTTCGGGTATACTCCGATAATTGCATCGGGTTTTAGCGCTTGTGTATTGCATTATATCGACAACAACCAGCAGTGTAAAGATGGTGATATTTTGTTGATGGATGTGGGTGCGGAATATGGCAACTACAATGCAGATATGACACGTTGTTTGCCAGTAAATGGCCGATTTACGCAACGACAAAAAGATGTGTACAATGCAGTATTAAGAGTGAAACGAGAGGCCATGAAAATGTTGCGACCCGGAAATACCATTCCAGAGTATCACAAAGAAGTGGGTAAAGTAATGGAGGGTGAACTCATTGGTTTAGGTTTAATAGATAAAACAGATATCAAAAATCAAAAACCTGAAATGCCTGCTTACAAGAAGTACTTCATGCATGGCACTTCCCACCATATTGGGTTAGACGTGCATGATGTAGGCAATATTTACAGAAAAATGGAGGAAGGCATGGTCTTTACCGTTGAGCCAGGCATTTACATACGAGAAGAAAGCCTAGGTATAAGACTTGAGAATGATGTGGTGATAACTGAAAATGGATTGAACGACCTGATGGCAAACATTCCTATCGAGGTGGAGGAGATTGAGGATTTGATGAATGGTTAACCTGTAAAGGCCTTTGAAATATCAGAAGAATTTTTTTTACGTGGCTTTTTTCTGATCATTCTTACAAAGAAATTATTTTTTAACCCGTTTTTATATGCCCAGTTTATTATACGCTCTCGCTGTCGGGTTGTGTACATAGCCAATAGCACAATTACTAAAATCAGGTAAAAGATTGAGATAATATTGATGAACATATGGTGATAGGGTTTAAGACAAGTTAGTAATTAAAACTGATTTTCCAGTTGTTTAATTGTCAGCTGTGGAATTAATACCTTACTTAGAGGTCAATACACCACAACGTTAATCCACGTATACTTTAGAAATATCAGCTTTAGGTCTTTGTTTTGGTTCCTTTGGTGAAATCAGTCTATGCAAAGTTGTGTTTGAATAACCCTTATTAGCTATCCAATTTGCAACATTTTGACGTTTCTTATTTACTAATCGAACTACAACAAAAATTGCAAGGGCTAAATAAATCGATGATAATATAGTTACAAACATGGTTTTATTAATTTTGGTCTAATACTATAAATTCAATGATCATACCACATGGAAAAATCAAATATTCATAACTCAGATAAAGCACCAGAGCCAGTAGGCTTGTATCCTCATGCACGTAGGGTTGGCAATTTATTATTTCTATCAGGTGTTGGGCCTAGAAAGCGAGGCACAAAAGAAATACCTGGTGTGGAACTCAGTGAAGATGGATCAATTGCATCTTATGATATTGAAAAACAATGTCATTCTGTATTTGAAAATGTAAGACTTGTCCTAGAGGCATCAGGTTCAAGCTGGGATAAATTGGTGGATGTGACCGTATTTCTGACCAATATGAAAGCTGATTTTAAAAAATACAATGAAGTATATGCACAATACTTCAAAGACAACCAACCATGTAGGACAACTGTAGAAATCAATGCATTGCCTACACCAATTGCCATTGAATTGAAATGTATCGCAACGATTGACCAATGATTGGTTCTACAGATTTAGGAAGTGATCTAAGACTCTCACAATTAGTTTTAGGCATGTGGCGCATTCATACGCTTTCCAAGCATGAACTAGATGATTTGATTTATTCAGCGCTTGAGCTAGGTATAACAAGTTTTGATCATGCCGATATATATGGAGGTTATAGTTGTGAAGAAGCGTTTGGCAATTGGTATAAACACCAAAATATAGATCGCGAGGAGGTGGAACTTATAAGTAAATGTGGGATTAAGCTGGTTGTTGATAATAAACCGGAGCACCGTGTTAAGCATTATGACACAAGCACAGACCACATCATTCATTCTGTTGAAACGTCACTGAAAAAGTTGAATACAGACTATCTTGATCTTTTATTGATTCACCGTCCTGACCCTTTGATGCGTCCTGATGAAGTATGTGCTGCTTTTGATAAGCTTATGGCTAGTGGAAAAGTGAGGCATTTCGGAGTTTCAAATTTTACATCAGATCAACTGGATTTGCTGCAAGACAGTTGTGACATGCCTTTGTTAACTAACCAGATTGAAATTTCACTATTTCATAATCAGCCTCTATTTGACGGAACACTTGATCGCCTAATGAAACGTAGGCTCAGGCCGATGGCGTGGTCGCCTTTAGGGGGTGCGAAAAACATTATGGAACTGACGGAGCAACCTGCGGTCATAGAAATTGCACAGAAATACGCAGTAAGCCCTGGTGTATTAATCCTTTCATGGTTGATGCAACATCCCGCTGGTATTGTACCTGTCGTTGGCACTATGAATACAGCAAGGCTAAAGGCATTTCCTCAGGCAATAAACTTAATTTGGGATCGACAGGATTGGTTTTATTTGTTACAGGTTGTAAGAGGCCAGGCAGTTGCTTAACTCGTTGCATTAAAAAGCCTCTCAATTACGCATGGAGAGGCTTTTTATATGAGTTTTTATAATAGTTATACAGAAAAGCTTTCTCCACAACCACACGTACGAGATGCGTTTGGATTGATAAATTGAAAGCCTTTACCATTTAATCCGTCAGAAAAGTCAAGTTTGGTGCCCAGTAAGTATAGCAGACTTTTTTTATCCACCAGGATTTTGATGCCGTTATCTTCGAAGATTTCATCAGAATCTTCAATAGAAGAGTCAAACTTTAGTTCGTACATCAGGCCAGAGCAACCCCCACCTTGTACAGCCACTCTGATATTATGATTTTCGGTTTTACCTTCCTCTTTCCTCAGCGTGATTATTCTTTCTTTGGCTTTTTCTGTTACGTTAATCATATCAGTAATTTTTTTATGCTACAGGATTTAAAACAACACTAAAAACTGTAATTGTGTTCATATCACGGCCATAATACAGCTTATCTAAAGCATCATAAGCGTTAGAAGCCCGGAAATAAGATGTATGCAACTCCTTATCGCCTTTTGCTATCCATTGAATAGTGTAGGAGCTTTCCTTTTCTTTATCATTCTGCACATAATCCATCATTTTATTGAGCGCATCAACTTTATCAAACCCCTTCACTGAGTGGTATAAAAATGATTGATTATGTCTCGGATTGATTGTAATCAAATCGAGCTTTACCTTGCCTTCTACATTGGCGTATTCAAATATCAATGCATTGCTACGCAATCCAAGATAGCTTTTTATTTCCTTTTGTATTCTGGCTGCTTCTACATGTACATCATTAGCTGTATCCATCATATGTTAAATCCTTGATGATTGTGAATCTACAATTAAACTTTCGAGTAATTTAAAAAGTTTCAACTTTACCTCAAAGTTAGTCAATTGGAAGACACTCTAATATGGTAATTGTAAATTCCTTAGATAAACTTATGGCTTATAGTTGATAGGAAGGAGTTCACCAATTTTTTCCCAACCCATGTATCCTTCAAGAAAAACGCTGTTTGGTTTCAGTAAAATCCCACGTTTATCAATACCTGCTTCTTCATTTAGCAAGTGTAATATCGTTGTTTGTGAAGTAGGTTGTCTATTTAGTTTAACGCCTACATAGCGTAAGGCTTCTTTTTCTTTGGTATATACTATGTACAGCAAATTGTCGAACTTGAGCTTAAAATTACCTTCTTCATCCGTTTCGGTAAATTCATCAATCAATAGTTCTTTATCAACAAGGTAATCAACGTATTTAGGCAATCGACTCTTAGAGATGTAGTTGTTCAACAGCGAATCTTTCTCAGCCTGATCCGTTGACTTTGTGAATTCCCTTTTTGCAGCCAATAATAATGCTTCATCGGGTCTGTCAGGGCTTGGTTCTCTCTTAAGCTTTTTTACTATAAAGCCGGAGGCCTCAAGACTGTCATTAGCTATTACCCTTAAAAAATGCATAAATGAGCCATGATAAGCCTCTTTCCTCTCTTTAATGACCCTTCTTTCCTTTCCTTTTCTAAGATCAAGAGGTTTGAATAGTGGGTAGCCCGAAAAGAAAATTTTATTTTGAGTACGATCAAAAATGAAATTTTCAAGCAAATAATCTATCTCATAACCTAGGTTTGGATTGGTGATCTTTATTGCTTTGCGAGCACTTACTTTGAGGGTCCTGGTAGTATTTTCTGAGTCAATAATTAAGTCTTTTGGGTTTAGAATTTCACACGCTAAGGCGTTTTTCGAAGTGCCTAAAAAGTAAGTCTTGAAGATTTGAAGATTTGCATACCAGTTTTTATCTCGAGTACTTTCAATTGTAATTGAGTTTAGCTCTACAGGTTCTGGAGCAAGTTTTATTACATAACCTTTTGCCAATTCTTCAGTGTTGATTTTAAAGCTAACCAACTCATAACCAATATACTTTACAACTATTTCATGTTCACCGCTTGGTATTTCCATGCTGAAAGTACCGTCTTCAAGCGTAGTTGTACCATAGGTAGTGTTATTAAGAAAAATATTGGTGTATGGTAGGGGTTCACTATTCGTTTCGTCTATAACTTTACCTTTGAAAGGTAATTGCCCTTGCGCTGGAAGCACGGTAATTAATATTATACTAATCAGTGCTTTTAAAAAGTGAAGCAATTTTAGCATTTATTTTGTTAGCTATGACTAAGCAATACTACCAATTCATGTTTAATTTTATAGCAATTACTTCATTTGTATTAAAATAAGGATATGCTAAAAGTAGAACATATAGGAATTGCCGTAAAAAACCTGGAAAAGTCAAATGATCTTTTTCAGAAGCTTTTCAATCAAACACATTATAAAGTTGAAAGTGTAGCTTCAGAAGGAGTTGACACCTCCTTTTTTAAAGTGGGTGACACAAAAATCGAACTTTTAGAGGCTTCATCAGAAGATTCTGCAATTGCCAAGTTCATAGAAAAAAGGGGAGAAGGCATTCATCATATCGCATATGAAGTCGAAGACATACACGCAGAAATGAAACGCCTCGAATTAGAAGGATTTACCCTCATCAACAAAGAGCCTAAAAAGGGGGCTGATAATAAGTTGGTTTGTTTTCTACATCCCAAAACTACTAATGGTGTACTAATAGAACTTTGCCAGGAGATTAGCGGTTCTTGAAACTTTTAAAAGTTTTAGGCGCCTGAGCCTTATCATATTGGATGGAATTGTAGTGCTTCAACTTCTTTTTACCTAATCTGGTACGGTATTGTGGCTTAGGCCCACAGGCAATAAATAAAAAGCAACAACTAAGAACAACTGATAAAATTCGAGCAATCTTCTTCATAATCTTTCTGTTTCAGTTACTTTAAATACACTTCACTAGTGATAAAGTAATCGCTGATTCTTGCCATAATAGATAATACCCTACCTTTGCACGATCAAATACATATGCTGCCGATGAGTTGCAGCTTTAGAATAGAAGAAAATGGAAGAAAAGCGTACTGAAATCAATAAAATAGGAGAATTCGGACTGATTGATATGATCAGTAAAAAGTTTGAGCTTGTCAATGCAGAAAGCGAAACTGGCATTGGTGACGATGCAGCCATTCTCCAGCCTGGAAAGGATCAAAAAATTGTTGTAACCAGCGACATGTTACTGGAGGGGGTACATTTTGATTTGTCTTATATGCCGCTGGCTCACCTGGGTTTTAAATCAATTGCGGTTAATGTTTCTGATGTTGCTGCAATGAATGCAATACCGAAGCAGGTGACTGTAAATATTGGTTTAAGTAATAGATTTTCAGTAGAAGCAGTGAATGCCTTATATGAAGGTATAAAAGCAGCTTGCGATCATTATAAGGTAGATCTTGTTGGTGGTGATACGACATCTTCAGGAAGTGGACTAGTTATTTCAGTTACTGCCATCGGCCAACAAAAAGCTGATCTTTTGGTGAAACGTTCAGGTGCGCAACAAAATGACATTATTTGTGTGACAGGAGACCTTGGCGGGGCATATATGGGGTTAAATGTTTTAGAAAGAGAAAAACAAGTATATATAGCCAATCCAGATATGCAACCTCAGCTTGAGAAGTATGATTATATTGTACAAAGACAGTTGAAGCCGGATGCACGAATGGATATTATACATGAGCTGGCAGAGCTTAGTATAAAGCCTTCTTCAATGATTGATATATCTGATGGGTTGGCTTCAGAGCTTATGCACCTTAGTGCTAATAGCAATGTGGGTGTAGCTATTTATGAAGATAAGTTACCTATTGACAAACAGACTTATGATACTGCCTATGAGTTTAAAATTGACCCTACTACTTGTGCGTTAAATGGAGGTGAAGATTACGAGTTGCTTTTTACCATTAGTCAGGATGATTTTGAAAAATTAAAAAATCATCGTGATATCCATTTCATAGGCTACGTGCATGAGAAAGAGAAGGGAAATGTGATGCAAAGTAAGAATGGTAACACGGTACCTATTCAGGCTCAGGGTTGGGATCATTTGAAACAGAACGATTAGCAATTGGGAAGGTTACTTTAAATGTAGTGTGACTCCCGTTGCTTGTGGCGCTGATCTCACCTTTGTGCAGTTCGATAAACTTTTTGCATAAAATAAGACCCAAACCGGCACCTTTTTCATTAGAGGTGCCTCTTTGACTAAGGTTGGGTTTTTTGTCGAATAGTTTTTTAATTGATTCGGGAGTGATGCCTATGCCCTCATCAACTATTTCAATAGCCACAAAACCCCCTTCTTTATAAGCTCTTACATTTACCGCTTTGTACTTAGGAGTAAATTTGAGCGCATTAGACACCAGGTTGCGTAAAATGATATAAGACATATTTTCGTCTGCAGCGATAAAAAGGTCATCTTCTGTATCAAACGTGAGGTTTATTGACTTCTTTTTAGCCGTCAGGCTATATAACCCTTTTACTTTATCAAACAGATCGCTTACAGAGACTGTCATGGGATTGTAATTCACATTGCCCATTTGAGAGAGCGACCAATATAGGGTATTGTCAATGAGATCTAGTGATTTGCCGACTGAGTTTTTTATAGATGATGCATGGGCTTTGATTTCCTTTGGAGTCATCTGTTCATAGTGTTCGACAAGCAGCCCCAAAAATCCTTCAAGTGTGGTAAGTGGAGCCCTCAAATCATGAGATAATATGGAAAAGATAAAATCCTTTTTTTGATTAAGATCAGAAAGTTCGTCTTTGGATTTTTTTAACTCATGCGTGCGTCTTTCAATTTCTTTTTCCAGAAGTAATTTTATTGCTTTTGTTTGCTTTAAGCGCCTGTCAATAGCCACATAAGTTATTAACCCAACCAAAGAAACTAAAATGGCATAAAACCACCATTTCATCCAAAATGGAGCATTTATGTTAATGTTTACGGAAGCATGCTGTACTTCTTCAACACCATCCGGACTGATGGACTTTACCTTAAAAATATAGTTTCCATGCTTTAAGCCTGTGTATGTAGCACTGTTTTTATTACCAGCATTTACCCAATTTTTATCAAAGTTTTCAAGCTGGTAGTAGTACTTAATATCGTTAACTGTACTAAAGAGATTGGTACAATAATTAAATCGTAGAAAATTATTTTCGTGTCTTAAGTTTAGGGTCTCCTTGCCAAGCAAAGAAATTTTAGGATGTAAATACTCATTATTACCTACGAATTCATTTAAGATCTCAACACCAAGTATTATAGACTTCGGGCTATGCGGGTTTTTCTCAATGTAGTTTGGATCAAATAAATTAAATCCATTTACTCCACCCAATGCTATCTGACCATTTTTTCTTTTAACAAATGCAAGTCTATTAAATTCAGCCCCTTGCAGTCCATCATTAATATCAAAAATTTCAGTCTCCTCAGTATCAATGTCAAAGCGACAAATCCCGTTATTGGTAGAAAGCCATAAATTGCCATTTTCATCAGAAATAGCAGTATAAATAGCGTCATTAGGGAGGCCATCTTTGGTGGTGTATTTCTTGTAATTTTTCGTTTTTAAATCAATTTTCACCAACCCGCCATTGAAAGTTCCCACCCAAAGTGTGTCAGCTAACCTTTCAATATACATCACCATTGGACCTCTGGAATTATCAAAAGGATAGTATTCTGCGGATTGATCGACTATATTTACTTTGGCCACCACCCCGTATGAACCAATCCAAAGATTTTCATCTTCATCGACATATATAGTGCGTGCATAGTTATATACACTTTGTGACTCGAAAGGAGCATTGTCGTTTATTAGCTCTAAATAATCAAACGTATTGCTTTTTGGATTGTAAACTATAATTTTTCCTTCACTGAGGATTAATAGGTTGTCTTTGTAAGGTGTAATAGATCGAGTACGTCTATTATTCAGCGCTTCATACGTCAAAGTAGGGTGAGGCCGAATCATTTGCATGGATTTATCTACCACGAATATGCCATGTGAAGTTGCAACATAGAGGTAACCGTTACCTGTATCAAAAAAATCATAGGGTATTACCTTATTTCCAGGCAGGTTTATCTTTTTGCTTAAAAACTTTTGATGTGCATCATCTAACTTATTGATGTTACCGTCTTCCGTTGCCACCCATAAGGTGCTATCATTGTCTTCGAAAATACCTCTAATAAGATCGGCACTCAGAGAGTTGTCGTCAAGTGGGAGGTGATTATAAAGTCTAAATTTACTTTTATAGGGGTCATGTTTGTTGATGCCAGCAGAAGATCCTATCCACACAATGTCATGCTTATCTTGGTAAATGGAAAAGAGTCGATCCGATGATAAGGAGTGCTCGTTATAAAACTCTTTACGCAGATGATTAAAATTATTGTTATCATAGAGATAGACACCATCATTATGAGTGAGAACCCATATTCTCGATGCATTATCTAGGAAGATCTGGTTTATTCGGTCATCTATTTCTAAAATGTGGGTAAGTCCATTGGCGCCTAACTCAAACAGTCCTGATGAATGGGTCCCAATCAGTAAGTTTGATCCATTGAAGCCAATACTCGTTATCTCTTCAATATTTGGTGCACTGATTATTTTCTCTGGTTGATCAAGATCAATTTTATACAAATTATTACCAGATGCGTAGTGAACCACACCAGTAGGAGAAACTGACATGCCTCCAATGGGCTCTTCATTAAAAACACGGATTTCACTATCAACTACTTTTCCAATGCCCTTTTTACCGCAATTGACCCAAATGGTTTGATTCTTATCTTTAATTAGGTCACCTATTGGTTTGGTTTCACCTTTAAACGGAATAATCGTAAAAGTTGATTTAAGGTAATTGAATCTCCCAATTCCCGCGTTGCCAGTACCTACCATCAATATGCTATCATTAATGAAAGTTATGCTTTGGTAGTCAATTACATACCTCTTTTCTTGTAGGTCAAGTTTATGGTAGTCGAAGTTGTAGCCATTATAGCTGTAAATGCCATCATTGTTGGCAAACCACATCAGACCAAAGCGGTCTTGAGCGATACCTTTTATGGGGTTTTGAGCTAGTGTTCCGGGTATGAAAAGCTGGTCAAAATATATCTTGTTGTTAACCTGGCCATGGCCGAGGCTAATTATAAAAATAAAGGATATTGTTACATAATAATATCGCAAAAGCTAAGACTCATTCTTCCGGGTAGGGAATATATACAAAATTTGTGAAACCATCATCCACAACAAACAAGCAACAAAATTCATCAGGATCTTTATATGAGCCTTTAAACTCATCTACTTTATCAGGCCCTATAAGTTCCCGTTGTATAAATTCATCTAAATAAGAAGCGTTGTAATTCCAATTGGTAGCCAGATCTGTTTTTCCAATTAATAATGTGCCAATGGGCAAGTCAATTTTAGAAATCGCAAAAATAGGATGATCAGAAAAGCCTCTTTTTCTAATTTGATATGAAGCTTCTTTTAGGGTGTCGGATACTACGACAAAGTCTTCTGTGATTGACCCCAGGTATTTTCCGCTTAATTCTGGATCGTTATGCATTACTTACTCTTGTTTTTTTGCAAAGGTAGAAAGTTATCACAAACCGTCTGTCCCTAATCCTTAAGACTCATTGAGAATTATTACTAAATTTAATACAAACTTAATTTTTAGTCTAAAATGAAAAAAGTCTTACTAACAGTTCTATCTACTTTTATTGTCTCTTTTGCCTTGGCTCAAAGCATATTAGAGCCTTATAAAAAACGTAATCAATTGGCTCAGGAGTCGGTACTAAATAACTATCCCGCCAGAAATATTGGCCCTGTAGTGCAGGGAGGGCGTATTGTGGATATTGCCGTTAATGAAAATAATCCTAAAGAATATATTGTTGCTTATGCCTCTGGAGGCTTATTCAAAACAACAAATCATGGCGTCACATTTGAACCTATATTTGATGAGGTAGATGCACTGGGTATCGGTGACCTGGCCATAGCACCTAGCGATGGAAATATTATTATTGTAGGTACAGGTGAAAATAACAGTAGCCGATCAAGTTATGCTGGCTCAGGAGTGTATAAATCTACAGATGGAGGGAAAAATTGGTCGCATTTAGGGCTAGAAAATACACAACACATAGGCAGGGTTATAATTCATCCTACGAACCCTGAGACAATTTGGGTAGCATCGATGGGAGCGCTTTATTCAAACAACGAAGAAAGAGGAGTATATAGATCAACGGATGGAGGTAATAGCTGGACTAAAACACTTTATATCAATGACAGTACTGGAATTATCGATTTGGTGATAAACCCAAAAAATCCAGATCAACTTTGGGCAAGTGCCTGGGAGCGTACGCGTAAAGCTTGGAATTTTAAAGGTAACGGACCTGGTTCGGGTATTTATCGTTCAGATGATGGCGGTGTTACCTGGCAAAGAATTATGGATGGTTTCCCGGAAGGAAAACAAGTGGGCAGAATAGGTCTTGATGTTGCGGCCTCATCGCCAAATATTCTTTATGCATTTTTAGACAACCAGGCCGAGACAAAAGAAAAGAAAGAGGAAGACAAATCTGATGATCTGAAACTCCAGGACTTTAAAGATATGACAGCCAGCCAACTATTGGCCTTAGACAATGATGTTCTCAAAGACTTTCTTGAAAAGAATGGCTTCCCTAAAAAATACACACCTGAACTACTCAAAAAAGAAATCAGGCAAGGTAAGTATGAACCAAAAGCAGTGTCTGAGTATTTCGGTGATGCCAATGCTGCTTTATTTAATACATCAGTAATAGGCGCTGAAATGTATAGATCCGATGACGCTGGCGACACATGGAAAAAGATGAATAGCTACGATCTGGACGGAGTCTATTTTACTTATGGCTATTATTTTGGGGAGGTGAGGGTGGCCCCTGATAATCCAGATGTGACATACATATTTGGTGTGCCATTACTTAAGTCCATTGATGGTGGAGAGACCTACGCAAGAATAGATACTATTGGTGATGTGCATGTCGATCATCACGCCTTATGGATTGATCCTAAAGATTCTCAGCATATTTTGTTAGGTAATGATGGTGGTTTATATGAGAGTTACGATGAAGGGGCCAACTGGAGGCACATCAACAACATGTCGGTGGGTCAGTTTTACACGGTGAATGTAGATATGGAGAAGCCATATAACGTTTATGGAGGCCTTCAGGATAACGGTACTTTGGTGGGTTCGTCCAAATCAATTCCAAATCGTACGGAGCAATGGCAGCAGATTTTCGGTGGAGACGGCATGTTTGTCTACCCGGATCCCAGAATCAGCGATATTGTCTACACAGGTTTTCAGTTTGGTAATTATTTTAGAATAGACAGAAGTAGCAATGATTTTAAAAAGATAACACCTGCTCACGATATTGGTGAGCCGGTATTACGCTTCAACTGGAGGACTCCGGTTAAGCTGAGTAGCCATAATCCTGATATTGTTTATATGGCCTCTCAAAGAATGCATAGAAGTTTTGATCAGGGAGAAAACTGGGAATCGATTAGTCCTGATTTGACGAAGGATTTACCTCAAGGCAATGTTCCTTTTTCTACTATTTCTGAGTTTTCAGAGTCACCACTAAAATTTGGTTTGATCTACGTGGGCACTGATGATGGTAATGTGCAAATGACACATGGCAGCGACTGGAAAATGATTGCCAATGGTTTGCCAAAAAATAAATGGGTAAGTTCTATACAGGCCTCACCACACAATGAATCGACAGTTTTTGTAACACTCAACGGGTATAGAGAGGATGATTTTAATGCCTATTTATATATGAGCGATGATTATGGGACAACCTGGAAATCATTGAAGGCCAATTTGCCTGATGTTGTTGTCAATGATCTGATTCAGGATCCGGTAAACTCTGATTTACTTTACCTAGGGACGGATCATGGAACATATGTTAGTTTAAATAAAGGAGGTAGCTGGGATCTTTTAAAGAGTATTCCTAATGTGGCCTCTTATGATCTACTGGTACACCCACGCGACAATGAGTTAGTAGTAGGTACACATGGCAGAAGTATTTATATCGTTGATGCCAAGCCACTTCAGGCTATTGCTGGTAATACAAACATCTCTGTTAAGTTATTTGATGTTGATGATGTGAGACATTCCAATAGGTGGGGCGAAAGCAGATACCCATATTTAAAGCCATTCTTGCCAAGTATGACAATGAATTTTTATAGCTCAGCTTCAGGTGAGATGAAGATTTCAGTCAAAGACGAAGAAGGTCAGGTGATTCGTACTTGGTCGACATCAGTTAAGAAAGGCTTTAATAAAGAAAACTGGGATTTGAAGGTCAGCTATGCGCCAAAGAAAAAGAAAGCAGAAGGCGTTTATAATTTTATTAAGAAGGGAAAATATACCATTGAAATATCAATGAATGGGGTAACGGATAGCCATAAATTTGAAGTGAAGTAGAATCTTTCTACTTCACTTCAAATTAAAGGACTATTTCACAATTAATCTTTCAATTTTTACTTCACCGTTGCTTTTAGTGTAGCGCAAATAATACAGTGAATTATTCAAATCATGAAGGCTAATAATATTATTGTCTGGGTTTATAGGAATTTTTCTAATCACATTTCCATAAGGATCAATAATTTCTACTTGGTTAAGACCATCCGGACAAATAATTAGGTTTTCATTCCTATTAATTGGATTGGGGGTTGATGTGAGTAGTATACCTCCACAGTCACCTCCTCCATTTCCAGAATTATTGCAGTCAACAAACAGAGATGAGTAGCTAGATTTACCGCACGTATTAACCGCTCTGACTCTTAAAGTTCCTGATCCACTTGAAGAGGAGCAAGATAAAATAACACTTGTTCTACTAGAGTTAGACTGAATATCTATTCCCGTTGCTGATAAAGTCCATTCATAACGAGAGGCGTATGAAACTGGATTAATAGAATACGAAGACCTACTATTGTCGATTTCATACTCGCTTATAACTCCAGGCCTACTAGGAGTTGAAATTGTTTTGGAAAAATATTTTTTTGTTGAGTAAGCTTTTGCTCCACACGACCCATTATTTATAGCTTGCACAAAACCTGAAAGCCCACAACTTCCAGAACTTGGCCTTACTTGAAGAGTCCTAGTGTTAGAGGTATTTATTATCGACCCTCCATTGACTACCCACTTATATTGATCAGCACCTGAAGAATTTGTTGTTAAGGTATAGTTACCACCACTTGAGAATGTAAAATTGACTGGGCTTGGTGTTGTAGGTTTTGAGGCATATGCTGGTTTAACTTTAACCTTGAATGTCCTTGCAAGTAACATAGGTTGTGTGCATCCATAATTCATAAAAAACAGACTTCCCCAATAAAGAACTGAAACTTGCACCTCAACTTCATTCGTTGTCTGATTGTGCCATTCGATTAAAAGGTTGCTTGAACCAGTAGATTTTAAAATTCCATTACTGCTGATATCAACCCTTTCGATATCTGATACAAAACATCCTTGTGGAATGCCATATATATATTCTGGAACTAAAACATAATTACTTTCATCTCCATGACAAGCACTACCTTGACCCAAAACTTGAAATTGTTTGCTAAAGGAAGAGTTAAATTGAATAAGAAAGGCAAGTAATATTAAGTATTTATAAATATTCATCGTTTTATTATTATATTCAATCATTAAATAAATAAAAATATAATTTATTTAAAAATTAAAGTCTATAAATAACTAAATATTTTAAAGAAAATATTCGAAATATGCCTTGATAAGATGGTCCTTGGTTTAGTATTTCCTTCTGGTTATTTTTAATTTGCTGTCGATCATAAATATGAGTATAAAAACAATACTATTCTTTTTGCTGGGTACCATTAGTGTTGGTGCTCAGCAAATTTCTATTTCACCAGTGGGTAAATTGCAAGCCCAACTTGATAGGGTTACTGCAATAGGTATGAGTGCTGCGGCTGATAAACTAGTCGCAGGAGACAGAAAAGGAAACCTGACACTATGGGACTTAGAAACACTCTCTCAAAAAGGCACAACCTCAATTAAGGATGATGTACTCTTTATTGAGTTTCTAAAAGGAGATAACGAAATATTAGTAGTCGATGTAGACGGTAATTTAAATTTCTTTAATCCACAAAACCTAAGCTTATTAAGGTCTGGCAATCTGCCAGGTGAAGCAACCCACCTTTCTATTGACCCTGAAAAAAAATCTCTTTCTTGCATAAATAAAGATGGTCAATTAAGGATTTTTAATCTCACTGCAAATATGCTGCAAACATCTATTGACATAGAAGATCGCATAGATGATGTGTTATACCTGGGCTACGACCGGTTTGGTCAGCAGATAGCAGTAATGTCTGATGATGGCACTACACTCACTTGTAATCCGGTTAATCAAAAAGTCATTAGAGAAGCAAAGTTAAGAAGCAATGAATTCAGTGGTTCTGCTTCTGTTATGCATGCTGCTGCTTCCAATAAAGGTAGCGATTTGTTTGTGACAGGTGTGCAGGAAGTTTTCATACCCAAGGGAGGTATAAGAGGCGGACAACCAGAAAGACGCAATTCTATTCTAGCATATGACTGGGACACATCTAATGAGATAAAAAGAATTAGAATAAATAATAGAGTCGATCAGATTGCCCTTGGACCTGGTCCGACCAATATGACTTATTTTACAAGGAAACGATTTGAAGTTACTGTTGTAGATATTGAACAGGGAGCTGAAGTTGCACAGATTACACTAGATGAATTCCCTGAAACTTTAACGATTTCAGAAGATGACAGCTATCTGGCTGTAGGAGATGCTGAAGGCACGGTGCACTTATTCTTATTAGAAAAAAATGCTGCCCCACAAATTAAGATTATTAAGCCATCACTCAAAAGAAATTACGGAGAGTCTATCATCGAACATCCAGAAACAGAGATACATGGTGCCCTGTCTGATGGTGCCAAAATAAAAAGCATAAGTGTAAATGGTGAGCCTGCCCAGATTCAACCTGATGGCAGATTTACTACAAATGTTCCTTTGGTACCAGGAAAGAATAAAGTAAGGATTGTTGCTGAGGATTATCAGTCAAACACAGTTTTCAAAGATATATATGTTACTAGAAAGCCTGATCTCCCTGCTGTTGATAAAAATAAATCAATAGCCACTTCAGGGCAGTCGCGAAAAGCATTGGTAATTGGAAATGCTGAATATGAAGGCACTGGTGCGCTTGTTAACACCGTAAATGATGCAAAAGTGATGTCAGAAACTTTGAAGAACCTGGGATTTGATGTGCAAACAATCCTTGATGGCTCTTACGAAGATATGAAAAATGCGGTTTATGCTTTTGGAGATGCAATTAGAGATGTTGATGTTACTATTTTTTATTATGCTGGTCACGGTCTCGAGATAGAAGGGGTTAACTATTTAATACCAGTAGATGCACATTTAAATAGTGTTTTAGATGTAAAGCAAAAAGCCGTTCCGCTTACAGGTATATTGCGAACGATGAATTATGCCAATGAAAATGGTTTAAATATGATCATTCTCGATGCGTGTAGAAATAACCCATTCCCCACTGGTAAACGCGGAGGGGCTGGTTTAGCAAAAGAAACTCCACCAAGCGGCACCCTAATCGCATATTCTACGTCTCCTGGTAATGTCGCCTCGGATGGGGAAGGAGAGAACGGTTTATATACAGGCGAGCTTATCAAGCAGCTCAACAAACAACAAAGAATTGAAGACGTGTTTATGAACACACGTATAAATGTAGAATCCCTGAGCAATGGCGACCAACAGCCCTGGGAAGAAGCACGACTTAAAGGGGTATTTTACCTAAAGTTTTAAGTTGAGAGTTTACAAAAGCAATTACTTCTGGGAAAAATGAATTGAATTCTTTTTCGAGTTCTTCATAGTGCTTTGAAATGTCGAAGGCAGCCATTTCCATTTTTGAATTAAACTTAGTTCGTTTCGACATGCCAGTAAGTGCTCTATCAATGCCAGATAACTCGGCATAATTGTAGAGCCAATTGTCCCGTTTCATATAGCCTAGCATGAAACCAAATCTTTCCGGGAAAATCTCTTTATACTGATCTAACGTGTTGTACACATATTGTGTGAAACTCAATAAGTCCATTGTATGATATTCAGACCAATTTTTCGCGAGATAATGGTCATAGGCTACATCCACAATTACACCAGAATAATGTCGATACTTTTCACTAAATCTTCTCTTACTTTGAGCGACAGTTTTATGATTGTCAGTAAATTCATCAATCAGCCGATGTAATAAAATGCCATTGGCAATGGTCTTATCGAATTGTTCAAATTGCTTGCCTTTGACAAAATCACCCATAAAATTCCCAACCATAAGTTTGGGATTTTCACCAGATAAGTATGCGTGAGCCAGAAAATTCATAGATGGAAAGATAGGGATACATGGAAATCTATTATTTATAAACCATAAAAAGTTTATATTTAACATCTTAATAATTAGCTAAATGAATATCAACCCACACATCAACATACTAGTGCAGTTGGCAAAGATTGATGGAGAAACAGATTCAGCAGAACTAGAGCTTATTCGGCAGATTGGTGCGTCTAATAAAGTTTCCGATGAAGATATTGAAAGTATAATTAGTCAAACAGCTGCTGAAGACACAATCCCTTCCCTTGAGCATCTTTCACGTGAGGAGAAGGTGAGCCTAATGACTAATTTGGTGATGGTCATGAAAATTGATGGTAAGATTCATAAAGAGGAAATGAAGTTTTGTATGCGGGTGTTGAAAAAACTTGGGTATGAAGAAAACTCTTTATTTGACTTGGTATCGACAACATATATTGACCCTAGGTTAGATGAGGTGGATATTGATAAAATTAGAGCCCGAGCAGAAAAGTATCTCGATTAAAGCAATGAAAATCATGAAGAACTATAAAATTACGATCATAGCGCTTGCGCTATTTTTCCTTTCAATTGTTACTTATGCCCAAAAAACGATTATTCACTGCGGTTTATTAATCGATGGTGTTTCTGACAAATCACAAAAAGAAATGACCATAGTCGTTGAGAATGATCAAATCATTTCGGTCGAAAAGGGTTATAAGTCAGCAAGTGCCAATGAGAAAATAATTGACTTGAAAAATAAAACTGTAATGCCAGGCCTTATGGATATGCATGTGCATATTGAAGGACAAACGAGCCCGGATAAGTACATTAAAGGGTTTACACAAGACAAGGTAGATGTAGCTTATGACGCAGCAGTTTATGCTAACACCACACTTATGGCTGGCTTCACTACGGTGAGAGACATGGGCGGAAGTGGCGTAAATACTGCTCTTAGAGATGCAATTAAGGCAGGTAAGGTGCCAGGTCCCAGAATTTATTCAGCAGGAAAAGCCATAGGTACAACTGGTGGTCATGCCGATCCTACAAATGGTTACCGAAGTGACCTTATGGGAGATCCTGGTCCAAAAGAAGGCGTTATTAACGGGCCATGGGAAGCAAGAAAGGCTGTAAGACAGAGGTATAAAAATGGCGCTGATGTGATTAAAATAACTGCAACAGGAGGTGTCTTGAGTGTAGCCAAAGATGGGTCAGGACCCCAATTTGCAATTGAAGAATTAAGAGCAATTGTTGAGACAGCCAATGAGTATGGGATGATTACAGCTGCACATGCGCATGGAGCAGAAGGTATGAAGAGAGCCGTAGAGGCTGGTATAACTTCAATTGAGCATGGTACCATGATGACACCAGAAGTAATGGAGCTAATGAAAAAACATGGTACCTATTATGTGCCTACCATTACTGCAGGCAAGTTTGTGGCCGAAAAAGCAAAGATTGAAGGGTATTACCCTGCATTAGTAGTGCCGAAAGCATTAGAAATTGGTCCTAAAATTCAAAATACCTTCAAACAGGCCTATGAAGCTGGAGTGAAAATTGCATTCGGTACAGATGCTGCGGTATTCCCTCACGGAGAAAATGGAAAGGAATTTGGTTACATGGTTGAAGTAGGAATGAAGCCAATGGAAGCCATTAAATCAGCAACGATTGTCGCAGCCACCATGTTAAAAGTTCAAGACCAGTTGGGTTCAATTGAAAAAGGTAAAAAAGCAGATATAGTAGCGGTAGATGAAAATCCTTTAGAAAATATTGCTGCTATGACCAATGTCACCTTCGTAATGAAAGACGGCACAGTTTATAAACAATAAACCCAGCACCAAGTATTTAGACAGCAGCATCCAACAACCAAAAGCCAGAAACCAGTAACTAGTACCCAGAAACCAACACCCAGCACCCAGAAACCAGTACCTAGCACCTAGAAACCAGCAACTAGCACCGAGCAACTAGAGACTAGTACCCAGCACCCAGCACTAATTCTCATTCATATAATGCCGCTGTTTATACTTGTAGCTCAGGTAGGAAAGGACGTTACCAAAGGCATTAATGCTTTCCATGAGTTCGTCCGGTACGTTTTTACCATTCATTCTTAAAAGTAAAAGGCCATATACCCCATTAAGGCATGCTTGAACTTCATCAGTTATCTGACCTTGGGATAGCTCAAGACTTTTCTTGATGTGAGGCAACGCTTCTTTGTACGTTTTTTCGAAATCTTCATCTGTAGTTAGAAGCTCATCTTTTAATTCGCCAAGTTCTGATGCAATATTTTGAACACCTGTTAAATGACCTTTCTCCTCGATGCCCTCTTTTTTCATTTCCTCTGCAATTTGGTTATACCATTGCTTAAGTTCTAACTTATCCTCAAGAGGAATATGCTTTATTACATACTCTTCTATCTTTTCCATATCAAAATCATAGACCCTAATTAAGTCCTCCGTTTGATACATGTGAATGATATACTCAGATATGTTGTTTCTTTTCTTTGACTCAGCGAGGTTCATTTGCTAGTTTTTTATTTTCTACTGCAAATATGTTAACTATTAATTATTATCTACTTTTGCTGTTTAAAAATTAAGTCACACAGAGGGGTTTCTGTGTGTTAATATTGAGGAGTATGGAAAACATAAGGAATTTCTGCATTATCGCTCATATCGACCATGGTAAAAGCACCTTGGCAGATAGGTTATTGCAGTTTACGGGAACGGTTACAGATAGAGAAATGCAAGAGCAGCTGCTTGATGACATGGATCTTGAGAGGGAGCGTGGTATTACGATTAAAAGTCATGCGATTCAGATGGACTATAAGCATGAGGGGCAAGACTACACCTTAAACCTTATTGATACTCCGGGTCACGTAGATTTTTCTTATGAGGTTTCAAGGTCAATTGCAGCCTGCGAAGGAGCGTTGTTAATAGTTGATGCAGCACAAGGAATTGAGGCGCAAACCATCTCAAATCTATATTTAGCTTTAGAGCATGATCTGGAAATCATTCCAGTATTGAACAAAATAGACCTCCCGAGTGCGATGCCCGAAGTGGTAGCCGATGAAATTGTAAACCTCATTGGCTGTAGCCCAGATGATATTATTAAAGCAAGTGCGAAAGAAGGGTTAGGAATTGATGATATTCTGGATGCCATCGTACATAGAATACCAGCACCTAAAGGCAATGTTGATGAGCCATTGCAGGCCATGATTTTCGATTCTGTTTTTAATCCATTTAGAGGAATAGAAGTTTATTTCCGTGTTTTCAACGGAGCTATTAATAAAGGAGATAAAGTAAAGTTCGTAAACACAGGTAAAACATATGAGGCTGATGAAATTGGAGTTTTAAAACTCAAACAACAGCCAAAAAATACAATAAAGGCAGGTAATGTAGGCTATCTGATCTCTGGTATAAAGGTAGCCAAAGAAGTTAAGGTGGGTGATACCATCACGCATACTAGTAGACCATGCGCAAACGCAGTTAGAGGTTTTGAAAACGTAAAACCAATGGTATTTGCAGGTATTTACCCTGTCGAAACGAGTGAATTTGAGGAGTTAAGAGCTTCAATGGAGAAGTTGCAGTTAAATGACGCTTCGCTTGTTTGGGAGCCTGAAACCTCGGCCGCTCTTGGATTTGGTTTTAGATGTGGCTTCTTGGGAATGCTTCACATGGAAATTGTTCAGGAAAGACTGGAGCGCGAGTTTGACATGACGGTGATTACCACTGTACCTTCGGTTCAGTTTCATGCAATCCAATCCGATGGGTCGAAAAGAAACATAAATGCCCCATCCGAGATGCCTGAGCCAAACACGATTTCTCATATGGAGGAACCATTCATTAGAGCCCAGATCATTACTAAAGAAGAGTTTGTAGGTAATATCATTGGCCTTTGTATGGATAAGCGGGGTATTATCAAAAATCAGGTTTATTTAACTCCAGAGCGTGTAGAACTCACATTTGAGCTGCCTTTGGGAGAAATTGTCTTCGATTTCTTCGATAAGTTAAAGACCTTGTCCAGAGGTTATGCATCACTTGACTACGAACTAATAGGCTTCAGACAATCTAATTTGGTAAAACTCGATATAATGCTTAATGGAGAAAAGGTCGATGCTCTGTCAGCTATCGTACATAGAGATAAGGCATATGAGTGGGGTAAGCGTTTGTGTGAGAAACTAAAAGAGTTACTACCTCGTCAAATGTTTGAGATAGCCATTCAAGCCTCCATAGGAACTAAAATCATTGCCAGAGAGACTGTAAAAGCAATGCGAAAGAACGTACTGGCTAAATGCTATGGTGGTGATATATCTCGTAAGAGAAAGCTTTTAGAAAAACAGAAAAAAGGTAAAAAACGTATGCGCCAGGTAGGTAATGTGGAAATTCCGCAAGAAGCATTTATGGCCGTACTTAAACTAGATTAAAACTATGCCCCAATCATACCAGATCCTTGATGGTAGAAAAGTAGCAAACGCAATAAAGGACGAAATAGCCGATGAAGTTGTTGGATTAAAAGACAAAAAACAAAGAACACCTCACTTAGCTGCTATCTTGGTGGGTGATGATGGGGCAAGTCAGACTTACGTCAATAATAAAATAAAGGCTTGCAAACGCGTAGGTTTTGAGTACACACTACTCAACTTTCCATCTACCATCAGTGAAAATAAGTTGATGGCTGAAATTACACGCATTAATGAAGATGATGATATAGACGGATTAATTGTCCAGCTCCCTTTACCTGAGCATATTTCAGCCGCAAAAGTGACAGAGAAAATCATTCCTGAAAAAGATGTTGACGGATTTACCAATCAAAATTATGGTAGAATCACATCGAAAAATCCAGGTCTCATGCCTGCGACTCCTTATGGAATAGTTGAGCTACTAAAGAGATACAAAATCAAGCTGAAGGGTCAACATTGTGTAATTGTTGGAAATAGCCGTACTGTCGGTGCGCCAATGAGTACAATTATGGCTTACCATGAATTTGCAACAGTTACAATTTGCCATATTCACACACCTGATATTTCTATTCATACAAAGCAAGCTGATATTTTAATAGTAGCTACTGGTAAGCCGGAACTCATCAAAGCTGATATGGTGAAAGATGGGGCAGTAGTAGTTGATGTTGGGATTACAAGAATTGATGCTGACAATGAAAAAGGCTATGAGTTAAAAGGCGATGTAGCCTTTGATGAGGTAGCATCTAAAACAAATTATATAACACCAGTTCCTGGTGGTGTGGGCCCCATGACTATAGCTTCTCTTTTGCTTAATACACTAAAAGCTTACAAAAACAGACAACTTCAATAATAATAGTAATTGTTAAATACGTTATAGCTTCATATGTTTATACAAGTGAAGTATTTAACTACTATATTATTGTCGTTCATCTTTATTGGCACTTTGGCCCAGTCAAAACTTAGCACAAATAAGAAAAAGGCAGTGGAGCTCTATTATCAGGCTGATAATTACATGGTAAAGGGGCAATACACCCTTGCTTTTGACTTACTAAAAGAAGCAGTTGATAAAGATGATGATTTCTACGAAGCCTATTTCAGAATGGGTATTATCGATAAAGCAAGGGGAAATGTAACTACAGCAGAAGAGTATCTGCTAAAAACCCTGGAGCTTGATCCTAAAAACGCAGGAGCAAATTTTGAATTGGGCGAGTTGTACATTCAAGTTGGAGAGTATGAAAACTCTATAAAATACACCCAAGCCTATTTAGACCTTAATCCTAGAAATTCAAAAAGGAGATCAGAGGCTCAGAGATTTATAGATAATGCAAATTATGCACTTGAAAATATCGATCGAGTTTTGGAAATAAATCGGAGACCCTTGAGTGATAAAATAAATCAGTTTGATATGCAGTATTTTCCATTACTCTCACCTGATGGGGAGCACTTGATTTTTACAAGGAGAATAGGTGTGCCAATTGTCAATGGAGAAGAAGATATAGTAATCTCAAGAAAAGTCAAAGGAGAGTGGAGTGAGCCGATTTCCATTTCAGATAATATAAATACTGAGCATAATGAGGGTACTTGCACTTTGTCGGCTGATGGTAGGATGTTAATTTTTACCAATTGTGATGATGCGAAAAATAGTTATGGCAGTTGTGATTTGTTTATAAGTATAAATACGGGGGGAGTATGGAGTGTTCCTGAAAATATGGGAAAAAAAATAAACTCCTCAGCTTGGGATTCTCAACCCTCCTTATCTGCTGATGGGAATAAATTGTTTTTTGCTTCGAACAGGAGTGGAGGTTATGGTAAAAAAGATATTTGGTGCAGCACAAGGAGTGACAATGGGGAATGGAAAAATCCAGTAAACTTAGGACCTAATATTAATACTGATGAGGATGATATATCTCCATTTATACATTACAACGGTCAAGTATTTTACTTTTCTAGCAGGGGACGTGAGGGATTTGGAGGTTATGATTTATACTATTCTGAAAAAAATAATGACACATGGTCAGAAGCAAGAAACTTAGGTTATCCCATAAACGATGGTAAAAATCAATCCTCACTTTTCGTGTCAATAGATAATAAAATAGGCTTATACTCTATTTCGTTTAAATCAAATCAAAAATACCAAAGTAAAATTTATGAATTTGATTTCCCCGAAAAACTTCGCCCTAAGAACAAAGCAACTTTTGTAAAAGGTAAAGTATATGATTCAAGTACCAACTTACCATTAAAGGCAAAAATTGAGCTTTTTGATGTAGGTAATGATGAGCGCATTGCTATGGTTACATCAGATTCGTTAACAGGCGAATACCTAATGGTGCTTCCTGAAGGTTCTGAGTATGCGTTTTATGTAAATAAACAGGGGTATCTATTTAGAAGTATATATTTTGATTATAAAAATGATAATAAGCAAGCGTTAGAACTTGATATCCCCCTGGAGCGTCTTATCTCAGGAACCAAGACTACTTTGGAAAATGTATTCTTTGATTTTGATAAATATGAATTAAAGTTAGAATCAAAAACAGAACTAAAGAAAGTAATTCAATTCCTAAAGTCCAACCCAAACATCCGAATTGAAATAGCCGGCTATACTGATAACAAAGGCTCTGAAGACTATAATCTGGAACTTTCTAAAAACCGTGCGAAATCAGTTTTTGATTATTTAGTTGCTGAAGGTGTTGCACCTGACAGAGTTTCCTACAAGGGGTACGGCCAATCAGACCCCTTAGCCTCTAATGAAAATGAGCTCGGAAGAGCAAAAAATCGCAGAATAGAATTCAAGGTTATAGATTAATCCCCCAATTTGAGGGATTAAATTTTAAATCCCCCAAATTAACTTTTGCATACCCCACATATTGCGTTATTTTTTTTCACTAATGGTTCATTATTAGCATATTTTCTTCTAGATTTGATGTGCATAAATTTTTTTATTAACCTAAACAATACAATATGAAGAAGTTTTTACTGCTTAGTTTCATGTTGATGTTCGCATTCACATTTAGTGAATCGTGGGCTCAAGAACGTACCGTCTCTGGTAAAGTAACCTCCGTTGAGGATGGCTCTACACTACCAGGAGTAAACGTTGTACTCAAGGGTACAACCACGGGAACTGTTACCGACATTGATGGTAACTACAAATTAACTGTACCTTCTGATGGTGGTACTCTGGTTTTTTCTTTCATCGGTCTAGCTACTGAAGAAATTGAAATCGGAGCAAGATCTGTAATAGATTTACAGATGTCAGCAGATGTGCAACAGCTTTCAGAAGTTGTTGTAGTAGGGTATGGTACTACACTCAAGAAAGAATTTACTGGATCTTCGGTTTCTGTTTCATCTAAGCAAATCGAAAAACTTCCTGTAACAGGTGCTGATCAAGTGCTTCAAGGTCTTGCAGCAGGTGTTCAGGTTACTTCATCTTCTGGTACACCTGGTGGTGGTATCAATGTACGTGTTCGTGGTCAAACTTCAATTTCAGCAAGTAACGATCCACTGTACGTAATAGATGGTGTTCCTATTGTAAGTGGAAACTTGCAACAAACTGGCTTTGGTGGACAAGGCGGAAACGCACTTGCTGCTTTAAACCCAAATGATATTGAGTCAATTGAAGTGTTAAAAGATGCTTCTTCAACTGCTATTTATGGAGCAAGAGCTGCAAATGGTGTTGTACTTATTTCTACGAAAAGAGGTAAGACCGGTAAGACTAAAGTTAACGCAAGTTATATGCGTGGATTTGCTGAGCCGACTAACCTTATAGACGTCTTAAATGCGGATCAGTGGGAAATGATTATGAATGAGGCCAAGCTTAATGACGGTATTGCTCCAATTGAGTATGACGAAACTGCTAATGCAGATGTGGATACTGATTGGTTAGATGCAGTTTTCAGAACGGCTGATATCCAGCAGTTTAACTTAAGCCTCAGTGGTGGTGATGAGAAAACAAGATACTTTGTAAGTGGTAGCTACAGAAATGAAGAAGGAACTATGATAGGTTCTGGATATCAGAGAGCAACTACAAGATTAAATCTTGACCATACTGCCTCTGAAAAGTTTAGCTTTGGTACATCAATTGGTTTATCATTTGATTTGAATGAAAGAATTCAAAATGATAATAACATTTTCGGGGTGCTTTCTACAGCTTTACTTACAGCTCCTAACATTCCGATTTATGTACTTGACGAAAATGGTGACCCTACTGATGAGTTCAGTAATGAACCTCCATTTGCTAACCCGGTTAGAGCGGCTACACTTCCTCGTTTCGATAATAAAACGAAAAAAGTGATTGCTAATTCGTATGCTAAATATGAAATAATTCCTGGAATTACGGCTCAATTAGATGCTTCATTAGATTGGACACAATTAACTGAAGATCATTATACACCGGCAAGTACTTTTCAAGGTGCGCCAGTAGGAGCAGGTAACTATAATACAAGAGAAATTGCCACTACAGTTTTAGAGCCTACTTTGAGAATAAACAAAACGTTAGGTTCTGATCACAACATTTCTGGTGTAATTGGTGGTACTTGGCAAAATAGATCTGACTTTAGAAATAGTGTAAACGGTCAGGGTTTTGCAAGAGAGTCATTAACATACTTGACTTCAGCAGCTACAATACTTGGTGGAAGCTCTACTAGAGTAGATTATGGTTTCCAATCAGTGTTTGGTAGAGCAAGCTATAGCTACCAGGGTAAATACCTTGCTACAGCTACAGTAAGACGAGATGGTTCTTCTAGATTTGGACCAGAAAACAGATTCGGTACTTTTTGGGCAGTTTCAGCAGGATGGAATTTTTCTGATGAGTCTTTCTTAGATGGTGTTGACTGGTTGTCTCTGGGTAAGTTAAGAGCTTCGTATGGTAAGACTGGTAATGATAGATTTACTAACTTCTTATTCGAAGGAACTTGGACTGGTTCAGCGAATTATATCGATCAGGCAGCTAATTCTCCAAATAACCTGGCAAATAACGAGTTGAAATGGGAAGAAACTACTACACTGGATGTAGGGTTAGAGTTAGCCTTATTTAATAATAGAGTTAACTTAAATGCAGGATGGTTCAAAAGTAGTACAGTTGATTTACTTTATTTAAACCCGCAGCCTGAATCAACAGGTTTCCCTTCAGTACAGGATAATATTGGTGAAATTGAAAACTCTGGGTTTGAATTTGACTTGAATACTGTGAACTTAAACACTGGTGGATTTAAGTGGTCAACCAGCTTTAATATATCATTCCTTGATAATGAGGTGGTTTCATTACTTGATCCAGAGCCAATTCTACAAGGATTTGGTAGTGCAATTATTGAAGGAGAACCTTTAAATACTTTCTATCTGTATGATTTCATCGGTGTTAACCCTGCTACAGGTAACGCGATGTATAGAGACGTTGATGGTAACGGTATAATCAATGCTGAAGATCAAACTATTGTGGGAGATCACCAGCCTGATTTTATCGGTGGTATTACCAACAGTTTCTCTTACAAAGGAATATCTTTAGATGTATTCTTCCAGTTCATCCAAGGTGTAGATATCTATAACAATAACAGACAATTTATGGAGCACCTGGGTACAAGTTCTTGGGGAATGGATCAATCTGTGTTGAGACGATGGAGACAGCCTGGTGATATTACAGATATACCAAGAGCTGCAACTGGAGCGACAGTAGGATTAAATAATTCTGATAACTCTCGATTCTTGGAAGACGGCTCTTACCTAAGATTGAAGAACGTGACTTTAGGTTATGATTTACCTAGTAATTTTGTGACTAAGTATGGTCTTTCTTCTGTGAGAGTTTATGTAACAGGTCAAAATCTACTCACTTTTACAGAATATAGCGGATTTGACCCTGAAGTAAGTGTGTTTAACAATACAAGTACTTCTGCAGGTACTGACTTCTTGACTTATCCTCAGTCAAAAATGTTATTGTTCGGTATAAACGTAGGACTTTAAAATAACGAGAAATGAAAATATTTAAACATATATACGTATTAGTTTTCGCTGCACTTTTTGTGGCATGTGAAGATTATGTTGATAAGCAACCTGTCGATAGAATTGTCGATGCGTTGGTGATTGAAGATTTGGAAAGTCTAGACGCTACAGTACTAGGTATGTACAGTAGTATTCAGGTAGATAACATCTACGGTGAACTACAGATTTTCATGCCAGGTATTTTGAGTGATGAGATGGTATTTACTGGTACTTTTCCTACAAAACAGGATATGGCAGTAAATAATGTAACGGCTGAAAATGTGACTATGAGAGGCGTATGGTCAGCTCCTTACAGAACCATATACATTTCAAATACAATCTTAGAAAGAGCATCTTCAGTAGGAACTGATGAGGAAGTGGCTACAGCTATTGCTGAAGCTAAATTTGGTAGAGCGTTATCTCATTTAAACTTAGTGAAGTTATGGGGAGCAATACCTTTAGCACTTACTTCTGACGTTGCTGTTACAGGAACCTTACCAAGATCTCCTGAAGCAGAGGTGTACGCGCAAATTATTGCAGATTTGCAGGAGGCAATTCCTGATTTGCCAGCTGCCGCTGATGTTGCAGATGTACAGCTAAGACAGATTAGAGCTACTCGTGAAGCGGCTCAGGCTTTATTAGCTAGAGCAGCATTATATGCTGGTGACTTATCACTTGCAGGGCAATCTGCTAATGCAGTTATCCAAAGTGGAGCATTCTCACTGGACTCTGATTATGCTAATATTTTCGGTAAAGGGTCTAGTTCATCTGAGATTATATTCAAATTATTTGCCAGTACAAATGACCCTAATTCATTAGGATTCTTTGCACAGCCAGTTGGTTTAGGTGGTAGATATGACTATTCACCAAATCCTACTTTACAAGCAGAGTTTGCAAGTGGCGACCAAAGAGCTGATTTGATTGTGGCTAATGATGTAGATGCAGGTGGTGTATTGGTTACTAACAAGTATACTGATGCAGCTACTGGTACAGACGAGCCTCCTGTATTAAGGTTGGCAGAAATGTACCTTATAAGAGCGGAAGCTAATAGTAGCTTAGCTGATTTGAATGCGGTTGCTTCAATAAGAGGTGGCTCTACTTATGGAGTTTATACTCAAGCAAATATGCTAAGAGAGCGTAAGTTAGAATTGGCATTTGAAGGTCACAGATGGAATGACTTGATTAGAACAGGACAAGCCAATGCAGTAATGAGTGCGGTTAAACCTAGTTCTTGGAATGCGACAGATGTTTTGTTGCCAATTCCTCAAAGAGAGTTAGACCAGAACCCTACGCTTACTCCGGAAGATCAAAATCCTGGTTACTAAATAGTTAAAAATGAATACAATGAAGAAATTATTATATAGTTCACTCATATTGATTTTCGCGGGACTGTTTTTAGCAGCCTGTGACGAAGAAGATGGAAGAACCGAATTTGGTGGACCATTTTATGTAGAGTTAAATGCTACTTCGAATACAATTTCAGAAAGTAGTTCTGACGTAGTGAGAATAAAAGTTAATAATGTAGGACCTACACTCGATGCAGATGTGGTCGTTAGTTATTCTTTTGAAGGATCTACCGCTGTAGAAGGTGAAGACTTTGAAGTACTTGGCAATGGCACAGAGGGACAAATTGTTATCCCAGCTGGTGCTAATACTGGTGAGATATCGTTAAAAATGATACCTAACTTAGAAGTTGATGGCGACAAAACTTACAATGTTACCCTTACTGCTAATAATGCAGGCTTAGAAGTTGGTCGGGGCCAAATTGGTTTGAATTATACACTAACTATAATTGATGACGACTGTCCTATTGATCTGGCTGGTGAATATGCTGGAGATTGGGAGGTTACATCTTTCTGTGCGGCTCCAGGGTCATTTAATGATGGTTTCTGTGTAGGCTCTCAGGAAGGTACTATTGCAACTTTATCTGCTGATGCTTCAGATCCATTAGGATTTACAGCAATAATGTCAGGTGGTATGCATGATGATGATATGATCATCAATTTCCAGACTTGTCCACAGACAGTGTCAATAAGTGGTACTTATGTAATGGCATTTACTCAGAATGGTGCTCCTGCAACAATGAGTGCAACGGATGAGCCAGATGTATATGGAACTGGTACTTATAACCCAGATTCCAAAGTAATCACTGTTGTAGGTGTTTATGGAAATACTGCAGGTTCAAGTTTTGACGACTTCATTATTGAATACACGAAGGTCGATTAATTTGTACTTTTCATTTAAATAAAAATCGTAATGAAAAAATTGAATATAAAAATAATTATGTCTTTGATGCTGGCAGCCTTAATGATTTCAGGCTGTTCAGATGACGAAGATACAGGACAGTTCTATCAGGATAATTTTAGAGACTTAACTGTTAGACAATATATCGAAAGTGGCTCCAATAACACGGCTGGAAATGCAAAGTATACTACTTTGTATGCAGCTTTGGTCAAAGCCAATTTACTCGCCTCTCTTGAAGGTGAAGTTACTCTTCTAGCACCTACAAATGCAGCTTTTGATGCTGCAGGTATTGTAATAGATGATATGTCACCTGAAGAACTTACAGAGGTATTAAGTTATCATGTAATTTCAGGACAAGTGACTAATGAAGCGTTAGCTGGAGCTGTTACAAGTGTTGAAGGATCTGCACTGTTTGCTACTGCCGGATGTATCAATGGTGTAGCAACTATTCAGGATGCTGATATTAGTGTTAGCAATGGGTTAGTGCATGAAATTGATGCTGTTTTAATGCCTCCAACTGGTGATATCATTGATAAAGTAGGTGAATACGCCTCTGGTGCAACTCCTGAATTTACTTTGTTACAGAGTGCGGTAGTAAAAGCAGGGCTGGATGGTGCATTGTCAAGTAATTCCAGGTTTACTGTTTTTGCCCCAACTGATGCGGCATTTACAGCAGCTGGTTTGGATCAAACCGCGATAGATGCGGCTACTCCTGAAGAATTAGCTGAGATTCTTGAGTTTCATGTGTTGGCGGGTGAGTCTTTTTCATGCGCACTAGAAACAGGAAGATTTGCTACAATTGCCGGCTCATTAGATCAAGTTCAAGGCGTAGATATATCTACAGCAGAAGGTGTTAGTGTAAATGGAGCTTCTGTAACTTCAGCAAATGTATTGGCCTCTAATGGTGTAATTCATGTAGTTGATGCGGTAATTTTCCCGGAGCCTTCTTTGATCGAAGCTCTAGGTCCAGAGGTAGATATTACTGCTTCATTAGGACCTTTTGATTTCGTATTTGATCCAATGTATGCAGCTGTTGTGAGACTTGGGTATGATCAAACTTTCTTAGGCGACTTGGAAGCTGAGTATAGTGTATATGCTCCTTGTTGTGGTTCTTTTAGTGAAGCTTCTTATCCTACGGATGAAGCACTTGCAGAAGTTGTAGACGCACATATTTTTGAAGGTATCGTTGACATAGAAGCTGTTGCTGCAGAAGGTGGAGCACGTATTGAGTCGATAAGTGGAGCAAAATATTTTGTAACTACTAGCGATAATGGAGTTTGGGTGAATGGTTCAACAGAAAATGCATTTGGTGCGACTGCCGGGTTTACTTTCCCAGTCTACAATGGATTTTTGTACACTACGTTCCCAACATTAAATCCTTTACCTGAGGAAAATGTGGTAGAGCAACTAAAGGCTGATGCATCATATGATTTATTTGGAACAGCTTTAGAACTTGCTGGTCTAGGTGCATCTGGAGATGTAACTGTGTTTGCATTGGATAACGCAACCTTTACTGCAAATTTTGGTTATTCAACTACTGCTGATCTGGATACATTGGCAGAGGGTGAAGAAGATGATTTAGAAACACTAGCCGCATTTGAAGAAGCATTAGCGACTCATGTAGTTAGTGGAGTATACTTTATTGTCGACATTGACGATGGATCTTTACCTTCATTTGTAGCTAGCACAGGTGATGAGTTAGGTCTGGCATATAGGGGAGCGGACATTATTTTCCTAGTGGATCTTAATGATATTGACGTTTCTCCTGTAATGACTGGATTTGATGTAGTCATTGGAGCAAATGGTATTGTCCACGAGGTGGATAGACCAATAGAACCGTAATATTTCTAATGTAATTGAAACTTATAATTCGGTGTTAAGGTTAACTTAACACCGAATTTTTTTATTTAAATATATTATGAGATCAATTCTATTCTTTCTTTTTGCATTCGTTATTCTAATAGATGTTCAGGCTCAGGAATGTGGCACTGTAGCTACTGATGAGCAAATAGAATATATGTCATCCTTCAAAAAAATTGGGAAAAGCTTCAGAGTAAATTCAACATTAGTTGAGATACCGGTTCAGGCACATATAGTTAGGAATGATGATGGCACAGGAGGTTTAACAGAATCGCAGCTAAATAGTGCCATGAGTACGTTAAATGGCTTCTATCAGAATTCTAATATGAAGTTTGAACTTACTTCAGAAATTAATTATATAGATAATTCTGATTTTTATGATTTTGATGCCTCACAGGAAGGTGCTATTGGCGTATCAAATGATGTTAACGGAGTTATAAATGTTTATTTTTTCAATTCATTAACTAGTGGAGGATCTAATTTATGTGGCTATACCTATTTTCCTCCTAGCGAGGATCGAATCATGATGGCAAATGGTTGTACTACTGGTGGCAATACCTTTGCTCATGAATTTGGACATTATTTTACTTTATATCATACGCATGGTAAAACCAACACCGGCACTACTGATGAGCTAGTAGATGGTTCAAACTGTACTTCAGCCGGTGATAACTTGTGTGATACACCTGCAGATCCTAATTTATCAGGTAATGTGAATGGAAGTTGTCAATATACAGGCACAGCGCGAGATGCCAATAATGATCTTTATTCTCCCATTGTTGCGGATATTATGTCATATGCTCCAGGATCTTGTCGAACGTTATTTACTGATGGTCAGTATGACCGAATTAGGAGTGGATTTGAATCAGGTAGAACATACTTGAATTTTACATCAGAAGATTTCAGTGTTTTCTTTACAGCAAACATTACTGAAGGTTGCGAAGGTCTACAGGTTAGATTTACTGCGAATAGTTTTGGTGCAACATCTTTTGAATGGTCAATCCCAGGTGCAGAACCGAGTTCATCGAGCTCATCTAACCCGCTAATAACTTTTCCAACTCCAGGTAAATATAGCGTAACACTTACAGTTGAAAATTCATCTGGAGAAGAAGCAAGTTTTACAAGGACCAATTATATAAATATTGTTGACCCGTTGGCGGGCGCCATTTCTGAAAGTGTGACTTATACTTTCAGCGAATCACAAATTAATGAGGAACTAGAAGTAGAAAACCCTGATAAGGCATTGTCATTTGAGTTGAGTGAAGTTGATTATGAAGATATGGCTAATTCAGGTAGTATTACAGTGAATAATTTTGCTTATAAGACTGAAGTACCTGGAAATAACGATTACCTCAACTTTAAGACGTTTGACACTAAAGGTGTAAAGGGTTTTAATGTTTCGTTCGATTATTCCTATTCTTTTTTACCTGCGAGATTTGAAGGGACAACTTTCATACCAGCAATTTATGATTCATTAGATTTGTTAATTGATACAGACTGTGAAGAGCCACCTGCATCTATTTGGAAAAAAGGAGGGAATGATCTGGCAACAGTGGAATCGGTGAATGACGAGTTTTTCCCTTCATCATCGGACGATTGGAAGTCATTTAATTCTTATGTACCTATCGATCAAGGCATTGAATTTGCTCAATTTACTTTCGAAAACATCTCATACGGTGGTAATAATTTGTATATCGACAATGTTATTATTGAACCTGATTATAGTATAAATCCTCCGTCAAACTTGAGAGAGGATAAACTAGCTGACGTAGGTATTAGTTTTAAATGGGACGACAATTCTTCTAATGAACTAGGTTTCATTATTGAAAGGTCAATTGATGAACAGAATTTTACTGTAATTGATACGGTGGATTCAAATGTGACCGGTTTTTCTGATATTTCTGCGGCTTCAGGTAGTGTATCATATCGAGTGAAGGCATTCGGTGCCAAAGACTTTGAGTCTGAATACTCAAATAGTTATAGCGTATTAATTACGTCATTTGTAAAATCCATCGATACTAATGAGTTGAATAATGTGATTTACCCTAATCCCACTGAGGACGTAATTAAAATAAGGTCAAACAAATCACTTAGAAGTTATAGAATAGTAAATACTTATGGTCAAGTTGTCCAGTCAGGAGAACTCACTAATGAGTTAACCATTATTGATGTTTCTGCTATTAATGAAGGAATGTATTTACTACTACTAGAAACAAATAAGAAACAGTGGTTGAAACATAGGGTTGTTAAAGTAAAATAATGAAGGTACTAAATAAGTTATTTTATTATTTGAGTATAGCAATGCTATTTTTTGGGTGTGATTCAAACACTATTGAGATAAATGGAGAAGTAGATGGTGCCACTTCTGGCACCATCTATCTTTATAAGTTGGATCCAAACAATGTATACTTGGTAGATAGCTTTAATATTAGAAATAATGCATTTTCATATTCATTAAGCAATGTTGTCCCAGATCTCTATGAGTTAAGAGTGCATGATAAAAGGGTTAAAGTCTTTTTAAATAATGAAGATGTAACTGTAAAAATAGATGGTCTACAAAAATATAGTAATACAAAAGTAGAATCTAGAGATCATTCGCTGTTGGATAGTGTTTATGCTATTAAAAACGATTTTGAAAATAGTGATCGGTACAGATCCTATGTAGGTGCCTTTAGAAAGGCAAGAATTTTAAAAGACACTTCTGTTAGCGATAGCTTGAGAAACTTGGCTAAAACTCTTCTTCTGGAAAGAAACACAAAAATAAAGAAATTTCTTTCCTTACAGGAACCGGCAGTATCTATGGTTTTGGTTACCAGGTTACTGAATGACCCTCAAAGCAATCAGTTTAAAAGGGAACTGGCGAGCCAATTATTACATGAGTTTCCTACTTCAATGCAAGTAAGATATTTAGGTAAAAAAGAAAAAATCATTACTCCATAAAATAGTTTGGGAGTAATGATTTGATTTTTATTCGGATTCGAATTTTATACTCTTGTAATATTTCTCAATTTGTTCAATGGATTTAGCCGTGCTTACCAGCAACTCAAACTGTGTTGTATCATAAAATCTAATTGCATTGGCAACTTCCAGTACATGTGACATTCTTTTTCTTGCGTCTTCAAGTTCAACTTCATCTTTTCTAACTGTCTTTTTAAAATATTTATCCAGTTTTTGAACCGAATTATAAATGTCTTTCTTTGCTATCACTTTTTTTTCAGTAGCATAAGCACCCCCACTAGACTCATAGCCTACATATAGTTGAAGAAATCTGTCAAACTTCTTTTGAACATCATCGCCAAGATGGTGATTGCCAAAATAACCCCCTCTTTTACCATCTAAATCTTCTGCACTACTTTCATTTTTATTAAGGTAAATCATTCCAGAGCCATCGTTTATAATAGCTTGTGAATAGCTGATGGTTGACGCTAATACGACTATAGCAGTAATAATTAAGTTTTTCATAAAGTTGTATATTATTTAATTAGTTAATTATATTTAATTTCAATCAAAAATCATACCTAGTAGTTCTATATGTCATTGTAAATAACTTTTAACATAATCTTCCACACCTTCTTCGAGGGTATGGAATTTTTTTGTGTACCCAACAGATCTCAGCTTGTTCATATCTGCTTCAGTGTAATACTGGTACTTATCTCTAATGTCTTCAGGGGTATCAATATAACTGATATTCTCTTTTTCGCCCATGGCCTTAAATACGGCCCTTGTGAGATCGTTAAAAGTTCTGGCCTTTCCACTACCTAAATTGTAGATGCCTGAATCTTTTCTATGGTGCATGAGCCAATAGCATACATCAATCAGGTCTTTTACGTAAACAAAGTCTCTCATTTGCTCACCATCCTTATATTCTGGGTTATGAGAACGAAACAACTTCATCCCACCAGTTTTCTTAATCTGATGAAATGCATGCCAAATGACAGAGGCCATTCGGCTTTTATGATTTTCATTTGGGCCATAGACGTTGAAAAACTTTAATCCAGCCCAGAAAAATGGCTTTTCATCTTGCTCCAATGCCCATAAATCAAAATCTTGCTTTGACTGACCATAGGGGTTAAGGGGTTTAAGCTGAGGTATGAGTTGCTCATCATCTTTGTACCCGTGTTCGCCAAGGCCATAAGTGGCTGCGGAAGATGCATATATTAATGGTATCTGGTGTGCAACACACAGATTCCAAATTGCTTTGGTATAATTAAGGTTAAGGTGGTTAAAAACCTCTATATCAAATAAAGTAGTGTCGGTTTTCGCCCCGATATGAAATATAAATTCTACTTGATCACCATGCGTTTGCAGCCAGTCGATAAATTCTTCTCTGTCTATACGTTCCTTTATTTTAAGAGATTTGTGGTTGTCAATTTTACGTTCATCAGCAAAATTGTCAACAGCCACAATGTAGTTGAAGTTCTCATTATTAAGTTTTTCAATAAGTTGGCTTCCTATGAAGCCGGCTGCACCCGTAACTACAATCATAATTTATTAGTTTACAACAAAAATAGTCCATTGATTACAACAACCTAAATACGCAGAGATAAAATATCACTTTAGTATATTTGCATAGAATTTTAGAATGAGATGGTGTTTGTAAGTAGAAAGGAACATTTTAATGCAGCTCACAAGCTGTACAATCCTAATTGGTCTAAGGAAAAAAATGAAGAGGTGTTCGGCCCGTGTGCTAATGCCAATTGGCACGGTCATAATTTTGATATGATTGTGACCGTTAAAGGAGATCCCGATCCTGAAACTGGATTTGTTGTTGATCTTAAAAAGTTAAGTGTTTTAATTAGAAATGAAGTAATCGAAAAGGTTGATCACAAAAACCTCAATGTGGATGTCGAATTTATGAAAGGTAAGATGGCAAGTACAGAAAATTTGACGATTGAAATTTGGAAAATACTTGAACAAAAACTACCTCAGATAACCACTAGTGCTAAACTCCACTGCATAAAAATTTACGAAACCCCACGCAATTTCGTGGAGTACTACGGGTAATATGAAATACTTTTTAGTAGCTGGAGAGAGATCTGGTGACCTTCACGGAGGCAATTTAATTGATCAAATAAAACTCATTGATCCCTCAGCCCAGTTTGAGGGGTTTGGTGGTGATAACATGGCCAAAGCGGGAATGAAGCTGCAACTCCACTATCGAGAGATGGCTTTTATGGGATTCCTTGAAGTCATTCAGAATATATTTACCATCAAGAGATACCTCAGTCAGTGTAAAGAACAGATTAAATCTTCATCTGCAGATGCTGTGATATTGATAGATTACGGTGGTTTCAATATGAAGATCGCTAAATATTGCAAGTCAATTGGAGTGCCAGTGCACTTCTACATTTCTCCTAAAGTTTGGGCATGGAATCAGAAACGAGCCATTAAACTTAAGAAGTATGTTGATTTCATGTATGTCATCTTGCCATTCGAAAGAGAGTTTTTTAAAAAGTATGACTGGGAGGTGGAATATGTTGGAAACCCTGTCTTAGATGCTGTAAAGAATCATGAAGTAAGTAAACCAGAATTACTTGATAAAGAATATATCGCACTGCTTCCAGGTAGCCGAAAACAGGAGCTAAATAATATGATCCCGATATTCAAACAGTTGGTGACAAAAACTCCCGAAACTAATTTCATTGTCGCATCAGTCGATAATTTGGATCGGTCCTTCTATCAGTCAATAGATATGTTGAGCAATGTAGAGTTGTTTGATGGATCGAGCTATGACCTGTTGGCAAATAGTCAGGCAGCGATAGTTACGTCAGGTACTGCCACTTTAGAAACGGCACTTTGGAAGATACCTCAGGTGGTAGTCTATAAGACAAGCAAAATATCATATGCAATCGCAAAAAGGTTAATAAAAGTATCTTTCATTTCACTGGTGAATCTCATTGCTGGTAGAGAAGTCGTAAAGGAGTTGATCCAGGGCGATTTAACAGTTGTAAACTTAAAGAATCAATTAAATTTGCTCTTACAGCAAGAAAGTAGGGAGTCAATTCTTGATGGCTATGACGAAATTATCAAAATCTTAGACATAGGTAGCGCCTCTCAAAATGCCGCTCGTCTTATATGCAATCACACAAAAAAAGCGAGTTAGTAATAACTCGCTTCTTTTCATTATGCCGTAATGACATTATGCCACTTTAGTTTATAGTGAAGTCAGGTGTTTCCACCTGACTTTATTAAAATATCAATCTCATTAAGCCACTTTGAGTTTACTATATTTTGATTTGCTAAACTTATCTTCAGCATAGGATCTATTGATAACAAGCTTGTCCTTCTTTTCTGAAGATGGCAATTCAAACATAGCATCATTTACGATCGCCTCACATATAGACCTTAACCCTCTGGCCCCAAGTCTAAACTCAACAGCCTTAGTTACAATAAAGTCTAGTGCCCCATCTTTAAACTCAATTTCTATCTCCTCCATCTCGAAGAGCTTCTTGTATTGTTTTACTAGAGCATTTTTAGGCTTAGTCAATATTAGTTTTAACGTTTCAGCATCTAAAGGATTTAGATAAGTCAACACAGGAAGTCTTCCTATCAATTCCGGTATTAGTCCGAAGCTTTTTAGATCTTGTGCAGTCACATATTGCAAAATATTGTCATTTTCAACATCTAGGGGATTGATATCATCCTCCGATGAAGCAAACCCCAGTGGTCTTGCATTTATTCTTTTAGCAATATTTCTGGAAATACCATCAAATGCACCCCCACAGATAAATAAAATATTTTCTGTATTCACAGAAATCATTTTTTGATCTGGGTGTTTACGCCCACCTTGTGGGGGAACGTTTACAGTGGTACCTTCTAATAACTTAAGTAGAGCTTGTTGCACACCCTCACCACTCACATCTCTTGTAATGGATGGATTGTCAGATTTCCTGGCAATCTTATCTAATTCATCAATGTAAACAATTCCTCTTTCAGCTGCTTCAACTTCGTAATCGGCAGACTGTAATAGTCTCGTTAAAATGCTTTCAACATCTTCACCAACATAACCAGCTTCTGTAAGCACTGTCGCATCTGCAATACAAAAAGGAACCTGTAAAATTTTAGCTAGTGTCCGGGCCAGGTATGTTTTACCAGTTCCAGTTTCACCAACCATTACAATATTCGACTTTTCTATGGTTACATCGTCATCGGATGAAGGTTGCATCAATCTCTTATAATGATTATACACCGCAACGGATAAGACTCTCTTAGCCTCATCCTGACCTATTACAAACTCATCCAAAAACTTCTTCATTTCAACCGGTTTCACCAGGTTAAAATTAGGTGATGTAGAATCTCCGTTGTTGGTTTTTTTCTCCTCGCTTAAGATCTGGTTGGCCTGAGTAATACACTTATCACAAATATGTGCGTGTATGCCTGAGATCATCAGATCCACATCCTTTTTATTTCTACCGCAAAATGAGCAAGTAACTTCTGCCATGATATTATTTTTTTCTTTCTAATACTTCATCTATGAGGCCATAAGATTTCGCCTCTGTCGCTCTCATCCAATAGTCTCTGTCAGAATCTTTCTCAATTTTATCATATTTCTGACCACTATGTTTAGATAAGATATTATATAAATCTTTCTTTACTTCAAGTGTCTGCTTTAATGAGATCTCCATGTCTGATGCCTGACCTTGCATACCACTCATTGGTTGGTGTATCATAACCCGAGCATGTGGTAGTGCCGATCTTTTCTTATCCTGACCAGAAGCAAGTAAGACAGCTCCCATAGAAGCAGCCAGGCCTGTACAAATAGTAGCAACATCAGGGTTTACATATTGCATAGTGTCATAGATGCCCAGTCCCGCATATACAGAACCACCAGGGCTGTTGATATACATGATGATATCTTTCTTTGGATCACTCGATTCTAGGAAAAGTAGTTGGGCTGTAATGATATTAGCAATCTGGTCATCAATACCCATTCCTAAGAATATAATTCTGTCTGAAATAAGTCTGGTAAAAACATCAATGGCTCTGAAATTACCAGGTCGTTCTTCAATTACATATTGTGTCATGTTTTCTATTGAAGATGAGTAATCGTCAAATGCATGGCCGCTAATTCCTTGATCTTTAACAGCAAACTTTCTGAATTCGTCTTTATTTATCATTTCAGTATTTTACTTTGTTTAATGCTTTTTGTGTATACTCAATGATAACAACAATTTAGCATTATTGTCTATTAATACGAAAAAAAGCCCTGTTTAACAGGGCTTTGATGTAAACTGAGTTATGGTGCTTTTAGTTCGTAGCGATCTTTCTAAACTCGTCCGCACTTACCTTCTTCTCACTAATTGTAACTTGTTCTTTAATGAAGTGAAGTATTTTTTCATCCCTTACCTCACCAAATACTTTCATATAGTTTTGGCCGTTTTCGCCTTTCAGATAATTGTCAGCAAATGAATCCAAATGATCTTTCATTTGCTCAGCCATTCCCTGGCCTCCAAGCTGCTGCAATATCATGCCTTTTGCTTTATTTACAACCTCCTCATTTTCAACCTTTATTTCGTTATCCTCAGCCATTTTGTTCTTTATGAGATCCCACTTTAGTTGCTTGACGTACTCATCAAACTCCTTTTCTATGTCCTCTAAAGATACCTTGCCTTCATTCGACTGGTATAACCAATCTTTTAAGAAATTTTCAGGGATCTCAATTTTGGTTTTCCCAACAAAGTGATCCTTTATATCCCTGTCGAGCAAATAGTCACTTTCTCTATCGTAATTCTCTTCAACAGTAGCTTTCACTTTATCGATAAACTCCTCTTCTGACTTGATGTTATCTTTGCCAAATACCTTGTCAAAAAGCTCTTGATTCAATTCTGCAGGTTCAGTTCTATTTATTTTATTAACAATAAATGTAAACTTACCTTTTAGCTCTTTGGCCTTATCGTGGCCAACATCTAATAAGTGAGCAACAGTCTCATGACCGGTAAACGCTTTCTGAATATCCAATTCAATAACTTCACCCGGCTTTATACCAGTGAATTTTTTGTGTTCTTTCTTATCCAGATCATCCCACTGAACAACGCCTTCTTTTGACAAATCCCCATCTACCTGCTTTAGTTCACCGTAGAATGAATCTTCCTTTTCACTTACTTCAGGATTTATACTATTGCCAAATTGTTTTTTAACGTTGTCGAGCGTTTCATTCAAAGTCTTCTTATCCAGCTCAATTTTGTAACGCTTAATTTTTTGTTTACTTGATAGATCGTAAGAAAACTCGTCAACCAATCCAACCTGATAGTCAAATTCAAAATCCTTTTGATTTTCCCAGTCAATTTTGCTTGCCTTTTCCATATCAGGAAGTGGCTCACCAATCAATTGAATGTTGTTTTCTTTGATGTAATCCTGTAAAGATTTAGACAGGATGCTATTTACCTCTTCAACGATAATCGATTTGCCGTACATTTTTTTAATCATGCCGGCAGGAACCTTCCCAGGTCTAAAGCCTTTTATGTTTGCCTTTTTGGCATATTGCTTTACTTTTTCTTCTACGTTGGGTTGATAATCACTCTCCTTTAATGTAACTTTAATAGAGGCTTCTGTGGAGCTTTTTTTGTCTAATGTGATATCCAAAGCAGTAATAATTTTAATGTGAATAATAAATAAAAACCCTCAACCACTGATAATGTTCTATCGGGATCGAGGGTTATTTTTTAAGTGCGGATGGAGGGACTCGAACCCCCATGCCCGGAGGCGCTAGATCCTAAGTCTAGTGCGTCTACCAATTTCGCCACATCCGCCTACCAATAAATTGGAGTGCAAATTTAGATATAATTTTTTATACTGCAATGTTTGAGAAAATTTTTTTAGTGGTAATTTAAAGTTGTTGAAAATAGATATATGATAGCGGTAGATGTAGCTGAAGAGAATAAAGAAATAGTAAGGAAATATCGGCAGCTTTTAAGAAAAGCAAAGCCATTCCTTAAGGATGATGATTCGAAAAAGATAAGGAAGGCCTTTAATGTTTCAATGGAAGCGCATGATGGGATGCGTAGAAAATCCGGTGAACCATATATTTTCCATCCCTTGGCGGTTGCAAGAATTTGTGTTGAAGAAATTGGTCTGGGTACCACTTCTATTATTGCTGCGTTATTGCACGATGTAGTCGAAGATACTGAGTGGACCATCAAAGATATAGAGAGAAATTTTGGTAAGAAAATAGCTCGAATTATCGATGGGCTCACCAAAATTTCAGGAGTATTTGAGCACGGAAGTTCACAACAAGCAGAAAACTTTCGAAAAATGCTACTCACTCTTTCTGAAGATGTGAGAGTTATCTTGGTAAAACTATCTGATAGGTTACACAATATGAGAACCTTAGATAGCATGCCGGAAAATAAGCAGTACAAAATTGCTTCAGAAACCATCTTTCTATATGCGCCACTGGCCCACAGGTTGGGGTTATACGCAATCAAATCTGAATTAGAAGACTTATATCTTAGGTATACCGAAGAAGAAACGTATTTAGATCTTGTCAAGAAAATTGCAGCTACAAAGGAGGCTAGAAACAGGTTTATCAAAAGTTTTATAAGGCCTATAAGAGAGTCTTTAAATGCACAAGATTTTAATTATGTCATAAAAGGTCGTCCTAAATCGGTTTATTCTATTTGGAATAAAATGAAAAAGCAAAATATACCTTTTGAAGAGGTGTATGACTTGTTTGCAATTAGAATCATAATCGATTCATCAATGGAAACAGAAAAAGCAGATTGCTGGCAGGTGTATTCTATTGTAACCGATTTTTTTAAGCCAAATCCAGACCGTTTACGAGATTGGATAAGCACACCAAAAGCCAATGGCTATGAATCCTTGCATACAACAGTGATGGCAAGGAATGGTCAATGGGTGGAGGTACAAATCCGAACGAAACGAATGGATGAAATTGCTGAGAAAGGATACGCAGCGCATTGGAAATATAAAGATAATTCCAGCGGTCAGGCTTCCGGTCTGGAGCAATGGATAACTAAGGTGAGAGATATGCTCGAGCAAAACGATTCTTCGGCTCTTGAGTTTGTAGACGATTTCAGGGGCAACTTATTCAATGAAGAAGTGTTTGCATTTACTCCAAAGGGAGAATTAAAAACGCTCCCTCATGGCGCTACAGCACTCGACTTTGCCTTTGAGATTCATACCGAAGTTGGCGCAAGGTGTATAGGAGCTAAAATCAATCAGAAATTGGTTCCTATTAATTATGAACTAAAAAATGGTGATCAGGTTGAAATACTAACATCTAGCAAACAAAAACCCAACGAAGACTGGTTGAGGTTTGTAGTTACTTCTAAAGCAAAGTCAAAAATCAAAGATGAGCTAAAAGAAGATAAGAAAGTAATTGCAGATGAAGGGAGGGAGATAGCCCTTCGAAAACTTAAACAACTTAAAATTGATCCTAACAATGATACCTTCGATCGATTGAGGGCCTATTTCAATGTTAATACGCAATTAGACCTTTTTTATAAAATTGGCAAGGGTCAGGTTGAAAGCAAGGACTTTAAAAATTTCAAAGAATTCAAACCAGCTTCAACAATTAAACAACGCCCAGCTTCAAAAATCTCGGATGCCAAATCATTTGAAAAAGAAATTGTAAAAGTAAAATCAGATGATATTCTTCTTATAGGAGAAGATATGGATGTTGTCGATTATAAACTTTCTAAATGTTGCAACCCTATCCCAGGAGATAATGTATTTGGCTTCGTAACTGTGAATGAAGGAATCAAAGTGCATCGCACTACTTGTCCCAATGCGCCTGAGTTGCTTGCCAATCATGGGCATCGCGTTGTAAAAGCCAAATGGGCATCTCAGCACCAGTCAGCATTCTTAGTAGGACTCCGCATTATTGGTACCGATAGAGTTGGTTTGATAAACGATGTGACTGCAATTATATCTGATGAACTAAAAGTAAACATGAGATCAATGTCAATTGATACAGTATCAGGAATTTTCGAAGGTGATATCATGCTGTATGTAAACGACACTCGCCACCTCGATTTACTCATAACAAAACTTGAAAAAGTAGATGGTGTAGTGAAGGTTTCAAGGTTTGAGTATAATGAGTAAGTAGTCTTGAAAAGTTGTTCTATATTTGCAACCCTAAATTATGGGTTAATCTCATGGCACTCAACGAAAAAGTATTTGAAGAAGTAAAGAAGATTTTTACTGCATACCTTGAAAATAAAGGTTTGCGTAAAACCCCTGAACGCTACGCTATACTTGAGGAAATTTATTCTAGGGACGGACATTTTGATGTTGAGTCACTCTATATAAGTATGAAAAACAAAAACTATAGAGTGAGTCGTGCAACGGTATATAATACACTTGACTTGTTGGTAGAATGTGACTTGGTAAGCAAGCATCAATTTGGCCGCAATTTGGCACAATACGAAAAGTCATACGGCTATAAGCAACACGATCATCTGATATGTACAGAGTGTCATAAAGTGGTAGAATTTTGTGACCCAAGAATTCATAATATACAAACTATGGTCGGGGAGTTACTTAACTTTGATATTGTTCACCATTCTCTAAACCTATATGGAATTTGTGGTGATTGTCGAGCCAAACTAAATAACGAAAAAGATAAAGCGGGTAAATAGCCTTTCATTAATCATGAAATACACACATACGATAAACGAGAATATTCTCACCTTAAAACTGAAAGGTGATTTGATAGGAGAAGATAGTGGTGTTGATATTATAGAACTAGTTAATAATACTATTCAAAATGAAGTTACCCTTTGTATGATTGATATCTCTGAGCTTAGATATATAAATAGCAGTGGTATTGGTGTGCTAATCACCATACTTACTAAGTTTAGAAATAAAGGTGGGGAAGTATGTTTGCTAAAACCTTCCGAGAGTGTTAAAAAGCTCTTAATAATTACAAAACTCAATGCGATTTTTAGTGTGGCAGAATCAGAGGATGATGCACTTCAAATGTTGAAAAATGCCTGATATGAAAATGGACGTTCTTCTCGGCCTACAATGGGGTGACGAGGGTAAGGGAAAAATAGTAGATTATTTAGCTACTCAATACGATGTTGTCGCTAGATTTCAAGGTGGCCCAAATGCAGGTCATACGCTAGAGTTCGATGGAATCAAACATGTATTGCATCAGATTCCATCAGGTATATTTAGAAGTGATATACAAAATATTGTTGGTAATGGCGTAGTGCTTGACGCTACTATTTTCAGAAAAGAGGTAGATGCACTCAAAGCATTAGGTGTTGATGCATCTAAAAATCTTTTTATTTCAAAGAAAACACAGCTCATACTACCGACTCATCGATTACTTGATGCGGCATATGAAAAGTCAAAAGGAGCAAAGAAAATTGGCTCTACTTTAAAAGGGATTGGACCAACTTATCAAGACAAGATTGCAAGACAAGGATTAAGAGTAGGTGATATTATTTCTCCCGGGTTTTTAGATAAGTATAATAAACTAAAAGAAAAACACCTCCAGATTCTTTCCTATTATAATTTTGAAGGTGACTTAGATGCTATGGAGAAGGAATTTTTTGAAGCTATTGAGTTTCTAAGAGGGCTTCAACTAATTGAGAGCGAATATCAAATAAATCATGAGCTAAGAAAGGGCTCAAAAGTTTTAGCAGAAGGAGCTCAAGGCTCCCTTCTAGATGTTGACTTTGGAAGTTATCCATTCGTGACAAGTTCTAATACCACAACATCAGGTGCATGTAGCGGTTTGGGAGTTGCTCCTAATAATATAGGAGAGGTGTTTGGAATTTTTAAGGCCTACTGTACTAGAGTGGGTAGTGGCCCATTTCCTACAGAACTATTTGATGATGATGGTAAAATGATGGCAGAAGTTGGTCGAGAGTTTGGTGCAACCACAGGTCGTCCAAGACGCTGTGGTTGGTTAGATTTACCAGCGTTGAAATATGCAATCATGATTAATGGCGTTACACAGCTTTTTATGATGAAAGCTGATGTCTTAAATGAGTTTGAGAAAATCAAAGTGTGTACGCATTACAAAATGAATGATGGACCAGAATCTGACATATTTCCGTATGAAATTGTTGATCAGAAAATAGAACCAGTTTACAAGGAATTTGCTGGATGGAAAACCTCTTTAGAAAATGTGGATGATTACAATGACTTTCCTATGGAGCTTAAAGAGTATGTACAATACCTTGAAAATGAGTTGGATACGCCTATTAATATCATTTCGATTGGGCCAAACAGAACGCAAACTATCATGCGTAAGAAAGTTTTAGCTTAAAAAATAACCACAAGTTGTTGTAGGTAATTATTATTCCCTTACCTTCGCGCACCTATTCGGCCAAAGGGCTGGATGATTGAGGGGAAGATGTTGTAGGAGAGTGGTTTAGAAATCTCCAAAAAATAAGTTTGAAAAAGGCTTGTTTGATAAGGCAAAGGTGTTGTATCTTTGCA
>JBDVKW010000012.1:0-144344 GCA_039970995.1 Fulvivirga sp.
CATGCGACTGACATGGCTACCATTGCGGCTGGAGCAGGAAACTCTTTTATCAATGGCCGTGGAGTTGCCAAACATGTTACTATCACGTCATCCGATTTCGCTGATGTCCTACCCGACTCAAAAGCTGATTACGAAGCGCTCAATGTATCTGTGCAAAACCACTCTTATGGTACTCGAATTGAAAACTTCTATGGTGTGCAGGCCGAAGCTTTTGATCAAAGTGCCAATGACAGCCCATACTTATTGCATGTTTTCTCATCTGGAAATTTGGGATTACAACAAGACACCGTTGGTACTTACTCGGGAGTGGAAGGGTTTGCTAACCTTTCCGGTAATTTTAAAATGTCTAAAAACTCACTTGTGGTTGGGTCGGTAGATACTGTCGGGCGTACAATCCCATTTGTATCAGTTGGGCCAGCATATGATGGGAGAATTAAGCCGGAATTAGTCACTTATAGTACCAGTGGCTCTTCCAATTCAGCCGCCTTGGTATCTGGAGTTACAGTACTTCTTCAGCAGAGATATTTAGATCAAAACGGCAGCTTACCCGAAGCATCTCTTATTAAATCATTATTAATCAACAGCGCAAATGATGTTTATAATCCAGGCATCGATTTTAAAACCGGGTATGGAAATGTAGATGCAGAGGCCTCTTTACAAAATTTAATCGATCAAAAGTATTTTACTGACTCTATCAATCAAGGCCAAACTAATAACCATACTATTACGATTCCAGCCAATGCTCAAAATTTAAAAGTAACCATTGTCTGGAATGACCCTGCGGCAACTGCTAATAGCAATATTGCACTAGTCAATGACCTTGACTTGTCTTTATCAAATGGTACCGACTCATGGTTACCCTGGGTACTCGACCCCACACCCGATGCAGCACTGTTAGATCAAGCACCGATTAGGGGCGAAGATCACCTTAATAATGTGGAACAAATATCTATTGCCAATCCAACAACAGGTATTTATACAATCAGTGTAAAAGGAACAGACATTACGACAGGCACTCAATCTTACAGCATTGCCTATGACTGGGAAGTTGGAGAGCAGTTTGAGTGGACATTTCCAACAACAACAGACAACATGCCCTATGATGGAGAAACAGGAAGTTATTTTAGGTGGAGAAGTACTTTAAGCAATTCATCAGGTACACTTGAATACTCAACAGATGGCGGATCTACATGGCAAAATATAGCTGGTGATGTTGATTTTAGTAAAGGGCATTACAGATGGATGCCTCCCGAAATCAACAGTCGAGCCATAGCTCGTATCACCGCAGGTGGAACAACCTACGAAACTGACGAATTTAGTATTTCGAGACCCACGAGAATGTCTGTGGGTTTCAATTGCCCTGACTCAGTCATGCTGCAATGGAATAATATTGCAGAAGCCACCTCCTATGATGTACTTACTTTAGGTGATAAATTTTTGGAAGTAGCGGCCACCACAAGTGATACGTCAGTCGTCTTATCTAAAAGCCAGTTTTCATCAAAATACTGGACAATCAAACCAAAAAATAGTAGTGGAAAATCATTTATCCAGAGCTATACAATCGATTATGAACTACAAGGTGTGGACTGTTACCTCATATCATTCTTTCCAGAAATCACTCGAGATAATAAATTCTTTTTAAATCTTGAGGTAGGAACAACTTATGGCATTGATGAAGTCGTGTTTCAACGTTTTGAAGATGGAGAGTTTATCGATGCTTATACTGTAGAACCACAATCAAATATTACAAGTGTTGAGGAAACAAATGCTTTTCAGGGTCCAAACAGACACCGAGCCATCATTAAATTCGGAAATGGAGAAGAATTGATCTCCGAAGAGTCTTTTATCTATTACCTGTCGGATACACCATTCCTTGTTTTTCCTAATCCCGCAGAGCCGGGTAGTGAAGTAGCTGTTTACTCTAAGATCTTCGAAGCAGGTACTACTGTTGTATTTAGTCTTTACAATAGAGAAGGGCAGAAAGTGCTTGAAGAGCAATTGGTTTCAAACCGAGAGTTTTTCGATACATCGTACCTGGAGCCAGGACTTTATATATATAGAGCTACTGCCGGAAAAGAAATATCTACGGGTCGGTTGGTTATTATGGGTGACTAACGCTTTACATCATTCAAACTCCAGTCATAGTCTATGTAGTCTATATCTGCACCTTCTTTGAGTTTTACTTTTGAGTATTTATTGAGGTACTCCCTTAAGCTACCCTGTTTGGTAAAGTCCTTGGTAAACCAGCTAAATATTTTGGACACTTCTGCCTCATTGGCTGATATTTTATTTCTCTGATTATCATTAATAAACTGAGTAGCCATTTCTTCTAATTGCTTTTCCAGCTTATCGGCAACAAATGCCTCGTTGCGTAAAGGAGGACATGAAAAAGAAGCGCAGTTAATAGCAAAGTGTATTCGGGGTTCTTCAAATTCTTTTCTTAAAATATCATGCTCTATCTGGTCAAGGCTGGCTTCTTCTCCTCCAATCTTAAAGAATTTCTTATGCCACACCGTATTTACTCCCGGAATCTTTAATGTCGGATGCAAATCCCGAATGCTCTCCACAGGATAGTTGTCGATGATCAATTTGATCGTGAATGCATTGTACGCATTGATCCAGTAAGCCAATTGCTCTTCTTTGCTCCACTTAGTTTTATCAGGCGCATTGTTACTCAATAGATCCAGGTATTGCTGCAGCTTCGCTTTATCGGCAAGGAAACCCTTATAGTCTACCATTCCATTTGCCCTCACATGTTTTGTGGTGAGTGCATCCCATATCTGATGAGAAGGAGGATTTTCTGATGTTTCTCTTTCTATGCCAGAAGCCGAGCAAGCTACCACTGTAATGCCTATCAATAATATGGCTAAGTAAAATTCTATCTTTTTCATATCTAATCTTTTTAAAACCAACGTATCTCCACAATCTCTGGATTCAACAATCATGCCCCATGTCGCTTTGCTGACTAGGCTTTGTTTACATATTTCCTTACAACAGACAGCATTTTTTCTTGTGGAGCTCCAATAGAGTAAAGAAAAAACACATACGAATATATAAACTGAAGCCTGAATGCCCCATTTACTCGATAATCACGAGCTGAGGTTACAGCATTTTTCTTAATGATAGCAAATGTTGTTTCTTTTCTAGCCCTTGAAATTAAGTCATACTCTTCCATCAGTATCATATTCTCCTTAAAACCATCCAACTGATCAAACAGCGACTTCTTAATATAAAGTGTTTGACCTCCACCTCTACAAAACCAAAAAGGTAGTCTAGAAAAGAAATTGCAAAATCTTAAAAACGGATGATCCCAATCGAAAATGGAGGTGAAACAACCTGCTTCCTTACCATTTTGAAGGGCTGCCACTATATGCTCACCATAATTTTTTGGTGGTTCAGTATCTGCATGTACAAAATATATGATTTCACCCACTGCCTGAGACACGGCATAATTCATTTGTACTGCCCGCCCTTTTTCAGGTGCTGATAGCACTTTTACTCCGGCATCTTTAGCTATTGAAACTGTATTATCTTTGCTTCCACCATCAACCACAACAACTTCAATCTCTACAGCTCCTTTATTTTCTTTTAAATAATTGATAAGGGCCTCTATAGTTTTTGCTTCGTTATATGTAGGTATAATTAATGAAATCATAAGTTTGCTTTCTCACCTAAACTACGAGACAAACAGTAGGTTTAGATTTAAAATCACGCCAAAAATTATCCCTTGAGAAATTTACCATCAGGTTTGGGATAAATAAATGAGAAATTCTATCTTTGCAGACCGAAAAATTTAATAACTAAATTATTATCACATGAAAAATTACGAGACGGTATTCATTTTAAATCCCGTTTTGTCTGAAGAGCAGATGAAGGATACTGTCGAAAAATTCGTTAAGGTTTTAACCGACAACGGTGCTGAAGTAATCAATGAAGAGCAGTGGGGACTAAGAAAATTAGCCTACCCTATTCAGCACAAGTCAACTGGTTTTTACAACCTTGTAGAATTTACGGCAACTCCTGAGCTTGTAGACAAACTTGAAACAGAGTACAGAAGAGACGAGGCTGTTATGAGATTTTTAACCACTTCTCTAGACAAGCACGCTGTTGAGTACAACGAAAGAAGAAGAAAAGGTGCCTTTAACAAAAAGAACAAAAAAGCTAAGGAGGAGCAAGCAGCATGACATTACAAAACGAACCAATCAACAGAGGCGAAAACAAGCCTAAATACTGCCGCTTCAAGAAAAACGGCATCAAATACATCGATTACAAAGATCCTGACTTCTTATTGAAGTTTGTAAACGATCAGGGTAAGATTTTACCTAGAAGAATTACAGGTACTAGCCTGAAATTCCAAAAGAAAGTGTCTCAGGCTGTTAAAAGAGCAAGACACCTGGCATTATTGCCTTATGTAACCGATTCTTTAAAATAAAGACTGTATTGACATGGAAGTAATATTAAAGCAAGATATACAAGGACTTGGTTACAAAGACGATATCGTTAATGTAAAGCCAGGTTACGGAAGAAACTATTTGATCCCTCAGGGCATTGCGATTTTCGCAACTGACGCAAATAGAAAAATGGTAGCCGAAAATATAAAGCAGGCTGCTCATAAAGCAGAGAAAATCAAAAAAGACGCTGAAGAGATTGCTAATAAAATTGGTGATATCACTTTAGAGCTTAAAACAAAAGCTGGCGAAAGTGGTAAAATCTTCGGTGCTATCACTACTGTACAGGTAGCTGAAGCTTTAAAAGATAAAGGATTTGATGTTGATAGAAAGAAAATCTCTTTCAACACAACTATCAAGGAACTAGGCGAGTACACAGCATCTCTTGATCTTCATAGAGAAGTACAACACGAGATCAACATCAAGGTTGTAGCTGAGTAATCACCTTTGGTTTAATTTAATGGTGAAAGCCGCTTCGTTCATTCGAAGCGGCTTTTTTATTGATTAAACACCAACGTAGTCGTCTAGCGTCTTTGAGTGGTCTGACTATTTATTGAATATAATTGAGTAACTTATAAGACATTTCTCAAACACTACTATTATGAAAACCATGACATGCAAACAGTTGGGCGGTGCCTGCGATATGGAATTTGAAGCCCACACTTTTGAGAGAATGGCCAATCTCAGCAAGCAGCATGCTATGGAGATGTTTCATAAAGGAGATCAACCTCACCTCGATGCTATGCATGAGATGCAAAAACTCATGCAAAATCCTAAAAAAATGCAGCATTGGATGCTAAACAAGCAACAAGAATTCGATGCGCTTCCAGAAAATGAGTAAGTATTCGGTTCAATTTCATTTCAAAGGAGCTTTGTGAGTTTCTGACGGATATAATGTCCTCTCGTCTATCATCAAACAATTTCATAGCCTTTACAGCGTAGGTAAGTGCATCAGTGCAAACTGATTTGTGATATGTGAAATTAAAAAAGAAGAGAATGAAATACTTATTGAACACAGTAACCTTGTCTATGGTATTACTAATGGCTGTAAGTTGTAGTGACGATGATAATAGTGTAAACGATCAAGGTCAGGTGGCATTTACCATGAAAGGATCCAATAGCGATGCCGGTGCCAACTCTGGCAGAGTTATGAATGATTTACAAATCACTTCTGCCACGGCTGCCATAACTGAAGTGGAACTAGAGTCAGATAACGAGAATGACTCCACTGAATCGGAAAACGAAGCTGAATTTGAAGGTCAGTTTATGGTTGACCTACTGGCAGGAACCAGCGATCCGGCATTTGGCACCTCAGAAGTAACTGCTCAAACGTACAATGAGTTGAGCATCGAGTTTGGTACATTCCTGGAGAACAATGCTTCACTTATTATTGAAGGTATTTATACCAACGACAATGGTGAGGAAGTGCCCTTTAAATACACACTTGATAAGGACCTGGAAATCGAAATTGAGAGTAACAATAGTTTTATAGTGAGTGCTGGCAGTCTAAAAGAGATCACTGCAGAAATAGATTTTGCTACACTATTCAGTGATATAGATTTTGACCTTGCCGATACCAATGCAGATGGGATTGTAATTGTAAATGCAAGCCTAAACACTTATGTATACAATCTTATTAGTCAGAATTTTAATGCAGCTATTGAACTGGAAGTTGAAATAGATTAACAGTTCATATAGTTTTGACCAAAGCCCGGCCTAGCAGTCGGGCTTTTTTTATATAAGCCAGATGAAGTATCCCGGAACATACCGCACGCCAGCTTGTTGTTTTTATGAAAAAAGAAAAAAAGAAATGGAAAAAGTATTAATAGCAGGCGCCAACGGTAAAACAGGTACTCAAATCGTTAAAATTTTAAAACACAGAGGCCATTACGACCCGGTTGCGATGATTAGAAAAGAAGAACAGCGCGAAAAATTTGAACAAATGGGGGTAACTACAAAATTACTTGACATCGAAGATGATATGTCAGGTCAGTTTGATGGTATTAGTAAAATCATTTTTGCAGCTGGCTCAGGCTCAAGTACAGGCAAAGAAAAAACCATTGCAGTTGATGAGAAAGGTGCTATGAGCATGATAGATGAAGCCAAAAAGTCGGGAATTAAGAGTTTTGTAATGCTCAGTTCGATGGGTGCGGACGACCCTGCCAGTAATGGTAAAATATCACATTACCTGGAAGCCAAACATAATGCTGACGAGTATTTAAAATCAAGCAATCTTAATTATTGTATCGTGAGACCGGGTCATCTGGTAGATGAAGACGGAACTGGTAGCATTGATGCAAGTCCGAAGCTCAATAAATATGGCGATATTTCCAGAGCTGATGTTGCGCAAGTATTAGTTCTGGCCCTGGATCATGCAAGTATCTCAAACAAAACAATTGAAATACTTAAAGGGGAAAAAACAATTGAAGCGGCACTCGCAGATTTACACTAAGCGGGGATCGGTTGCTTAGCTAACCAGAGATAGTTTTGTATGATGAAATGCTCTGCATTTCTGCTTAGCTTTACTTTATATGTTTAGAACAGAAATAATTATTCCACACAGTAAGCGTAAGCTAGGCCATAAAGACCCTGTCTTTACCATTGGCTCGTGTTTTTCAGACTGTATGGGAAGTAAATTTCGAGATTTTAAGTTTGATGTATTGGCCAACCCTTTTGGCACAGTATACAACCCAATATCAATAGCTAACCTACTTGATTATGCGATCAGAAATAAACCACCGGAAAAAGATACATATTTAGAAAATCAGGGGTTGCAGGCCAATTATGATTTTCACTCCTCTTTCTCTGCGCTAGAAAAAGATACAGTAAAAAAACGTGTTGAATTAGCCATTGATCAGTCAAGTCAATTCTTAAATAAGACTCAATGGCTCATTGTAACATTGGGTACAGCATGGGTGTATGAAAGGTTAGACAATGGCAACATTGTCTCGAACTGTCACAAACTCCCCTCCAGGCTTTTCAATAAGAGGCTCCTATCACAGGAACAAATTATTGCAAGCTTGGAGCCTAAACTGGCAAAGCTTAAAGAACTTAGGCCTGATATGGAGGTAATACTCACGGTATCGCCAGTAAGGCATATAAAAGATACTTTGCAGCATAACAACGTGAGTAAGTCAACATTAAGACTTGTTTGCGAACGTTTGGCCAATGAAAATAGCTTTATACAGTATTTCCCTAGCTATGAAATCATGATGGATGATTTGCGGGATTACAGGTTTTATAAATCAGACATGATCCATCCCAATGAAGATGCGGAAAATTATATCTGGAATCGGTTTAGTGAAACGTATTTTGATAGAAAAACACTAGACATAAATGCAGAATGGGCTAAAATCAGAGCAGCCCTAAACCACAAGCCATTTAACCCCACATCGAAACAGCATCAGGAGTTTATAAAGCAGACATTAGACAAAATACATCAGCTCAAGGATGTGCTGCCTATTGATGAAGAGCTAGCACAATTAAAAGGACAACTGGTTTGATGACGAAAGCAATTTCAATAGCTGCTTTAATCGCCATCAGTATAAGTTGCAGTTCACCACAAACGAATACTAAGGATATGGAAAACCCAACTACACATAACGGAGAACCCAATCGATTGATAAATGCCTCAAGCCCTTACCTTCAGCAGCACGCCTACAATCCTGTTGACTGGTATCCGTGGGGTCAGGAAGCATTAGAAAAGGCTAAAAAGGAAGATAAACCTATCATTGTAAGCATTGGGTATTCCTCCTGCCACTGGTGCCATGTGATGGAGCGAGAGTCGTTTGAAAATGACAGTATTGCGGAAATCATGAATGAGCATTTTGTTTCGATAAAAGTCGACCGTGAAGAGCGCCCGGATGTGGACCAAATCTACATGGATGCCGTTCAAGCTATGGGTCAGAATGGTGGGTGGCCTTTAAACGTATTTCTCACATCAGACCAAAAACCATTTTATGGTGGGACGTATTTTCCACCTCAATCCTGGGCGCAGCTATTGACAAATGTTGCCAAGGCCTATGAAAACAAACGTCAGGAAATAGAAGAGTCCGCAGACCAACTCACCAACGCTATTTCAACCAGCGAAGTGATTAAGTTTGAGTTAGACCCATCAGACAAACCATTTGAGACTGATGTGCTTAAAGATGCCTATATCTCACTTTCCAAAAATTTTGATCGCAGAAGAGGCGGGTTCGACCGGGCACCGAAATTTCCGATGCCGGCCAACTGGCTCTACCTGTTGCGTTACTACCATTTCTCAGAAGATAAAGACGCGCTTAGACAGCTGGAAGCCACGCTAGATGGTATGGCTAATGGCGGTATTTACGATCAGGCCGGGGGTGGATTTGCCAGGTACTCAACTGATGCCGACTGGTTGGTGCCACACTTCGAGAAAATGCTCTATGACAATGGTCAATTGATGAGCCTGTTTTCTGAAGCTTATACCATAACCGGTAAGGCGCTTTACAAAGAGGTGGTATATCAGACTACCGACTGGCTGGAGAAGGAAATGCTCAAAAATGGTGGCTTCTACTCAGCCCTTGATGCAGACAGTGAAGGTGAAGAAGGAAAGTTTTATGTATGGACACAGGAAGAGTTTAATAACATTGTCGGCAGTAATGCCCAATTGATGGCCGATTACTATAACGTGACAGCAAACGGTAACTGGGAGCATGGAAAAAACATTTTACATAAAACCAAAAGCGATGAGGAATTTGCAAAGAAAAATGACTTGTCTATCGAAGCACTTAGAAGCACTGTAGAAGACACAGACGCCAAACTGCTCAAAGCAAGAGCTAAAAGAGTAAGACCTGGGCTTGATGACAAAATATTATCTGGCTGGAATGGTCTTATGCTCAAAGGACTCGCTGATGCTTATGAAGCGTTTGGTGATGAGCGTTTTTTAAACCTGGCCCTAGGAAACGCACAGTTTATAGAGAAAAACATGATCGATAACAACCAACTTTATCGCAGTTATAAAGACAGTCAAGCTTCCATCGATGGATATCTGGAAGACTATGCTTTTGTAATTGATGGTTTTATTGCATTATATCAGGTGACTTTTGACGAACACTGGCTCTCTATGGCCAAGTCGCTTACAGATTATACCCTTGAACACTTTTATGACGCTAAAGAAGGCATGTTTTACTTTACTGACGACAGTTCTCAAAAGCTGATCGCTAGAAAAAAAGAAGTGTTTGATAACGTAATACCAGCTTCGAACTCACAAATGGCCATTAACCTCTACCTGCTAGGCGTGATTTATGATAATTCTGATTACAAAGAAAAATCCAAAAACATGCTTTCTCGCATGTCCAAACTGATTAGTGATCAAGTGGCCTATTTGTCAAATTGGGCAATATTATACAGTTATATGGCCACTCCAACTGCAGAGATATCTATTGTCGGAAACAAGGCTGCTCAATTGAGAAATGGATTATTCAAAACGTATCATCCTAACAAAGTAGTGATGGGGGCAAAAGACTCAAGCGAACTACCACTGATGAAAGGAAAATACCCCATCGATGAGCAATCCACGATTTATGTTTGTTATAATAAGACATGCAAACTGCCTGTACATAATGTAGAACAGGCATTGGAACAATTGAAAAAATAACCATGTCTTTTATAGATGAGAGGCCACTTATTGAAGGGAGGCATCATATTGAAGCTTACCTGATAAAAGGTGAAAGACAAACGATTGAATTTAAGCAACGGCTTACCAAGCCACAAAAAATTGCGAAAACAATAACATCGCTCGCAAATACTGATGGGGGTATTATTATGATTGGTATCAGAGATGACAAAGCCATAGTTGGCATCGATGTCGAGCAGGAAAAATACATTTTACATGATGCGGTTAATCATTTTTGTGATCCTCCGGTAAAGTTATCTGTCACTGAAGTATTGGTGCCTAAAGAAGAAAACCCACATCAGTTGGTAAGTGTTCTGGTTGTAGAAATACCAAAAAGTGACTCAAAGCCACATAAAGCACAGTATAAGCCGAATGAGTGGCAAGTCTATATCAGGCACAAAGACCAGACACTCATAGCTGGAGCCAAAACTGAACGTTTACTTGAAACAGACGGTAAGCTGATTAAAAAGCCTAAATTGAGCAAGAACCAACAGCGATTACTTACTTACTTAGCAAAAAACGACCGGATTACGCAGAAAGAATACGCTGCACTAGTTAACATTTCAGAAAGACGTGCTCGTAAAGAGCTGTTAGAAAACCTCAACATTGGTATCATCAGGGTGCTGGAGCATGAACAGGAAGATGTTTATGTGCTTTAGCTAAGAACTTATCCGGTGGTATGTGTCCTCACAAACCAAATTGTTTCATAAAGTAAATAAAGGTTACTATCTCTCAGCCATTCAATGAATAAAATATCACTCTTTTATCAGTCCATTTCCTATTTTTGGCAAGCATGTCACAACTCGAGTTCAATTCTACATCAGAAGATACACGCACCACATTATTTGCAGATATTGTGCTCCCTGTGCCTATACCAAAGATGTTCACCTACCGGGTGCCTTATGATCTCAACGAGGCCGTAGAAATCGGTAGCAGAGTCATTGTGCAGTTTGGCTCCAGAAAAATACTTACCGGAGTCATTGGTAGAATACATGAGACACCTCCTTTAAAATATGAAGCTAAATATATTTTAGAGTTACTGGATACCACACCGATCATTCAGCCACAGCAAATCCAATTGATGGAATGGATTGCTTCCTATTACATGTGTACGATAGGAGAAGTCCTCAATGTAGCCATGCCCTCTGGCCTTAAGTTGAGTAGCGAATCTCGTGTGCAACTGCACCCACATTTTGATTATTACGAGTCAGATGTATCATTTAACCAGGCTGAAGCTATTTTAATCGAGGCTTTACTGAAAAATGAGTCTCTTACTTACAGCGAGGTTAGTGACTTATTAAAGGTGAAAACCGTTTATAGCCTGATTAAAACGTTAGTAGCCAAAGAGGCTGTAATCATTTTTGAAGAGGTAAAAGAAAAATACAAACCGAGGAAAGAGAAACGCATCAGACTCACCCCTGATCTAGCAGCAAATCAAGAACTGTTAGAAGGAGTATTTGAATCTATCTCCGGAAAAGCTAAGCAGGAAGAAGTGCTCCTGCATTATCTGCAGCATATTCCTGTGTACAACAACCCAGACCTTAACCAAAAGGGATTAATAAAAAGTCAATTTTTAGAGGCAGGCCTATCTCCTTCTTCGTTAAAGACTTTAATTAAAAATAAGATCTTTGAAGAGTTTGAAATCATTATCTCAAGATTTGAAAACTATACAGAGTCATTAAAAGAAATTGTTCTCTCGGAAGAACAGGAAGTTGCCAAAGAGGCCATTCACAAAGCTTTCAACAAAAATAATACGGTTTTACTCCACGGTATTACCGGTAGTGGCAAAACTGAGATCTACATCAAACTTATTGAGGAAGCTTTAGAAAGTGGCAACCAGGCCTTGTATCTGTTACCTGAGATTGCACTTACCACGCAAATCGTAGTTCGACTCAAAAAGGTATTCGGAGATAAGATGGGTGTCTATCACTCCAAATTTTCTGATAATGAACGCGTAGAAGTATGGAAGGGTGTTCTATCCGGTCGGTATCAATTTGTAGTTGGCGTGCGCTCTTCGGTCTTTTTACCTTTCGACAACCTGGGGCTAATTATTGTTGACGAAGAGCACGAATCTTCATACAAACAATATGATCCTGCGCCAAGGTATAATGCCAAGGATGTTGCTCAGGTGATCGCCAAACAACAGCATGCTAAAGTCCTATTGGGCTCTGCCACACCGGCCATTGAAACGTATTACCTTGCTCAGCAAGGTAAATTTGGGCTGGTACAACTGGATAAGAGGTACGGATCAGGTGCCCTGCCTCAATTCGAGGTTGCCGATATGACTAGGGAGCGAGCCAAGAAAACACTTAAAGGCGAGTTTTCAAGTCTTCTCATCAAAGCCATAGAAGAAGCTTTAGCAAAAGAAGAGCAAGTCATTATTTTTCAAAACAGAAGAGGATATTCGCCCTATATCTCCTGTGAGCAGTGTGGCTGGATTCCGAAATGCACCAACTGTGCAGTAAGCCTCACCTACCATCAATACAAATCTGAAATCAGATGTCACTACTGTGGATATAAAGAACCCATGCCATCAAGTTGTGAAGCCTGTGGATCAACTGCACTTAAGACCATAGGGTTTGGCACTGAAAAGTTGGAAGAAGAACTATCGCTTCTCTTTCCACAAGCAAAAATTCAACGCATGGACTTAGATACCACCAGGCGAAAACACAGTTACGAAACTATTATTAACGACTTCGAAACGGGGAATATTGATATACTCGTTGGCACCCAAATGGTGAGCAAAGGTCTTGACTTTGATAATGTGAACCTCGTAGGTATCGTGGATATTGACAGAATGCTACATTTTCCAGATTTCAGGTCATATGAGCGCACATTCTATCTCAGTACCCAGGTAAGTGGCCGGGCAGGTAGACGAGATAAAAAAGGTGAGGTTGTCATTCAAACAAGAAATACAAAACAGCCGATACTCTCACACATTATCAACAATACTTACGATGTGTTTTTTCAAAATGAAATAGCTGATCGAGAAACCCATGCCTATCCCCCATTTACGCGATTGATTAAAGTGACTATCAAAAATAAAGATCCAAAACTCGCTCAAACAACGGCCTACAAACTGGGAAATCTTCTAAAAGAAGGGCTAGGACAATCTCGTGTATTAGGTCCTGAAGAACCTGTGATTTCTAAAATAAGAAATGAGTATTTAAGGGAAATATGGATAAAACTTGAACGTGATAAAATTGACCTCAACAAAGCCAAAGGTCTCATCGAATCGATCGCATTAGAGGTGACCAACGAAAAAACATTAAAGAGCTCTAAAATTGTTTTTGATGTCGACCCTTATTAAATCATCTTTTACAAAACACAATCCAATGCAATTCCTATTTTTGCAGCCGTGAAAAATATCACTGACATATTACTATTCTTTTGTTTTGCATTCTTTGTCTTCATAAGCTGCGAAGAGCAGGAGTTAGAAATTGATAATCTTTCGCCATCTGTAAGTGCTAAGTTCGTTAACGCAGACAGTCTGCAAAAGCTAGATGTTTTGATTGCCGATATCAACGAACAAATTGCGCAAATCACTGACAGCAGCGAAGTACTTGATTCGTTAATTGACAGCGGAGACCCAACAGACTACAGTGCTAATTTTGAATCTTTAGATGATAAAGAAGATAGCTTAAAGAGTATTAAAAGCACCTACAATAGTGTTAAAACTACCATTAACTCAGGCTCATTGTTAGTCGATCAAATAACAGGGAGTGGTGCAGATGCTTTAACTTTTGATGGAGATAGTCTGACGGGTTATAACTTACCACTCGATGTACGGTCTGATTTCTCAGAACTTCTAATAGAAATACAAGGCAATGCATATAGTGTAAACTTTTCTTACCAAAGAGACACAATACTTGCAGAAGGTGCAATAATCATAGAAGCCAACAATCTTGATATTGTAAATGCCACTGGATTTGATAGCGTTTACTTTTTTTGTGATACAATAAACTGCAATAGCAATGAAGCAAGTGCTACATTTTTCTTTTAGCCTATTGCTAATATCGACCCTAAGTTTCACCTGTATTGCTCAGGAGGCGTCAGATTCTACCATCCGGGTTAATAACCAATCAGGCTTAGAGTTGTCATTCGACTATGGCAAGCTATTTACGTTCGCAGCCGACTTTGAATCAAAATGGTCTGGAGGTGTTGGCTATCGCTATAAAAATAAGGTGATGCTTTCTTTAATTGCTGGCGTAGCTACTTTGGACCCTCAAAATGCTTATGAAAATGGCACCTATCACGCTGAAGGTCAATTTGGTTCAGCTTCACTCAATTATATAATTACCATTAAACCCGGTAATTACTTGTATTTTGGGTCTGGTTATGGAGTGAGTATGTACGAAGACTCCTATAGCTATATTATCGGTAATAGCATTTGGCCTACAGCTACCGAAACCCAATCAAGAAAAGACCTCCAGGCCAACTGGGCATTTATCAATATTGGATCTGAAAAAAAGCTTAAAATTAACGGCCTCTTTTTAGGTGGTGTTTTTAGTATCAGAAAGCTGCTCGACTATGACGAGTTTGAGCCAGTGGATACCTATGCCATACCTGGCTACGGACGCACATCAGACAGCACAGTACCTGCGCTTAATATTTATATTAAATACCTTTTTTAATTTTTTCTTCATTTGTGTATATTTTCTATTGCTCATTGCTGTATGATTATAATACTATTTCATACCTTTGAGGATTGTTTAATTCAAAATAATCACAATTTATGAACAAATCAATCAATCTAATTTTCAACCTATTATTATTAATTACAGTTGCTAGTTGTAGCGAAGATGGAGAGCCGGGACCACAAGGGGAACAGGGTGTACAAGGTCCTCAAGGGGAAGCAGGTAAAGATGCCTCGCATTTTGTTGAATTAGGAACAATTAATGTCGCGTTTGATGGTACTCTACTAAATGGACAACCATTAAATGGAAGTAAAACTTTTACCACATCAGTTGAGAAAAATGGATTTCGTGCCATAGGTGACTACCATACATTATCATTAAATGGTTCTGATTCTTTAGACTATATTTATTTCGATCTCAATGTATTTAATAGAGATAACAACCCTACGGCAATGCTTCATAATTTATCTATGAATTATACGGAGATAATTAGTGAAAGTGAAATAACCACTTTCAGATTTAACAGCATCAAAAGCGAGGAGGAAGTTGAGTATAGAATGGCTCGAAATGATGACACATATGGCTTTATAAATGGTGCTGTTAGAGTGGAATATTATGAATATGACGCCAGCACTGGAATAAACTATCAATATTTTGAACTGGAATACGGGTCAAAAGTGAAGTTCCAAGACCCTTATACAAACTATAATTCAACTGATGGTTACTATTATGGCTCATTTGTAATGCAAATTGAAACCGATGGTACCGAAATTACATCAGGAACAATTTATGATGATTTAGAACTAAGAAATTCACCATTTGACTCATTTTATAAAGACGGTAATCAATTAGGTGAATTAGTTACGGTCTTACCTGATGAGCTTTCGGTCACTAACTTTGTCTACAACGAGACAGATGGTATAGTATCTTTTGATTTTGAAGCAACAATTTTTGGTGGTCGTTGGTCATCTTATACTAACACTACACGTAATGATATGAATATCACCGGTTCTGTTGAAATGGAAGTTTACCATCAGGTAAATGCTAGAAAAGAAAATTAATTTTTATAAGGTCTAAGGATAATTTAGTAACAGCAGTAAGTATAAGCTTGCTGCTGTTTTTTTTTGCAATACCTTAAAAATCCCATTCGTCATTGAGAATAGGTATAGCATGATGTGCAGTAAGATCAAACTGGCAAGGAACTACCGAAATGTAGTTATTGGCAATGGCCCACTCATCATTATCTTCTCCCTTGTCATGGTTTACAAAATTTCCCGCTAACCAGAAATATCTTCTACCATTAGGGTCTCTACGCTGATCAAACTCTTCCTGCCATTTAGCATTGGCTTGTCGGCATATCTTCACACCTTTAATCGCTTCATTACGTTTTGGAGGGAAATTCACGTTAAGAGCAACTCCTTTAGTAAGACCCTTATCCAGTACTTGCTTGGCTATCTTTTTCACATACTCCTTGGTGTGAGAAAAATCGGCCTCTGAAGAATAGTCACATAACGAAAAACCAATGGCCGGCATGCCTTCAATAGCCGCTTCTATGGCGGCCGACATAGTGCCTGAATATAATACACTGATGGCCGTATTACTCCCGTGGTTTATTCCACTTACGACAAGGTCTGGCTTACGGTCTTTCAGCACAAAGTGCTTAGCCATTTTAACACAGTCGGCCGGTGTACCTGAGCACTCATAAGCTGTAACTCCATCAAAAATATCCGTTTCCTCCAATCTAAGCGTGTTGCCAATAGTGATCGCATGACCCATGCCAGATTGTGGTCCATCAGGTGCCACAACCACTACATCGCCCAATTCCTGCATGATTTCAATAAGGGTGCGAATTCCTTTGGCAGAAATGCCATCGTCATTAGATACAAGTATGAGTGGTTTTGACATAATATTTAAAGCTACTCTTCAAAAAGTGAATTATAATAGGCCACTGTCTTGATCAAGTCGGGCCTGCTATCTACTCTTATTCGATTGGTTTTAATAAATTTCTTAATTTCTGAAGATTTTCTACTCATCACACCTCTGAGTAAATCTTTCTTCTTTCCTACAAATTTTATGATTTCACCCTCGTCTGTGAGAAAATAATGTGTGTAAACCAAGATCAGACGTGTGTAACTTCCTGCTACCGCATACGGATAGTTGGCCACCTGATACTCTACCGCTTCTCTGCTCAGCAGTGTTAATTTTCTTCCTTCCAGTACCAATTCAAAAATGATCGGTGCATTGTAATTGCCACTTAGATTATATGGCAGCACATAAAACCTTCTATACCTATTAGAAGTCTTGTCAAAAATCTCGAAGTGCAGGAGTTTACGAGCGGTATAAGTTTTTATCGTTTTCTTGTCATCAGAAAACTGTACCAGGTCAGTTTCTAAATTATATTTGATTTGACCTTTAAGCGTATCTCCATTAACTAAAACCAACTCACCATCATGCCAAACTTCAGAGGGAAATTGTGCATATGCGCCACATGCCAGTAGCATTGCAAAAACAATGAGCAAAGTTTTCTTCATTGGCTATTTATCTTTTAGAATTTGGTGCCCCATTTTGTCTCTCTTGGTCTGTAAGTATTTTTCATTATGCTGATTAGGTGCAATTTCGATTGCTACATTGTCCACAATTTCCAGACCATAACCGATTAAACCTACGCGTTTTTTCGGATTATTAGATATAAGTTTAATCTTCTTTACGCCTAAATCTCTCAGTATTTGAGCCCCAACACCATAGTCGCGCTGATCCATCTCAAATCCTAATTTTTTATTGGCTTCTACGGTATCAAGGCCTTCTTCCTGGAGTTTGTAGGCTTTAAGTTTATTCACAAGGCCTATTCCCCTACCCTCCTGGTTCATATATATTACAACACCCTTTCCTGCTTCTTCAACCATCTGCATGGCACCATGCAATTGACCTCCACAGTCACATCTGCAAGAACCAAAAATATCGCCCGTCACACATGACGAATGCACACGCACCAGTACCGGCTCATCAGCCTTCCACTCTCCTTTTACAAGTGCTAAATGATTTTCTCCGGTGTTAGTTTGCTCATAAGCCGTAAGCTTAAAGTCACCATACTCAGTGGGCATGTTCACTTCTTTCACTTCAGCCTTTATCAAACTTTCTTTATCTACCCGATATTGAATAAGGTCTTCAATTGAGATAAGCTTGAGATCAAATTTCTTAGCCACGTCAACAAGATCATTTAGCCTGGCCATGGTGCCATCTTCATTCATAATCTCTACCAACACACCTGCCGGTCTAAATCCTGCCAATCTGGCAAGGTCTATCGCTGCTTCGGTATGGCCGGCCCTACGTAGCACACCACCTCTTTTAGCTTTTAATGGAAATATATGCCCTGGCTTACCAAGTTCTTCAGGCTTGGTTTCAGGGTCTGCCAAAGCCTTTATGGTTTTGAATCTATCATGAGCAGAAATACCTGTTGTACAACCATGACCAATTAAATCTATCGAAACAGTAAAAGGAGTCTCAAAAGCGGCAGTATTTCTACCTACCATCAATTCTAACCCTAACTCCTCTGCCCTATCTTCAATAATTGGGGCACAGATCAATCCACGTCCGTGGGTAGCCATAAAATTGACTATATCCGGAGTGATACACTCTGCTGCACAGACAAAGTCACCTTCATTTTCTCTATCTTCATCATCGACCACAATGATGACTTTACCGTTTTTAATATCTTCTATAGCATCTTCTATGCTATCGAGTTTTATTTTATCTTCTGCCATGAGTTAATTTTAAAGTCGCAAAAATAGCTTTTTATAAAGTACTATCTAAATCGTTCTGGTCAATCAACAATATTTTTAAAAAGGATGTTCGGAAATGTAAAAAAAGAGAGGCAATTACTATCTGGTTACAACTACGCCAAGCGCATTGGCCAGCTCCATTTCAGATTTTTTCAATTCAGCATGCAGTTTAAAAAGTTGCTCTGACTCTTCTTCATTAGCCGCTTGCTTCAGTTTGGACAGATTTTCAGAAATGATTTTTTGTATTACACGAAATTTCAACCTTAATACATTGGTATGCACAACATTTTCTAATACATCCTTTTCTTCTGGAACAAAGATTTGAAATTTCTCACCCCAGTTGGGACTTACTTCGTAACGATCTGTAACAAGATCAGCTACGATTTTCTTTACCTCAGGGCTTCCATTTGAAATTAAATATTGACTATCTATGACCTTACCCTCAGCTAGTTGTTCCTTAAAAAGATCTAAGATTTCTTTATAAACCGGGGTGGTAAATTCAACCTCGTCTAATTCGTCTAGCAGATAATCATATAACTTATATTCTTCTTCGATCTCATTGAAGCCATAGCTAATTAAAATTCTAATGCTTTCACGCTCCTGAATAGCAATTAATTGCCCCTCATCAACCGTTTTACCTTCTGCAGACTCTTGAATAAGGGCTTCAATAGCGTCATTGGTATGTGCCTCTCGCGAAGTGGGCTCCTTCTGCTTTCGCTTTTCGCTGATCAGCAGTTTATTCATTTCGGCCAGCAGAATTGACTCCTCAATCTCCAAAAGCCTGGAAGACTCCTTGATATAAACTGCCCGCTGAACGGGATCAGGGATTTTAGCAATACTGCTAACAATCTCTTTTATTGACGAAGCCTTTTTAATAGGATCATTGATAGCCTCATCGGCATACAGCCCAGCTTTGAACTTGATAAAGTCTACTGTATTATCAGCTAAGAATTTTTTAAACTCTGAGGTTCCAAGTTTTTGTGAGTAGCTATCCGGATCTTCTCCTTCTGGAAAAACCACCGTCCGCACGTTCATTCCAGCCTCGAGAATCATGTCAATGCCTCGTAATGAAGCTTTCAGCCCAGCAGCATCCCCATCGAACAATACGGTGATATTCTTAGAAAAACGGCTAATTAATTTGATTTGATCCTCGGTGAGTGATGTGCCTGAAGAAGCCACCACATTGTCAATATCTGATTGGTGCAGTGAAATAACGTCCGTATAACCCTCAACCAGGTAGCAGTTATCCTCTTTTCTGATGGCTTGCTTCGCCTGATAGATACCATACAGAATTTTGCTTTTATGATAGACCTCACTTTCAGGTGAATTGAGGTACTTAGGTTTGTCGTCCTTTTTCAGCGTACGCGCCCCAAAACCAACTACTTTACCAGATACATTATGGATTGGGAAAATTACTCGTCCTCTGAAACGATCGTATTTCTTTTCTTCACTCTTTACGACCAAAAGGCCAGCCTTTTCAAGCAGTTCTTCACTATATGCTTTCTCAGTAGCCTCTTTAAGCATGGCATCCCAGGCATCGATACTATAGCCTAACTCAAACCGGTCAATGATTTTCTCATTGAAGCCTCTTTCCTTAAAATAACTTAAGCCAATTGATCGGCCTTCATCGGTTTCTTTAAGGTTGTGTTTAAAAAACTCATTAGCAAAGTTAAGTACGATGTAAAGGCTATCTCTTTCGTTTTGCTTTTCAGCCTGCTCATCGGTCTGTTCTTCTTCGATGATTTCTATACCATACTTCTGTGCCAGGTATTTTATAGCCTCTATATAATTGAGACCATCATGCTCCATAATGAAGTTGATGGTATCGCCCGATTTTCCGCAGCCAAAGCATTTATAGATGTTTCGCTCGGGAGTTACCGAAAAAGATGGTGTTTTTTCATCATGAAAAGGGCAGCATGCCCATAAATACCTACCACTACCCTTTCTTTTGAGGGTCACAAAGTCTGAAATAACATCTTGTATATCAGCTCTGTCTTGAACTTCCTGTATGGTGCTTTTAGAAATCAAATCAGCGGTGGATCAGAATTTTCAAAGATAAAGTTTATTTGACTGAACTTTAAGTTTTTGTCTACGCTTATTTTACAAATTATATACCTAAAAAAACAACAATATCCGCTAAATTGCGGCTTGAAAGCATTTTTGGAAAAGAGCAGGGAAGATTAATATGAAATTTGATAAATCAGACGTACTTAAAGCCTTATCAACTGTAGATGACCCGGACTTAAAGCAAGACCTGGTGTCACTCAATATGATTAAAGATGTTGAGGTGTTTAGTGATGCAGTGAAATTTACTGTAGTTCTCACCACTCCGGCTTGTCCGTTGAAAGAGTTGATAAAAAAGGATTGTACGGCAGCCATACATGAACATCTTGATGCAAGTCTTGATGTGGAAATACACATGACTTCTAACGTCACAACAGTGAGAAATAATACACCTGTCTTACCAGGAGTAAAGAATATCATTGCCGTGGCTTCTGGAAAAGGTGGTGTGGGTAAATCAACCGTTACAGCAAACCTTGCCGTTGCACTGGCAAAAAAAGGAGCTAAAGTTGGCGTGATAGATGCTGACATTTTTGGCCCATCAATGCCAACTATGTTTAACTGTGAAGGTGAGCAGCCTGGTGTAAAAAATGTTAATGGTAAGAACATCATTCTACCTTTAGAACAGTATGGTGTGAAACTCATATCTATTGGTTTTTTAGCTCCGGCTGATAACGCTGTCGTTTGGAGAGGACCAATGGCCAGTTCTGCATTGAAACAGTTTATGACCGATGCCGACTGGGGCGAACTCGACTATTTACTTATCGACCTTCCTCCGGGTACAAGTGATATACACCTTACTTTGGTACAAACTGTACCTGTAACCGGTGCAGTGATAGTTACCACCCCACAAAAAGTAGCGCTGGCTGATGCCAGAAAAGGGCTAAATATGTTCAGACAGCCGCAAATCAATGTCCCTGTTTTGGGAATTGTAGAAAATATGTCTTATTTCACTCCTGAAGAGCTACCAGACAATAAATATTATATTTTTGGTGAAGGTGGCGGACAGAACTTATCGGAGAAGTATGATGTTCCTTTACTCGGACAGATTCCGATCGTCCAGAGCATAAGAGAAAGTGGAGACAACGGTTTCCCTGCAGTAATGAAAGAGGGAATTACAGCAGACGCATTTACCGACCTGGCAGAAACACTTGCACGTCAAGTAGCCATAAGGAATGCCAGTAAGGAAAAAACAAAACCAGTAGAGATTAAAACTGTATAATGGAAACTACAAATATTACCGACTTAACAGCACGCATTGATAAGGCGTTGGACAACATCAGACCCTACCTGGAAACTGATGGAGGAAACGTTAAAATTTTGGAAGTTACTGATGATATGGTAGTTAGACTTGAGCTTTTAGGAGCCTGTGGCACTTGCCCGATGTCGACTATGACATTGAAAGCAGGTGTTGAAGAAGCTATTAAAAAGGTTGTTCCTGAAATTACAGCTGTTGAAGCAGTAAATATCACACTACCAGACGATCCTAATGCCAAGTTACCTGACAACATGTTGTAGTATTTATTGGTAAGCTGGAAACGTCACCTACATATAAAAACATAATTAAAAGCCTGTCAAAAGCAGGCTTTTTGTTGATCATGCTAATGGCAACATTTAGTTATGGTCAGGAAAAATGTGCTGTAGTACCCTACCAAAAACAGCTTAAAACACAACACCCAAAGCTGGAAAACACAGACGCATTTGAGCAATGGATGCGCAAAAAGCTGAATCAGCAAAAATCAGTGAGTAATAGAGCTTTTCAGGAAGAGGCAGAAGTCGTGACAATCCCTGTTGTAGTACATATCATACATAAAGGGGAAACTGTAGGCAGTGGATTGAATTTACATGAAGATCAGATCCAATCACAGATCGATGTCCTCAATGAAGATTTTAGAAGAACAAATGCCGATGCATCCAATACTCCAGCGGTATTCCAACCCGTAGCGGCTGATGTTGAAATTAACTTTGTGCTCGCTAAAAGAGATCCTGAAGGATTGGCCACTGATGGTATTATTAGAATTAGGGGTAATCAGGATAGTTATGCCGTAGGTGATCAATATAATATGAAAAGTCAAAGCTATTGGCCTTCAGAAGATTATCTTAACATTTGGGTAGCAGATTTAAGTGGTGGCTTTTTAGGCTATGCACAATTTCCTGTGTCTTCACTGGAAGGCCTGGAAGACGCCAGTAACTATGCCCTCACAGATGGAGTTGCTATTGACTATCGGGCATTTGGTTCTGAAGATAAATACCCTCTGGCTGACCTCAGTGAACAATACAACTTAGGCCGTACCACCACACACGAGGTAGGCCATTATCTGGGCCTCAGACATATCTGGGGAGACAATAGCCAATGTAGCGTTGATGACTTTTGCGAAGACACACCTCCTGCCAATGGCGATAATGGTGGTCTGGCTAACTGTACTTTCCCCGGACCCAATTCATGCGGAAGTGATGAGATGTTTCAAAACTACATGGACTACACAGACGATATCTGTATGAATCTTTTCACGTTAGATCAGAAAGACCGTATGCGTGTAGTGCTCGACAACAGCCCGAGAAGGGCAAGCCTTAAAACATCTAAAGGTGACGATGCGCCTGTATTTATTGCCAATGACCTCGGTATAAGAACAATAGTTACCCCGAGACCGTCTGAATGCGAAACGATATTTACCCCTATGCTGGAAGTCCGTAATTATGGAAGCAATACCATTTCAAGCTCTCAAATAACAGTAAGCGTAGATGGTGCAGTGGAAGAAACTTTAAGTTTTAGTCACTCTTTAAACTACCTCGATGTTGACACGGTAACTTTTAGTGACATAGCTGTTGGCACAGTTGGAAACTACACAGTTGAATTTGAGATAACAGCCACCAACAGCACTACAGATGGAAATGCAGATAACAATGTAAAAAGTGTTAATACATTCATTCCAGAAAGTACTGATTTACCTTTACTAGAAGATTTTGACAATTTGCCAGCCAATTGGACAGTACAAAATGTAGATGATCTAATTACCTGGCAGCTAGCAGATGCTCCAAATGCTGATCCTGGTAATCAGGCGTTTCAAATGGAGTTTTATGATTATGAACAAGAAGGTGAACTAGATCTATTCGTCTCGCCCTCCATTGATCTTTCAAATAGCTTAACGGCTATTCTGTCGTTTGACGTCTCATATGCCAAGTATAGCGGTGTAAATAATGAAGGTTTGATTATTACAGTCAGCGGCACCTGTGGTGATGCCCTTACCGAAGCCGATACAGTATACGCTAAGTTTGGAGATGAATTAGCAGTTAAAACCACTACCTCCTATTTCACCCCTTCAGGAGAGAGTGATTGGGTCACGGAGGCTATCGATTTAAGCGCTTATGCTGGTAGCAGCACAGTACGTATATCATTTATCGCAAAAAATAATTTTGGTAACAACCTTTACCTCGACAATATCGCCATTGTAAGTCAGGATGTAGTCGATATTGCACTTGAAGAAATTATTTCTCCTACACGTGTAGCCTGTGAAGCGGACGAAATCAAACTCACAGTTAAAAACGTGGGTGTAATACCTGTTGGATCATTTGACATACAATACATTTTAGATGGCGGCCCTACAGAAACATTGAGTTGGCAAAGTAATGACTCTTTAAAGCTTGCTGATGAGGTAACTGTTACTTTTCCTACTCCAAGTCTGCCAGAGGGTGAACATGAGTTGGCAGTGTTTGTATTAAACCCTAATGGTAGCGAAGAAGTAAATACAGACGACAACTTTCAATTGTACAACTTCATCATCGATGGAAGTCAGGAACTGCCGCCAATCAAGGAAACTTTTGAAAGTTTTGGAACGACTAACTGGACAGTGTCAAACCCTGATGCGGCTCAAACCTGGCAGACCACGACTACTAACTTTGGTAAATCAGCTATACTTCAAGGCAGTAGTTACGAAATCACCAATGAGAAAGACTGGCTGGTAACTCCAACGATGGATTTTAGTCAACTACAAACGGCTAGCCTTAACTTTGACGTTGCCTATGCCAACAGTGCCAATGGCACCGAACAACTGGAAGTATTAGTCTCTACCGACTGCGGTAAAACATATCAAACGGTGCTTTACAGCAAACTAGGTGATGAATTAGCGAGTACTTCATTGGCAGAAAACTTTATTCCTGACAGTGATAGTGTCTGGAGAAATGAGGAAATAAACCTTGATTTCTTACTGGGGGAAACCGATGTACGTATTGCATTTGTGAGCACAAACAATAATGGCAACAATTTATATCTGGACGATATCCAAATTTATGTCACTGAGCACGATGATTTCGATGCCAATACCCTCTTCCCGAACCCAAGCAAAGGCAAGCCTGTAAGCCTTACATTTGACCTGGATCAAAAAGAAAATGTCACTTTATTGGTTTATGATCGTGCCGGCCACATACTTATAGAAAAAGAGTTTCCTAACACCTTAAACCAAACTTACCTTATGGATTTATCTCAACATCCTGAAGGAATTTACCTGGTAAAAGTGGTGGGCACTAGTTTCTCTTTTGTAAAACGTCTGATGGTGTCAAGATAAAGGTCTGCTTGACTTTTAGGCACTAACTATTTCACTATATTTGATCAAAATCTGACTTACATATTTATATGAGTAAAATTTCTGTAGCCATTTTGTTTGGTGGAAAATCGGTGGAACATGCGATTTCCATCAACTCAGCAAAAAACATCTATGAATACATCGATAAGGACAAATTTGATGTTTCACTCATTGGCATTTCCCAGCAAGGACAGTGGTACTTAAAAGATACGGTAGATGGAGATTTTAGCCACTGTACACTACTCCAATACTCATTAGATTCAGATCAAAAAGGTTTTGTCAATACGCAAGACGGCTCTTTGATTAGCCCTGACATAATCTTCCCTGTACTACATGGAACAGATGGTGAAGATGGAAGTATACAAGGCATGCTTACCACCATGGACCTCCCTTTTGTAGGTACAGGAGTATTAGGTTCAGCTATTTCTATGAATAAGCTTTACAGTAAACGGTTGATGAATGCTGCCAAAATTCCGACCAGTAAGTTTATAGACTTCACAGACGATCAAAAGGAATCTATTTCATTTGATGAAGTACGCTCTCGATTAGGTCTACCGTTTATGACCAAAGCAGCTAATTTGGGCAGCTCGGTTGGGATTTTTAAAGTGGTTGATGAACCTACATTTAAACAGGCCGTGGATGAAGTTTTTAAGTATGATCATACCATGCTTTGTGAAGCCTTTATCGAAGGCCGCGAATTGGAATGTGCCGTAATGGGCAATGAAAGTCCTGAGGCTTCTACACCGGGAGAAATTGTAGTGAGCAAAGACTATGAGTTCTATACTTACGAGGCCAAATACCTTGACCCTAAAGCTGCATCCATTGAAGTACCAGCTGATGTCACACCTGCCATTGCTGAAAAGATAAAGGAACTATCAATTAGAGCTTACCGCACTTTACATTGTGAAGATTTTGCCCGTGTAGACTTATTCTTACAAGATGATGGCGAAATTCTCATCAACGAAATCAACACTATTCCTGGTTTTACCAACTCCAGTATGTTTCCTATGATGTGGCAAAATCACGGCATTTCATTTACAGATCTCATCACTAAACTTATCGAGTTGGCACAGGATAGGTTTGAAAAACACAAAAATCTAGTAAAGACGTATAAGCCTGCTTAAGAAACTCATATAATTTACAAGAAATGGCTAAGTTTGGGCGTTAAGTAATTTCAGATGAAAATACCTTCTAATAATCTCAAAGGCGTATTGATAAATTTAACAGCTGTGATAGCTGTGATTGTCAGCGGAACACTTATATTCTTTTACCTTTATTTACCTTCTTATACCAATCATGGTGAGTCCATCACAGTACCCAACTTGGAAGGTCTTCATATGGACGATATCGATGAGTTTCTTACGCAAAGAAGCTTGCGCTATGAAGTAAATGATTCCACTTTTACTGAGGATTACCCACCACTCACGATCATTAAACAATACCCAAAGCCAGGATCCAGAGTTAAAGAAAACAGAAAAATATTCATCTCTGTAAACAGAGTAGAGCCACCAACAGTACCTGTACCTGAGTTACTCGACCGGTCACTTCGCAATGCCGAAGCGGTATTAAAGAGTAATGAGTTGAAAAGAGGTAACATTCAATATAAACCAAGTCCTTTTCTCAATCTTGTATTGGAAATGCAAATCGATGGTGAAAAAACAATGCCTGGTGAGCTTATTGCCAAAGGCTCAACAATTGACCTTGTGGTTGGTGATGGCTATGCCAGATCAAATTTTGATGCTCCTAACCTACTGGGAAGAGAATTGGAGGAAGCACAGTTTATTATTTTGGGCTCTAATTTACAGATGGGATTAATTACAGTGGAAGGAGATACTGCAAATAGTGAGATTATTGTATTTAAGCAGGCACCAAGGCCTGGCAATAGAGTGAAATTAGGCGACCCTATAGATTTGTGGATCGCACCAAAATCTGACACTTTAGAAATCGAAGGCGTGGAACCTGACATATCAGCTAACTGATAAATGAATTTAAAGAATGGATGTATAGCGATTGTTTTATTGCTGTTGGCAAACGTAACAGCCAGCGCCCAACTTAAGCTATACCCTATTCAACAAAAGCATACAACGGCTAAAGGTAAACCTGCCTATGGCCGTACAGCATCTAATACGATCACCATACCGATTTTTGAGGAGTTTTCTCAATCTGGCAACCAGCCTGATACAACACTTTGGCAAAATAGCGCCAATGTATTTATTAGTAGTGGACGTGGCTTTCAGCCACCCACACTCAATGTGGCCTCATTTGATGGGCTTCAAGCAGATGGGGCACCTTATAGTCCTGTGAAGGATAGTCAGGGTGAAACAGATGCTTTAACCACCTGTCCGATAGACATCAGTGCTTTTAGTGCATCGGATAATATTTATTTGAGCTTCTTTTATCAATTCGGTGGTTTGGGTGAAAGTCCGGATGCTTCAGATTCTCTGCGAGTTGAGTTTATGGATGCCGACTCTTCATGGGTTACAGTGTGGCCGGCAGAGGGTGAAGCTTTAGACAGAAGTGGGGATTTCGTTCATGTGATTCTTCCTGTAACGGCTGATGAGTATTTGCATGACGCTTTCCGTTTCAAATTCCAGGCTTTTGGACGTCAGTCAGGGCCTTTTGATGTTTGGAATGTGGATTACATTTTTATGAACGAGGGTCGTAATGCCAATGACAACAGCTATCCCGATAGGGCTATCGCAAGCCAATTGAGCTCTGTATTTAGTAATAATTATTCGGCCGTTCCCAGATTGCATTATAGAGATTCCTTAAGACAAGGCTTTTTCACCATTACTAACCTGGATATTGACGATGGTTTACAGGATTACGACATCAATGTGAAGGCTGTAGTAACCGATTATCTGGACAGTATTAAGTCTGAGTCGACCTTCTCAGTGAAAGATTATGTACCCCAACCTCCATCGAGCCCTTCTTCCATCGCACCTGGCGAGATTAATTCCATCTTCATTCCTGAGATAGTGCCCGAAAATGTTATCAATAAGGAAGTAGATTCCACTTTCATCACCTTTAACATTAAACTTAACTCTAAAGACAGCGCTGACAGAGACTCCATTGAGTACACAAATTTCTCTATTACTAATTTCCAGGTTAACGACTCTACCAAACAGTCATTTATAATGAAGGATTACTACGCCTATGACGATGGAACGGCTGAAGTCGGTGCAGGCTTAAATTTTAGCGGTAATCGACTGGCCTATGAATATAAAATACTGGGGGATACGCTAAAGGATCTCATTGCCTTTGATATTTACTTCCCATTTGTAAACACTTCACCTAATGGCAAATCGGTGGAACTTACGGTATGGAATAGGTTAGATAATCAGCAATCCAGCATATTATATAAGCAGCAAATTAATATCAATGTAGCCCAAGGGCTCAATAATTTCACTCGGTTTATGTTAAACGAACCCGTAACCATAGAGGATTCAACCATATATATTGGATATAGACAAATCTCCAATGGAGACCTCTCAGTTGGCTTTGATAAAAATACTGATACCAGTGATAAGATTTTCTTTAACCTCACCGGTGATTGGGAGCAAGATCCCAATACAAAAGGGAGCCTGATGATGCGACCTGTATTTGGTGAAGTAGAAGACGTAATCAGCGGCCTTCCTGATGTTGAAAGATCGGAGATTAGAGTTTTTCCAAATCCAGTACACAATATATTGCAATTACAAGGTCGTTTGAATGGCTATTCCTTACATACTGTGAGTGGAAAAACAATTATTCAACAGCAAACTACCGATTCGCAAAATTCCTCTATCGATATGAGTCAATTACCAAAAGGTTTATATTTGCTAAAGATATCAACCGGATCGGAGATCATATTAAAGAAGATAATTAAGCAATGATGATTTCACCTTCAGAACTTAAAGAAAAACTAACCCAGGACGATATATTGGTCATAGATGTGCGGGAGCACTGGGAGTATGAAGAACATAATATTGGCGCCAAAAACATTCCTCTGGCCAATTTACCCCACAAATTAGACGATTTAGCCGATCACAGAGACAGTGAAATCATTGTGCATTGCCAGTCTGGTAAGCGAAGCAACCAGGCGATGAAATACCTTTGCAAGCAAGGTTTCTCTAATGTGAAAAGTGTAGAAGGCGGGCTTAAGGCTTATTTAGAAGAGGCTTAGGAGCTGAGAGCTGAGGGCATAGAGCTAAGAGACGGTTAAGATCCCTACGGGATGAACTGTGCTTAAAAACAAGGTTTTGGTATATGATTTTCATTAAAATGAATGCCTGATTTGGCTATTGAGAATGCTTGTTTAAGAAGTTTGTTAGCAATAGCAATTTTTATAACCCTCTCAGGCTTACCCTTACTCTTAAGACGCTTGTACATCTCCCTACAAGATCTGTTACAGAACTTGGCAGTCCAAGAACATAGATAAAGTTGCTTTCGAATCAAACTATTTCCCATTTTACAAATATGTCCTTTGCCTTTTACTGAAATTCCCGATTGGTACACTCTGGGACTCAAACCGATATAAGCAATTAGCTGCCTGCTATTTTCAAACTTTGTAAAGTCATGAGTTATCACCGTGAGCAATGTTGCTGTCTTAGGCCCGATCCCAGGTATAGACTGTAGACGCTCAAAAGACTCTTTATAATGTTGCTTTGCCAATTGAAATAACTGCTTCTCCAATTGCTCTTTTTTCAATCTCAGGGTTTTTATTAATGAATTTAACGTCCTTTTAACCTGAGGACAAATTACTCCAGAAGACATAAATGCATTCAGCTGCCTACAACTGATATGAAGCTGTCGGCTAATTCCTTGCAGGGCTGTAAACATTTGTTTCATGTGCATAATTGATTCATCTTCTGCTTTCCAAAGTTTAGGTGACTCCTGAATACCATATTCAGCAATCAAACGAGCGTCTTTCTTGTCAGTTTTTGCTCTGATTAATTTCATTTGAGCAAACCTGCGGATCACTACGGGATTCACTACCGAAACTCCGACCCCTTTTTGGCTTAAAAATAAAGCCAACTGAAGATAATAGGGGCCAGAAGCCTCCATGACACAATGGTCTGCTGGTGTCAATAGCTTGTAAAAAGCCCTAAAACCCTTTGAGTCATTAGATAAGACTTTATGAACCCATCCATCTGACTCACTAAAACAAACATCAAAAGTTGCTTTTGAAATGTCGATTCCAATAACTTTGCTCATAACGATTACATTTTTGGAAAAGACTACTTAGAGCTTATCAATCCTAAATGCAGGCTTGGGTGTGTAAAACTTGGCCTAATGAACTGTTCAAGATTTAAGTAGAAGGAGAAAAGGAACTAACATCACGAACTGTCTTTATGACTAATGACGACTAACAGTTTACCTTTTCTCCTGACTTTTCCAGGTTAAACATCAAATCAATTTAACCCTTTTTCAAACATAGGATGACTTGTAGGGTGGTAATGTATCCCCTTAAGGGGATTATAGGGGTGAACTTCATTTATGCCGCCATTGTAAATCTTTCATTTTTTGTCTTGACACAAAAAACGAAACAAAAAAAGTCAAGGCTGTGGCTAAATTCCTGGAGTTACGTCAGAGGCTACAAGGAATCCTGAACTCATCACGCTTATGGCGTGACTCAAACAAAGGATTCCATCGAGTACTATCATGGACAAAACTCCTTAACGGAATTGAGCCAAGGCCAGTCGTGTTTACTTGTCACCCTGAACTTGTTTCAGGTATGACGAAGCAATCTCTATAGCTATTCGTAGTTTGTAACTACGAAGTGGAAAGAACTACTGCATTTAGTACAATTCCGTAGTTGCAAACTACGGATAGCACGGTTGCAAACTACCGACAACACTTTGCGCTTATCTCCACGCGCTATGCTCTTCGCTCTTCGCACTCTGTGCTACTGCTATGGAATTATAATCGGGGCCGGACTGAATGAAATGATAAAAATCACCAAGGCTATCCAACCCAGAACCTTTCTTTTCATATCCAGAGGCTCTTCGATGGGTGTAATTGGATGGTAAACCCCTATAAAACGACTAACTATGAAAGCAAAGAATAGCCACCCTGAATAACCCTCAACATTAGGGTAAACAAAGGTTACCAGAAATTGAATGGCAAAAACCCCTAATGCCAACAACCACGTTGTGGTAGGGTTGAGCTTAAGGCCTTTAAATAAGAAGTATAAAAACCCACCATACAGCACTATTGAAACATAAATATTCATCCCAAAAAGGACTTCCCCCTGATCATAAGGTGTGATTACGCCAATGCCGGCATAGAGTACAAACCCCACAAAAACAATCTGAGCCACTAACCGATGCATTTTTGAACCCAATAAGCCGTACAACACATGTCCCCCATCCAGTTGACCTAAGGGTAATAAATTGAGTGCTGTAAACAGTAATGCCAGGAATCCAGCAAATAACAATGGATAATGCATCATTTCATGCGCATTGGGCATTCTCTCAGGATCAGCCAACACTTTCTCAAATGCCATGAAGGTAAGGTTACTACCCAGCATCATACCTAACCCCTGCTGCTCCGGGCTATTAAAACGAATGGTATCAGGATACATTGACATGTCCTGATCTGTTAATGCTTCAATGTCGGTTTTTAATGCAAATGTGTCCTTACTGTATACGATTTCTTCGTAATTGTCGCCAAAAGCCAAATATTCCGGGTGAATCTGATAGATATAATCCTTATCAGGAAGGTGTGTAAATCCATATACCAGGAAGCCAATAGCGACTATATAACCTGCCAAAGGCCCACTCAGACCAATATCAAAATTCTGTTTCTGAGATTTTACAAACTCCTTAATCTTAATCAATGCACCCATCGTACCAATTAAACCGGGGAGTGGTGGCAAAGGAATATAGTACGGCAATGAAGTTTTCACCTTATGATACCTGGCCGTAAAATAATGACCAAACTCGTGTACGGTAAGAATGAGTAGGAAGGGCACAGAATATTGCATACCTGCTGCAAAATCAGCCCATGAATAAGACGTAAATAACCAGATACGACTATTTACCCAAAAGCTACCAGCCAAAGTGGTGGTAAAAAATGTGACAATGAACAAACTCGCATGAATGAGGTACTGCTTATATTTTTTCTGCATCAAAAATCTCTTTCAATAGGTTAGGATTAGTTACCTGATAGGTTTGTAAACCAACAGCCTGTGCGCCCTTAAGGTTATCTAAGTTATCATCCAAAAATAAGGTTTTTGATGGATCGAGTTGGTGATCCTCCAGCACTTTCTCATAGATTATGACATCCGGCTTGCGCATACCTACTTGATGTGAATAATAGGCCTCTACAAAATAATCGTCCAGACATTGATAGTAAGCCGGTTTAAAAGCCTCATTTACTTTTTTAAGGTGAATGTTGTTGGTATTGCTAAGTAAAAATAACGGTCTGTCAGCTTTGAGTTGATACAACAAATCCAATCTATTTTGTGGTATATCTAATATCATGGCATTCCAAGCTTCATCAATTTGTTGGTCGGAGAGCGACACTTTAAGCAAGTCTCTGATGCCATTTCTAAAGTCTGTATCCGTCACTTCTCCCCTTTCATAAGCATGAAACAGCGCATCGCCCCAATAAAGCTCGACCATTTTTTCCGGATTTAAACCTGCGTGGTCAGCCAATTGTTTGATGGTACGACCAATATCCAGGTTAATGATGACTCCACCTAAATCAAAAATATAAGCCTCGTAAATGTTTATTTTTTCTGACATACACCTATTGTAAAACAGCCCAAATATAGGCCTTAGTTTGAAAGTGCCCATGATCCTTAAGAAAATTGGATTTGTTCACACAAAAACACATGAAGTACACTAATTTTATGAAACACAAAACACCCAATCGATGAAAAACATCTACTTATATGCCTTGCTGATTGCCACATTTGGTTTTGCCTGCCAAGGCGATAAAAAAGAAAAAGCTACCAAACCTCAGAAGGTAAGTATTGCTGAAATTGAAGACGGTATAAGAAAACATATCGCTAAAAAAACCGAAGCTGACAGTGGCTATTTCCGAATTAAAGATGGTGTGAAAGAGCTTAACCTCAAGCTGGTAAGAGTGCATACCGAATACCTTTCCAACCTTGGACCTCAACGCTATTTTGCCTGTGTAGATTTAGCTGAGATCGATGGTAATGTGTATGACGTTGACTTCTTCTTAGAAGGAGAAAGAGATGATATGCAGGTCACACAAACAACGGTGCACAAGCTCAATGGAAAGCCTTTTTACACCTGGAAACAACGGCCAGACAAGACCTGGCACAGGGTTGAAGTGGCTCAAGCTTCGAACCAGCTGTTGGGTGTGATTGAAGGTGAGGATGCTTTTACCTTTACTTATGAAGCGCAGCTTCCTGAGCTTACCAGTAACGCACAACTATGGATGCCATTGGCACAAACAGACGACTTTCAGGAAGTAGAGATTGTGTCTATTGATGCGCCAGTAGAGCATCAGGTTCTAAAAGAACAGCAAAATGGCAATGACATTCTTTATCTATCGCTGACCCCTGCTACCAGTGGTAAAACGATTAAGGTTATTTATGATGTAAAGAGAAAGGAGAAGTCTTCTTATACTTCTGATGAAACCGATCTTGAAAGGTACTTGCAAGGCACTGAGTTGCTGCCTGTAGGGGGAAGATTTCAGGATATCGTAGACGAAACCTTAGTAAAAGTACCTGAAGACAATCAGTTGATGCAGGCCAGGGCCATCTATGACTACATTATCGATAATGTGGCCTATAAGAAAGTAGGCGTTTACGGCACGGGCGATGCTAACTATGCCTGCGATGCAAAAAGTGGCAATTGTACCGAATTCCATTCCTTCTTCATCTCTTTGGCTAGAACGGCTGGGATTCCTGCCAGGTTTGCAATTGGGGCTTCCATCCCATCTGAGCGCAACGAAGGGGGCATTAATGGCTATCACTGCTGGGCTGAATTTCATGCAGAAGGCAAATGGTGGCCTGTTGACATCAGCGAAGGCAATAAATACACGCCTCTGGCAACGTATTACTTTGGACACCATCCGGCCAACCGTATTGAACTCAGCCGAGGGCGAGATTTAGAAATGGACCCTCGTCCTGCCTCTGGACCGATTAACTTCCATGCCTATCCGGTATTGGAAGTAGATGGCAAGAAGGTAGATGTGAAGACTACTTTTAGTTTTGAGAGAGAAACTTCAGGAGCGGAGAGCTAGACGCAGAGAGCTAAGCGCCTAGTGCAGAGAGCCAAGGTGTAGCGCCTACATCGGGCGGCTGAAGCCCGTCCGGTGGTTGTATAGGGGTAAAAAATGTTTTACACAAAGTGGCTCAAAGAAGCACAAAGTGATGACGCACGCTAGTCGTCAGCATCAGGGTTCAAACTGGATTTAAGTAGTTTGTAACTACGAAGAGGGAGATCCATGCCACCACTCCCCTAACCCCTAAAGGGGCAGCCTGACCCACAACTGGTAATTGCGAGGAAGCATGACGAAGCAATCTTTCTGAGCCAAGCGCAAAGTGCATGGTGCCCAGAGTCAAACGATATTTGGGGTGAATTTCATCTATACCTCCACTGTAAATCTTTCATTTTTTGTCTTGACACAAAAAACGAAACAAAAAAAGTCAAGGCTATGCCTGAATTCCTAGAATTTTGTCAGAGGCTGCAAGGAATCCTAAACTCATCACGCTTATGGCGTGACTCAAACAAAGGATTCCATCAAATATCATCATGGACAAAATTCTTTAACGGAATTAAGCCAAGGCCGTTGTTCATTTGACGATTGCCAAAAACAATGTCATTCTGCTATCAATATCTTACAAGATGGTTAAAATCCCTGCGGGATGACTTGTAAGGCTGTACTGCATCCCCTTGAGGGGATTATAGGGGTGAATAAGCAATGAGCTAAGCGCAAAGCGCAGAGAGCTTAGAGTGTAGCGCTAAGTGTAAACTGGTTATTCGTAGTTTGCAACTTCGAAGTGGGATAAATTTTCCAACACTCCCCTAACCCCTTAAAGGGGCACGCCTTCATTCTCCTCAGAGTTACTCGCAGAGAACTCTGAGGCAACTAATCCATCAAATACCATCATGGACAAAATTCTTTAACGGAATTGAGCCAAGGCCGATATTGTTCTTCGTAGTTTGTAACTACGAAGCATGCCCTAAAACAAAAAACCAGCGCCTGGGGCCCTGGTTTTTTGTTTTCTTTCAGCTATTAAGCTTATTCCATACTTGTTGAGTCAGACTCATCTTCAGTAGGATGCTCGCCCTCTGGGTGTTCTGAGTCACCATCACTAGGATGCTCTCCTGCCGGATGCTCATCACCTGCTTCTTCTTCCATTTCAGTTGCCTCTTCAGTCTCTGTAGACTCATCCGCCTCCGTGCTACCCTGGCCTCCACATGACACAAGCGCACCAGTGAAGCCCAACATAAACAATAAAGCCAAAGACAAAGCGTATTTTTTCAATGTGTTTTTAATTTTCATAGCATTTTTATTTTTCGGTTCAAAGGTAGAATGAATTTAGTTAATAATTGATCGTGAAGCAAAGAATAGATTTATCGACAACACTTATAAATAAAAATTAAGCTGATTTTAGCATTCAATTTTAAAAATATTGTTTGTGTATTAGTGACCAAATATCTAATATTGCAATCCCAAAAATCGTATATGATTTCGGGTACTGACGAAGCTTTGCTTGTCAGCACTTTGGGGCCCTTAGCTCAGTTGGTTAGAGCACCTGACTCATAATCAGGTGGTCGCTGGTTCGAGCCCAGCAGGGCCCACATTGATAAGAAGCCATAGTGTAAAAGCTATGGCTTTTTGCATTTTATCTAATTCTGAAGAGCTGGGCGAGAAGCCTGTCCCGATGAGGTACGATATCGGGAAGCCCAGCAGGGCCCACATTGATAAGAAGCCACAGCGTAAAATCTGTGGCTTTTTGCATTTTAAGAAGTTGAAAGAGCTGGGCGAGAAGTCTATCCTGATCGCAGCGTTAGCGGAGTATCAGGAAGTACAGCAGGGCCCACTAACAGAAACCGGATTTCAGCAATGACTTCCGGTTTTTTTATGCCTAATAAGCTCTGAATACGATAGCACGAAGTTTTCCAGGATTTTAATTAAAGGTGCAGCGTGAATATATTTTGCAAAACATTATTCGTATGTTGAGTTTCAATTGAAGAACAGCATATGAAATACACGCCATCACAACCTAAGTATCGGTTAGCACTCATTGAAATCCATCAGGAAACGAACAGCTTTTCTACAGTGCCTACTGAACTTAGAAACTTTGAGTCTCTGGCACTTCACTATGATGAGGATGTGCATACGGGTGGCGATAAGCACAAACTTCAGGTGGATGGTTTTCGTAAAGCGATAAAAAAATATGGCGAAGGTAGAGTGGAGTTCGTGCCTATCATTGCCGCATGGTCCCACTCGGGTGGCAAAATCACAAAAGAAGTTTTTGAGCATTTCAAGGCACATATTTTTAAACGGCTCAAAGAAAACAAACTCGATGGTATTTATTTTTCTGTGCATGGAGCCATGGGCGTTGACGGGCAACACGACCCGGAAGGCGATCTGCTGGAAGAAATCAGGACTTTAACCGGGCACGACCTGCCCATTGGGGTTTCTTGCGATTTGCACGCTAACATCACGAAAAAGTTGGTGACACATGCCACATTTATAAATGCCTACCGTACCAACCCTCATCGCAATCATAATCGCGTTGGCTTTAAAAGTGGTGAGCTATTAATCAAAACGGTTTTTGGAAAGGTTAAACCTACCATGGCATTCCAAAAGCTGCCTTTGTTAAAGGGTGGCGGCTTAACTATTGATTTTCTGTCACCCATGAGCAAGGTTTTCAAAGCCATGAAAAGGATGGAAAAGAACCCTGAGGTACTGAGTGTTTCTAACTTTATGGTCCATATCTGGATTGATGCTCCGGAGGTTGGCTGGAGCTGTGTAGTGGTAACAGATAATAATCCCGCACTTGCCAGGCAGCTGTGTGAAGAATTGTGTGAAATGAACTGGCAGGTAAAAGACCATTCACACCCAAAGCCATTGAGTCCTGAGCAGGCTATCGCTAAAGTTAAAAAAGCTCGTTGGAGATCCTGGCTGGGGACATCCGTCATTTCAGACCTTTCAGATTTAGTTGCTGCTGGTGCACCTGGTGAGAGTACGCTCATCTTACAAGCGCTATTGGCAGAAAAGAAAAACCTAAAAGCCTATGTACCCTTGTGTGATGAGGAAGCTGTAAGCAAGCTTGGCCCCTCAGACCTGGCACATGAAGTAACCGTTACTGTTGGCGCGAAGCTGGAGAAAAAGTTTAACCAACGGGTTAAATTTAGAGGCCAGTTAAAATTTCTGGCAGATAGCCGTTATGGAAAAACCGCTGTAATAGTGCAGGATAAACTGCATCTCATTATTACCACACTGCCATGCCCGGTTTTTAAACCTTCTTTTTTCACTAAGCTTGGCTTAAATATCTGGAAGGCAGATGTAATTGTCGTTAAAAACCTATTTCCGTTTAGGCTATTTTTCTGGCTATATAACAGGCAAACTTTGTATGTAGAAACTGCGGGTGTTACGAATATTGACATATTCCAACTTGATTATAAACATATCCCACGACCTATATATCCGCTGGATCAAATAGACGACTGGCGAGTAATGGCACAGCATTAAACATACGTTTTTCATTTCTATTGAAGTACTACACACATACTCCAGGGTGTTAACCTCTCTGTTCATCACACTTTGTTCTTTGTGCATTCTCTTACTATATTGAAGCTTTCAACCTCAAACCAATGGATCACTACTTTAAAGGTATTACCCGGGCAACCATCATTTGCACGATTTTAGGCTTTCTTATTTCCGGATCACTGATTGGGTTTAATATTAGAACAGAGCCTGTTTTACCTAAAGCACAGATCATTTTAAGTGAGGACAGCTTGGAACTGGATACCCTACAGTTTTACCATCGTACATCACTCGCTTATGACTCCAATCGCGTTGCCTCTGGCGTAGAAAATAAAACAGCAATTGGAGCCAGCCATTTTTTCTTTCATTTCAATCCTGAGTTTCTGGTTTGGGTAGTACTAGTCACCATTATGATGTCGATTAGCCTGGGCATCTCTCCATTGCTGCTAGATCGATTGTATTATTTACAGTCGTGGTTTAAGGTGCAGAAGTCCACACTCTGGGGTATTGTAGCAGTAGGTATGGGCTTTGGTCTGGTTTTTCTTTTGCTGTTGGTAAAAAACCCCTATCTCTATACCTACACAGATTGGATTGGCTACCTCGAAATTCTCGTAGAGCACACCTGGGTGCTTCAGGTAGTGATAGCGGTACCGACCATCACTGGTTTAATTGCACTGGTGGGGATGATTTTCATTTCTAAAAGTATTGACCAGTTGAAGCCCGACAAGGCACACACTTTCAAGGAGCAGTTTACGCTGCTCAACAATTCATTACGCTTTTTCTTACTGGTATCTACCACACTCATCACTTTTGCCGTATTCACCAGTGGCGCCTTAAGGAAGGCCATTATGCAGGAGGTGGTAGCCAAAGGCATTGACATGATTCCCATTGAGTTTGTATACTTATACGGACTACAGTTTAGCATTGTGTTGGCCATATTTTATTTGCCAATCTACTACCAGCTGCGCAACAGGGCACAAAAATATCTTAGCTCAGTAGATGATGACGATGCACACCCCAGCATCTCAGCCTTTATGAACGAGTCTATTAGCGACTCACTCAAAATAGCCCTATCTATACTCGCCCCATTGATCAGCGGCTTCTTACCGGATATGATTAATTTTTAGAGAGATGGATATGAAAAAGACCAAGGCTATTGGCCATGTGTACTGTATCCCATTGAGGGGATTATAGTGGTGAATTTCATCTATGCCGTCACTCCCCTAACCCCTAAATGGGCACGCTTTTCCTCAAATAATTGTCACCCTGAACTTGGTTCAGGGTCTCTTGATGTAAACCTTCGGTGTTTTATATTCTCTACTTTTTGTCTTGACACAAAAAGTAGGAAAAAAGTCAAGGCTGTGGCTAAATTCCTAGAATTTTGTCAGAGGCTACAAGGAATCCTAAACTCATCACGCTTGTGGCGTGATTCAAACAAAGGATTCCATCAATTATTGTCATGAACAAAATCCCTTAACGGAATTGAGCCAAAGGCCGTTAGTGCACCACTTGATGGTGACAACACCAACAAGGGTGAGGAATTTAGCCAAGGCCGGTGTTTAGCTTGTCACTCTGAAATTGATTCAGGGTCCCGCTCAATTAAACGGATTGCTTCGTGCCTCGCAATAAACAGGAATTTTAAATATAAATAGTCAATCTTCATTTTCTGTTCCCCTCAGAGTTACTCGTAGAGAACTCTGAGGAACGGTACTTCTTCAGTGAACAAAGCCACCGGACGGACTCTAGCCGCCCGATGACTTCTCACAGCTCTCTCTACTATACTCCTGGCTCTTCGCTCTTAGCTCACTCCGCTATGCGCTTAGCGCTATGCATAACGAACGATTTATCATACATTTAAACTAATTATTAGCTTTTATGAATGACTTATCATACATAAATAATGTAATTATAACTTGTATTACATATCATACGTTAGTATCTTTAAATACCTTTAACGAACGATATTTCATACGATGGACTGGAATACACTAAGTGATCAGGCGCTGACGGAAACTCTGGGTGGTTTCATTAAGCAAAACCGGCTCGACCAAAACCGCACGCAGCAGGAGGTGGCCGACAAGGCCGGCATCAGCCGCTCTACGCTCAGCCTGCTGGAGCGTGGTGAAACAGTTACGCTCAATACGTTCATACGTGTGCTGCGCGTGCTCGACCTCCTCCACATTATGGATACGTTTGAGGTAAAACCCCAACTCAGCCCGATTGAACTGGCAAAAATGCAGCGTGACCAGCGCAAAAGAGCTCGCAAGACCACAGACAATGATGAAAAACCTGCAAGCGAATGGTAACGACTGCTTTTGTGAAAATATGGGGACATACGGTAGGTGCTGTAGCCTGGGACAGCGACAGCCAGTACGCCAGCTTTGAGTATGACCCTGCTTTTATAAATAAAGGCTGGGACCTCTCCCCCATTAAAATGCCGCTATCGCAAGGCAAGCGCATTTTCTCATTCCCTGATTTGCGCAAGCCCAAAGACAGTGCATTTGACACCTTCAAAGGGTTGCCCGGCCTGCTGGCTGATGTACTGCCCGACAAGTATGGTAACGCCCTCATTAACTCCTGGCTCGCACAAAACGGGCGACCGCCTGACAGTATGAATCCCGTAGAACAGCTCTGCTTTATAGGCACGCGTGGTGTAGGTGCACTGGAGTTTGAGCCTTCTACCATGAGCACGGCTAAAAACACGTTTAAGGTAGAGCTCGACAGCCTCGTGGCAGTAGCACAAAAGATGCTCGCCTACCGTGAAGACTTCAAGACCGACCTCTCGCAAGACGAGACCAAATCGATGCGTGAGATTTTAAAAATAGGTACTTCAGCCGGTGGCGCCCGCCCCAAGGCGGTGATTGCCTACAATGCCAACACCGGAGAGGTGCGTTCCGGACAGACACTCGCCCCAAAAGGTTTTAAACACTACCTCATTAAGCTCGATGGCGTAAGTGATGCCCAGTTTGGCCAAAGCCATGGCTACGGACGCGTAGAGATGGCCTACTACCACATGGCTAAAGACTGTGGCATTGAGATGATGCCTTCGCTGCTATTGGAAGAAAACGGCCGTGCCCATTTTATGACGATGCGGTTTGACCGAGATGAAGGCAACACCCGTCATCATGTGCAATCGTGGTGTGCGCTTACGCACCGTGATTTTAATGATGTGCACAGCTTTAGCTATGAGCAGCTCTTTCAGACGATGCGTGAGCTGCGACTCTCATACCCCGAGGCAGAGCAAATGTTTCGCAGGATGGTCTTCAATGTAGTGGCCAAAAACTGTGACGACCACACCAAAAACTTTTCGTTTATGCTCAAGCCAGCGGGCGCATGGACCCTCGCCCCGGCTTACGACCTGTGCCATGCCTACCGCCCCGACAGTGTGTGGGTGAGCCAGCATGCACTCAGCATCAATGGCAAGCGACAAAACATCACCCGCGATGACTTACTGGTGGTTGCCAAACAAATGAACATCAAAAAAGCACCTACCATCATCAATCAGGTGGTGGCTGTAGTAGCCCAGTGGCCTCAGTACGCCAAAGATCAGGGTGTTGACAAGGAAAAGGTGAAGGCGATTGGCCAGACTGTGGAGCTCGTATAAGTGCAGGAAGCAAAGCGTTAAGCGCTAATATTCCCACTTTAATACAAGTCATGCTAAGCGCATTGTATCCCCTTCAGGAGACTATAGGGTGAATTTATTGCTATGCCACCACTCCCCTAACCCCTAAAGGGGCATATCTTACCCGCAGAAATCGAAGCTGTCACCCTGAACTTGATTCAGGGTCTCCTCACAGATTGCTTTGTATCGCATTAAAGTTATTTCCAACAATTCAAATACCTAAACCTCATTAGCTCTGAACCCATTTTTGTATTGATAAAGGCTCTATATGGTTCCATTAATTCAATCGGCATCTGATTTTGTTCTTCCAGAAATTGGTTGTATACCTCAATATTCCTTTCATCATTTGTCGTGTTGATAGACAAACAGCTATCATTCATTAACTTTCCTTGAAGATGATTTTCCTTTCCAATACTGAATTCTCTTAGAGCAAAAAAGAATGGTGGGTCTAAGGCTTTTTCCCGAACCAATTTTTTAAAATTTTTTAAAACAGGATGTGCAATCCAATATGATATCCATCTTTTATCAACCATATCAACTGATATAGGTTTAGCACCTTGCACAAGAAAGCTATTATCATATATATTTAATACAAAAAGACCATTTTTAAAATCTATTGACGCTTCTTCAATATCCTTAAGCCTATCTGATTTTTCCTTGAAATATGATTCTGAAAGAAACAATTCATTTATAAGATTGACCATTTGTTCATAAATGTTCATGGCAAGAATTCCATGTAATGAGTTTTCTTCCGGGTGCATTGAATAATTTCTTAATTCTCTTGCAACATGAAGATGTCTACTAAGCTTTTTCTCGTTCTCCTTTTTAACAAGTTCATTAATCAGACGATTTAAATCTTTCTTCTGCTCTTTACCCTTTTTATTTATGAATTTTAAGCCTATACCTATTTCAATACATCGCTTTTTAATTGCCATCTCCAGTATCCGTAGGAGCTTATTTGATGCTTCGTCTAACAAGGGATAATGATAATAAGCCTGAGCCATTATATATTCGGCAGTCTCATAAGCCTTTTTCACATCATCTGGCACTGAGGCATGGAACCGCCCATTTATAATGTACTTAGATTCATACTCATCAAATGACTTGACCCCAAATGCCTGCCACCGCTCATCAGCAATTTTAAACTTAGAACTTGGAACCCTACCCATTATACCTCTTAAAATTCTCCGCCTGCTCAAATATCTCCTTATACACCTCATCCCGATCAACGGGTGGGTAATCATTTTCAGCAAGTAAGATGATCAGATCAGCCTTTAGCTCGGCTTTAATATCACTGCGCTTACTCCAGTCCGTATATCGAGCTTTATCATCTACCACATCTTTCACCTGCTTGGAAAGCGGTATTAATTTATCATCAGGGTATGTAAAGTCATACTTATGGGCCAGAGCCTTCAGAATATCATAAAAAGCCTTCTCTTCAAAATCAATCCCAAGCTCACCGAACGACTCCTTTTCTTTCTTAAGCGCATAATACAGATCAATGATCTCATCAGTAAACTCCTCCAACACCTCGCTGCGCAATACATCATCTTCCTTACGCTCATTATACCGCCTTACTATCGCCTCCATCTTCTCTGAGAAATTTATCCCCTGAATGCGGTTCACTTTTTTCAAACTGTCGATTGCCTGAGCGAGCAGTTTTTGCAGAAGCTTGATCTTTGTATTCGGCAGCTTAATCTTATCGATCTTAGCCAGGTAGTCGTCACTAAAAATATCCTGAGGTCCTTCGCTATCGTCACCCATTTTAAAGAGCTCCTCCACACCTTCACTCTCAATAGCATTTTTGATCATCACCCGAACCTTGGCATTCATCTGGGCAATATCAGGAGCCTCACCTTTAGTGAGCTTAAAAACAATCGAGCGGACAGCTATATAGAAATGAATATAATCACGCTCCTCTTCAGAAATCTTATCGCTACCCACACAAATATCATAAGCAGCCTTAAGGCGCTTTACCAGGTACATAAATCGCTTCTCCAGCTCCTGAGTCGTTTGTACAAACTCTGCAGCCTGGTTTAGTGTATGCAGTTGCTCCAACGGCTTGCCGCCAAAGTAAGGTGAACTGTCAAACTTGTGAAAGATCTTCCCAAGGAGGTCTAAGTGATCCTTCACCACAACCACCGATTTGTCAATGTCTTCAATGTTTTCTCTATCACCTTTAGAATAATGGGCAAGAGCCTTGTTCATTTGTGATTTAATACCAATATAGTCGACAACAAGGCCTTTCTCTTTACCCTCAAACTTCCGGTTCACTCGGGAGATGGTCTGTATCAGGTTATGACGCTGTATAGGCTTGTCAATGTAGATTGTATCAAGGAAGGGAACATCAAAACCGGTAAGCCACATATCCACCACAATGGCAATCTTGAAGTTGGATTTGGCATTCTTAAACTGTCGGTCGAGTTTTTTCTTGTCCTCTTTGGTGCCCAACGTATCCCACAGCTCTTTCGGGTCATCCTTACTTCGGGTCATAATCATCTTGATTCGCTCAATGGGCTTGATCTCACGCTTTTCTTTTTCTGAAAGATTAGCGCCCGGCTCGGCAGCCATTACCTCAGCCCATTCAGGACGAAGGGCTATGATCTCGAGATATAGTGCATACGCAATGTGCCGACTACTACACACAAACATGGCTTTACCTTTAACACTCGAACCTTCACGCACACGAGCTTCGTAATGCGCCACAAAGTCTTCTGCAACTGCCTTCAGCCGATCCGGATTACCCAGGATCTCATTCATATTGGCCGTGGCCTTTTTACTTTCTTCTATCTGATACTCATTCGTGCCTTCATCAGCACAGCGATCGTAATAAGCCTCAATCTTCTCCAGCTCGCTATTCTTAAGCATCACCTTGGCCGCACGACCTTCATAGACAATCCGCACCGTGATTTCATCAAAAACAGATTCGGTCATGGTATAGGCATCTACCACCGGACCGAACACATCCATCGTGGCATCGATAGGCGTTCCGGTAAAACCTACATAAGTAGCATTGGGTAACGAATCATGCAAATACTTTGCAAAGCCATACGTCTTTTTAACTCCTTCCTGTGTTACCCTGATCTTCTGATCTAAATTGACCTGGCTACGATGCGCCTCATCGGAAATACAGATTACATTCGATCGGTCGGTGAGTAATTCAGTATCTTCTGTAAACTTGTGAATGGTGGTCAAATAAACACCTCCACTTTTAATTCCTTTCAGTCGCTTTCGCAGATCTTCTCTGCTTTCTACACTGATGATATTATTATCTCCTACGAACCCTTTGGCATTGGTAAATTGAGAAGAAAGCTGATCGTCAAGATCAATACGGTCGGTGATGAGAATAATGGTAGGACTCCCGAAATAGGTACTCTTCATGAGTAACCGGGTGAGAAAGAGCATGGTAAAGCTTTTACCACATCCGGTTGCACCAAAATACGTTCCTCCTTTGCCATCACCTTCAGGCTTTTGATGTTCCTTAATATTCTCAAACAAACGTATGGCCGCATAGTACTGAGGATATCGGCAAACGATCTTGTCATCCTTGCGGGAGGAATCAGGCATATAGATAAAATGATGAATGATATTACGTAGGTCAGTACTGTTAAACATGCCTCTGATCATGGTATGCATACTATCAATACCATCCACGTCCTTCTTCAACCCTGCAATCCTGCGCCAGGAATAGAAAAACTCGTAAGCCGCAAAGAACGAACCGGCCTTGCTGTTTACCCCGTCACTGATCACGCAAAACGCATTGTATTTAAAAAGCTCCGGGATATCCCTTCGATACCTCGTGGTTAACTGCACATAGGCATCATGAATAGTGGCATTTTCCCGGATGGCACTTTTAAACTCAAATACCACCACAGGCAGGCCATTGATGTAAACAATCAGATCGGGGATGCGCAACTCCGTGCCCTGGATGCCGAGCTGGTTAACGATCTTGTAATGATTATTATTCGCTTGAGAATAATCGATCAGGTGAATATAAATATCCTTTTTACTGCGATCTTCACGCTTCAGCACAAACCCATTGGAGAGCTTGTCCATGAAAGTTTTATTGCTCTCATAAAGATCGGAAGCCGGCAAATTCTCTATCCCCCGAATTATCCCCTCAACTTCATTCTCAGTAATACCTTCAGCTTCGTACTGACTAAAAAGATAAGACCGTAGATCCTCACGAATCAAAACCTCATCACTCACAAACTGGCCATACTTTACAACAGGTTCTGAAACATCTTTAGCAGTAGATTCCCTAAGCTCCTTACCGGTAAGATAAGAATGACCCTCGTGCTGTAGTAGCTCGATAAAAGATTGCTCTAATTTTGATTCGTTATAGCTCACTTGATTTATTAGGATTAATAATTTTCCAAAAACCTCTCGTGCCTCCTTCTCTTTTTAATACCCCTTTCTCTTTTAGTGCGTCTATATGTTTACCTACGGCAGATTCATTGATATCAAGACGTTTTGCAATTCCCCTGTAACTTATTTTATTATCTTCATGTATTAATTCTAATACTTCAAGTTGCCTATCAGCTAAACCCTCTATTGCACCACCTATTACACCACCTATTACACCACCATCTTTAGAACTACCTTGTACAACTTCATCTACTTTAACTTTAGGAAGCACTATACGAATAAAATTGTCGATATTCTTAGCGAAGAAGCACCAATTTATTTCATTTTGTGATACGCTGAAGTTCATTTTCTATCAAAGTTTATTTTCCATTCAACATCTTTCATCCTGACAGCAACTCTTTCAATATCAGCAGCTACTAAAGCCGATTCGGGAAGTTCACCATAAACTAAGTTGGCAAAAGAGTTATTATAAGTATCTTCCAGTTCAGCCCACGTTTCTTTTGTTTTATTAAATATAAGTGCCTCAGTCGGATGATTAATTAGCCATGCATTATTGTTCCTAAAGCTATCAACATCATCATTTCCGACTTTTAACAACATTTTATTAAATGCTTCGCTTTCAAAGAATTCCTGCATCTCTGGTAGTTTGAGAAGTGAGTGAATATCATAAGTATGCCTAATTTTATTCCTTAAACTCTCAATTGGACTTTCTTCGTAGGAGAAACGTACCAAACTCATGATTTTTTCACAAATTGTACGTTTAATGTCCAGTACATTAATAGTAAATGGGAGTAGCTCATTTTTTTCAGCTGTTTCTTGCTGATTTTGAGCTATCATCATATCATAGACAAAGCTTGAAATTGTCATCTCATCATAAGGTTCAAAGTTGCCTAACATAGATGCTTCTACAACAATGAAGTCTCTAACCTGGCCATAATTCCCTTTGAAGATTTTAGGGTATTCGTGAGCTGTTTTTCTTAGCCTACCACTTTTACTTGTGAGTCCTTCCTTATTGACTTCTTGAAGAACTTTATCTACAGTGCTAGTAATTGATTTGATTTTTCTCGTGAGAGAATTTCCTGATTCCCCATCTTCTCTTAATACCACCAAATCAATATCTTCTGAAAACCGCTCTATTATTTTGTAACATTTAGACAGGGCTGTACCTCCCTTAAAAACAGAAAAGGCTGCACAATCTGAACCGAAAATAATCTTTAAAGCATAGGTTACCCAGTAATCTTTTTCTACATAAATAGTAGGTATTTTCTTATGCTGGGCTGTAATTTCTATTGCTTGACGAAATAGTTTTTTATCCTCGTGTAGTTTCATACAATGTTCCAGGTTAAGGTAGTACTTAAGACTTTTCCAACACCAGCAATATTATATTTAGTAATAGGATTTAATGTTTTTGAGATTGTTTCTAAATTACCCTTTCGACCCAACTCGTCAAGAATGGCTCCAAGTAATGCTCTTGTGGCAGGATTATATTTCTGAACCAGACGGACTAGTGTTTTTTCCTCTAAAATAGACAACTCCTTGATAAGTGACATAATACGTTTACTTGCTGCCGCTACTGTAGTATCTGGGATTTTCTTAATGTATTTTAACGCATCGAGCAGTTGTAAGAGTGGAATGTTTTCTTTTGTAATAATATTTTTCTGACGAATAAAGGAGATAGTATAGCGTTCCCGCTTAAAAGAGGGGCGCACTTCATTTTTACCAATTTGAATAGTATTGCTTAATTGAGTAGTTAACCCTAATTGATTGTAAATACTATAACCGGTAAGATAGCCTACTACCTTACCATTTTCTTCAAGAAGATCCTTCACTACCTGGTATTGATCAGGTTGTAATTTTCCAAAAGGAGTTTTTTCAGGTTTATAGTATTTACCTTTACTAAGTTTACTTATCCTCCCCGAGGCGGACATTCTATTGAGTGCCTTGATCACTGCCTCTTTCTTTTTCACCTCCCCTATAAAATCCTCATAGGTGAACACATATCCCTTAGGCAGTCGATCTATAGTATTTGCTATGTATTCAGTGATTTTCACAATTTTAAGATAATTTAAATTGAAACAAATGTCCAGTTTATTAACTAAAAAACTGGACATTTTAAAATCTTTTTTAACCTTTCGGAACCATTATCATTAGATCATGTGTTATACACCTTGTAAACTTTACAAGGTGTAAGGGAACTTTTCTATTATTGATATGTTCCTCACGAAGTGAGCAAAGCTCATACGGAGTACAGGCTTCGTGAGGAACATATCATAGTGAATTTGCCAAAATTTTAATTTTTTCGTTGCTTCACCTCCTATTAAAATTTTCCAACTTCCATTCCGCCAAACACTGACCATTAGCGAGCTTACTTTTGGCCGCATCTATGATGGATAAATATTCTTCCTCGCAATTAAGATTAGTCCAGCTGATGACTTGATGCCCAGGTATTTTTTGCTGTATTCTTCTATCCACAGGAAAATGTGGAGGTTCTTTGATCTCACCCAAACACCAATAATACTTTAAAGCCAGATTTAAAATCTTTTGACTCACCCCAAAGGTCAATCTATCATTATTTAAAATAACCGCATATTCCTCACTAAAATCATTAATCTGCCTAATGTACTTAAGGTGTTCGCTTTCTTTGACTGACTCTTTGTATTTGGGAATGATATCATCCACAACAAGAGTTTTTAAACCTCTCCGGAAATTCATTTTTTGCTTCTCAATTACACCTTTCTTATAAATCTTAGCACGTTGGAAGGCTGCCCCGAAGACTAGTATCCACAGCTCGTTATGTATAAATGATATCTTCTCATTTGTATCCATTACTTGAGCTCTTCATTAACACAAATTATCATAAAACCTTCCAGTGTATACCTTCTGTAAAACTTCATGAACGCCATAAAAAAGATATAGCTAGTTATAGAAAGAGAGACTATAAGTACGATACTCTCACCGTTAAAATCAAACCACAGTATTACACGAAGAAATACATACCAGGTCAACAGATTAAAGATCAAACACAGAGTGCGGAGGAAGCCGTACAAAGCGACATAATTTGACATACGGGATTGATGTTGCTTACTTGTTTCATAAGCATAATGCGTGACCAATCGGTGAAAATCTGTATAATACTCGTCTTTTTCATTATGTTTTCCAACGCCTTCAACTCCGAGCCTTTTTAGCAATATCTTTATTTTATGCCTTACAAGTTTGTTTAGTTCTCTATCTAGTGGTTTTCTAAAATGGTTCTTAAAGCTCAATAAATGTCCAAGAATAAAATCTAGTAGAAATATGGGCATTAATCCAATTGCAATGAATATTCGCCACAATATGTCTTTCCAATGTTTGGCTGATCTCCAATATCCTTTGTGCTCGATATTCAATAGATATTTAGATGGGTAGAAATACCTCCAGTTTGCATACAATTCAACTGACAATGATGAGCTGAAGCTTATTAAGTGACCGACAGCATAAGAAATGATTACAAATAAAAAAATATTGTCCAAACCAAAACCGCCCAAATAAGTCGTAATCTCAGGCAAGTCAAAAGTTTTACATTCTTTGATGTAATCAATAATTACAATAGCATACAAAAAAGTTGAGCCAGGCACTAAGTATCCTAGAAAATCATAAATTGAAAATGGGTTCTGTTTAACCACTCACCACCTCCTTTTCTTCTATTTCAACTTGGGTCATTTTGGAGAGAAATAAATTTCTCAGACCTTCCAGGCTTTTTATCTCTTTAGTATAACCCTCTTTTGATTTTAATATTTGAATAAATGGATGACTATTTAATGCTGATTCATTTGGCTCAATTATTCTTATTTCTTCAATGATATTTTTACTCAAATTTGGTTGAGCTCCTCCAATTGCAATGGACACAATTTCATCTCGATTAGTCCTTAAATGATAATATAGAAAGGAAGCTTTTTCCTCATTTTCGCAAATCATGGCGCAGCATGCTTGGTTAGTAGAGGCCTCCTTTTTTAAGTAACCTACTTGTCCTTTGGTTTTACCTTCACCATACATCGCGATAAGAACGGTATTAACAGGTAATATCTTTGCAGAACTTTTCTTGAGAGCTATCCGGGAAATATATTCTTCGGAATCAATGACGATACTATTTTTAAGTTCTCCGGTTTTCAGCCATGGCACTTCTTCTGAATCCCAGTATTCATCAATCATTCGGTTTGGAGTCCCACCACTTTTCATATCAATCGTAAAACCTTTCACATTTTTAACCTCCCAACCCTCCGGCACCTCCTTTCCCAACTCCTCATTCCAAACCATTTTCCCACCAAAAGATTTATAAGGCTTGCCTTCGAGTTCAGGATTACCCATTTCAGCGGCTTGTTCTGCTGAGATAGGAAACTCAAAATCCACAAACCAATGCTTATAAAGCGCCTGGGCCGTTTCTTCCAGCTTTTTATTCAACTGCTCATTGAGTTTTATGCGGTTTACCACCGTATTATACTCCTTCACAATCTCTCGCTGCTTTTCTATGGAAGGTATTGGCAGTTCCATTTCCAAAAAGTCTTCCCATTCCAGACTTCCTCTTACTCCGCCAACCGCTAAGAAACATGCATGCCTATCAAATTCACTCCGTGTGAACCACATCATTAAATACTTGGGGAGAAGTACACGCTCGTCCTTAATCCTAAAAACAGGATACGCCTGAGAAATTATAGCCTCTTCAAAATCTTCCAAAAAGGCCACCGGCATTTTCTTATCCCTTCTTACCTGCATGATACTGCAGGCAAATTGCCCTTTACGTATAATTTTATAGTTAGTCATATTGGCCCCAACTATATTGGCAACAGAGGGAATGAATTGTTTATTGATGCTTAAGCCCAACAATAGATCAATAGATAAGTCCTTGTTTCTCTCATCCACTAGCTCGATATAATCACCTATCTTTCTATAGTTTGATCTCATACCCCAATTCTTTAAATACGGTCAGCAACTCTTTCTTGGAGGCTTCTTCTCTTATCAGCAATTCGCTAAACTCCTGCTGCAGCGCAGCCATCTTCTCATCAAAGTCAATATTCTCATCACGGTTTACGAATTCAATATACTTACTCGGCACCAGCGAATAGTCCTTATTTCTGATTTCATCCAACGTAGCCGAATAGCAGTATTCGGCCACATCGGCATAATCGGTGTCCTTCTGTTGCCAATCGTGATAGGTCTTTGCAATATCACGAATGTGCTGCGGTGAAAACTGGGTAAACTTCTTCTCAAACGGTTCTCCAATTTCCCGAAGATCCATAAACAGCACTTCATTTGCTCGATTCCTATAATTTCGTGTGGTATCAGGTAGTTTTAAAGTTCGCTCGGTCTTATTATTGTTCAGAATCCAAAGCGTTACACTAATGTTCGTAGTGTAAAACATACTCTGAGGCAAGATCACAATTGACTCTACTAATCCATTCTCAATCAGTTTCTTCCTGATCTTATATTCCTCACCACCACCGGAAAGTGCGCCATTGGCCAGGATAAATCCGGCCACTCCATTTTCAGATAGCTTACTCACCATGTTCAATATCCAGGCGTAATTGGCATTGCTGGTTGGTGGTACTTCATAACCTCGCCAACGAGCGTCATCCGTGAGCTCATCACTGGCCCGCCAGTTCTTTTGGTTAAAAGGAGGATTGGCCATGATAAAGTCAGCCTTCAGGTCTGGGTGCTGGTCCTTGTTAAAAGTATCCGCTGGTACATCACCAAGGTTGGCCGAGATCCCGCGAATAGCCAGATTCATCTTAGCCAGCTTGTAAGTAGTGGAGGTGTATTCCTGGCCATAAATGCTCACCTCTTTCTTACTCCCATGGTGGCTTTCTATAAACTTAATACTCTGCACAAACATACCCCCGGAGCCACAAGCCGGGTCATAGATCACCCCCTTGTAGGGCTCAATCATTTCTGCAATCAGGTTTACAATACTTTTAGGTGTATAAAATTCTCCTTTACCTTTTCCCTCAGCCAGGGCAAACTTGCTTAAGAAATACTCATACACTCGGCCAACAATATCCTGCTGCTTATCTTTTAGTGTATCAATATTGTTAATGGTGTCAAGCAAAGCGGCCAGCTTACTCACATCCATATTTAAGCGTGAGAAATAATTATCCGGCAAAGCGCCCTTTAGCGCAGGGTTATTCTTTTCTACCGTATGTAGAGCCGTATCAATCTTTAGAGAAATATCATCCTGCTTGGCATGTTGCATGATATAGCTCCAGCGGGACGCCTCAGGCAGAAAAAAAACATTCTTCATATTGTAGAACTCCTTCATTTCTACATACTTTTCCTTGCCCTCTTCAATCAGCTCTCGCTTTCTTTCCTCAAACTTATCACTCGCAAACTTTAGGAAAATCAGACTAAGCACCACGTGCTTATACTCCGAGCTCTCCACGGTACCGCGCAATTTATTCGCAGACTCCCATAGCGTCTCCTCCATACTTTTCTCCTTACCAGCCTTCTTTAACTTTGCTTTTTTAGCCATTAATGTAACTCCCTAAGTATCAATATTAGAATAAATTTTATTTTTAAATATAGCATTTTGTTTATAGAGATCAGTTCAAATCTCATATCAAAATCACGTAAATTCAATGAGATTAGGGGTTTTTACCTAATCTATTGGCGAGTTTAACTATAGAATCCCTCTAGGTTATTGTATTCAATCTATAATTTACTTTTCAAACATCCACTATTCATATCATCTAATATTCAATTTGGTCTGTAATTGTTAAAAAACGTTAAATCCTGCTATTCTTCCCAGATTTTCGCCTTTCGCATAAAACATTTTAGTGAAAACGGCCGAATGTGCTAACTTCCTCATCAACAACTCAAAAACAACACACATCATGGTCAAAAACTATCTGAAGGTCGCTATGCGCGGCCTGTTAAAAAACAAGAGTGCAGCTTTTATCAACATTGCCGGGCTATCCATTGGGCTCGCCTGCTTTATTATGATCTTTTTGTACGTGCAAAAGGAGCTGAGCTATGACACGTTCCACCCCAATGCCTCCAACAAATACCGGCTTACCACCATAGATGAAGCCCTCGGGGTTTCCAGCAACAATGTAGCCATTACCAATCCGTACATGCCTATCGGTGCGCTGGAAGAACTGCCGGAAGTCATCAATGCCACACGTATGTTTAACCAGGGGCGCACACGCATGCAGCATAAGGAAGATGTTGTATATGCCGAAGACGCCAAGTATGTAGAGTCTACCTTTTTCGAAATGTTTGATTTTGGCCTACGCAATGCAGCCAGTATTGAAAAATTCAACGCCCCGCGCAAGCTTATCATGAGCGAAGCTTTGGCTGAGAAAGCCTTTAAAGCAGAAGACCCCATAGGCAAATCTTTCCAAATCGACTCAGAAGATTGGGAAGTAGTCGGCCTGTTTGCTAACAACACAGGGCAGAGTCACCTCAAGCTCGACCTGCTCCTATCGATGTATCCGGTAGATGCCGACTCCAGTCTGGCGCAATACCTCAATAGCTGGCAGGGTCTCGGCATGATCGGCTATGTAGAGCTTACCGAAGGGGCCGATGTGGCCACGGTAGAAACCAAACTCAAAGAGCTGGCCACCAAAAATGAAGTGCCGGAGTTTTGGATACCCAAACTGCAGGCCTTGGAAGACATCCACCTCAAATCGAGCAACATACTGTTTGATGGCTACAACGAAGGCAAAGGTGATATTGTGTATGTCTACTCGCTTTCGGCCATAGCCGTGTTTGTGATACTTATTGCAGCTTTCAACTTCATGAACCTGTCTACGGCCAAGTCCTCCACACGGGCCAAAGAAGTGGGCATCAGAAAGGTCATGGGCTCGCCCAAAAGCAGTCTTGTTGCGCAACATCTCGGTGAGTCCATCCTCATCAGTCTGATGGCGCTGGTCGTGGCACTCATTTTAGTATCTATTGCTACCAACTTTGCCAACCTTGGTTTGGGCACCCACGTGCTCAGCTACATCATCAGCAACCCAATGGTAGCGCTTGCCATACTGGGCATCACTTTGGTTATCGGCATCGTCTCCGGCCTCTACCCTGCTTTTGTGCTGTCGCACTACAACCCGGTGGTGACCCTTCGCGGGAAATTTCAGACCAGCAAGAGTGGTATTTGGTTGAGAAAAGTGCTGGTCGTGGCGCAGTTTACCGCTTCGATCACGCTTATTATCTGCACGATATTAATCACTTTTCAACTCAAATTTTTAAAGAATAAAGATTTAGGCTTTGAGAAAGCGCAGGTCGTCAACTTTCAACTCAACGACCCTGGGTTGGGCGAACAGGTGGAAGCTTTTAAAGATAAGATTGCGCAATATGACAAGGTGCAGGCTACGGCTTTCTCATCGAACATGCCGGGCCGTACTTTTGGCCGCACGGGCGTAAGACCTGAGGGCGTCACCGAAGAGGAAGAACCCTGGATTGTGAGTGTCATGTCAATGAATGACGACTACCTCGAGGTGATGGGCATGGAACTGGCCGAGGGTAGAAATTACTCTGAAGACTTCGGTACCGACCGGGAGGAAGCTATTATCGTAAACGAGGCCTTTATCAGAGAAGTCGGTTGGGACGAGGGCGTTGGTAAGAAAGTCAGCCTGGGTAATAACAACCAGGAGCGCACTATCGTAGGCGTAGTCAAAGACTTTCATTTTGCCTCTATGCGTCATGCCATTGAGCCGGTGATGCTGTTCTATAATCCGGGAGCTAATAGCAACTTATCAGTCCGCATCACAGATGATATCAGCGGCACCATGAGCAATATTGCCGGGGTATGGAATGAAATATATCCCGACTACCCGTTTGAATATGAGTTTTTCGATGAGGAATTCGATCAGATCTTTAAGTCGGATGAAGACTTCTCTACTTTAGCCATGAATTTCACCTGGTTGGCGATATTTATAGCCTGTCTGGGTTTATTTGGCTTGTCGGCTTACATGGCCGAGCAGCGCAGAAAGGAGATTGGTATTAGAAAGGTCTTAGGTTCTAAAATCTCGCAGGTGGTCTTGCTTCTTTCCAAAGAGTTTATCCTGCTGATCTTGATTGCCAACTTCATTGCGTGGCCGATTGCCTATTGGGCCACCAACAATTGGCTGAGCGATTTCCAATACCGCATTGAGTTGCTGTCCTTCTCCTCTATCATGATTTTTATCGTGTCGGGTGTATTGGCTTTGGCCATTGGTTTGCTTACCGTCAGTTACCAGTCGATAGTGGCTTCTGTTGCTAATCCGGTGGATTCGTTGAGAGCGGAGTAGATGTGAGATGTGAGATTTTAGATGTGAGATTTGGGTGGAGAGCTTTGAGTTAAGATGCTAATACCCACTCAGAGTCACCTGCTAAGGGACTCTGAGTTCTCGATTCCTCAGAGTTCTATGTGAGTAACTCTGTAGAGATAAAATTACCAGTTTTGGGTCAGGCTGAGGCACTCGAAGCCTATTTTAACAAGACCCTGAATCAAGTTCAGGGTGACAGTAACTCTGAGGAGAATAAAACCTCAATACACAATGTTCTTTGTACTTTACTTGCTATACGTTTTTCTCAAGCTTTTACATCAGCTACATTATATTATATTCCATTTGATTTCATCGCTAACAATGAAGAACTTTAGCATATAGGCTATGCAGAAATTTCAAAAATGGTCAGATACTTATAAGAGGCTTTCTAAAGCCAATAAAGACCTTGCCCTTGCGCCCGAGGAACTGGAAACGTATGCTCTGTCTGCCTACCTGACAGGCCATGATGCGGAAAGCTTTCAACTCTTTGAACAAGCACATCAGGTTTACTTAGATCAGAAAAAAACAGAAAAGGCCATTCGCTGTGCATTTTGGCTTGGACTCATACTTATCAATAAAGGAAACAAAGCAAGGGGTAGCGGATGGCTTGCAAGAGCAGAAAGATTGCTGAGTGATCAACAATTATCGTGTGCTGAGGAAGGTTTATTGCTCATTCCTGCTGCATTAGGGGCGTTCTCTGCTGGCGAGAGTGACAAAGCGCTAAATCTTTTCTCACAAGCTTTTAGTATAGGACAAGATTTTGATGATAATGATCTCATTATACTTGGGCAACTGGGGTCTGGACAGGCTCTTGTCCAACAAGGAAATGTAGCCAAAGGCATTAAGCTACTAGATGAACTTATGATAACCTTAGAAACCGAAGATGCCTTTCCCGTATTAAACGGAATCGTCTACTGTGCTGTCATCGAAACATGTCGCAAGGTTTGGGATCTCGGTAGAGCACATGAATGGACCTTAGCCCTGACACGCTGGTGTGAAGAACAGCCGGATATCGTCCCTTTTAGGGGGCAAGGCCTGGTGCGCAGAGCAGAAATAGCTCGATTTAGAGGTGCATGGCTTCAGGCACTGGAAGAAACGAACGGTGCCTGTGAGTTGCTTACACGACCCCCTGGTGAATCAGCTGCGGGTGAGGCCTATTATCTCAAAGCAGAATTATTCCGTTTAGGCGGTAAGTTTAAGCAGGCTGAGGAAAATTATCACGAAGCAGCCAAATGGGGGCGCCCTTCACAACCCGGCCTGGCGTTATTGCGTCTGGCGCAAGGCATGCATGAAGCAGCAGAAATTTCTATTAGAAATACACTCAAAGAAAATAACGATCTCAAAAGACGTGCTGAACTTCTACCTCATGTTGTACAAATTATGCTAGCAGTAAAGCAAACCGAAGTAGCCAGAAAAGCCACCGAGGAGTTATTTGATATTGCCAACAAATTTGACGCACCCTATCTCTATGCTATAGTGGGTCATTCAAGAGGATGTGTTTATCTTAATGAGGGAAAATTACAACTTGCACTGGAGCAACTACAAAAGGCACTGGACATTTGGAAGCACCTTGACACCCCTTATGAATCTGCACTTACCCAAGAGCAAATAGGTCTTGTTTATCAGAAAATGAATGATATAGACAACTCAACTGTCGAGTTATCGACTGCCCAATGGATTTTCGAGCAACTTAATGCCATTCCTGATTTAGTTAGAATTAACAAAACATTGAGCAAAAATTCCCTAAATAAAACCCATGGATTATCATTAAGAGAGCTACAGGTACTGCGCCTTGTGGCGGCAGGTAAAGCAAATAAAAGCGTTGCTGATACATTATTTATTAGTGAACGAACAGTAGACCGTCATGTGAGCAATATTTTCAAAAAACTCAATGTTTCATCACGTGTAGAGGCCACCACCTTTGCCATTAAGCATCAACTAACAGATAACCTGTCATAAGATAGACCCTGTTTATCACTCTCCTAGGTAGAAATACCCATTTTTTAATATTCATACAATTGGGTAATTGCACCGATGCGGCACATGCTATCTCGTCTTATTTTTGTAATATACTAAAGTCAAATAAATATGATCCCAACAAATACGCCTCAAATTAGTAAGACCTGGGTTGACAATTTTGACAAACATGTCGCCATAATACTTACCACTGTGCTGTACATGATAATTAATTTTGAATCAATAGCACAAACAGCCAACAACACAGAAAATCGACTCCCCATAATTGACATGCACATGCATACAGGACTGCCGCATCATGTTCCAGAAGGAATGCCTGCTATATGTAGGCCTGCACCTTGTGAGGGTGAAGGTCAGGCTACAGTCAACGCTACTGAGCTAATGAAAAAAACAATGCAAGAAATGGACAAATACAACATTGTCAAAGGATTTCTAAGCGGTGTTGATTACTCAAGTGTACAAGCATGGAAAAAAGAAGCTCCGGATAAATTCCTGGCATCCCCTTTTATTTTGGATGTAGCCAATACAAATTTTGAAGAACTAAAGCAGGCTTACGAAGCGGGCAAATTCAGCGGTATGGGAGAAATCGGAGCTCAACTTATGGGAGTAGGTCCAAATGATGCTTTGCTCGAACCCTATTTTGAACTGGCCGCTAAACACGATTTGCCGGTGCTTATCCATACGTTGGGAATAGGCCCCTATATGCCACATTTTAGCACAAGTAATGGTAGTCCAAAATTATTGGAAGAAGTACTCAAAAGGCATCCTAAACTCCGTATTTTTGCGGAAAATGCAGGGTATCCATTTCGAGATGAGATGATAGCTATGATGTATCAGTATCCTCAACTTTATGTAGATGTCTCTACTATTACATGGGTTATACCACAATTAGCATTTTATGACTATCTGGAGGCTTTGGTACGAGCGGGTCTGGGTAAACGTATCATGTTTGGCTCTGACCAAATGGTATGGCCTGAAAAGATTGGAGAAGCAGTTAAAGCAATAGAAAATGCTCCCTTTTTGAGCAACGAACAAAAAAGAGACATTTTCTATAATAATGCTGCAAGATTTCTAAGGCTCAACGGTGATGAATATAATTCACTGAAGCACTAATATGATTGACAATTTAATTAGTCTTATTACTTACTCAGTTTTGATTTTCTATTTATAAAACTAAATATTGAATATGTGATTCTGAGTAGCTCTAAGGGGCAATAGGATGTGAGATTTGAGCAGAGAGTTGAGAGCAGGGAGCGGAGAGCAGAGACTGGAGAGCTTTGAGTTGTGATGCCAGCACTCCGCTCAGAGTCACTTGCTAAGGGACTCTGGGTTTAAATTCCTCAGAGTTCTCTGTGAGTAACTCTGAGGGGGTAAAATACTTTTTCGTAGTTACAAACTAAGAATAGCAGTGTAAGGTGTGCCCCATTAGGGGTCAGGGGTTCTATGGCGTAGTTACAAACTACGAAGAACGCGTTACAAACTACGAATAGCACGTGCTTTGTGAGTAACTCTGAGGGGGTAAAACTACGGACTATGGTCGCCATTTAATACTAATACTTTTTCGTAGTTACAAACTACGAATAGCCGGTCCGGCTGAGGCCCTCGAAGCCTTTGAGATACTTTGCACATTTCTTTGTGTAACTCTGTGCAACTTCAGCTAACCGTATAAATTTTCATTCTTCGCTCTTTACCCCTCAACTTTTTCTCATCCACATACTCAAAATCATATCTATTATTGGCTATTTCCTTTACCTCTTCGCTGAGTAGTATATCTGTCTTGTATTCCTTACAGGCTTCCATCAGGCGGGCTGATGTGTTGAGTACATCACCTGAATAAACGATTTCTTTCTTAATCAAACCTATCTCGCCTATGGTCACAGTGCCGCAGTGCATGCCGACTTTGAATTCGGGAAATGAGCCAAACGTGGCAAGGTACCAATCCTTCTTTTGAGCTATGAGCTCTCGTATTTCAAAATAACACTCCAAACATTCAGATGATTTATTCTCCCAACAAACCGTAATTTCATCACCCACATACTGATAAATATCACCTCCAGTATTCATAATAGGACTGGTCACATCGGCAAAGAATGCTTTCAGCAACAAAAAGTATTTTTCACTTCCAATCTTTTCCGCCAAAGTTGTGGCACTCTTCAAATCCAGAAACATGAATACCCTAAATTCCTGTCTGGGTTTATGATAGCTGCCTTTGATGAGTTTTACTAAAACACCAGGGCCATATTTATCATTGACTTCTAGCATGAAAACCGTGAGTATCACAATGAAAAACCAGAAAATAATCACTTTCCACATGCCATAATCTACCAATAGTCCTTGTGCCCTGGCCATCACTTCTTCTGAAAATGGGGAGGCTTTTAAGATAATGCTGCTATTGATGAATACGACCAGAAGTGCCACCAGAATGATGATCGCTAAATACACCAGTGCATGAAAAATCAACAATTGACCATAAGAAAACTTCTTAAATCGGTCTCTTAAATAGAAAACTATGAGACTGGCTCCTACTAATGCACCCAGTGCGGGCGGTATGAGATTAAGCATTATATGCCTTCCCAAAGAAGTTGATTCGGGCAAATAAACGATATACCCCGGCTTGTTATAATCCCACACGATGAGATCGTACAAAGAAAAAAAGAAGCCAATGAATAACCATGCCAATGACACCACCAGCCAAAGTCGAAACTTATACCGCAATTGAGGACTCATGACCGAAATTACATCAAATTGCGAAAATAAATCTCTGGACCTACTTAAAATCAAAAAACCCCGGCTTTCACCAGGGTTTTCTAAACTAAAACTCATGAGGATACAGTTTCAGTTTCTAACCAAACCTATTAAAACTATTATATCAGGAAAACACAGTTCATTTTATTTTGTTTATCTTTTTTGTGTTTTTTTTAAACATTTTAAATAAAATGGCGCTAAACTCCCATTTAAGTCATTTATTAAACGAAAATAATCTGCGTGCCCTCTCCTTCAGCCAGGTCATACATTTGGCCAACAGTAATAATATCTGTAACCTCTGGAACAAAATCCTCTTTACTTAAATGGAACATATCTGCTGCCAATTTACAGGCGTAAATCTCGCCTCCACCTGCTTCAATCATCTCCAGAAACTCTGTAACAGGCGGAATATCCAACTTGTCCATTTCTTTTTTCATCATGTGAGAGGCAAGGGCTTCGAAGCCTGGCAAACCACCAATCATCGTTGGGAGGCCTCGCATAAATGCGGGGTTACCTACTGTAGCTGTATGTAAATGATCCGCTTTTTCTTTATTGATGGCATCAAGGCCAAAAAACGTAAAAAATAACTTGGCTTCCTTGCCCTCAGCCAACGCTCCATTTGCCATTATTAACGCAGCATACACATCTTCTAATGTTCCTCTGGCGCAAATTACCAGTACTTTATTCACTGGTTTTTTCTCTTTTACATCTCCTTGAGAGGTTTTATTCATTTCTTTTATAGCTTCCATGACTCTTTTGTTTTTGTATTAAAAATCTATACACAGCTGACAGGCTTCGGAATTCCAGCTATCTTGCTAGATATTTTGAGCGGTCCACCCGGAAACAGCTGATAAAATTCCTTGATACTCACAATCCCGGATTTGCCTACTTTCCTGATAGTAAGTGGCACACCTTCACTCTGCTTTTCTCTGAGAAAATTTAGTACCTCAAAGTGCTGCTCGGTAAGGCTGATGCCCTCATTGCTCGCCATTTCATGAGCAATCTCTTCAGTCCATTGAGTAGGGTCTACAAAGTACCCTTCTTCATTCACTTTTATTGTTGCGGTATTTAATGTTAACTCTTCCATTGTTTCAGTTTTATCGTTTTTTAATCTGTTACTAATTTTTTACCTGTCATTTTCATATGTGTACTCACTGGAATTTTCTTGCCTGTAAGTAGCATATGCCAATACACCCATTTAAAAGCCAGCTTACCCATATGATTAATTCTTGTTTCTTTCAAAAGATCCATCGGACCTATGATTGGCAAGGGGAAAGTGCCTGGTAGAGGCTCCGTATCATAGTTGAAATCGATGAGAGCAGCTTTGCCATGACCCGTTTCAATAAAGCAATTGGCATGTCCATCAAAACTTGCTTCTAACGGCTCACCTTTGATGTAGCTCATGATATTTTCAATTAGAATCTCACCTTCAAAATGTGCTACCGATCCCGCTTTAGAAGTGGGCAAGTTGGTTGCATCCCCTATCACAAAAATGTTGTTGTAATTTTTAGATTGTAAAGTGTTCTTATCTGTTGGCACGAAGTTGAGGTCATCTTCGTCTCCCATGTTGCTTTCCTCGATCATATCAGCTCCTTTATTGGTTGGTACGGATACGAGCAAGTCAAAATCTATTGCCTTACCATCATAAGAAACAATCTGTTTCTTTTCATTATCTACATGTTCAAGGTAAAAGTCTGGTATTACCTTGATCCCCTTTTCTTCCATGAGTTGACTCAACATCCTGGTAGCGATAGGCTTGGTAAATGCGCCAGACAATGGCGTGGTGTAGATAATCTCTACCTTGTCTCTCATTCCTTTTTCTGTAAAAAAAGCATCGGCTAAAAAGGCAAATTCGAGTGGTGCTACGGGGCACTTTATAATACTCTCAGCAAGGTTGATTACCAATTTACCACCCTTCCAATCTTTTATTTTTTCGCTTAATAGAATGGCGCCTTCGTAGGTATAAAAATCAAATATATCCTTATACCACAGGTCTTCTTTAAGGCCGGGTGTTTCTTCCGGTACAGGTTCGGTACCAGTGGCAATGACCAATATATCATAGGCTATCTCCTCACCTTTTTTCATTTTAATGACATTGTTCTCTGGTAAAATCTGAGCAACCTCATCCAAGACAAAATCTGTTTCTTTAGGGAAAAACTCTCGCTTATTGCGTACTACATCGGAAGGTTTGTATATCCCAAATGGGATAAATAAAAATCCAGGTTGATAATAATGTACTTCATCCTTATCTATGATTGTAATATCCCACTCCTCCTTATCAAGTTGTTTATTCAACTTGTTAAGCATCATGGTACCTGCCGTTCCTGCTCCAAGTATGACTACCTTTTTCATCATTTCGATTTTTTAGTTCAGCTTACAGATGTAAGTAGTCACGAAATGATGAGATAACAACTGATATATGTACAGGCTAATAGCTGATATTGATCATCTAGACAAGTCTCATAGCATTGCAATCAGATAGTAACAGCAGTCTCTTGACTATCCTTAATACTATACCGGAAAGACAATAACTACTCCTGACGTATCACACGATAAAGTTGTGCGGGTTTATGACTCACACCCTGTTGCTTTTCCCTGAGCGGTTCTAGCATACCTGAAGCAAGTATTTTTTTTCTAAAGTTGCGTTTATCTAACGGCTGATCAAGAATGGTTTCATACAGCTCTTGGATTTGAGAAAGCGTAAATTTTTCAGGAAGTAATTGGAAGGCGATAGTGCTTGACTCAACCTCATTTCGAAGTGTCTCTATACCTTTTTTCACAATCAAATTATGATCAAATGCCAAATCGGGTATTTCATTTAAGCTCATCCATTGGGTGTCAACGGCAAAGTTAGACGGGCTTGGACTAAAATGCCCGACATTGACTAAAGCATAATACGCCACTGTAATTACCCTTGCTTCCGGAAACGCCCGGGTCTTTTCCAGCCAAACTTTATCAGCAGGCCTTCGCACACGAGACGGATCACCAAATGCTCCAAATTGCTTAAGAAATACACGATCAAGCGTAGTAAGCTCCTGCAATACCCGATGAGCGGCATCATCGAGGTCTTCATCATCTTGTATTAAATCTCCCGGCAACGTCCACGACAGCACACTTCTATCATTAGCTCTCGAAGCATCACGTTGAATGAGCAATAGCTTTAACTCCCCTGCTTCGTAACCAAATACAAGGCAATCCACAGATACATTCGGATTAAGTGTACGCATATTTAAATATAAAATAAATTATTTACTTAGTGTAATTTTTACACTTAGTTTGTAAATTTAACAAGTCAACTTTGATAATTATGAATAGAATTGCTGTACTCACATCAGGGGGAGATGCTCCCGGTATGAACGCTGCCATAAGAGCCGTGGTAAGAGCTGGTGTTTACTACAAAAAAGAGGTTTTTGGTGTATATGAAGGCTATGAAGGCCTAATACACGGAGACTTTGTTAAGCTTCAGGTACGATCGGTTAATAACATCCTGCACAGGGGTGGTACTTTCTTGAAGTCAGCCAGAAGCAAAGCCTTTATGACTCCTGAAGGCAGAATGCAGGCGATAGAAAAGTTGAAGGCCAAGAACATAGATGGTCTGATTGTAATTGGTGGAGATGGTACTTTTACCGGTGCTGTTAAACTTTCTGAAGAAAGTGACATACCGACTATTGGTATCCCTGGCACCATTGACAATGATTTAGCTGGCACCGACTACACCTTAGGCTATGATACGGCTACCAACACAGTAGCTCACGCAATAGATCAAATAAGAGATACTGCACTTTCTCACAATCGGTTGTTCTTTATCGAAGTAATGGGTCGCAATTCAGGAGCCATTGCCGTAAGAGCGGGTATTGCAGGAGGTGCTGTTGCTACTTTGATACCAGAAAAAAGCATGTCTACCGAGCAGCTTTTAGCCAAACTGGATAAAGGTGCTAAGAGGGGTAAAACATCCAGCCTTGTGGTAGTTGCTGAAGCAGGAGACCCGGGCAGAGCTTATAAAATTGCTGATGCAGTAAAAGACCTGCGCCCCGAATTTGATATTAAAGTGACTGTTCTAGGCCATTTGCAAAGAGGTGGCTCACCGAGTTGCTTCGATCGGGTTTTAGCCAGCAGAATGGGTGTTGGAGCAGTGGAAGGATTAATCAACGGTAAAAGGAATGTAATGGCTGGCATAGTAAACGACCAGATCGTCTATACTTCTTTTAGTGATGCGATTGGTAAGTCAAAGCCAGTAGAAGAGGAAGCATTTAGAGTATCAAAAATACTGTCAATATAATGGGTAAATACGCAATAGGCATCGATATAGGTGGTACCAATACCAAATTTGGCATCACAGATAAAACGGGCAAAATATACGCCCAGGACAGAATTAAGACCAAAGGTTTTGCAGAAGCAAAAGACTACGTAGCGGCAGTGCATGATGCTTTGGAAGCCATCATCCCGGATCATATTTCTCAGTCAGACATTATCGGTATAGGAGTTGGCGCACCAAACGCCAATTTTCATAATGGCACGATTGTGAACGCCCCCAATCTCGAATGGAAAGGTATTGTTCCTTTGGCTGAATATTTCAATCAGCAGTTTGATTTAAAAACAATACTCACCAACGATGCCAATGCTGCGGCCTTAGGTGAAATGACTTATGGCAATGCCAAGCAACTGAAAGACTTTGTAGTACTCACCGTTGGCACTGGTTTGGGCAGTGGAATCGTCATCAACGGTGAAATCGTGTATGGTTATCACGGTTTTGCAGGTGAGTTGGGTCACACATTAGTAAGCTATAATGGCAGACACTGTGCTTGCGGCAAGCAGGGCTGTCTGGAAACCTATGTGAGTGCGACTGGCATCAGGCGTACCGTCTACAAATTGCTGGCAGACTACAACGAACCAAGTATTTTACGCTCTATCAGTTTTGATGAATTGTCTACCAAAACAATCACTGAGGCCGCTAAAAAAGGAGACAAAATTGCCATTGAAGCTTTCAAGTATACCGGTCGTGTATTGGGAATGAAACTTTCCGATTTTGTGGTGCATACAGATCCTCAGGCTATATTTTTATTGGGAGGCTTGTCAAAAGCTGGTAAATACTTGTTTGAACCTGCCAGAGAAAACCTTGAGAAGTTTCTGATGCCTATGTTCAAAGGACGCAAAGTGAGGCTTATGCCTTCGGGTCTGAAAGACGATGACGCCCCTATTTTGGGTGCGAGTAGCCTTGCCTGGAAATATTTATCCTAACAGCATGCCACAAGGATTCATCACCGCTATTGGCCTAGTCGCTGCCTCACTTACAACCATTGCATTTATACCACAGGTGATCAAAACATGGAGATCCAAATCTGCCAAAGACTTATCTCTTGGGATGTTTGGCATCTTTTCGCTAGGTGTGTTGCTGTGGCTTACCTATGGCCTGTTGGTCAATGACCTTCCGATTATTCTAGCCAATACCTTTACACTGATCTTATCTTCAATTATTCTATACTTCAAGGTAAGACATGGGTAATCATCAGTCAAAGGTTTTGGCCCGTGCTAAATGTTCTTGAAGTAACGCTTGTTCTTTTTCAATACGAGCATCACTCCAGTCAAAAGCCTGCTGCATAGCCTCCAGTACATGCCCTTTGAATTGCTCTACTGTATCAATATGAAAGAAAATCCGACCTGTTCGCCTTTCAAAAAAGTCAACACAGGTTTGCACTAACTCATTTTTTACGGTGAAATCAAGCTCAGCCAATATCAATCTTAATTCCACATTTTCATATGTCAATTGGTTTAAGGATGCCAATATATCATCGGTTTGTCGGCCGTAGTTATGTACGAGATAGGGTGCATAGTATTCACTTAAACTGAAATTTGCGAGTTTCCGCTTAACTTCTTCCAGATACTCATTCACCTCCTGGGCATTTTTAAAGGCACCTCCACTTAGCGTAAGATGTTTTGTCTGGCTACGCGGAATAGTTTTGCCTTGTTGTTTTTTTATCTTCTTTGCCAGCCTGTTTACAATACGTTCTGCCATCTTACGGTAGCCGGTAAGTTTGCCTCCGGCAATAGACAGCAAACCTGAAGATGATTCAAATATCTCATCCTTACGAGACAACTCTGAGGCTGATTTGCCTTCCTCCTCAATTAACGGGCGTAGTCCGGCCCAGCTAGATGTTACATCATGCATCGACAACTCGATCTTAGGAAAAAGGTGTTTAATTCCATTGAGTAAATAAAGTACATCTTCCTTGCTTGTGCGGACATCATCCATATTTCCATGGTAATCCGTATCAGTGGTGCCTACATAGGTTACACGGCCACGAGGTATAGCGAAAATCATTCTGCCATCAGACACATCAAAATATACTGACTGGCTAACGGGAAACTTCTCATGAGGCACTACAATGTGCACACCCTTGGTGAGATGCAGTCGCCTATGGTTTAATGAATCATTTTTTTCTCTGACTTTATCTACCCAGGGGCCTGCGGCACTAATCAAATAACAGGCTTTCGTTTCATAGTTACTTCCATCTAATTGATCTGCCCATTTCACACCCGATATTTGCTGATCACTGTCATAAATAAATTCAGTGACCTCAGCATAGTTGATCACCCTGGCGCCTTTTGCAACAGCTGTTTTCATTACCTCGATAGTTAGTCTAGCGTCATCCGTACGATACTCTGCATAGATCACTCCTCCTTGTATTTTGGTAGCATCGAGTAACTGCTCGCGTGCCAGGGTGGCTTTCTTTGTAAGGACTTTTCGCTGGTCAGCTTTTTTGACACCCGCAAGTATATCATAAATCATCAACCCGAATGAGGTGAGCATTTTCCCAAAAGACCCATTTTTGCTCAACGGAAGCAACATTTTCTCTGACTGCACCAGGTGAGGTGCCAGTTTGTGTACCACTGCCCGTTCAAGCCCTACCTCCCTTACCAAACCTACTTCAAGTTGTTTCAAATATCGAAGTCCGCCATGAATCAGTTTGGTAGACTTACTACTCGTGCCAGAGGCAAAATCATTCTTTTCTAAAAGCGCCACCTTCAAGCCTCTGGTTACGGCATCTAACGCAATACCTGCTCCTGTTATACCTCCACCAATGATGAGTAAATCAAACTGTTCTTGCTTCAGTATGTCTATCAATGCAGGCCTGTTATGCGCGTTGAATAAATTCATTTATTCTTCATCTAACCAGTTGAGTGTTCTTTTGATGGCTTTTTGCCATAATTTATAGGCATTCTCCCTTCTTTCTTCCGTCCAGGCTGGTGTAAACTCCTTCTCGATTTCCTGTAGAGATTTCAACCTTTCAGCATCAAATAAACCTACCCCATACCCTGCTAGCAGGGCAGCTCCCAGCGCAGTTGACTCTTTATACTTTGGCCTGATCACAGGCACATTGAGCAGATCAGCTTGAAACTGCATGAGATAATTATTACTTACCGCTCCTCCATCTACTTTAAGCTTCTCTAAAGTTATTCCCGAGTCTTTTTGCATAGCATCTAAAATATCTTTAGTCTGATAGGCCATAGACTCCAGCGCAGCCTTTGCAAAGTGTGATCGATTTGTATCCCGGTTAATACCAAAGATGGCCCCGCGTGAATACTGATCCCAATAAGGCGCTCCCATACCTACAAAAGCAGGTACCATTATCAAGTCATCAACAGAAGAAACCGCTTCAGCCATGGCTTCTGTATCGGGTGCCTGGTCTATAATTTCAAGGCCATCTCTCAGCCATTGCACCACAGCTCCCGCTACGAAAACACTGCCTTCAAGCGCATACTTGGTTTCATTGTCAAGACTGTACGCAATGGTAGAAAGCAATCCATACTTTGACTCATATAATTTGTCGCCTGTATTCATCAACATAAAGCAACCCGTGCCATAGGTGTTTTTTGCCGTGCCTGGCTCCAGGCACGTTTGTCCAAAAAGGGCGGCCTGTTGGTCGCCTGCAATACCATGAATCGGAATAGCGTGACCTTCATAATTCCAATCTCCAAAATGTGCATTGGAAGGAAGTGCTTCAGGTAACATATTACGTGGTACATCAAGCATCTCTAACAATTGCTTGTCCCACTCAAGTTTTTTAATATTAAACAGCATCGTGCGCGATGCATTGGTATGGTCGGTACAGTGTTTTTTACCTTCAGTCAGCTTCCACACCAGCCAGGCATCAACGTTTCCAAATAATAGCTCCCCCTTTTCTGCCTTGTCTCTGGCCCGATCTACATGGTCGAGTATCCATTTCACCTTAGTTCCTGAAAAATAGCTGTCCAATACAAGTCCTGTGTGCTGTCGAACATAGTCCTCATGACCGGCTGCCTTTAATTCATCACAAAATTTAGCGGTTCGTCTATCTTGCCAAACGATTGCATTGTGCACTGGCTTGCCTGTGGTTTTATCCCAGACAATGGTCGTTTCTCTCTGGTTAGTAATGCCAATGGCTGCAATATCTTTTGGCTGCACACTATTATTTTTAATCAGGTCAACAAGTACTTTTTCCTGCGAAGACCATATCTCCATAGGATCATGCTCGACCCAACCTGATTTAGGAAAATGTTGTTTAAACTCCTGCTGTTCGATGGCTATCATCTGTGCTTTTTCATCGAAAAGCACGGCCCTGCTACTCGTTGTTCCCTGATCAATGGCAATTATATATTTACTCATATTATGAAAGTTTGGCTTTGGTTTTCTCCTGTACGATAGCAACCACAATGGCAATCAGACTGACAGCTATTACAAGGGCATAAGACCAATGAAATTGTTGTAGAAATAAGATTTTGTACAAGGCGCCACCGAGCAGTCCCCCAAGTATTGGCCCTGCTACCGGCACCCATGCATAAGACCAATCAGAAGTTCCCTTACCGGCAATGGGTAGAAAAAAATGTGCTATTCTTGGCCCCAGGTCTCTGGCTGGGTTAATAGCAAAGCCGGTGGTTCCACCTAACGATAAGCCTATCACAACGATGAGCGTACCTATCACCAAAGGGTTGAGGCCTTCTGTAAATTCATTGGCACCAATAAAAAGAATTGACATGATGAGCACCATGGTGCCAATCATTTCACTTACAAGATTGGCCGCGTAAGAGCGCACAGCCGGACCAGTACAAAAAATGGCCAGTTTCAGCGAAGGATCATTTGTTTGCTTCCAATGCGGTAAGTAATGAATCCAGACCAGGCTCGAACCGGCAGCGGCTCCTAATAGTTGAGCAACAATATAACCGGGTACTTTTGCCCAGGGAAAATCACCTAAAAATGCTAAACTCAACGTTACAGCAGGATTAATGTGAGCCCCGCTGATGTTACCAGCTGCGTAAATGGCAAAAGTTACCGCCAGACCCCAGGCTACAACTATGGTTAACCAGCCAGCTCCTTCAGCCTTACTGCCTTTTAACAGCACACCCGCTACCACGCCAGATCCCAGTAGCATGAGTAGAAACGTGCCAATAAACTCACCTAAATAAACAGACATATGAATTAGATTTAATGCATTAAAAAAAGGTGCACTGTTACAATGCACCTTCTATAATACTAATTAATCCAACTAATTCATAGGGCTGAATCAGTCTCCTATCGCTGCAATATGACAGACTTATATTTAGGTATAGAAACCATCTGCTCTTTAAACCAGCGATCATCCCCTACAACTATCTTTTCAAAAGCTGGAATTTCGATTCCCTGCGTCATATCAGATAAGTTATGAATGATCAACAACTCTTGCTCGGATGTGCTTCTCGTAAACATCAAAATTCCGTTTCTGGTATTTTCAATTGGCTTTAAATCACCTAATGTTAATGCTTCATGGGTCATTCTAACTTCAATCCAGTCTTTATAGTGGTTGTAGATAGAGCGCTCATCTTCTTGCTGGTCGCTAAGTGATTTTACAGTTAAATCTGTAGTAAAAGCAGGATTTATCCATGCTGCTCTCAGGCTGTCATTTTCAGAAGACCATATAAAAGGTTCCCTGATATTTGGGTCAGGCTTCATGCCTTTCATTCCGATTTCTTCACCATAATAGATATAAGGTGTTCCGGGTAATGTAAACATGATAGAGGCGGCAAGCTTCGCTTTATCCGTATTATTATCAAGTACAGACATCACCCGATTTTGATCATGATTACTCAGAAAAATCGCGTCAATATACTCAGGGTTTACTTCCTTGTATACTTTGTCATTAGCAATGATGCCATCTATGAAAGTCTTCGAAGAATCTACCTTCCAGCCATGGCCTGAGATTTGGGCGCTTCTAGCGCTTCCACTTTGCACGGTTTCCAGAATGCTGAAAGCTAAATCAAAATTAAAGAGTGAGGTAAACCCATTGATAAATGGCGCCTGTATAGCGGTATTAGCCCAAACTTCCCCAACGATATAAACATCGGGCTTTACTTTTTGCATTTCTTGCTTAAACTCAGTCCAGAAAGCATGGTTATCAGCAGCCCGGTCATCAGGGTAAATATGCTTGGCTGCATCCATACGAAAGCCATCTACACCCACGTCTTCCAGCCAATAACGACCTATATCGTATATTTCCTGTCGCACCGCTGGGTTGTCAAAGTTCAAATCAGGCATGCCACCGTAGAAAAACCCATAATAGTGCTCGGCTGTCGTATCGCCATCAACTGCATGCCATTGCGTAATGTTATCAGAGTCGAAAGACGTTTCTTTTTTAGCTATCTCTTCAGCTATTGAGTCTTTGTTGGCCCATACATAATACTCTCTATACTCGGCATCAGGGCCAGTTTTGGCATCTAAAAACCATGGGTGCTCAGAAGAAGTATGGTTGATAATGAAATCGACTATCACCTTGATGTCACGTGCATGCGCCTCTTCAACAAAAGTTTTGAATTCGTCCATGGTGCCGTAATCAGGATGTACCGAACGGTAGTCCGTCACATCATACTTGTGATATGAAGGGCTCTCCATGATGGGCATCAACCAGATCGCGCCTACACCCAGGTCATTGAGGTAATCCAGTTTACTTGTCATGCCCTTGAAATCACCGATACTGTCTCCATCGGCATCAGCAAATGACTGTACAAAGATTTCGTAGGTTACAGAGGAAGTAGGCCAGTCTACTTGTTTGGTTGATTTGTTATTTTCCTCAGTTTTATCTAAACAGGCCTGACATACAATAACAATCAGACAATAGAGAATAGCTTTATTTTTCATGTTTAATTAATTATTAAACGTCTATTAATTTGTTTCGAACCAATATTAAATTTTATTAAGTACATTCCTTTTTGAAAATGACTTAGATTCAGCACGGTTATCCCTTTACTTATTTGGTATGTTCCTAACTCTTTTCCAGCAACCGTTGAAATAGTAACCTCTAAATTACCCCTTGCGTTTTCAAAATAAATTTTACCCGTTGTCGGGTTAGGATACATTTTGACTTTATCAGAAACATCACCAATCAAGCTTGTAATTAATTCAGTTGTTGTAATGATTTCTTCATTGCTTGCACTCGAGTAGTGTTTATTCTTAGCCTCAACATAATAATTGTAGGTAACACCTACTTCTGCAGTTGCATCCAGGAATTCCTGCTGATTGGCACCAATTGATTCTATTTGTTCAAAGGCACCTCCATCTGTAGCTCTCCAAATACGATAGCTTGTCTCTATCCCTGAATTATCTAACCACGTCAGTAACACTCCTTGTTGAGCTACCTCCTCAACTGACAAATTAGTAGGTGCTACCGGAGGGTTGTAATTAGTCAGCTCCTCATCTACCTCTTGAAGCGCTACATCAGTATAAATACGAAATTCTCCCGGACCAAATTCTATTGCGCTAGTTCCACCAGTCACGTTGATTGATTCACCATTTGAAAAGTAATCATACCAAACTTCATCGTGAGGAAAATTGATCGTTACGGTTGTATTATTAACATTAAAATTACCAACAATAACAGCATTCATCTCACTAGCATCTGCCGGGTCTGAAGTATAGGGGGAGTTCATTAACATGACTTGCTTCACAAGTGATTGACTCTGATCTAACTCAAAGCCCGTTGTATTGAACAGATCGTAATCGGTTTTCAGTTTAGCAAGTGCAGCAGTCACTTTGTACAACCTTAAACGGTTCTCATCTGTATTGTACCCAAGGCCATCATCTGCCGATGCCCAGGGCAGTGGCTTTTCACCCGTTCTACCATTTAATTCTATTGATTGATCATAACCCAATTCACCAAATTGCCAGATCATTTTAGGGCCTGGTATGGTATAATATAGTGCTGAGGCAGCTTTTACACGCTCAAGCGCTATGTCCAGATTTGTGGTATTATGCCCTCCGTTGGCATCGTTTCCAAACTCCAGGTTTCTGTAAATTAAGCGTTCTTCATCATGGCTTTCCATATAGGCAATCAGGTTAGGGTCATTCCAATTCCTTGTTCCATAATAGGCCCAATCTATACTTGAATTGTCAGCATAGCCCATGGTCAATTGGTTGAAGTTGTGATTTAAATTCCCCCAAAGCATGATACCATTATCTGCCAATACTTTTTCCTCAGAATTATCAGCTAAGTGCTCAAAAATAATGTACGCATCAGGATGATCTACTCGTATTTCATCAGCCATCCTTAGGAGGAGGTCTATTCTTGTCTGATTGTATGCACTCCAGGCACCTACATCTGAGCCTTCGGTAAAATCCTGAGTGAAGCCTTTGGTTAAATCAAATCTGTAGCCATCAAACTTGTATTCTTCTAACCAATAATGGTTTACTGAATCGATAAATGCCTGAGTATAGGTAGACTCATGATTGAAGTCGTAAAAAACGTTGAATGGGTGTCGTGGTACGGTATTGAGCCATGGATTATCAGCAGCAGGTGTGAAATTTGATTCATTCCAATACAATTGGGCTAAAGGATTTGCCTCATGTGTATGATTTAATACAATATCGAGTATCACTGCTATTCCTCGGCTGTGGCATTCGTCAATAAATCCTTTTAAGTCATTTTTAGTGCCATAATATTTGTCTGGCGCAAAAAAGTACGAGGGATTATAACCCCAACTTAAATTTCCACTGAACTCCATGATCGGCATCAACTCAATAGCGTTGACACCAAGTGTTTGTAAATAATCAAGCCTGTCTATTATACTTTGATAAGTCTGACCTTCATCAAAATCTCGAATAAGCAATTCGTAAATCACTAGCTCCTCCTGGGCAGGCCGGTTGAAATCAGTTACTTCCCAGCTATAAGGTGGTTGATTTGTTTGTAAAACGCTTACGATTCCCTGCGCTCCGTCAGGATAACTCTTAAGTGAAGGATAAGTACTTTCTGGAATATATGGATCGTTGTTCGGATCTAATATTTTATCTGTATAAGGGTCACCTACCACTAAAGATTCGTCTACTAAATACTGGAAGGCATATTCAACACCCGGAGTAAGACCACTTAATTCTAACCAAAAAAGATCGCCATCTTGCTTCATCTGGTAACTAGATGTAGGAATCCAATCATTGAACTCACCTATAACATAGGCACTGCTTTTGAATGGCGCTTCTAAAACGAGCGTTGCTTTCGTAACATCAGCATCATAATTTAACCCATTAATTATACCGGCAGGCAAAGTTTCACTCGTTGTTGCTTCCCTTACTATAAATAAAAACTCTTCTGAAACGGTATTACCTCCTACTGAGGCTGATACAGTTACATTGTTAGTCCCAGATTCGCTAACGCTGTAATTATAGTTAATACTCGTACCCGTGGTAGAAAAAACCTCACTGCCATTCACCACAACGGCTATGGTTGCTGCTGAAGATGTAGAAGCAATGATATTTATTGTTCCAGCGGGATCAACAAAAGTATAGGCTCCTGTGGGTTGTGTAAGGTTTAGCTGAAGAGATCCATCGGAAAGATCAAAAAAAAGATCTCCTGTTTGACCATCTGAGAAAGATTCCGCTTTAACAACAAACCCAATTCGATCTATTTCACTCGCTGATTTGTCAAAAATGTCGGTAGGTGTAAATGTGAGTGAATATTCGTTGGCATTTCCTGTGGGTGAGAATTTAACAGCGTCTGCCTCACTTGTTGCAGGATTTATATTTGTTATGGCATCGCAGTCAGATGAGCAATTAGGTAGAAATGCCCAAAGCCAAACTTCTGTTTCATCTTCTAAACTTGTTACTCCGGTGACATCAACCGTCAAAGTCATTGGTTGGTCTGCCACAGGAAAGGCAGGATCAGTAGTAAACGATTGTGCCAATGCACAAGAGGTTATGAGTATAAAATAAAATGGAAGTAGTTTCTTCATATTTATCAATCAAAAAAATAGCGCAGCAAATGCTGCTGCGCTACCTAAACAATACAAATTAATTTTTAAAACGGGCAAAATCCTTCCCATACATCTACAGTCGCAGTTACTGACTCGGTTCCCGTATAGCTGAATGCCCTATTTCCTACGCCATTGCAACCATCCATTGTACCATTAACTTCTTGCTCACCCTGCCCCCAGTTTGGAGCTTGTTTAGTTGCTAAGAAAAACTTGAATTCCCCATTGTGACCGTTAGGTACAGGTAAAAATATCTCATACTGATCACCACCAATATCGGTCATTTTAAGTCTATCATCAGTTCCAGGCTGAGGCCATGTAACAAAACCAACAGCTCCTGCAATATATACATCCTGATCGCTTGAACTTGGGAAATTACTCGTTACGTTAAGCAAAACCCTCATAGGTGGTGTAGAAGGGCAAAACCCTTCCCAAACTGCAACCTCATCATCCGTAATCTGTCCTCCAGCACTTAAAGTTACTTCTCTATTTGGTGCTCCTCCACAGCCACCGCTTACAAATTTCTGTTCGCCATTTGCCCAATTTGGAGACGCAGTTGTAGCTAAGAAATACTTAAATTGAAAGGTCGTCCCAATATTTCCTTGAGGTACTCTTAGGTTCAGTTCATACCTTCCATCTGTACTATTGTAAGTCAATTGTAAATCTGGATTAGTACCGGGTTGCTCCCAATCTCCTTCGGCAACACCAAGCTTACCAAATTCACCGGCTACAAACACATCAAATCCTGAAGGGACATCAGCCTCATTTGAATTGAGTTGTATCTTAAAATCAACTTTACTATCGAACCTTCTGATATCTATAGAAAATACGGATGAAGAGACAAGTTCTAAATCCACGGTAGAGGCCACTACTCTCCAATCAAGTGATGCTACTTCACCTTGAGCCAAACCCAGACTAACCAAAGCATCATCTAATTGCTGATGTGTTAAGGTAAGCATGAAATCAGCTCCGGAATTATCAGAGGTTATGGCCAATACAGGATCACTAAAATCTCCACCGTCTAAATCAGCCTGCCATTCATAGGAAATGGCTCCACCAAAACCCGCATAAGTACTATCCCAAGTAATGACTACCTGTGTTGATGGATTATCGATATCTAAATCTAATTGGGTGCCATCAGAAGGTGATAATAAATCGAACAGTGCAATCTCATCAACAAATCTACTGATAGTAACTGTACTTGTCTCCGACTCCTTAGTAACATCACCATTAGTAGCTATTACAAACCAGTTCAAAGTAATAGATTCACCAGTTCCTAAACCAAGGCTTTCTAACGTAGCATCTAACGCTTCTTGTGTCAGTGTCAATTGATTATCACTACCACCATTGTCAGATTCCATTGAAATCAATACCTCACTACTCGAAGTACCTTCCTCAAATGCATTCCACGTGTAAATAACATCAGAATTCAAACCTGATTTAGCCTCATTCCATGTGATTACGAGTTCAGCCTCAGGATTTACCGAGCTCAATTCTATAGTTGACTCTGACAAAGGGTTAAGGGTAAACTCACTCAATGCCTCTAATCCTGTTCCTGTAAATTCTTCTTGCTCACAAGAGGCAAGAGCCCCTAAGAAAAGCAAACAGAAAAATATATTCCTTTTCATATTCTTCATTTTTAGTTGTCAAATTCGATTAACTGGGATGAATAGTTGGCTGACTGTACAGTCCCCTCTGCATTACGATAGATATAATTTATCTGTGTAATAGTAGTTCCCTCTTCTACAGGGTAAAATGTGTCGAGATCAAATGTAAGCGAGTAAACGCCATCACCCTCATTGGTCATCATCAGTTCAGTGGTGTTACCCACTTCTGTCCATTCAGCTTTAGCAACGTCACCAATACTTGCTCCTGAGGCATCAGTACCGTTGGCCCAGGTATAAACATAAATCTCATCAAGATCTGCCATACCCTGATTATCTGCTAGATTTTGATCGAAATACAATGTCACAAAATCCTTTTGTCCAAACTTTGAAGGAAATGTTCTAGATTCCGTTGGAATAAACTCAGAAGGATCGACAGTTAAGAAAAGATCCACTGTTTGGTCTCCTATACCCTGGCAGGCAGCAAACTCCTTAGGAATAAAACCTATTTGACTTCCAATTTCAGCAGGTGTGGCATCAAATAACTCTGTAGGAGTAAAAGTAAAACTCCATACGCCATCACCTTCATCAGTCATCAAAAGCTCTGGATTTGATCCATTACAAAAATCTCCATTTCCACCGACTGCATCGGGGCCCGGACCACCTGGTACAAAAATCCAAATATACACCTCGTCCAGACTTGCCAGATAAGTACATGCAGAAAGATCTACCAAAAGCTTTACCTCATCCTCAGCTGTAAAAGCAGCTGGTTCTGTAGTAACTATTGCCTGATCACAATTCTGTGCTTGCAACCCAATGCTACCAACTAGAAAAATTATAAGTATTAAAAATTTCTTCATGACATCTTATTTTTCAAAATTATAGATATAAGAAACAACAGGTTTCTCATCCGCGAATCGTGTTAATTTCAGAGAAAGTTGACCTTCATTGAGTCCAATATACGTGCTGATAATCAACTCGAACTGCTCGTCATTATCACTAATAAATGTTATTCTCTCGGGTACATCCGGGTCGTCTAATACCCAAATACCTGAAGACATTCCTAAGATGGACGGAGCGCTCGTATTCTGTTCTTCAAAAGTAGTAGGTGCACCATCTTCATTTTGATTGAGTACTAATGTATAGTCTGTGAATCCTGCTCTTGCTGTGATGTCAAGCGATTGAACAAACAGTGGAAATCCCTTACTGATTGCTTCTTCATCATTTTGTGTTACTGAACTTAAAGTCCAAGTACCAGATATTCCGGAAGCTTTGTCGAAAGGCTCCCCGATATCATCGAATTCTTCTCTACAACCCAAAAGGGCCGTTATCATTAATAATAGTATTGATATTCTTTTCATTTCTTTTATTCTTTATGATTTAACAGCCATTAGGTTCATTTCCTTCATAACCCTCTACAGTTTCAAGTGCAGGAAATTCAAGTAATAACCCGTTACAGTTCCAAGTAGCTCCACCGACTGTTACGTTTTGGCTCTGCTCTAATACACCAATTCTTTTCACATCATGTAGGTAAGCTCCTTCCGTGACCAACTCAATGCGTCTTTCAAATCTTGCCGCTTCAATAATTGCCGAAGGAATTGCGGTTGGCATGAGGTTTTCGTCCATGCTACCGTAAGCTCTTTCACGGATATCATTTATATCCTGTATAGCCACCGTAAGGTTTTGATTTAATAACGCAGCTGATTCAGCACGTATTAATTTCAATTCAGTGATATGAATTAATGGCATATCAAAATAATCAACCCCGTTATATTTCGTGATATATACTTCCTCTTCTGGGGTATCTTCACCATCAATTATAAACCAGGCACTTCTTAAATCATCAGGGTTTGAGGCAACAAGCTCATATACATCCTGATCAATTTTCAGATTAGGTTCATTTACATCTGATCTGTAATTATTCGTAAACCCAACCCCACGATGATCCTGATTATTCAAACTAGGCATAACAAATACACCTTCATCTGACATACCTTGCGAAAATCTCACCATAAGATCCGCATCTAAGGAAGCATCTCCATTCTCAATTACATCATTAGCCATCTCATAAGCCTCTTCGTATTGATTACTATAAAAATACAGTCTGGCTAGATATGCTTTAGCTGCATACTCAGTAGCAAAACCAAACCCTCTGTCATTACCATTAGCTAATAATTGTGAAGCTTGTAATAAGTCTGCCTCCACCTGATCATAAGCTTCCTGAAAAGTCGATCTTAACACAACATCTTGAGAAGCCTCTGTTTTTACACTAATACCTGGATGAGTATTATCCGAGGTAAATCCGTAAGGTTGCGCAAATTTGAGTAGCACATCCATGTGAGATATTCCTCTTAAGAAAAACGCCTCCCCTTTTATGCGATCAATCACCGTTTGCGAAATACCTGATACTCCCTCTATTTCAGCAAGTAATACGTTTGCCCTAAAAGAGGTGATATATGGTTCTTGGTAATAACCTGACACAGAGCCATTGAAGAAACCTGTGTTTCTACGAAAAATTTCTTCATAATCCCCTGTAAGACCGGCACCGTCAATCTCTCTAGCCAGTAAATCAGAAAAGATTTGTGATTGTCCTCCAAGAAATTGACCATTACTACCCCTTAACACGTCATATGCTGAATTTAGTAATTGCTCATAATCTTCAGCATCAACAAGGGCCTCCTCTGGTAGTAGGACATTCTCTTCTTCTAATTCTAACTGTTCATCACAACTAACCGTGCTAATGGCTAGAACTGCAGATATTATATATATAATTGATTTTTTCATATTAGTCATCGATTAAAACTGAACATTAAGACCGAACGTAAAAGATCGTTGCTGAGGTGGTGTCAAAAATGACACATTCGGACTCAGGTTTCTATCCTGCGCATTTTGAAAATCTCTGGCAATTTCAGGATCACCAGGATACTTAGTAAAAGTAAGTAGGTTACTTCCTGTAACCGACAGTCTTACATTTTTAAGATTAAGTTTTTGGGTAATGCTAGATGGTAAGTTGTAGCCCAGGCTTAGGCTCCTTAACCTTAAATAGCTGGCATCATATAAGAAAAGTGTTGAGTTATATTGCCACACACTTCCACCATCTGGACCTTGTATTGGCTCAAGAGTAAGTTTAGGTAACTCTGCTATGTCGCCCGGCTGTCTCCATCTGTCAGCGATATCACCTCTAAAGTTCCATACTGTTGCCTGACTTGGCACTTGCCTCTTGGCAGAACCATCGTAAATATTCCCTCCTAATGTAAAAGTGAAAAATACATTCAAATCGAAATTCTTGTATTCAAACTTATTTCCAATACCACCAGTTAAATCTGGAATAACTGAACCTACAACTACTCTATTTTCAAGATCGAAATCAAACGTTTCGTTGCCATCGGCATCCAACCATATTGGTCGTCCGGATTCAGGATCTACCCTGGAGAATCTCACTAAAAAGTTAGCGCCTACAGGCTCTCCTTCTACTACTCTGGTATCATTAAAACCTCCACCAATAGCATCAGAAGAATAACCACCAATGTCTAGCACTTTGTTTGAGTTTCTAGCCATGTTGATGGTTGTTGTCCATTTAAATTCACCAACAAGATTTCTACTATTTAATGACAACTCAACTCCTTTATTCTCTATCTCTCCGAAATTGTCCCAGAAATTAGAAAACCCAGTGCTTGGTTGCGTACCAATATTGATTAAAACATCTGTAGTATTCTTGTGATAATAGGCTAATTCTGCAGTTATCCTATCTTCTAAAAAGCCTGCTTCGACTCCAAAATCAATAGTTCTGGTTCTTTCCCACTGCAAATCAGGATTGTTCAATCTTTCAGGGAATATGGTAGGTTGTCCATTATACACCAAGCCGCCCTGTCCAACACCAAAGTTTCCAAACCGCTGGAAATCTGGCATGTTAGCATTACCTGTTAAACCCCAACTAGCTTTTAATTTAAGGAAAGATACAACCCCACCATTTCCAAAGAAATTCTCCTCAGACATTAACCAGGCCACAGAAGCTGAAGGAAAGAAGCCATAGCGATTGTTCTTACCAAACCTGGAAGAACCATCAACTCTTGCCGTACCTTGAATAAAGTACTTATCTAATAGACTATAGTTAAGCCTTCCGAAGTAACTAATGAATGACCATTTACCAACGTTTTCCTTCGTGGTATTAAGGGTTGTTGCCGTACCTTCATTAAAATCATCATTTACAGGGCCACTTACATCAGTCCAGTCAAAAAGACTTCTGTCAGTTGTTGATCTTTGAAACTCATTTCCAATTAAAACCTTTACCTTATCGTCATCAGAAATTGAAAAGTCATAGGCTGCGGTTACACTATAATTAAAATTCGTAATGTAGATATTCTCCTGACGTGCATTTCCCAATGATGTAGTGCTATTGATTAATTCTGATGGTCTAAACTGATCATCCTGAAGGTCAAGGTAATCTAAACCACCGGTTGCAGTAATCGTAACTCTCTCAATTGGATTATAAACGATATTCATATTTGAAACACTTCTGTATTCCCTTGTTTGCCAATCGAGCAGTTCTCTTACTCTCACTGGGTTACCCCATCCACCTGGATCTGCACTTGTTGGCAGATAATACACTCTATCAGGATCATCTTCATCGAAAATCGGGAAGATTGGGTTGGCTGAAGACATCGCTGCACCTAAACTACCTTCAAATAGGTCAACACGATCGTTAAGACCTCTAGATAAGTTTTGTGAAAGTGTTACAGATAAGTTATCTAATACCTTATATTCGAAGTTAGCTCTGGCACTCATGCGTTCAAAGCTGTTTCCTTTTAAGAAACTCTCATTATCAGAATATGATAAGCCAACATAAGTTGTGAATTTTTCTTTTCCATAAGTACCAGATAAATTATAAGACTGATTGAAACCAGTTTGAGTAGTTTCATCAATCCAGTCAGTATCGTTAGCTAAAGCTTCTTCCCAAGTAAAACCATCCGGTAAAGGCACACGACCTGTGTTCCCATCATTTTCCCAGGCTTCTTGTCTTAATTGAATATATTCAGCTGCAGAAAGCATGTCTGGCTCAAAAGCCATGTCCGATATACCTAAAGTAGAATTAAAATTGAATGAAGGCTTACCTTTTTTACCTTTCTTTGTTGTAATCAATACTACACCATTGGCTCCTCTTGATCCATAAATACCGGCCGCGGCAGCATCCTTTAAAATATCAATAGATGCTATGTCATTAGGGTTTAAAGTAGCTAGAGGATTATAATTCATCGCACCAGAACCACCATTACCCAATATGAATTGATCTTGAGTAACAGGAATCCCGTCAATAACATATAGGGGGTCACCTGCTGCACTCACTGAGCTTATCCCCCTAATTCTTACAATTGACCCTGAGCCTGACATTCCACTACCCTGTACTACTTGCACACCAGCTGCTCGACCCTGTAAGGCTGCTTCAAAACTCGGTACTGGGATTTCATTTAATTCCTGACTACTTACACTAGCGATCGATCCTGTAACTTCTCTTTTAGTCTGAACCCCGTAGCCCACAACTACCACTTCACTCAATTGCGTAATATCTGTGACCAGATTTACATTAAGTGTGCTTTGAGCAGCTAATTTAATCTCTTGCGCTTTGTAGCCTATAAATGAAAAGACAAGTATATCTCCCGAACTTGCATTGATGTTATAGTTTCCATCAAAGTCCGTCACCGTTCCAATGTTGGAACCTTTTATATTAATGTTGACGCCTGGCAGGCCTTCTCCAGTATCCGCATCTTTGACTACTCCCGAGAGCCGGGATTGTGCAGATGCCACATTCACCATTAATAAGCATAACATGAAAAGTAAAAGTTTTTGTTTCATAAGCTTAGGTTAATTATATAATTATTTAAAGATTATAGGTTTTAGTAATTTTTAACAATTAGGCTCATTACACCATCAATAACAAACGTTTGCGCTTTGGTTTTAATAACATAATGAGTCATTTCAGTTAACATTTACATAACTTTCTTATAAATAAATTTAATACAAATATTGATTTAAACAATTTTTAAAGCATTTATTTCAGCTCCTATGCAACGAAAACGTCTTCGCAATCGATTGCGTAAATTGCCCATTCACTCAGCACTCATTCAAACCCTTACAATTTATCATTGCGCTAGCTTATAAATTATTAATTGTACTTTTTAAATATTCATGACTTTCACCTTAGCGAATAGTTAATTTTTCTTATTACAAAGATTAATACCCAATTTATATGCTTAAATACTTAATTGAAGCCCCGATTTATTTATATTGGCACTTTAAAAAGGTATTTTTATCATACTATGAGAGGCAGTCAAATTACAATCAAAGACATCGCACGAGAATTAGGCATTTCTCCGTCTACCGTTTCAAGAGCTCTGAAGGACCATCCCGATATTAGTCCTAAAACAAAAATGGCAGTGAAAAAATTGGCTGAAGAGCTTAATTATCAACCCAACTCTATCGCCTTAAGCCTCAGACAAAGCAAAAGCAATACTATAGGTGTGATTATTCCAGAAATTGTTCATTTCTTCTTTTCAACAGTAATCAGTGGCATTGAAGATGTAGCTTATGATGCTGGTTACAGTGTTATTGTTTCACAATCCAATGAGTCCTATGATCGAGAGGTAATGGACACACGAGCCCTATTTAATAATCGTGTTGATGGTATGCTTATTTCTATGTCTCGAGAAACAACCGATTATGAGCACTTTCAATCCATACACAAGAGAGGCATGCCTATGGTATTCTTCGATAGAATATGCGATGGGCTCGACACGAGTAAAGTGATTGTCGATGATCACGATGGTGCTTTTCAAGCTACCGAACACTTAATCAAGCAAGGATTTACACGTATAGCACACCTGGGTGGGCCTCAAAACTTATCCATAAGTCGCCAACGGCTCGATGGTTATAAAGATGCTTTGAAGCAACACAACATGAAAATCGATGAAAGCCTGATTATGACAGACCACTCATCGGATGATGAAGACAATGCCAAGGAAATTACATCCATGCTATTGGATTCTCCAAATCCTCCGGATGCTATGTTTGCCATAAACGATATCGCTGCTTTAGGTGCCATGATGGCAGCCAAAGAACGTGGACTTTCAATACCAAAAGACTTTGCAATTGTAGGTTTTAGCAATTGGCGATTTACCTCCATGACAGATCCTGCAATGTCTACAGTTGATCAACCAGGATTTACCATGGGACAGGAGGCTGCACGACTGCTTATTAAGGAAATCGAAGCCAAAGAAGATGAAGTGATCACTCCTGAAACAATCACACTTAAAACAAACCTCATAGTCAGAGCTTCTTCAGTGAAGAGCTAACGAGTAGTTTTTAGTCAAAATCATCAATTTCTGATTTTTGCGTTTTTCCGACTTCTGATTTCAAACGAAAGCGCAATCGATTGCGGTTTTTTTTTGCGTTAATCATGCTTTTTTTCACACTTTATCTTATTAATTTGATCTGCTAGCACCTTTAAAATGGTGCACTTTTTTACAGATTTGAATTAATAATAATGCTGGAAACACAAGTTTCTCAAAATAAAAAACTAAGTCGATCGCTGGGTAATTTGGTGTCATTCAAAACTAATGAAAATGGCATCTCAGCCAATGCAGAAAATGCAGGTTTTAAGGTCATCTTATATAGTGAAGATATCTTTAGGATTCACATTTCATTTGATGGACACTTTGATGAGCAATCTTATGCTGTAATTGCCAATACAGACTTTTCTGCCTTTGCAGTGGAAGACAATGGCGATCATATTAAAGTTTATACACATACAACTCATCTGATAATAGCAAAAAACCCAGTGCGGTTTAGCTTTCACACACCTGATGGGACAACTATCAACGAAGACGATAAAGCATTTGGAACATCAATCATAGGTGAGCAGGTTACAACATATAAAACGATGCAGCCTGGAGAACGATTTATTGGGCTAGGTGAAAAAACCGGACCTTTAGATCGTAAAGGCCACGGATACCAACATTGGAATACCGATCATTTTGGGTATGATGCAGACAGTGATCCATTATATTGCTCAACGCCATTTTACATTGGAGCACACAACCAATTGAGTTACGGTATTTTCTTTGACAATTCACACAAGTCACATATCAACTTTGGAGCATCTAATGATCGCTTTTCGAGCTTTTCTGCAGACTCCGGAGATATGAATTATTACTTTATCAATGGCAAAAATGTAGCTGACATCATTGAGTCATATACATTTCTTACGGGTAGAATGGAGTTACCCCCACTCTGGAGTTTAGGCTACCAGCAGTGCAGGTATAGTTATTATCCGGATAAAGAGGTGCATGCTGTAGCCCAAACCTTTAGAGATAAAGATATACCAGCTGATGTAATCGTATTGGACATCCACTATATGGATGCATATAAAATTTTCTCCTGGGACAAAGACCGTTTCCCTGACCCCAAGGGGATGCTAAAAACCTTGAAAGACCAGGGTTTTAAGGTTGTAGTCATGTGCGACCCGGGCATTAAAATTGAAGAGGGCTATGCGCCTTATGAAAATGGCAAACAAGAAGATATTTTTGTGAAATATCCTGACGGTACCAACTATAGCGGAGAGGTTTGGCCGGGCTGGTGTCATTTTCCTGACTTCACCAACCCAAAAGCACGCAACTGGTGGAAAGAAAACTTAAAAGCCTATACTGAGATTGGTGTAGAAGGTTTTTGGAATGATATGAACGAGATTGCCACCTGGGGTCAGATGCTACCAGAATTAATAGAATTTGACTTTGAAGGTGAGAAAGATACCGCTAGAAAAGGTAGAAATATCTTTGGCTTACAAATGGCTAAAAGCACTTACGAGGGAACAAAAGCCCTCATGAATGGCAAAAGACCATTTAACTTAACAAGAGCGGGCTTTTCAGGCATCCAACGATATGCAGCCGTGTGGACAGGAGATAATGTTGCGAGTGATGAGCACATGCTATTGGGCGTGAGGCTTGTAAATAGTATGGGGCTTGCAGGAATACCTTTTGCGGGTTACGATGTTGGGGGCTTTGCTGGTAACGCCACCGAACATTTGTTTGCACGATGGGTGCAGATTGGTGCATTCTCACCTTTCTTTAGAGGCCACTCGATGATCAACAGTAGGGATTCAGAGCCATGGGCCTATGGTGAAGAAGTGGAAGAAATTTCGAGAAATTATATCAAACTAAGGTATAAGTTAATGCCTTACATCTATCGACAATTTCAGGAAGCAAGTCAGAATGGACTGCCTGTAGCTCGAAGTCTGGCCATGGACTACACCCATGACGAGAATATTTACCTGGAGACTTTTCAAAATCAATACTTATTTGGCCCTTCAATACTTGTCGCTCCTGTCGAAAGCACCAAAGAGCTTGTAAAAGTCTATCTCCCTGAAGGTAAGTGGTATGAATTATTTACTGATAAATCATACGAAGGCAATCAGGAGATCGTGGCTGAATGCCCCACAGACCAATTGCCACTATTTGTGAAAAGTTCAGCCATTATTCCTGTTTACCCGGAAACGGGCATCAACACACAGGATAAAGGAGAAAAATTGGAGATTCATGTATATGCTGGCAATGAGGAAAATACGTTTGTGTACTATGAAGACGATGGAGAAACCTATGATTTTGAAAAAGAATCCTATTACCAACGCACCATCAGCTACTCCCCAGAAGATAATCAGATTAGGATAGGCACCGCTGAAGGTAAATTCAACTCACAAATGAAGCAATTGTCACTACACCTGCATGGGTTTGAAGATGCTTGCTTTGCAGTTAATGGTAAAGAAGCGAGTGTAGCAAAGAAAGCGTATCAATTTGTTGAGGCCATTTCGAATTTCGACCCTATAGATCAGGCTGTACCGCACCGATTGAAAATCGATGATTTAAAAACAATCACTCTAAACAATAGCAATGAAGCAATTACTATTAGCTGGTAGTATTATCGCATCTGGTTTAATTTCATGTACTCAAGATGCTGAAAAGCAATTCGAAGTACATGATTCTCCTCTTATTGTAGGAAAAGCCAGCCCTATTTTGCTTGACAATGACCAAACAAAAATAGTAATCTCAGATTTTGTTTTGGAACCCACCAGCATTGACTCAATCACCAACGATGGTCAACTGGAGCAAACGCAAATTGCCGATACACTTGTTTTAAAAGGAACCCTTAAAAACCCACTATCAACACTTCACTTTTGGTCGAAGGGTGTGGCTGAAAGTGTGCTTTTAAAGAAATCAAATAAAGAAACAATCACCTTTTCATACACAGGCAAAGCAGAATTAGTGCAAATAAAAGGTGAGTTCAACGCCTGGAATCCCAACAACACTGTTTTAGCAAAAGAGGGAGACACCTTCAACACCAGTGTAACATTAAACCCTGGCCAGTACCAGTATTTGTTTGTTGTTGATGGTAAAGAAATCAGAGACCCTAATAACCCTGATTCTGTAGACAATGGCATGGGTGGATGGAATTCCTTTGTTAAAATAAAGCGTGCTGAGCGAGCCAAACTTCCTATTGTAGAAACTAAGGCTTTTGACAATAAAAGCATTACCCTAAACGCCTCCAATGCACCTTCAGCTATCGTTGCATTTATCGGAAACTACCGGATTCCTGAGGAGTATATTGCCATCAATGGCACAGAAATAATTCTGAATATACCACCGTTAGAAAAAACCTCAACCCGAGAGCATATCCGCTTATGGGCTTATAATGATTTTGGCATCTCCAATGATGTGCTCATACCATTACACAAGGGCAATGTGCTTTCAGAGGCCGCTCAACTCAACAGAGAAGATTATGAAGCCATGGTGATGTACTTTTTAATGGTTGATCGCTTTAATAATGGCAACCCGTCAAATGACCACCCACTAAACATACCTGAGGTCCATCCGAAAGCAGACTATTTTGGAGGAGATTTGGCCGGGGTTAGTGAAAAGATTAATGATGGTTACTTCAAATCGCTAGGTGTAAATACAGTTTGGCTTTCTCCTATAACTCAAAATCCTGAAGGTGCTTATGGAAAATACCCAACACCTGAAACCGCTTTCTCAGCCTATCATGGATATTGGCCTATTAGGTCTAAAGAAGTGGACTATAGGTTTGGCAGCAGCCAGGAAATGCACGATTTGGTAGGTGCCGCACACGACAATGATATGAATGTCCTACTCGACTATGTGGCCAATCATGTGCACGAAGAGCATCCTGTGTATCAAAACAATAAAGACTGGGCTACGGAGCTATACCTACCGGATGGTTCGCTGAATACCGAGCGCTGGGATGATCACAGGCTTACGACCTGGTTTGACACCTTTATGCCAACACTGGACCTCTCAAGAATGGAGATAGTAGACCCAATGACTGATTCGGCACTTTTCTGGCTAACAGAGTACAATATTGATGGATTTAGGCATGATGCCACCAAACATATTCCGTTGATCTTCTGGAGAGTATTAACAGAAAAAGTAAAAAAACAAGTTGTGAAGCCTGAGGGCAAAAAAGTATTTCAAATCGGTGAAACTTATGGTAGCAGAGAATTGATCAACAGCTATATCAATACAGGTATGTTAGAAGCTCAATTTGATTTCAACCTGTATGATGATGCAGTGGCTACTTTTGCCAGAGAGGACGTTGGATTTTCAAGGCTCACCGCTTCTTTGCGAGAAAGCCTCTCCTATTATGGTGATCATAACCTGATGGGTTACATTACAGGCAACCAGGACAGAGCCAGATTCATCTCATATGCCGATGGTTCTGTGAGGTTTGATGAAGATGCCAAGCTAGCCGGCTGGACTAGAAAAATAGACGTGCAGGACACCATGGCGTACCACAAACTTTCTTCCTTAACAGCGTTTATGATGACAATCCCAGGTGTTCCCACCATTTATTATGGTGATGAAATAGGCTCTCCCGGTGGCAATGACCCCGACAACAGACGTATGATGAGGTTTGATGACCTTACCCCGCAAGAGGAAGCAACCAGAGAGCGCGCTAAAAAAATGATTGCTCTTAGAAGAAATAACCTGGCACTCATTTACGGTGACATTGAAATCGTAGAGGAATCAAATAACCATTTGATTATTAAAAGATCGTACTTTAACAATCATGTATTGGCAGTTTTCAACAAATCAGCAGAGCCACTTTCTCTTAAATTGCCAGATGGAATTTCTGGAAAGACTCATTTTGAAGGGACGCTCGATCAGGGGACATTGACCCTTAAACCTTATAGATTCGAAATTATAACCTATTAATATGCTAAAGCAAATTTTTACCATTAGTACCATTGCCTTGTTAGGCCTGGGGGCTTGCACCCCAAAAGATCAATCAGCTGAAAAAGAGGCCGATAATATGACGGTTGCTTCTTTTCCTGAACGATCAAAGGACATGAATATTTACGAGGTAAATATCAGACAATATACTCCTGAAGGTACCATTAATGCTTTCACCACTCACCTACCGCGACTACAAAAAATGGGTGTGGATATTCTTTGGGTAATGCCCGTGCAGCCTATAAGTGAGAAAAATAGGAAAGGTCCTTTAGGTAGTTATTATTCTATTCAGGACTATACGGCCATTAATCCAAATTTTGGTACTGAGGCAGACTTCAAAACATTTGTAGAAGAAGCACATGAAAGAAATATGTTGGTGATACTTGATTGGGTAGCCAATCATACGGGTTTTGACCATGCGTGGACGGAAAAAGAAGGCTACCACACTACAGATTCTGCTGGAAATATTATCTGGCCTAAGGGGACAGATTGGACAGATGTGGCTGATCTAAATTATGAAAATGCCGATATGCGTCAGGAAATGATCGATGAAATGCAATGGTGGATTACCGAAATGGACATCGATGGTTTTAGATGTGATGTGGCCGGAGAAGTGCCCAACGACTTCTGGTCTGCCGCTATCGATAGCTTACAAAAAGAAAAAGATGTATTTATGCTCGCAGAATGGGACGAGCCTAAAATGCATGATGCCGGTTTTCATATGACTTATGGCTGGGGACCACACCACTGGATGAATGAAACCGCCAAAGGGCATTACAATGCCGACTCATTACAATTGAGATTGCAAGAAGACCTTGACCGCTACCAGGATGATGCTATACGCATGATGTTTACCACCAACCATGACGAAAATTCATGGAATGGAACTGTATTCGAACGGTTAGGAGAAGGCCATAAAGCCTACGCAGTCTATAATTTCACTATTTACGGCATGCCATTGATCTATAGCGGCCAGGAAGCAGGGCTCGACAAGAGATTAAGGTTCTTTGATAAAGATACCATCGACTGGTCAGAAGTAAAGTATGAAGGATTTTATAAAAGCCTTATTTCCTTAAAGAAAGAGAATGCTGCATTGCACAACGGTGCTTACGGAGCTGTGCCGGAGTTCCTTGAAGATGGAAATGCTCAGGTATTTTCGTTTACAAGAGCCAAAGATGATAATGAAGTAACGGTGATCATCAATATGTCTGATGAGCAGCAGGAGGCTGAATTTACAAATGAAAGTCTTTACGGCACTCACGAGGACTACTTCACCAACGAGGCTGTGGAGATCTCTGAAGAAGGTTTATCTCTTGCGCCATTCCAGTATTACGTTTTTGTAAAATAATTAAAACCCACGACCTGTAACATGAGTAACGTTTCGCTATCCTCCGACAAACCAAAGCTAAGCTTCTGGCAAATATGGAATATGAGTTTTGGTTTTTTGGGCATTCAGTTTGGGTTTGCCTTACAAAACGCAAACACAAGTAGAATTTTTGAAACATTGGGTGGTGACACTAAAAATTTAGCCTTTTACTGGTTAGCCGCTCCTGTTACAGGACTTTTGGTACAACCCATTATTGGATACTATAGCGATCGCACCTGGCATGCCAAATGGGGTCGGAGGCGTCCGTTTTTTGCAGTCGGTGCTATATTAGCCACCATTGCGCTTTTCATCATGCCTAACTCTCCTACCCTTTGGATTGCCATTGGCATGTTATGGATCATGGACGCTTCGATAAACATCAGTATGGAACCGTTCCGTGCCTTTGTAGGTGATATGTTGCCACCAGAGCAACGTACCACTGGGTTTGCCATGCAAAGCTTTTTCATCGGTATAGGGGCTGTGGTAGCTTCTGCACTTCCCTGGATATTTACCAATCTTATCGGGTTAGACAATACAGCTGCTGCCGGTGAAATACCAGAATCAGTGAAGTGGTCTTATTATGTTGGAGGCATTGCCTTTGTTGGCGCTGTCATGTGGACAGTATTCACCACAAAGGAATATCCACCTGATGCAGAAGAACTTCGAAAAGACAAACCACTAGAGCCCTTGAGAATAAAATACAAAGCCTCTACCTATCTTAAAATAGGTTTGAGCCTGGTTGTACTCTCTTTACTACTAGCATTTTGGTTTGCTTCCAAAAACTTAGACCCACAGCTCTATGTGTTGTGTGGGATTATAGGCCTATTTGGCTTTAGCTATACCTTTGCAGCATTATTTATGTTGCGCAATAAATACCGCAATGGCTTTGTCCAAATTGTAAGAGATTTTCAAAATATGCCAAAACCAATGATACAGCTGGCCTTTGTTCAGTTCTTCTCCTGGTTTGCGCTTTTTGCTATGTGGATTTACACTGTTTCTGCGGTTACCAGTCATATTTACAATACAACTGATACCACCAGTCAGGCATACAATGATGGTGCCGACTGGGTATCTCTATTATTTAGTGGCTACAATGGAGTAGCTGCTCTTGCCGCCCTGTTGCTACCAGTGGTAGCCAGGTATACAAGTCGCAGAATTACACATATGCTTGCCTTGTGTTGTGGTGGTGTTGGGTTAATCTCCTTTTACTTCATCAACAATCCGGATTTCCTGATCTTATCAATGATCGGAGTGGGAATCGCTTGGGCCAGTATATTATCAGTGCCCTATGCTATGCTGTCTAACTCGCTTCCGGCCAAAAAAATGGGGTATTACATGGGTATATTCAATTTCTTTATTGTTATCCCTCAAATCGTTGCCGCGAGCGTACTGGGCTTTCTAATTGCAACCTTTTTTGAAAGCCAATTCATTTACGCCCTTATATTAGGAGGTGCCTCAATGATTTTGGCTGGTTTACTTTGTTTGATGGTGGAGGACAAGGACGAAGTGCTAATGGAAGAAAATGTAAGCTGATAATTCACTGATTTTCTTTTACTTATAACTCCCATCAATCCTTTGGTATGGCTTGTGCGTATAAGTGTATATGAAATGTTCTAATTATTTACTATCTTATTTATAGATCAGAACATTTAAACTAAAAACTCATACGCCATGAAAAGGATATTTTTTACATTGATTTTAGCACTTTTGTTTATTTCCAGTCAGGCACAAACCACCTGGATTGTAGACCCAACCCATTCCTCTATTCAATTTGAAGTTTCTCACCTGGCTGTTTCTTCAGTAACGGGTCAGTTTACTTCGTATAGTGCAACTGTAACATCAAAGAAAAATGACTTCAATGGTGCAAAAATCACTGCTACCATTCAGACAGCTAGTATCACTACAAACAACCTTGAAAGGGACAAACATTTAAAAGATGATGACTTTTTTAATGCAGCAGAATATCCCGAAATAAAGTTTGAAAGCACTTCTTTTATCGAAAAAGAAGACAATATGTACAGCATCACGGGTAACCTCACTATGAAAGGGGTAACCAAACCCATCACGCTAAATGCGGAATTTGGCGGCATTGTTTCTATTAACAAAAAAGAGAAAGCCGGCTTCGAAGCTCGCGGTACGGTCAATCGATTTGACTACGGCCTCTCATGGGACGATGTACTCGACAGCGGTGGACTGATTGTAGGCGAAAAAGTTGATATTATTTTAAAGATTGAATTGGTGAAGCAATAAGAATAAGCTTCTTTGGGAGCTTATTTTATCATAATTCGTCTGGTTTTCGATTCTCCATTTGCTTCAATCATAATAAGGTAGAGACCTTTCTTTAATGCTTGATTGAATGGCACCCTTAGCTCTTTAGTGTTAGGAATCGTCCTATCAATAACTATACTGTTGCCTGACAGGTCTATCATTTTAATATTGATATCAGATTCCTCACTTAGGTCTGCTTCTATATCAAACTGACCATCACTAGGGTTAGGATAAACTCTGAAGGAAGTGATGAGTTTTTCTTTTGATGATACCCTTCCGGTATTACTTGGCCTTTCACTAGCAGGTAACACATTTATGCTTTGACTGTAAAAATCCTGACAGTCTGCCAATGACACATCTATAAACACTTCATACCTACCTGGTTCTGTAAAGGTCAGCACAGCTAAGTCGCTATTTTGTTCTACTATGGTTACACCTTCGCCAAAAGCCCAGGCTACATCCTCCGGTATCGGCCATGAGATATCTATTACTATCACCGTGTCTCCTACATATGCCTCATTGACCATTAAAAAATCTGCGTTGAGTAGATCACTTGATACCAATAACTCAAATGAGTCTGACGCCACACAACCATCTTCGTTGATTATTTCTAAGGTATAGGTTCCTGCCTCATCCAGTATGACTATTTCATCAGTACTTGAAAATCCATTGCCTGAGGACCAGTTGTAAGAAGCATTCGGTAACGGATAGCTAACCTCATAAGCTGCTCCCTCACATATTTCTATGGTGCCGCCTAAATCTATTTCAAAAGCCTCTGGCTCCGCTATGACAATTGTCTCTGTGGTCGAGCACCCTTTTTCATCAGTAACCGTAATTTGATACTCATCTGCTGGTACATTGGTAATTTGAGTGCCCGTCTCGCCATTTGACCATTGATAAGTATAATTATCATTTCCGCCTGTTGCTTCAACTATTACACTGCCATCTGCATCTCCCACACATGTCGGTTCTATGATTTCTGTTGTTGCTATCGAGATGGGATCTATTCCTTCGAGGGTAAGCTCATCTGTGAAGCTACAGCCATTGGCATCTGTTATGGTAACCTCATAAATACCTTGTGATATGTTGGTGAGATTTGGGTCTGTTGTACCTGTATCCCAGCTATAAGTATAACTTCCTGCTCCTCCCTGGGCTTGTATCGTAAGATTGCCATCAGCACTGTCATGGCAGGTAGGCTGTTGAGTATTTGTGATCGTGTAACTAATGGCTTCCGGTGAATCTATCGTGATCACTTCTACAACCACACAGCCATTAGCATCTGTGACTGTTACTGCATTGTCCCCTGCCGCGAGTTGATTCGCTGTCTCCCCTGTTTCTCCAGAACTCCATGCAATGTCAAAAGGTGATACGCCCGTGATCGATATAGTCGCCTGGCCGTCTGCGCTGTCAAAACATGTAGTCGCTGTAGTAGATGATGTACTTACAATCGCTCCGTCTTCACTACTTACATTTGCAGTTCTAGTTATCACACAGCCATTGGCATCTGTTATGGTTGCTGTATATACACCACCACCTACACCAGTAAGTACCGTTTCTGTCCCTACAATATCTCCTGCACTATTTTCCCAGCGGTAGCTATATGGGGTGGTTCCCCCTGCTATGCTTAGCTCTGCCTCTCCATTAAAGTCTCCGCAAGTGGCATCTGCTTCTCTTACAACACTCCCTGTAAGTACAGGAGGTTCCGTTATTACTATATTTGTTTGATCTGTACATCCATTTCCATCACTTACATAAAGTGTATAACTTCCTTGAGACAGGTTAGAGAAGATGTCGCTTGTTTGGTAGTTGGTTCCATCTATTGAGTATTGCTTTGAAGCCACACCTCCAATTGATGATAATACAACTTCTCCAGTACTTGCTCCATTACAATCAACATGTGTTGTATTTGAAATAGCTATTTCTAACGCTTCAGGTTGTGTAATGTTAATATTATTCACCTGAGTTGAGCAATTATTGACATCTGTTATAGTTACATCATAGGACCCTGGTCCTAAACCATTTAAATCTTCTGTCGTAGCTCCATTATTCCATAGATAGGTGTATGGAGCTGTACCTCCAGAAACATCTAAATCAATTACTCCATCAGAGGCCTCATAACAGCTTATCTCGTAACCATTAAAATTGGAAGCTATCGCACTTCCAAGTAAGGTAGCTGGCTCATTCAATGTATAACTTTCATTGATTGAGCACCCATTTGTATCAGTTATTGTTACCGTATAAGTTCCAGCTTCAACTCCTGTTAAATCTTTAGTTGTTGATCCATTGGACCAACTGTAGGTAAAACTACCACTGCCACCGCTCACGGTAAGTATAATATTTCCATCCGAGGATCCATTACAACTGATCTCATAGCCATTATAAGAGGAGATAGTCTCAGATAAGTCAATTGAAGGAGGGTCATTTATTACAATATTTGAAGCCGCAGTTTGAATACATGTAGGAACTAATTTATCCCTAACCTTTATTATGTATGTGCCAGAAGGCAAATTATTGAAAACCGGGTCATATTGCCAGTTTGCTCCATTATTTACAGAGTATTCATACGTTCCTCTTCCACCTGAGGCATTTAGTGTGATCTCTCCATCGCTTGCACCACTACAACTCAATGCTCTGCCGCTACCATAGTCCGAAGTCACTGAACCATTGATCAATAAAGCAGGGGGTGCAGTCAGCGTAATTGTTGTTTGCTCCACACAGTTATTTACATCCTTTACTCTAATTTCATGATCACCGGCACTCAACCCAGAAAACCCCGAATATGAGGTGTAACTACCGCCATCTATTGAGAACAATATACTTCCGGTACCTCCGGCAGCATCAACTAATATTACCTGACCATCTGACTCACCTGTACAACTTACACCATATCCATCATACTCCACCAAATCCACCGAATTAATAACAACTGCCGAAGGAGCATTAATCGTAAGTGCCGGACCCGCTTGCTCACAGCCTTTTGAATCTTTAATTCTTGTGTTGTAGGTGCCATCAGCAAGGTCTGCAAACACGTTATTTGAGGAAAAACTAGACCCACCATTTACTGAATAAGTTTTACTTCCTGTTCCTCCAGTTCCCGTTATTATAATTTGTCCATCTGTCGAGTTCGCACAACTAATATCGGACCCAGAAGCTGATATATTTAAAGGTGCTGGTTCACCTATCTCAATTGGAGTCGATTGTTCTAAAGTCACTTTAGGCACACAATTATCTACAACCCTTATCTTATATTCACCTACTCCTAGACCGTTAAATACAAATCTTCTAGAATTGGTTGATCCACCAGAACCAAGTTCAAATGAGCCTTCATTTTTACTTATAAAATATTTAAATGGTGGCTTTCCATTATTTACAACAACCTCTATTTGAGCATCTGAATCATTACCTTGACTACTAGAATTACATGATATTGGCTGAATATTTTGTATACTATTAATAGTCATATCTGGCCCTTCACCTATCACAAAAGGATTGGAGTATATCTCCACACAAGATCCTCTTCCTGCCGGACTCGCATACTCTATTGCAAGATGGTAATTACCTGCCTCAAGACCATTAAACACATATGAATTACTTCCCGAAAAAGTACGACTTGTTCCTCGTACACCATCTTTAACCAGAGTTATAATAATCGCTTCACGTTGATAACTTGTACCATTTGAATATTTAAAATTACTAAAAGTAACACTCCCGTTGCTCCCACAAGATGTTGTAACATTTTGTGGTGAAATTGTTTGAGGAAGTGGCAAAGATTTAAAAAAATCAACAGTCCGTACTGCTGACGTCTGGGTTTGATATCCGTTAGAACAGGCTTGAAGTTTTACCCTAAATTGAATGGGTATTTCAATAGGTACTGAGCTCAGAACTTCATCACGTTTGAAAGTGTATGTCCTTGAATTTGTCGTATGGAAGTTATTCCAGCTTCCTGAACCCGTTCTGTATTCCCAAATTCTCGTATATGATGTTGAAGAAACATTAGTTTTTAATGTTACTGTCTGATCTGAACAATAGCTATCTACCAAATCATCTTTGATAGCAACGTTAGGAACAGTTACAAAATATATGTTCCGACTAACAGTACTTTGACATGGAGGCGTATGGAATCCTAAAAGCACAGTCAATTTTTTTGCTCCATCACTTGTCCACCTTACTCTGACTTTACCAACCGAAGGTTCATCAATTTTCGTACCGCCTGAAACTTGCCAAGACGTAATCCCAGGGCATCCATTTCTATTCACGGTATAAGTATAGATTTGATTCTTGCAAACGGTAGTTGACCCAGAAATGGACTGAGAACTCCCACTTGATATCACAAAAAAATTTAGCAAAAACAATAAATATATAACTCTCATATTTTAATAGGATATTTTCATTTTTGAGGAAAAAACTCCCTGACCATTGTCTAGTTCTGATTTAATTAAATAAACATAATCCGAGCCTTTTTTTGTTGAGTCATCAAAAAATGACACACTACTACCATCTATTGACCGATACAAGCTTAACCTATCATCACCCTTTGACCTATATATAATATACTTTGATACACTGGGACCATTATAATCCCAACTTATTTCAATACTCTTTTCTTGCTGATTTAACTTTATAGCTAAATTAGAAAATTCGCCTATTACCTTTTTCCTTGTGACTAACTGTACTGGTTTAGCTGGGATAGACTCATTTCCTGAGTGATCAACAGCGACAATCGTATAGTAATTATTTTGCCCTGTCTGTACCAAAGAGTCCAAGAAATTATCTTTGTCCGAACCTAAAGAACCTATTAGCTCCCAATTACTTTCATTCTTAGTTTTTTTGTATATATCATACCTCACTACATCAGTGCTTGAACTGGGTATCCATTGAAGGTAGGAGCCATCTATTTGTGTTTTCACGTTGTTAAACACAGGCGGAACTGGAGGAACAATATCTGGCTTCTTTAACTCTAAAAGAATGGATTTCTCTGACGGATTAAATCGCTTATCTACCGCTTGCACATTATAATATATTTTCCCAGTAAGATTGTCAATACTAATTGTGTCTCTGAAAGAATTATCTTTAACCGCATTTTTCGTAATTTGAATTGCTTCAGCACTCTTAAAATTTGTTCTATAAACTCTGTATCCTAGTAAATCAGACTCGATATTTTCATTCCATTCAATCGATACAACTCCTGTAGAATCAATTGTTCCTTTTAATCCAGTAGGTATTGCCGGAGGAATACTATCTTCCAACTGAACCATTACTGGAAAAGAATGGATATCCTGATTTGCATTGAAGGCTGTAATTCGATAATAGTTGGTCCCCATTGGTTCATCATCCACATATTTAGACGTTTCATTTCCAACGATATCCAATGTCATATATGGACCGTCTACGTTAGATGATCTTCCTACTTTAAATCCTTCTAAACCTACTTTATTACCGAAATCCCATTGAATTTCAGCTTTCACATTATCAGTTGTCCATTTAGTAATCTCCGGCCTTCCTGACAACCTAATAAAACCCTCTCCAAAAACTGAGTCTGAAGGTGGAGATATCTCTCCAAACGCATTTATTCCTTTTACCCTATAATACACGCGCTGACCATTCTTTGACAGCGAATCTATTTTATAAGAGCGCCTGGTCTGAATTTTTTCGGATGAACTAGCATTAATAATTGGCTCTTTAGAAATTGGCTTAAAATTATCAGGGGTATTTAATGATTTCTCAATTATAAAGCTGTTATAGATGCCTTCAAAATTCAATCTTTCCCAACTTAAAATGACAGATTTATCACCAAAAACAGCTTGCAAATCATAGATCTTTGGTAATGGTTCATAATCTTCTAGCCCAATATATACTGTGCCAAAGTCTATCTCCTCGATGTCATTAGGCACTGCACTTTTAATTTTGTATGAGTATTTTTCACCTTCTTTAGCCGTATTATCTATAAATGCCAGAGCAGATAGCTCTGCAACCTCAAAAGACTGATCTGCTGAAAAGAGTGCAAATGAAAAACGTTGTTCAAGTTCCTTAGATTTTTGAATTACTTGTATTATATCATTACTGTAATTTTCAGATAATTCAAAAGTCTCTCCATAAATGGCCTGTGCGGCAACTGCAGCATAGTCGTTTTCATCTACAATACTCTCCCAATCGTTTAGAGGTCTAGGTTTTATAGGAAGTGGCGTTAGTACTTTCTTTTCCACATCGTTAAGAAGCATACCATCTCGAATAATGGTCGATCTTTCTACAATAAACCCGTAAGTATTAAGTCTTTGCCAAGCTACGGGACTATTTGGAGCCCATCTTAATTTAATATCATTTTTACTAGCTTTGGCTAATACCTCAATTTTTGGAATGGAGTCCTGGGCGTGGACCCAACTTCCAATTATTGAAATTACAAGTACAATTACTGTTCTTTTCACCGCTTTCATCTATTCAACTGGATTTGTAATCGTGATCACCTTAGTACTGCTAACTTCATTGATACCTGGTAAAACATATTTGACTTTCACCTTATATGGGCCACCCAATATTCTCGGAAAAGAGGAAATCAATAAGTATTCTAACCTATCAGAAACATAACCTGAGTCTGCATAATATGTCGCTACCTGATTTTGAAGATTAGACATATCCTTTTGATAATAATGCGAAAGGTTATAAATAAATGCTGCTTGAATACCTCGGTACGAGAAAGAGCCTGATGCTAGAGCAGCATCGTCTATTTCAATATTTCTAACTGGGTGTTGTCTAATAAATACAGCCCGGACTGGTGGTACTCCCATCTCCTCCAACGGATCTCTCCAATCTATTTTAAATCTATTTTCTAAAGGATAACCACCATACACAATAGGGTTCATATATTCATTGAAATATCTATTATCAGACAAGATGGCTTCAAACTGTATCATTGGATCTTGTCCGTTTGAACCATTTAACTCGGCATTATCAAATACTTCTACTATTTCTATGGCTTTACCTAGCTCATGCACACCATTTCTAATCGGCCATCTCCATTGTTGACTCATATCGGCTGCATTCAATTTGTCACTCAAAGTATTGTATGTACTCGTTCTAACGTATGTTGTATAAATACTTTTTTCTTGGAGTTCGTCTATAGTTCCTTCTGCTTCTTTAGTAGTGATCTCAGTATCAATTTCTTGATTATCTTTGAGTAATTTATTGGTATTTGCTTTTACATTTCTGTCAACAGCACCTTGAGAGGTTGCTGGCAAATTCACTAACTCAAACGCATAAATCTGATTATTCTTTAGGGTGCTCGTTGGTAATTTGTAATTAACCTGTCTAGTGGATGATGAATAATTATAATCAAACAAACTCTTACTACCATCAGAAGCCTTAAACCTCCCTTTTTGAACCCAATCTTCATTCTTCTCAAAAAGATAAGGCTGACCTTTAACCAACTTAATATAGCCTTTATTAGTCTCACCTTTGTATAAATTGGCTTGAGCAATCACCGGATAACTATATTCAACATTTTCAAGCGGAATGTAGTCTGGTGCGACACCAGAACGAAACTTTACTTCTTCTTTTTCAGTATATTTTGCACCATCAACATAAACCGGAACCCACTGCCCTCCTACTTTTTCTTCGAAGCTAACTTGCACCAAAGCAGTAATATCTTTTTCAGATGGGAAAACGTCAAATGAATTAAAGGCCACCACGTCATTTTGCTCATTCCATTCCAAATCACCCGGTATTAAAGAACCATTAAAAATTAATGAGAACTCATCTAATTTAATCCTAAATACTTTTTTCTTGTCATCAACATCAATCATCTCAAAGTTCTTGTTGATTTCCATATTAAAGACAGCTTGCGGTGTATTAAATACGCTTATATCTTTTTCACCGTTATTTGGTGTAACTTCGGCAATTACCTGAATACCTTGTAATACACTTCCTCCTACCATTTCGCATTCTTCTCCTATCGTTACCTCAAAACGACAGTTACCTTTAACCAAGCCTCCCAGCACACTAAATCTTCCACCAACAATCCCTCTCATCCAGAATGGGTTCGGTAGTTTTGCCTGTAGTACCGCTGCAGCTCCAATACTGAGTATTTCAACATTTTTCCTTTTTCCAAATAATTTTACTCTGATTCCAACTTTACCATCAAAGTAGGCGTATGCCTGTCCGTTGGCATACCAACCATTTATTCCTAAAGGTTCAGATCTACCTTTACAAGCAACATCATCACCGTAGTTTTTTAACATAATATCAAAGCCCATTCCTGCTTGGAATCGTGCATAAAACATTAAAAATCGGAGATCACCTGTGTCAATTGCGAATGCAGCCCCGAAACCTACACCTTGCCCCATTCCAAGGGCATTTTCGTCTTTCATGTAGTCAAGATCAATACCTCCTAATATTTCTGAAACAATCTCTGGTGGAGGTGGACTCCCAGGAATTTTAGTACCAATCATAAAATAACTCGTTAACTCAGCTCTGATTGGGCCGATTCCTGCACTAACTCCAATGCGATCATCAGGTGTGCCTACATAGATATACCATTCCTCTGGTGCAAAATGAATTACTGCCCAACCAGCTCTACCACCTGGGCCAACTCCTTTTATGATTCCACCAGCCACATTTACGTACATTTCCATATTTCCATGAAGCACCTTGTTTTCAAAATCATAACTGATCATCATACTCGCTGACAGCTGACCTCTTTTCCCAGCTGCTGCACCAATTTCACCATATATTTCTCTTGCCGTATTATCCGTACCTCCTGAAACTACATTTGATAGCATTCCAGTATCTGGTCCCTGAAGCTTGCTAGCCGCATCAGCCACTTTGTTGACTTTACCCTGCAACTGTTCCAATGAACCATCTAATGTTGGAGTCATTAGATATGCATTGCCACTAAAGGCAATATACCTCAAGCCTCCTCCTTTAAAGAATGACATTTCAAATGTTGCGTCACCATTAAATGCTTTTTTAGAAGGGTGTGAACCAATAGTAACAGATGCTTTTAATCCCAGGCCTGAATCCGCATCTGGTACATAAACAATTCCTGAGTTAGTACGCCCAAACTCACTACCCACACCTTCTGTGTCCATTTTCATTCGGTAATAGGCTCCTCCACCAAAGCCATAAATTCCAACGCCCGTAAATATTGGAATACCGCTGTTAAACTCAGCCATCGCATCTGCATACCAATATCTCATACCAGAAACGCTTCCGAATATAGCTGTGGCCCCTACCTCAATACCAGGTTTAAACTCTGCATCTAACACTCCATTGAAACCATCACCATAGGTAGCATCATTACGAAAAAATGTAAGTTTTCCGTAAAATTTAAAGGCTCCCTGGTCAATATCAACCATAATGTCATTGACCTGAAGTTTTTTATACTGCCAAGATTGCCAACCAGCTTCATTGTCAAATTCTCCAAGAATTGAAAGTCCAGCTTCTCCACCAAATGATTCATTAAGGTTTACAGTCAAGTCAAAGTCAAGACTAACTTCTTCATCACCTATTGATCTAAACCCAATGTTGTTGATTCCTACAGGAAAACCAGCCATCGCCTGTTGAGCTGCCTCTGAACCAAACCCAAAACTGCCAACTTTGATATATGGCTTTTCACTTTGTAGCTCCAGATTTTCAAAAGAAATATCAGCAAGACTTGCAGTTTTAGACGACTCACTGTCACCCAATTTTGCATTGATAGACATTTTACCATGTAAATTCGCCTTGGGTTTGAATTTGCCATCAATCAAGCTAACCTCTATATATGAAGCTTCGTATAGTTCTACTTTACTTGTCTTAAACACTTCAAACTTCACGTCATTTGAAGGCGAAATATTAAAGATATACTCATTGTCTCCATTGATGATTGCCGAATATTCAAAAGGGGTTTCATCACCACTTATTGGGATTACTAATTGACCACCAAAATTGCCGCTAGTTAAGCGATTGGCTTCAATGTCTATATTAATGGTGTCCATCGAGAACGACCACCCGCTCATATCACCTTCTTTTGGTTGTAAGACATTAAAAGCCTGTAAATTACCTGTGAACCCTTGGTTATCAATTAATACATCATATGCGCTGAACTGTCTTCTTGTCGCCTCTCCTTTTTTATTAAATTGTTCAGGAAGCTTTACTGTCAGCTCTCTTAAATAAAATCCTCTCCATAACTCGTCTAGACCAGCATTAATGGCCCCATGTTCATATCCTTCGGGAAACTGAATAGCCGGAGCATTTCTATAATCAGAAAAGTCAAATACAGCATCTTTAATTGAGAAGCTTACATCTTTCAACTTCGTGACTTGAAAATCTGGCATGCTTACTTCGACCACTAAATCATTCCAATTGCTCAAAGTGGTTGTGAAATTTGTCTTAACTCGATCAGTATCAGAGCCATTATCAGGAATCAAAACATCTCGCGAGAAAGTAATTTCTGCTCCAACTCCCATACTTTTGTAGCCGTTACAGTCAAATTCTACGAAGGTTGTTCCATCACCTTTTAGAGTGAACAAGGTCTTTTCATTGAACAAGTTCATGCTTTGATCGCCTATAAGTTCAAGGCGGGCGCTGCCGCCTGAGATTCCACCAGATTTTGTCAAACCTATTTTACTGCCTCGAAATGCAATCTTTTTTTCTGAGGAAGGGATTTCAAAAACCATGTATGCGATGAGATAAGCAGAAGTTGGTGTCATTACGATACTATCAATAGAGATACTATATTGTAAACCACCGACTTCCTTTTTTATACCTACCGGTAGATCAACAAGAGTCTTTTCATCAAGAACCTCGACAAATCGGTTGTTATTTTTCAGATACTCCTCAAGCTCCAGTGCTCGTTCTACAAATTGTTGTAGAGTATCAGGCAAGTCTTCCTGAAACTCGAATGGATATAAATTATCAGGCTCTACCTTAGTATTGGTGAATTTCTCTAAAGACTCAAATTTCCTTGTTGTGATTTTTGAGCTTGGCTTAACAGGCCCAATTGTTTCACTTACTTTATTGCCCGTTTTCTTCCCGTTTTCATCACCTGTGCTTGCCTTGATCGAAAATGAAATCAGTAATGGAAGTACAAGCAGATATATGCAAAGATTCTTTCTCATATTAGTTTTCAACCTTTATCAACCTTTTTTGAGAAGGTTTACTTTCGATATTATTAGTATAAGCTCTAACTTGAAAAATATATGTGCCGGTTTCTCCACCCTCATATTCAACCACTCGTTTATCGGGGGGTATTTCAGTTAAAAGCTCATCATTTAAGAAAATTTTGAATCCACTTAGGTCTGCAATGTCATTTGGGTAACCCCAATTAACTATTAGTTTACCCGCATCCTGTTTTACCTTGTTAAGTTGAACGTGCGGTATTACAGTTGATGGAACCAATATTTCAACTACATCCGATACTTCACTTCTTTCAACTTTTGGGAAATTTTTGAGTCCCATCAACGCAAATCTATATTTGGCTCCCCTAACATTACTTATTGGATATAAGTACGAAGTATCGTAAACCACACCGGCTTTCTGAGATATCATCAATTCTTCATGTGGTGGAAAATTCGTCAAAAGGTTATAACCAACTGTAACTGAATCTTTATTTGACTTCTTAGACCAGCTTAACTGAACTAAGTTCATAGAATCTGTTTGAATAAGTTTAGCCTTAAGTCCTGTGGGCACAGGCACCTGACAAATAGCTGGTACTATTATTAAGGAAAGAATTGATATAATAATAAGCCTTTTCATTCTATTTCAAATGTTCGTGGTTTTGACTTTTCACTAGTTACACCTGAAAGTGAAATGGCTTCAAGTTCATAAGTGTATGTGCCTGCAGACAACTCTTCAATTTCCCATGTTCTAAGTTCCGAAGTCAGTATTTGCTGGTTGAAAACCAACTCTCCATTTTGATATAATCTAAACCCAGCCAAATCGGCTATATCATCAGGATACTTCCAATTCAAAGTAATTTTGTTATCCTGCTTTGACACAGGCCATATATTTACAAATGGCAGCGACTTAGAAGGAAATATAATTGTTAGTGTATCGCTCATTAAACTTTCTTCGTGTGATGAATTACTCGCACTAACCGCAAACTTGTACACTGCCGACTTAGACCTATAAATATCGTATTTATGTTCTGTAGCGGTTATTTGTAAGCTACCTTCTCGCACTAGTCTATCTTCATTTGGGCCTGAAGTGTATAAATTATACATAACTACAGACTGAGCATTTTCTGTTGGTTCATTCCATGTGAGTTTAATAGCATTCTGCTCAATAGACCCTTGAAAATTTAAAGGCATGCCTGGCTTCGTATTTTTCTTATTGAAGAATATCTTTCGATTACTCCAGAGTTCAAGGTCATCTTTTCTAAGAGCTATCACCTTAAAATGATAATAAGCGTTATCTGCCGCGGGTTGATCAAATTCAAAAGCTCTAACTGATGGAGCTAAAAGTTCACTTATGTTATTAAAAAGGTTTCCATCTCTTTCTTTTAACTGAACATAGAAACCAGAAATAGACTCTTCAAATTTTTTATTAAAATCCCATTTCAATTGAATATTTCCCTGTGTTTCATCTACCGAAGGAGTCTGCAGCACCGGAGGCTTAACGGATTCATCTATTTCAGCAGGTGGGGCAACCTTTATTTCTAGTAAAGTCCCATTTGTATTAAATATTGTATTTGGAGCCACAGCATAAACATATTCTTCCGTTAAATCCACCCCCTCATCTTTGTAGTATAGTGTTGCCTTATCTAATTTTAATGATACCCAAATAGGGTTTTCATTGAGTTTTACAAATGATTCTTCTCCCTCTTTTTTTCTGAGTACATTGAAACCATTTAGGATATCATAAGACCTATAGGACTTAGTATCTATTTTGTAAACCAGATCAACTGTTTCGCGCTTACTATTGGCTTTTGCGTTGCCTTCCATTTCAACCACAATGGTGGGTGACGTACCGTATTCCCAGACAAACTCCTGAACAGGTTCTTTCGCCTCTCCTTTATCATAGACAGGGAACAATCCGTAAGTATATGTGCCTGTTTTGGATTCAATATTGAGATCAACAAAACCAAAGCCAGCGATCAATGCGATATCAAAATCACTATTGAGCATAATTGAAACGCCTTCCACGTTATCCTTACTAGCCATGATTTCAATAAGATCCTCAGTTGAAAGTGATTTTAACGTGCCTGCGGAAATCAGTTGGCTCCGCTTTTGACGTAACCTATTAATTTCAGTATTACTAAAGTTCAGGTTAGTAAGACTCTTTTGCTCTGAAGTTCCAGGAACGATTACATCGGCATTTAGCTTAATCCATGACTCTTCAGATTTCCTTTTGATATTAAAACCCAGTAGATTACTCGGCCAACTTTCTGTTGGTGTCCAAAATAAACGCACCTCATCCTCCCTACCCTCTCCAAGCAGTAAGTACTCTTCCTGACTGAAGGATGTTCCTAAAGCTGATAGTGTAAAAAACAATATGCCTAGTACTTTTTTTATCATCAATTAAAACGTTTTCTCAATCTCAAATGAGTGTTCGAAATCTACCAAAGAGCTTTGAACTGCAATATTTGCCTCCCCTCTAAGTTTACCTTGGTTGTTCTCGTAACTAACTTGTGCCTGGCAATCAAGTGAAACACTCCCTGTTTTTGTACCTAAAATGGTGGTCACGCTCAAATTGCCATTGCCATAAATATGTACTCCCATTGATCCACTAATTCCAGACTGATTTAGTTGAGCATTAATTTGAGAGTTAAAACCTAACTGTAATGAACCATTAACATCAGCTGCAGTCCAATCATAGTTAAAAGTCTTTTGATAGGAGTAGCTCGCTTGCCCTCTGAGATAACCTGCTATGCTTTCTCCAGATTTCGATAATGATGTATTACCTGTAAATGTAATCTCCCTAAACATAGCAGCCTGAACTCCCCCTTCAACATTCCAGTTTTCTTCGGCCATAGCAAAATTGATACTAGCAGGTGTCGTTGTTTCAAAAACAAACCCTGTGCTACTCGGTATATTTATATCAGCATTGAGTGATCCATCCACTGTATTGTCAGGTAAATAGTAATTCACATTAAAATCAGAATCTATAATCGGATTGGTTTGTGGTGCCTTAATATTTCCCAGCAAATTCAATTCAAATCGGTCTCCACCAAACTGCACTATTGAGGTGCCTTCAGCAGAAAACATATTAGCAACATCAGATATACCTAGCGTTAAGCCTAATAGATAATTTCCTTTTTTAGGACCTCCCGAATAACTGCCGGATGTAAAATTAAGGTAATAGTTATACCCTAATTGACCGCCAACTTTATTGAGCTTCAGTCCGGTAGGGCCTAGAGGAATTCCCGCTCGAGTACCTGCCGCCATTCTCAAATAAGCGTAGTTATAATTAGCTTCAGATCCAAAATCAAGAGCCCCATCTAACTTTACAAACTTCACATCTCCGTTAAACTCACCCTTAAAGCCGTTGTCTTTAAAGGTTGCATCAAACGTCATGGTAATCATTGGTTTATTAAGATTACCAGCAATTTTACCAATTGAGATTTCCCCATCTTTTGAAATCTGAAACTTATCAACCCTAAGCTTACCCGCATTTTCAATTTCAACCTTTGCAGATATATCCAATGCTGCATCCGCATATGTTGACTCAAGCAATTCAAACTTGAAACCTTTATAGTCAACTACTCCATTTACTTTAAGCGTCTTAAGCTCTCCTTCCTGCAGCAAGAATTCATCGACATCCAGTTTAGCTGAAAACCGCTCATCCGAGGCCTTTAAGGAACCTTCAATCTTGTTCAATTCAAACTTTTCGTTAAAGTCTGCTAATAGGTTAAGGTCAGTGAGTGACATACCAAATGCCGTAAGGCTTGTATTTTGGTTATCTACATCAGCAGAGAAATTTCCGTCTACGCCATAGTCTAAGAGAAGTTTTACCTGTCCGTCAACACTTTGGATATTTGATACAGTTGCGGCTCCTTTACCTGATAATATTTTGAAACTCTCAACACCTTCAGCCAAGGCCATCTCAACGTCTACATCAAGGTTGCTTATTCCAACATCAAAAGCACCTGATTTAAAGCTGGCCCCTTCTATTGATTTAATCTTACCTTTCAATTTTCCAGCACTATCAATCGATCCATTTTTTAGACTTGCCAGTACAGTGTTATTCTTCTTCAAGTCAATATTGATCTTATTTATACCATTAAAGTCAAAATCTCCTATATAGCTCTCACTTCTGTCGAAATTGAATCTAAAATTCCCTTCCAAGCCTTTTTTCAAAATAATTATATCGGAAATAGATTGATTTTCTGTTAATGATGCTTGCAGGTCTAAATAGCTTTCATCTGAGATATATGCCGTATTCTCATCATTCACATTTCCAGTGAGATATTCGGCATCAGTTTCTATTTCTATGCTGGCACCTTTGATAGTACCTTCGACTAAGCCAATTTTTCCCAAGGGTATATTTACTCCCTCGACAGATACTGAAATGTTTTTATACTCGTCATTATTTTTGTGTTTCACAAATGAAACATGCGCATCTGCGATTGCCACCTCCTTATCAAATCCTTTCGAATTTTTAACCTTTAAATAAAATGAGGCCTCTGCTTCATACTGCTTGAACTTACCTTCATAATTCCCAACTTTTGTCGCTTCGGCTTTTAATGCAATTACTAGTGGACCGAATGCTCTAGTTCCTGATACATTAGCTTCATATCCTCCAAAGGTGATGTTACCCTCTCTATCAATAGTGAAATCTTCAATTGACGCAGCAACTTTAACACCGTTCTCCTCTACTTCAATAATAGCGTCTATAATTATTAAGTCGTCAGTTGCATTGTATGAGGTGTTGGTAATATTTACAGCGTAATCATTATATATGAGCTCTCCATTGCCATTGAATTTATTAAGTACACCGTCCTTTACTTCGAATTGATTTACTGAAAGTTTTGAATTGAACTGCCCATGTTTGACAGCAAACGATCCTGAAATTTCATCGATATCTAACTGTTCGTTGAAAGTCGCCTGTAAATATGTATCACTTATTGTAAACCCATACCCACTTAAGTTATTAGACTTAAGTTCAGAGTTAACAATGCCTTCATTGAAGTTAAGGTTCACACCTAAATCTCCATCAATACCCTGTATGTCAGATATTACAAATTCTGCATCACCAGAAATCAATTCAAACCCACTTTGCATAGACAGTGAGATATCAGCGCTCATTGATTTAACTGATACAGTCAAGCCTTCCGATTGATAGCTGACAGGTGACACCGAAGTTGTACCCGTGAAGACGCCATCAGCATCTAGAGACCCATCAGTAATTTGTGCAATAGTTTTATCTGATTTTATCAAGTCGATATTAATACCTGAAATCCCTGAAAAGTCAAATACTCCTTTAAAAAGTTTTGTGTTATTGTAACTGAAACCAAAGTCGCCATTTACACCTTTTTTAATTACAGCCAGATTCCCAAGACTTTGATCTTCATTTAAAAAAGCATGTAGGTCAATATCACCAGATAACTCACCTTCTGAGTTTACAAACAATTCAAGTGCTTTAATTTTAGCTGAGATGTATTTGATGGTACCTATATCAACTCCATCTGCGTTAGACCAATTGAAAGCTACTTCTTTGTATTCATCTCCTTCACACTTTTTCTTGAAGGAAACTGTTGCGTCATCAATTTGGATTTGTTTGGAAATATCATGTTGACCCTCGAGACTCAAAATAAAGGAGACTGGAACATTCTCAAAGGAGCAATATCCTTCATCATCAGTGCCCGTAGACTGGGGAGACTCAGCAAATTTTACACTTATCGGTCCAAAATTTAAATCTGCATCTGCAATAAAAGTGGAATCAGACGCACCAGACTGGTCATTTGAACCATTGCCTGATCCTGTACCATCAGTACTTCCGTTATTGCCACCAGTAGTAAATCCCCCTGGTGGTGGTATCGTTGTTGAATTACCATTATTATCGGTAATTATAACTTCATCTCCGTTAGCTACCGTAATGGTATCTCCATCTTCTGTAATAACCGTTATATCTCCATTGTCTTCCTGGTAAACTGTATCTATTGGAGAATCAACATTAACCACACTATCTCCAGGGTTAGTGTCACTTTCCCCTTCTTCATCTCCCCCTTCACTCTCATCAAGTTCATCGTCATTAGAGGGCAAGTCTATCATTGATCTGCTGTTAGGATCCCAGACCGTATAGACATTCCCTTCAATCATACGGTAATCGGTATTTACCTTAATGTTTTCAAAAGTCGTTCTTACTTTTACATAATTTAAAAACGGTAGCTCTGCCTTACCACTACCACTAAAAATTCCGTTGCTACCTGAAACTTCTTCTATTTTTATATCAAAATCTCCCGCATAAATATATTGTCCCGACTGAAGGCTATTAAGAAGTTCTTTATTATCTAGATCAAAATCAACGACCTCAGTACCACATGCAAAATCAGTTTCTTTAGGCTCGTCAGTAGTAATTGAAGCCAATGCTGTATATCCTGCTGAAAAAGGCCCACAACCAGCGCCTATTTGATACTCGTATGTAGTTCCAGGGTTTAGTCCACTAACCTCAAACTCTTCGAAAAATGTATTTTCCTCAGTCCAATCACTATCAGAATCGCTAGCTATTCTATAACGAACTGTATAATCTGTGTTATTAAAATTTCCTTCCCAGTTTAAAACAAACCTTGAGCTACTTTTAGCCACAATTTCTACTCCATCTGGAATATTACACGCATCCCCATAGATGAATTTATGTGTTTGACTGTATCCCTGGTTCTTAAACAAATCAAGCTCGTCTACGCCCGAAATACTCTTGGCTTTTACTCTAAAAGCATAATGACGACCTGGCTCAAGCTGTGGCTCTGCTGGTCCATAAATGAGCGTAGTGCTTGCGGTTGTTGTCTCAAATATGGGTGGTGTTGTTAAGATGGCGTCATTAGGATTTCTCGTTTCAGGCCATAGCTCTACCAAAGAAAACTCATACTCTGTTGCAAATGCGGAGTTTGGCGAGCCTGTATGCCTTGGAGTCCATTGAAAAGTAATGTATTGAGGACTTTGAGCTCTTAGCTTTTCATTATTTCGAGGCAAGTTAATTATTGGAGGATCATTAAGAATTAACCAGGCCATCGTGCAAGCCGAATTAGAAATTCTAACTCCTCGGTTATATTCTAACACCTCAAAACAAAACTGATACAAGCCTTCAGGTAATTGCCCGGTTTGTTGGAATTGTTGCTTAGTTATGCCTTGAAAGTTCAGATTTTCAGGTCTGAAATATTGCTCTAAATCAGAAGCAATTAACCGCTCGGGCACACCTCCTTGTAATGTCATCGGAGCAGGTAAGTACTCTGGTTTTGTTTCAATAAGTATGCCTTGCCCCTCAATTCTCAAACGTAGTCTAACTTGTATATCAGCACGATTGATATCTCCTAAAAATATATTCACAGCCAACTTGTTAGACCCGGGAGCTACATAACCTGCGAGGTATGTGGAGTAAGGTGGAATAATCTGGGTTGAAGCAGAAACAGGATATGTCTGTGCTAATGACACATGTGTCATTAGAAAAAACAAAGTCGATAATATAATTATTCTACCCTCCATTAATTATTTGAACTGAAACTATAACTATACCCTAAGGTGCCCGTAAACTCTGCGAATTCTTGAGCATTCTCCGCTTGAGATTCTCTACTTACCAAAACCAAACTAAGGTTAAGGTTATGCTTCTTTTTTATGGTATAGCTACCATTACCCCTAAGATTTATCACTCTATTAATCTGCTCTCCATTTGTAAATGATTCATTCCATGACGAGCTAATACCGATACGCATTTTCCTCTCCATCAATGTCTTATTGACAGCTATTGTGGGGCCTAAAGTGGTAGAGTTAATACTTTGAGATGTGTTTTTGTTATAATTAAATGCTCCTGTTATCGTAAGATTTCTTGGAACTAAACTTAGACTGTAGGCAGCATTTGCCATATAAAACTGAGTCCCACTTGATTGTTCAACACCGCCTTGTTCATCACTTGCATCCTGGAAAATCAGATTAACATTTAGATTCTGTCTTTTAGTCTCTGAGTTGGCCAAAATGTAATTGGTATTGAGTGAAGCATTCTGAGAAATCTGAGTAAAGTTAAGCGTGTCAAGATTATCGTAAGGTGTGAGTTGATTGATATCGACAAATTGTGATCTGATATTAGTAAACGTTGTGAAGTTGCTATAAGAAGCATTGAAATTAAGTCTTTCACTTGCAGCATAACCAACGCTCAGTGAGCCCACCGTTCTTTCCATTGTACTTACTTTAGCACCATCAAGGTTATCTTGTTGAAGACCTACATTAGCAGCAATGCTTACCCTGCCTCCTAAAACCGCAGTTGCTGCATTTACTGTATAGCTCACCAGATCATTGTTAAAGTAATAGGCGCCTAATGTTCTATAACCTGGGTCTATCCTTTCATAACCTAGTCCAACTGTAAATGCAGCCGCCTGATAGCTCACACCAGCATTTAGTGCATTGTAGTATGAAGAAGACAAACGTGGCCTGAACATATCTCCTACATTAGCAAATACCTTATTTTTATCAAGGACGACTTTAGGGGCTCTGCTATCTTTAGTAATACCACTAATGGCGTATTCTGCATTTAGAATAATACGCTCAAACAGCTCTTTGCTTCCAATGAAACTTAGCACTAAATTTTCTTCAGGTAATACATCCAGTTCTTCAGGCACATATGAAATAGAATTTGGATCGTCTTTAGCCCTGAATAAAATGAGGTGCAACTGATCATTGCCATCTGCATACCCGGCCTTTATGCCATATCCCATTCGTTTGAAGGCAGAGTTATTTGTTTCGTTAAGTGAATCGGGCTCAACCGCTTTTTGCAGCCGCCCATACATTGCGCTTATTTTAAATTTGCCAGGCGTAGCGTCAACTCCAGCACCCAAAAACAAATGTCCACCAAGTGTATAAGGAGAGAAATTCATGCTGCTATATCCTAAATGTGCTGTGATCCATTTGTAGCTAGGGTGAATTCCGTATTGATTAAATGGTTGTTGAAAAGATCCTTGTTGGTTTGAGTACGTGAATGAAAGCGGCACACTCCATCCGTACAAATTAAAATTGATATTACCTGATGCATAATAAGAATATGGATCTCTTCTGGATTCAATTCCATCAACTGCATAAAAGATCTGGTTTAAGGATAAGCCACCAGTAATTGATAATGGCTGTTCTTTTCCAATTGACTCAATATTCTGCGCGTTAGTAGCAAAACACAGGGTGAATCCTATCAGGAAAGAGTATAATATAATATATGACTTATGAGAATTATCCAACTACAGATCAATTGAGTATTATACAAGACTCAAAGATAGTAGTATGCTTTAGATTACCATTTTGGGCTACATCCTTACAAGTGCTCATAGTTGCTACAAATCAATAAATACCTATAATATGTCAATATTTAGAGAGGAGGCTTACATCAATCGATGTTTCAACATTTTTTTTAAAGCAGTTTTAAAGAGTTGATATTATATATATTGAACAAAATACACTTATTTCTTACATGGGTATTACAATGCGTGAAATAATATAATTACCGATGAAATAAAATTATTACCGCCAGTAACAGAACTACACCTCTTCCTGCAACTGCTTCAAATCAAATAGCTCAGCTTTGATTTTATTCAGCTTATTTTCATTGAGAGGTTTGCAAACGAAAGCCATTACATCTGGGTTGGCGGCCGCTTTTTCTTTGTCACGGTCATTATCGCTACTGGTAAGCACTACAATTTTGATTTGATCTTTTATTTCTTTTGGGAATTTAGAGAAATCGAGAAGAAACTGATAGCCATCCATCACTGGCATGTTTAGATCGAGGAATATCACTTCTGGTAAAGTATTTTTGTTCTTTAGATAGGTAAGTGCTTCACTGGCTGAAGTCATGCAAATAGAAGTTTCGGCAAATCGATTGAACTCTATAACCTTCTTGTTAATAAAAATGTCAATCTCGTTATCGTCAACAATCATGACCGGGGCAGAACAAACCGTTTTCATCACTCTAACGTGTATAGTTTAAAAAATGTAACTGGCGATTATAACCATTCAAGACAATTCACACAACTTCTTTCAGCAGTTTCTAATCATATATACAAAACATACAAAATTCTAATCATTTGTTCATAAAACAGACTGATCACATCGATACCTTGATAACACTTACCATTGATCAAAATAATGGTGTAATATGTTTTATTCGCAAAAAAAATATATTAAAATTGAGAACTAAATCTAACACAGCAACAATTATGAAGTATAAAACACTGGGATCGATTTCTTTATCATTATTAATAGCAGTAGTGCTTATATCATGCGGATCGCAAAAGACTGAGGACAAAGCTGATTCATCTGAAGAGTTTGAGCAGGCAGAAACCGACTTAAAAGATCAAATTCAGGAGGTTGTTTACGAAATACCTTCTCCTTCAGAAATTCCATTTCTATTGGAAGCTACTGGTGCCGAGTTTAATGAGACGCTAATTAACGATAAGGACAGAGCTGATGAATATGCTTCTCGCAACGACAAAGCATCTTTAAACCTTGGGGTATATGCGGCAGACATCGGATACCTTGTATCATATGACAAAGTGCAGGAAGCTCTTAATTATATGACCTCAGCAAAGAAATTGGCTGACAACTTAGGAATTTCTGGTTCTTTCGATACTGATTTAATCAAAAGATTTGAAAGTAACCTTTCGAGAAAAGATTCTCTTGCTTTCTTACTTAACGAAACGATTAAAGAGACTGAGAATTACCTGAAAGATGACAACAGAAACAAGCTAGCTGCCCTTGTAATCACAGGTAGTTTTATCGAAGGTCTTTACATCTCTACAGAGTTGATCAAAACATATCCGAAAGATATATTACCTGACGACAGCAGAAATCTTGTATTGACCCCGTTAATCAGAGTAGTACTTGAACAAGAAAAGTCACTAGAAGATTTAGTAAACATGCTTGAAACTATCGAAAAGACTGATCCGGTAAATCAGTTAATCGATGGACTAAGAGCTTTACAGGAAGACTACACTTCGTTAAACATCGAAGAGCAAATAAAGAACAACCGTGCTGATTTAGTACTTACAGATGAGACCTTAACAGAAATAACAGTTAAAGTGGCTGAAATCAGAAATAACATAACTGAATAGCACATTTAACAATTTCTATTTGTGAAAGGGATCAATAATTTGATCCCTTTTTTATTTTCAACCAATATATTAGTATTTTACCTCGTATTTATTTTGACATATGAGTGAGCCTTTATTAAAAGCCATAATCCAGCTCTTTGCCATTGTAGCCAAGGAAGACGATGTTACACAGCAAGAGCGTGACCAAATCGAAGCGTTTCTTTTAGAAAACCTAAACCGCAACGCAGTAGATAAATACCTCAAAGATTTTGATGCATACAGTGACTCTATCATTATAAGTAAAAATGTAGATATAGAAGAAGAGCATCAGCGAATCGACAAAATCTGTGGCAAAATAAACCAGGAGCTTACCCAAAAACAGAAAGTGGTCATTATTTTGGAATTAATGACCATAATACTGGCTGATGGACATATTTCAGAAAGAGAGAAAGAGTTGGTTTATGCCATTGGCAACTCATTTAATATCGGTGAAGAGGAAATCAATCTCATCAACAAGTTTGTGGTGGGCCGGGAAGCCCAAGAGTTTGACTCAGATCATATGTTGGTGGTTGATAACAGCAATTACGACTCTCCAGTTTTTAAACATCTGCAAAGAGAAGATATCAATGGGCTAATATGTTTCTTACACCTGCAGGAAGCAGATACCTATTTTGTGAAATACCTGGGGAACTCCACACTTTACCTCAATGGAGTTCCTTTAAAATCTGGTAAGAAAACCGTATTCGCCAATGGTGCTACTTTAAGAGGCGATAAAGTCGACCCCGTATACTTTGGCGATGTAGTCAGCAAGTTTATGAAAACGGGTGAGGAACATAAGATCAGTTTCGAAGCCAAAAACATTTCTTATCGCTTTAAAAATGGCAAGTTAGGCCTTAGGGATATAAATATTGCCGAAGAGTCGGGCCGTTTGGTAGGTCTTATGGGAGCCAGTGGCGCTGGTAAATCTACCTTACTCAATGTACTTAATGGACATGATGCGCCCTCTGAGGGTGAGGTCTTAATAAATGGTATTGACATACATAAATCACCTGACCAGGTGGAAGGTGTGGTTGGCTTTGTGCCGCAAGACGACCTGCTCATTGAAGAACTCACAGTATACCAAAACCTTTACTACGCTGCCAAATTATGCTTTGATGGACTAAAGGATAAAGAAATAGAGGACTTGGTCATTAAAACCTTAAGTAACCTGGGTTTGACAGAGACCAAAGACCTGAGAGTTGGCTCCCCTTTGGATAAAACCATTAGTGGTGGGCAGCGCAAGCGTCTTAATATTGGTCTTGAGCTCTTACGTGAGCCATCAGTTTTGTTTGTTGATGAACCTACATCAGGATTATCATCAAGAGACTCTGAAAACATCATGGACCTCCTCAAAGAGTTATCACTCAAGGGAAAACTAATTTTTGTTGTTATCCACCAACCTTCCTCGGACATTTTTAAAATGTTTAATAAACTGGTGATTCTAGATACTGGGGGCTATCAGATTTACTATGGAAACCCTGTTGAAGCTGTTGTATACTTTAAAGACATCATTAATTTAATTAATAGTGAGCAAGGTGAGTGTATAGAATGCGGTAATGTTAATCCTGAGCAAATTTTCAATATCATCGAAACTAAGGTGATCAATGAGTATGGAAATTTCACTAATGAAAGAAAGATATCTCCGGAGCAATGGCACCAAATGTATCAGGAGCGTTCGGAAACCCCAAAAGTGGAGACTACTCAAACCCCTCCCGTATCTACACTGGATATACCGAATAAAATCAAACAACTCAGCTTATTTTCTACAAGAGACCTGTTAGCGAAGCTTAGTAATAAACAATATTTACTTATCAACTTACTGGAGGCTCCTGTATTAGCGCTGATTCTTGCCTACATCGTAAGGTATTACAACGAAGACAATACCTCACACATAGGGTATGTATTCAGCAGCAATATCAACATTCCGGCATATTTATTTATGAGCGTGATCGTTGCGCTCTTTATGGGTCTCACGGTAAGTGCAGAAGAAATAATACGCGACCGTAAAATACTTAAGCGGGAATCATTTCTTAACCTGAGCCGTAGTAGTTATCTGTTTAGCAAAATATTAATCCTATTTAGTTTGAGTGCTATTCAGACGCTCACATTTGTAATTATTGGTAATACCATTTTACAAATAGACGATATGCTCCTCACCCATTGGATGATCCTTTTCTCTACTTCGTGCCTGGCCAATGTAATGGGTCTCAACATCTCATCTGCATTTAATTCAGCAGTTACTATCTACATTATCATCCCAATTCTATTAATACCACAATTGGTACTTAGTGGTGTGGTAGTGAAGTTTGATAAACTTAACCCTGACTTAAGTTCGGCAGGTGAAGTACCAATTGTCGGAGACCTAATGGCTTCACGTTGGGCATTTGAGGCAGCCATGGTTTCTCAATTTAAGGATAACGAATACGAAGAGTTATTCTACCCATACGAAAAGGTAATGGCTCAATCAGACTATAAAAAATTGTACTACATCCCATCGCTTGAAACAAGTCTTGAGTACAACCTCAACAATCTGAAGCCAAACTCTACAGAGGTCGAAGAAAAAGTGGAGTCTAATTTCACCTTACTCAGAAATGAAATTGGTAAAGAGCTGGAGTCTATCGGCAAAGATAAGTTTACACAGTTAGACAAACTCAATATAAATAATTTTGACTCTACTTTGTATCAAGAGACTTATAGTTTCCTGGAAAAACTCAGGGCTTTTTATGCCAGCAGATACAATAAAGCTGACCGCGCTAAAGATAAAATTATTGTAAGCCTTACAAATACGCCTGAAGATAGAGCTAAATTTGATGAGTTTAAAGATCGCTATCGTAATGAGGCCATTGTGGAAATTGTGAAAAACCAGAATGAACAGCATCGGATAATCGAAAGTGACGGTCATTTAGTGCAGAAAATATTTCCTATCTACAAAGACCCGGATCCATCGAGTTTACTTGACTATCGATCGCAGTTTTATGTAGCCAAAAAACACTTTCTTGGTTTCACTTTTGATACACTGAAATTTAACATGGGCGTAGTTTGGCTGATGTCGATTATTATGATACTGACTCTATATTTCGATTTACTAAGGAAGTTTATCAAAGCCCTGGAGAATCTTTTCACAAAATCGTATGCATGAAAATCCACAAAGACTTAGCCGCCTTGATCATCTTTTTGATTGTGTTAAGTGTATTGTGGTTAATTTTTTGGTAGGAACTACCTGATGACCTGTACCCAACCCGTACAGGTAGTTTCATCTTCTATCACTACCTCATAGAAGTAGACCCCTGCTGGTACATCTTGTCCAGTCCAGTCGTCTTGATAATCTGAGTTTTCGTACACTTTCCTCCCCCATCGATTAAATATTTTCAAATCTTCACGGGAAGCTGAAATGATTTCAAATCGCTCATTAGGTGCACCATCCGAAGGTGTAAACACATTAGGCACCTTTATTGTCACCATATTTAAGCTCACCTCTCTTTGAAAAATACACTTACCGTCCTGACCTAATAGTCGCACAAGGTACACTCCATCTTCTTCATAATCATGCAAAAAATTTAGCTCATCAGTGACGGTTCCATCTCCCAAATCCCAGGTAAAGCTTTGAGTTTCATTATTATTCTCAAGTTTAAGCCTTGGTCTCGAAAAGCAGTCGTGCACTTTTTCTACGCTATATTTAAAGTCAACTTCAGGTATGACATCTATTTGCAAAGAATCCAGGGTACCACAATTGGCATCACTTATCCATACATAATAATTCGTAGACTCTACTGGTGTCACCATGGGACTCACTTCGTCAGACATAAAAGTGCTGTCTTCGCTTGTCCAATTGTAAGAGGTGCCACCTCTTGCTGTTAGTTCAAAAGACTCTCCCTGACAGATTTCAGCATCATCTCCCGCTTCTTGCATGGGATCCAGCATATATACAACGGTACTTGTGATATCTTGCGCAATACAGGTATTAGGGTCAACTGCTCGTAGTGTCACAATATATTCACCTGGAGCACTGTATTGATAGGCTATATAGGCGGTATCTGTTTTGGTAATTGCATTTCCATCCCCAAAATTCCAATGAAACTCCACACCACCAATACTTAAGTTTTCAAATACAATACTATCCGGGAGACATACTGTATTGAAACCAGGCTGACTTAGCACAGTATTGTTTGTCTGTATTATGGCTCTTAGCGATGCCAGGTCAAATTTAAAAGCTGCGTTGTTGCACCCAGGTTGAGCACCATTTGAGTTTGACCATGCACCATTGGTGGTAGGAAAAGTAGAACCACCAGTGCAACTCGCACAAACTGAATGATATACGATCCCACTTTTATCAAACCTACTTGTACCACCATCTACGTGTACAAGCGCACTATCTCCCCCATAAAATGTTCCATACAGCAATGATGTAGCATTTGCATCAAGCACCATCAAGTAAAAATCATCTCCATTGGTGGTAGTGCGAAAAGCATCAGAGGTGGTCGGAAGCCCGCTGGTATTAATATCTAAATAGTTAAACCCATTAAAATTAGGTTGGGTATTCCCCCATCCGGCTACATAGAGATTATTGCAATCATTTACTAAAAAGGCTGTAGGCGATATATTAGGTATTCTCCTACCCTCGGCACCAAAAACTGTGGAGAAAACAATCGAATCTAAGCCGTTAGTCATCTTTTGAATAAACTGGCCTCCCCCAACATTACTATAGACATTGCCTTTTATGGGAAAATTGCCTGTGGTTTGCCCAAGCAGATAAACATCTTGCTTACTATCCAGGTCCAGAAAATATACCTGGTCGTAACTACTCGTACCAATGAATGACCCTGCATTTATTGCTAAGGTATCTGTGTTTATTCTGGCGACCCAACCATCTATATTACCGTGGTAACTCTCCAATTGATTTGGAAAAGAAAGGCTTGGGCTGTTAGATCCTCCGGCCACAAATACATTATTATTGATATCAATCTTAATTCCGAAACCTGTTTCATCATTGTTTCCGCCTATATATCCACCCCAGTTAAGACTGGTCAGGTCAGGGCTCATTTGTATTACGAAGGCATCGGTACCCCCTTTAGCATCCCTATCAAACGATGGTATGTTTATGTCGTCAAACAACTCCTGAGAGCTTGTAGTACCCGCTATCAGCACATTATCATCATCATCTATAAAAATCTCACCTCTTTGTTCATCTCCATAATTTCTAGTTAAAGCACCACTTCTTGTTAGCAAACCATCATTGCCACTTCCTCCAAAATAGGTGGAGCCTCTCAAAGCAGAACCATCAGGACTTAATTTTACTATAAATGCATCACTTCCATTATCAAAATTAGTACCTAGAATAGTCGATATGTTCGCACCACCGTTAAATGAATTCTGGTAGGCACCAGGTGTTGTAGGAAAATCAGTAGAATTGGTCACGCCATAAATCAGTAATTCTTCCTGATTATTCATTATCATGCTAATTGGCACCTCAGAGTTACTCCCTCCTAAATAAGTCGCATACTCAACATTACGCCCAGCGGAGTCATATTTAATTATTGCGAGATCCCAAACACCTCCCCAAGTAGTTTGAAAAGCTCCTTCAGTTGCCGGAAACTCTCCCAAAAATTGCCCCCCTCTTACATGGTTTGTGATTCCACCTGAGTAAAGCTTACCCCTTTCACCGAAGGTGGCTGTATTACCCCAGTTATCTGCCGCAGACCCAGAATACGTGGAGAAAATTAGTAAAGGGTCAATAACCAACTCATAACATTCGTCATACCCTAAAGGAAAGTCATAACTCAGTACAGTACCAGTCAAACGATACTCACATGGCACTTCTATTTTCTTGCCGTTAATAACCTGATAGGCATAAGGCCTGTATTCTCTTATTTCGTTGACTGAAGTTTTTATAATAAGATCCCGGCCTCGCAGGTAAATGGCATCGGCTCCCCGATAATTTATTTGCACCTGAGAAACATCGGCTTCAGCTCCAACTAGTATGTCATATTTTATGGCCGCAGATGAAGAAGTGATTTTCAAATCTATATTCTCATATACATCTTCAACTTCAAGATTGTAAAATCCTGCAGCTTTACTCACCCATTGGTCTGGATTATTTCCAAAGTAATAATTGAAATTAGTACTTAAGCGATTGGTTCCTTTTATGTTGGTCAAGTCGCCCCCTACAAAATCTGCATGAAATAAGTGTAAGTTCAGCATTTCTGGGTTCATGTCCTCAGACCAGCCACCAGATTTGATCTTTTCATCTTCACTTAAATGAAAGCCATGATGTCTATTATAAACATCTTCGGTGTTATAGAATAAGTATGAAAAACCTTGTGGGGTGAGATAAAAATTCCCCCCTGGCACATCTGCACCAAAGACGGTTGGGCCTGGCCACTGACCTTTATTTTCAATAAATTTTAAGGTGGGTGGATCTGCAGTAGCAACAGAGGTTAATAGCACAAATAGAAGTAAACAAGTCGTACGCATGTAGAGTAGTGTATTCAGTAAGCTCTGCAGATTAACAAATTAACGCAACACTAAATATAATAATTCTACACTTCCTTTCTCAACACCTCCAGTGGAGATTTATTTAAAACATCGCGGGTATTAAACCAGCCCACTATCACTGTCAATAGTATAATTCCAAACCATATGGTAAATAGCCCCAGGATATCGGGTAAAAAGATTACTTCGAAGAAATAAATGGCCAATACCCAACCTGAGATAACCGACAAACCAATACCTGTGAGGCCAGCAAAAAATCCCAGGTAGGCATACTCCAGAATTGTCATACCGACAATTTGTTTCTTAACGGCACCAATGGTTCGCAGCAACACATTTTCTTTAAGTCTTAGGTACTTACTGTTAATAACCGCTCCTGCAAGCACAACTAAACCCGTGATAATACTAAACAGTGCCATAAACTGTATCACGAAAGATACTTTACTAAAAAACTCATCTATTGTAGATAGGATAAGCCTCAAATCGATGAGTGACACATTAGGATAAAGGGTAATAAGCTCTCTTTGATAATTGTTGGCCTGCGTTTGCGCCTCGATGCGCGTGGTTAGCACATAGATTTGTGGTGCTTCTTCTAAAACACCTGATGGGAAAACAAATATAAAATTAGGTGGATCTTGCGGCCACTCCACCTCTCTTACGCCTCCAATATAAGTTTTAATTGGTACTCCCTGAACATCAAAAACCACTGTGTCTCCTATTTCTAGTTGCAAATTCTCCTGCATTCCCTCTGATATGGTGATATAAATGGAGTCATTGGATACATGTTGTACTTTACCTTCTTTCAAGGTTTCTGAGGCATGCAAAGTATCTCTATAAGTCACCCGATACTCTCTTGTAATAGACCAGTTTGGAATGGAGTCTGTAGTATCTCTTTGTATTTGAGGTACGGTAAGCCCATTTAATTCACTAATTCGGCAAGTGATGATTGGTACTAATTGCTGTACAGGTAAGTCATTGTCTTTCGTGAGTTTTACCACACCATCCTTTTGAGAAGGTTGGATGTCAAACAGTATTGTATTGGATTGATTTTCCTGACCAACAAACTCCACCTGATTGAGCAAGCTGTTTTGTACAATATTTAGTGTAGAAATAAGAAAAGCGCCCAAACCAATTACTACAACAAGTACAACTGTTTGATTATTGGGCCTGAACAGGTTAGCCAGACTCTGCCTCCAGATGAAGCTCCACCCGGAAGGGAAATATCTTTTCACTAACTTCATCAAGGACCAGGCTACTCCTGCCAGGCACAGAAATGCAATGACCAGTGCTGCAAAAAAGAATACACCGGTAAGAATACTATCCGTCTGGTATGCTGCAAAGGTTAGCGGGAATAAAATGATAAGACAAATTACTAAGACGCGCACCTTAGAGACTCTTACTATGGGCTCAAAATTAGTTCTGAGTACAGCCAGTGGGGGCACAAACCTTACCGACACTAGCGGCAAAACTGAAAACAGCATTGATATAACTATACCTAATACCAATCCCTGCCCTATAGCTCCCCAAGCCAGACTTAAATTGAGCTCTAGTGGAATAAACTCCTCTAAAAGTACGGGCAGTGCAAATTGTACCAAAAGCCCGAGTCCTATACCAAGCAACGACCCAAATATTCCCAGTATTACCGTTTGGATAAAGAAGATATTAAATGACTGCCATCCCGATGCACCTATGCATCTCAATACCGCCACCGTTTTACGTTTTTCCTTTACATATATATGCACAGAGCTGGCTACCCCTATACAACCTAAGATTAATGCGACAAATGCCAGGAGATTGAAGAACTTATACAAGTTTTGAAAACCTTCTCCCAGGTCTTCTTTTTGTTCTTCCACATCATCGTATGAATGCCCATACTTTCTTATAGTTGGCTTTAACTCATCTAATAAGGCATCTGCATCTTCTTCTGTAGCTGTTTTGAAATATTGTCGATAATTAATTCTACTTCCGTATTGTACTAACCCGGTAGAATCGAGGTAACGCTTATGAAAGTACACTGACGGTGTAAAAGTGGCTTGTATTCCACCACCTCCAGGTATTTTATTGACCTCACCGGCCACTTTAAATGTCATTCTACCTACTTTGATAGAATCATCAGCACTCACATCATATTGGCTTGCCAGGTTTTCATCAAGCATAATGTAAGGGCCATTCTTTACTTTCTCATAGGCATCTGATGGCAGTGTTTCTACCGAACCATAAAATGGAAAACCGCCTTCTAGTGCTACCACTCTTACTAAACGAGTACCAGGTGTGCTAGTCATAAACATGGCCATACTAGCCATATTGGCCTCAGAGGCCTGTGGCACATCTACAGAATCAAAAGCAGTTACCAACTCTTCTTCAAACTGTTTATTGGCTTTCACTACAAAATCAGCGCCCAATAAATCTTTAGCCTGGTTATCAATATTATCCTGCAGGTTGATATTGAAGGAGTCAATAGACACCAGGGCTGCAATACCTATGATGATAGAGGATATAAATAAAAACAGTCTTGAAAGGTTATTGCGCGCATCTTTCCAAGCCATTTTCCATACCCAACGGTCGCGAAAAAGGTTTTTTGTTTCTTTCTTTATTTTAATAATATACTCCATTATGAGGCAGCCATTGACCTTTTCTTGTCAGAAACCAATTTTCCGCCTTTGAGCTGAACGATACGCTCGGTGTGCTCAGCTAATTCTAAATTGTGTGTAACCAAAACGAGTGTAGTGCCTTGCTCTTTGTTTAAGTCAAACAAAAGATCAGTGACTTTCTGGGCGGTTTCCTCATCTAAATTCCCTGTTGGCTCATCGGCAAACAATATCCTTGGTGCGGTAATAAACGCACGAGCCATAGCCACACGTTGTTGCTCGCCACCAGATAGCTGTGATGGGTAATGATCCATCCGCTCACCCAAACCAACTCGATCCAGGAGCTCTCTGGCCTTTTCCTTATAACCCTTTTCGCCTCTTAATTCCAATGGCACTGTTACGTTTTCTAATGCTGTAAGTGTGGGTAACAATTGGAAATTTTGGAATATAAAACCCACGTGTTGATTTCTTACATAAGCGCGATCATCCTCATCCAATGCATTGAGCTTAATGCCTACCAGTGAAACCGTGCCGCTTGTGGCTACATCTAAGCCAGCACAAAGCCCAAGTAGTGTAGTTTTGCCGCTTCCAGAAGGACCAACTATTGACATGCTTGAGCCTTCCTCCACATCAAATGAGACATCGTCTAATACGGTCAGGCTTCTGTTACCTGATTTAAATGTTTTTGTGATATTTTCTAAACTGAGGATATTTGACATAATATTTTTATAACAAGCCTTTAAGTAAAGCGTTTAACGTAGGTATATGTTCAACGTTTTTTATGAGTGGTTGATTTTTTGGTGTAAAATTTGAGCATACCATATTTAGATCACTAAATTTAAGCTAATAATTTACTTTTATGAGTCTTCGCACATATAACCTGACCCTGCTTTTATCCATTGTTTTCTTATTTTCTTTTAAGGCAGAAAAAACTACCATTCTATTCTTTGGTGATAGCCTTACTGCAGGATATGGTCTATCTAAAGAGCAGGCTTTTCCTAACCTTATTGAACAGGAACTAAAGGAAGCCGGACACGATGTAGATGTAATCAATGCGGGTCTTAGTGGTGAAACATCTGCGGGAGGCCTCAACAGAATTGACTGGATACTTAAGCAACCTATTGACATATTTGTACTTGAGCTCGGAGCTAATGACGGCCTTAGAGGTATACCTGTTGAGGCAACAACTAAAAACTTACAGGCCATCATCGACAAAGTGAAAGAGAAGTACCCTGATACTAAAATTATTATTGCAGGCATGATGGTGCCGCCCAACCTTGGTCAGGATTACAGCCGAAAATTTAGAAGTATGTTTGAACACCTGGCCGACAAAAATGACGCTATGCTGATTCCCTTTCTGTTAGATGGTGTGGCTGGAGACGATAGTTTAAACTTACCTGATGGTATACACCCCAATGTTGAAGGGCACAAAATAGTGGCGGATAACGTGCTGACCGCAATAAAAAGGTTAATCTGATCTTTTCCATATTTAGTTACGTACCTTCGCGGTTCATTTTAACATACAAAGATGTATTACCTCCTTTTCGTATGTGAATGCCGCGAAATAGAAATCAAAAGATTGTTTAAGCAAATTATCGTTAATAATGCTGCTTTAAATATCACGAGTGAGCTTTATTACACTGAAACTCACTACATGCAATACCTGGAAGGCGATAAGAAAACGATTCAAAACCTCTTTGACATAATAAAACGTTATCAGCATAATCGAAATGTGCAATTCATTGCTGATGGCGACCTTGAACAGCGTTTTGCACCTAACCCATGTGCCTATCACTATATTTCTAATCAAAAGCTATTACAATTAGATGTTAATAATCTTTCTGAATTTTGTAAGCATCGAATGTTTACAGATATTGAAAAATATCTGTCTCCATTGAAGAATTTAATTGCTAAAACGAAAACTTAAATAAGCTTTGATCAAATACTGAATATTTATAGTTTTGCACACTTCAATGGCGCTGTGGCCGAGTGGCTAGGCAGAGGTCTGCAAAACCTTGTACAGCGGTTCGAATCCGCTCAGCGCCTCAAGTAAAACCGATTGTCTTTTGATGATCGGTTTTTTTTATTTACTAAGGTTTTATTAAACTCTTATTGGTCTGCAAAACCTAGTACATCACGCTCAAAGCGTGATCAGCAGCCTCAAATTTAAAAACCGATTGTCTTTTGATGATCGTTTTTTTATTTAATAAGGTTTTATTAAACTCTTATTGGTCTGCAAAACTTGTCAGCGTCACTAAGAAGAATTTTTACACGGCACTTACTGTCAGGTTGTAAAACCTAACAGCACAACAAAAACTGAAGGCACGGCTATGTTGAAAAACCTGACAGCACAACAAAACTGACAGCGCGGCTAAATACCTGGCAGCGCGGTTATTGGCACTGTGGTCGATTGGTCCTGATAGCAACCGGGAAGGTCTGCAGAACTCTGTACATCACGCTCAAAGCGTGATCAGCGCCTCAGAATAAAACCGGCCTTTATTAAAAGGTCGGTTTTTTTATTATCCTTATTTTTCAGCAATACTTGTCAGCAGCCTCAAGTTTTAAAACACGTGTTGCTTTATGGTGATCAGTTTTTTTATTTAATTAAGGTCTGTCAGGTTGTAAAACCTGACAGCACAACTAACCTGACAGCTCGGCTAGGTTGGAAAACCTGACAGCACGACTAATAGATATTCACCGGATGACTGCCAGTCACCCGGTGAATTTACAGAAAAGCCTATGGATCCAATTAGTTTTGTTATCCAGAGATCTACTACTGAATAAAGTTAATGCCATGTCTACCGCATATCTCAGCTACTTTACCGAAATCTGGTGGGCCGGCAGGTAGTTTAGCTAACTCTACAAACATATGCTCAATTCCTGCTGGAAAAGCACTGGTAATCATCTTAGCCTTTTCAGTACCCACTACTTTCCAGGCGTGAGGAATGTTTTTTGGTGCAAATGCCATGTCACCTGCATTTAATACAGTAACCTTACCATCAACCATGATCTCTACCTGCCCTTCAACGACTCTGAATATTTCATCTTCTTTCGTGTGGACATGCGGTGGTATACCAACACCAGGCTCAACATTGTCAACCCACTCCACCAATTGGTTATTGGTATCTGCACCCAGAAACTTATGGGTTTGAATGTCACCTATCACGTTTAAAACTTCACCTTCTGCATCTTTCACCACTTTAGGTGCTTTCCCATCAGTGATAAACTTTTTAGCATTTGCTATGCTGTTGCCCACATTGGCAAACATGGTAAAACCCAGTGCCAGACCAGAAGTCTGTATAAATCCTTTTCTGTTCATATCGATTAAATTTTTTCTCAATATAACTCAGATACGAACTGTGTAAGATGTGAAAATGGCGCTAAAGCCTTAGAATATGGTCACAGTGTTTGTTTGTGAACAGATGGCGATACACCGGTATGCTTTTTATAGAAATAACTAAAATAATCAGGAGAAGAAAAGCCAAGGTCATATGATATTTCTTTGACCGTCATGTCACTGAACTTCAATGCATGCCTGGAATGCATTACTAATTGCTCTAATATCACGTGCTTAGCATTCACATCCAGGGTTTCTTTTACACAAGCATTGAGGTACTTACTCGATACATTTAAAAGGTTAGCATAATCGTTGACATCATGATATTGTTTGAAATGACTCGCTACCTTTTTTTTATAATTATATACCAGTGCCTTTTTGCTGCTTGTGTCTTCAATAGTTGTTTTGATATTACACTTTCCATCGGTATATATAAAAAAGGTATTCAGCAGCGAGAGAATGGCTTCTTCCTTATGCTTTAGGTTAGTACTCACCAGTTCGTCAAGCATTTCAAGAATGGACTGAATCCTCATTTCTATACCTGGGGCCAATTTTATCATCGGTATCTCATTGGAAGATAAAATGCTTACCTCATTGATGTGCAGTCGATTTAATCTCGGGTCGTTGAATATCGAAGGTGCTAAATACAGAATTAAACCAGATGAAATCGATGATTCAGATTTAATGATTTTCCAATAATTATGCGGGGCTAAAAAGAATATAGAATTAGATATGTTATGATAAGATTTATCATCAACCTGAATACCTTGAATCTCATTTTTTATCCAACAAACCGCAAAATATCCAGGCTTTAGGTGGACTGTTTCTGCATTGATAATTTGTGATATTTCAACTGATTGCAACGGCTATTATATTGATCTAAATTTCAATATATCCATTTACAGGTTTATAAGAAAGTTAGGCGAACATATTATGTTTCAGACCCCTTTTTATTCATTGCCTGAACGGCACGCTCAATACCTGCAGGAGTCAAAGGAAACATCGGTACTAATTCTTTCATCACCTGAATAGTGTATGTGTAGGGCCAGTATTTAAGGGGTTCAGGGTTGAGCCAGACACTTTTCTTGAATTTTTGGGAAATGGCTTGAATACTCTCCATGCTATACCTACTCAACTCGTAGGGAGCCATAGCGGCATCACCAATGAAAAATACTCTATAGTCTTTATTATGAGCTATCAGCTTTTCAATGGTAATAGATTTTGATCTGCGCTCATCGGTATATACGCGATCATAAATGGTATTATGGAAATAATACACCTCCAAATCATGAGCAAAACGGGTTTTCATTTTCCTGAAAAGATTCTGTACGCTGCGCACGTAAGGCGCCATAGAGTAACCCCCATTATCAATGAGCACGATGACTTTGAGCTCCTCATTTTTCTCACTAGAGAGTTCTGGAATAAATAAACCTCCACGTTTGATACCTGATTTAATAGTTTGGGGTACATCAAGCTTTTCCGTAGCACTTTCTTCAATCACTCCTTTGATAGAAGCCAATGCTGCATCTACATTATTGTCATTGAGTAAGGCATCTCTATCAATGGGAAAGTAGTTTTTATCTCCCATGACCTTGCGTGCCATCTTACCACCCCCCTGGCCACCTACTCTTATCCCATTCTTTGCGGCACCTCCATGTCCATAGGGCGAAATACCTCCGGTTCCAATCCAGTGACTGCCACCACCATGTTGTGTACGTTGTTGCTCACGTACTTTTTCCATTCGCTCCAAGAGCTCCTCCAAAGAAAGGTCGGAGTAATCCGCCATTTTATCCAGCACCCTTTCGGCTGGCTCCTGATCTTGATTAGGCCCATCAGTATCGGCCTGATCAGGATCGTCTTTATCCCAGATTTCCTTGCCAGACACCACTTCTTTGATGTCATAACTGGTGAGGTGTACCTGATCCAAAAATGTATTTACCAACTCTTCATCAGAAAGGTCTCGATCTGCCTCGTCTAAAAACTGTGTTTTCCATTCAGCAAATGTTTCAGACCTCAAAATAGCGTCCTGCAACGTTTGACCCGGAGCAATCGGTACGTGTAAAAAGTACTCATAATAGGCCTTTGTAAAAGGACCAATGTCTGCAGGTTCTTTTACAAGAATTCCTTTCAGGACGTTATAAATATCTCCTAAAGTTTTAATGAGCCCTTTTTGCATGGCTTTTCTCAAGAGCAACAATGTGCGAACATCTGCCTTGAGCCCGTGTGCTCTAAATCGTTCTGGAAGAGAACTCAACATATTAATTTAATCGAGCGCCTCCAAACCCTTCTTCAGCTCCTATCAATCTGTTTACTTTCTCCATATCAGTTTGTGTTTTAATCAAAGCTCCTATACCCTCCAAACCTTCGATTTTCTTAACTGCTTGCTTTGGAGCAGTATCGCCCATGTATTTCAACCAATTCAAAATTTCGCGTGTGGTTGGTGCACGCTCCAAACCCAGTCTTCTAAGGTGATAAAAGACATCTAAAGCCACTCTTACCACTTTTTCATCCAGTTTTGGGTGATGTTTCTCAATGATTTTACCCATCACTTCCTTATCAGGAAAATCAATGTAGTGGTATATACACCTACCTTTAAATGCGGTAGGTAGTTCTTGCTCGCGGTTTGAAGTGATTACTATAGCCGGCATATCTTCTTCTGATACTTCCACTACTTCACCCGATTCTGGCATAATAAACTTTCTATGGCTTAAAGCATATAGCAAATCATTAGGAAACTCCCTTGGGGCTTTATCTATTTCATCGATCAGCAATACAGAATTTGGTTTGCTGTATGCAATAGCCGCAGGGCCTTTTACTACATAATCCTGCAGTGATTCAGGATTTCGATCTCCTGTGGTTAGCTTACTATCGAGGCCCTTTTCCTCTCTTTGTGCATTCAATATTTCTATCTGCGAATCGCGTAAATATTTCACATGATCAAATCGTGCTACAAACTGCTCTACATTACTTTTGGAACCTACTGGATAGACTTCCAGGTCAAGCCCACGATCTTTTGCATAATGAATGGGCAATTCTGTTTTACCAGTTCCTGGTTCACCTTCAATCAATAAAGGCATACCAAGTGTTCTGGCCATATGAAAGGCCTGTGCCAACGCGGGGTCGCATAAATATTTATCTGATCCTGTCCAATGTGTAGTTTCTGCCATAGTTTATTAAAACTGTTTCTTTTACTTTTAGTTCATTTTATTGGCTGTGACTTAAATAATACGTTATAAAGTCAACAAACCTGCTGCTCTTAGATTATCCATGTTTTTTGAATGCCAAAACAAATCAAAATCCTCGAATTGCTCTTCATATGATTTTTTGATTGTGGCGACCGTCATGATCGGTTTGCTTTGAGGCATAGCTTTGGACAATAACTCCTGTAGCCAAACAATCTTTTCTTTACTTTCAGTTACCTCAACAACACCATCATTTGTATGGCAAATCAACCTGTTCATACCATCTTCATCAACTACCAAAGGTGGTGCGTTCACCCAGGTTATTTTAGCATTGGATGAGGTCAATGTCATTGACTCTTCATCGAGGCAATTAAAAATATAATCTGGCTCAACTGTTGTTTCAGGTATTTCAAAATCAAACCACTCCTGCAGGTCAAAGTCAAAACACATGCCATGCATATAGTTGAATAAAGATTTCTTCAAGCCAAAACTGAAAATATTATGATCAATACTAGTGGTATCGGTGAATTGCACATCGTTATGCGCAAAAGAAATAGGCTCCTGAACCGGTAACACACCATAAGCCTCCGGATTTAAACCAACCGGACTATGCGCTGTGAGCGCAAACTGATGCCAAAAACCAGACTGCAGCACCCCTTGCTCAAACATTTGCCTTACCATTTCAAGACTATCAATAGTCTCCTGGACAGTTTGTGTTGGGTAGCCATACATCAAGTATGCATGCACCATTATACCTGCTTCAGTGAAATTTCTAGTAACCCTCGCCACCTGTGCAACTGTTACTCCTTTGTCAATTAACTTCAATAACCGGTCTGATGCTACTTCCAAACCACCTGAAATCGCCACACAACCTGAGGCTTTCAATAACTGACATAAGTCAAACGTAAACGACTTTTCGAATCGAATGTTGGTCCACCAGGTCACAACCAAATCTCTTCTCAATATCTCAAGGGCAAGCTCACGCATCAGTGCTGGTGGTGCGGCCTCATCAACAAAATGGAATCCCGACTCGCCTGTTTGTGCAATGAGTGTTTCCATCCTGTCTACTAAAATCTTAGCTGCTATAGGTTCGTATAATTTGATGTAATCAAGCGAGATATCGCAAAACGTGCATTTGCCCCAGTAGCACCCATGCGCCATGGTGAGCTTATTCCATCTGCCATCGCTCCATAGGCTATGCATGGGGTTGGCGATCTCTATCACCGATATATAATCTTTAAGCAAAAGATCTGAGTAATCAGGAGTGCCTATATCGACTTGCTTGTAGTCTGGTTGTAAGGAGTTGTTGTTATAAAAGACCTCTCCTTCTTTCATATGAAAAGTCCTTTTTAAACTTAGTTCTTGTGCAGGTTTATGCAGGTTTTTATACAGCAATTCTATCGGAAGTTCACCATCATCAAGGGTGATGAAATCGAAATATTCGAAAACTCTTTTATCTGTGAGTGAGCGTAGCTCTGTATTGGCAAACCCTCCACCCATGGCTATTTTAATATCTTTATGGTGCATCTTAAGCCATTGTGCACAACGGAACGCACTGTACAGGTTACCCGGAAAGGGTACTGAAAAACAGACCAGTTTTGGTTTAACCAACAACACCTTTTCTTCCAGCTTCCCAATGGTGATCTGGTCAATGAAGCTGTTTGGCTGTTGCAGGCTCTCATGCAATTCGTCAAAACTATTGGCGCTCATGCCAAGCCGCTCGGCATATCGGCTGAAGCCAAAATTCTCATCGATACACTCAATAATGAAATCGGATAAGTCCTCGAGAAAAAGTGTAGCCAAATGTTTGGCACGATCCTGCATACCCATGCTACCAAAAGCCCAGTCAAGGTCATCTAACTGATCAAAACGAGACGCCTGGGGTAAAAAGTCTTCTGTACTTATTGATCTTGCAAATGAGGCATCCTTACCTTGAAGAAACTTCACCACCTGATCAACCTTAGCGAGATATTGTCGTCTCAGTGCAAATATTCTTTGCGCATTGTCAGACTGAATGCTCCCGTTACTTTCAGCAACATTAAAGACGGTGGTCAGGCTACTCTTTGAAAACAGCTCTAAAATTACTTCTATCCCTAAATCAGCCTGATATGAAGGGATTTCTTTAGTGTTTAAAAATCCTTTAAGATATGCCGTAGCCGGATAAGGCGTATTGAGCTGGGTAAAGGGCGGTGTGATTAAAAGAATATCTTTCACAGAATCGACATTTATGCAAATATCACTTACTAGCGTGACGAATGCCTATTAAATAGAGAAAGATTTGGGTAATTCAAGCAGCCTTAACAAGCTATTACAGGTATTTATGTGAACCATCACAATTAGGCATACGCTTTGAATGACCGCACACACAATCTCTGATACCAAATCCATTCATAATCCTTTCCATATATTTTTCTATTCTGGCAGTACGCGTACCCGACTGTTTAGCTTGAGAAAAATGGAGTAAATAGCCTTTACGCCTACCTGCTGTTAGTTTTTCAAAAGCGTCTTTGAATGCTGGAACCTCATTGAATTTGGCAACCAACTCTTCCGGCACATCAAAATCAGCTAGCTTTTTCTTCTTTACCTGAAGTCCGGCTTTTTCTACTTCTATGGCCTCGTAAATATATTGTTTTACAATGGGCTCAAGTTCATTAATTTCATCTGTACTTGTAAATCTAATCTGCCTACCCTCATTTGAGTTTTCCGTAGGTTGCACCAGTATATTTTCAGGGTCTTTGAGCAGTGCCCCTTTAAAAAATGAAAGTGCACAATACGCTTTAAAACCATGAAACAGCACGACATTTTTCCCATTATGCGTGTAGCAAGGGTGCATCCATTTGAATTCCTCCTCCAGACCACAGCTATTAATTAGTGTTCTTAATGCTGTAAATTCTTTCTTCCATTTATTTGAATTCTCCAGAAATTTATCGACTTCAAAATTCATGTTAAGCGTTATATTTTTCTTGCGAAATCAATTTTCCATTTGATGGTCTGTAAAGCCAAGATACAATAGTCAAAATAAGGAGCAAAGTAGGACCAAACAACTCGATTACATCATCTCCATTTACTAAATGTGACACTATTGCTCCTGACATTACGAAGAAAAAGCCTGCATAAGCCCATTCTTTCAGTACAGGAAATTTGGGAAGGAGTACAACTAGCACACCCAGTAACTTCCAAACTCCAATAATGATTAGGAAATAAGCGGGATAACCTAATTGAGCCATCTTATCAACCTCTTCTTCCATACTAATTATTTGAACGATCCCGGTTGATAACATGCCTAAGCTCAGCCATATAGTGGCCACCCAATAAATAATTTTATTTCGTTTTGACATTATCATGCTATTTTATGTTTGATGCAATTTGTTCAAGTCGATCATGGGCCATACTAATTCCTTTTGCAAATGGTAATTGGAGCATTTTATTCCGGTCATCCACGGACCTATAAACTATATGCATCAGTAGCTTACTGGTTTGCTCAGAGAGATGAATAAACTCAAGGAATTCAAGCTGAACTGGGAAAGGCTCCATTTCAAAAGTTCTTGTGATCTTCTTATTGAAATCAAATTCATGGATTGTGCCATTAAAATTATGTTTGTTACCCATTGGGTCAGTAGTTTCAAACTGCCAGCTCCCATGTCTTTTATTTTCAAGCTTTAATACTTTGGTTCCCATCCATTGTTCTACGATTTCAGGTACGATGTATGCCTTAAAAAGCAAATCGACAGGTAAATTAAACTCTCTCGTAATTAACAGATCCTGTTGACCTTCTTCCGCGTCAATTTTAGTTTTTAATTCCATAGTTATTATTTATGCTTTTTCATTACTTCTTCGAGTTTATTAAACCTATCATCCCACATTTTGCGAAAAGGCTCAATGAAGTCTGCAATCACTTTAAGGTTTTGTGGATTAAGCTGGTAATGGATTTCTCTTCCCGATTGAGCTTTTTCTAACAAATCGCATTCACTTAAAATCTGTAAGTGTTTTGAAACTGTGGGTCTAGCCGTTTCAAAATTAGATGCAATAGCACCAGCCGTCATGGACTGAGAGGCTAATAATAGTAATATAGCCCTACGCGTTGGGTCTGCTATTGCCTGGAATACGTCTCTTCTTAAATTCATTATGTAGTCATTTGACTACAAATATAAGTGTAGTTAAATGACTACGCAATTAATTATCAAATAAATATGAAAGGGTTACAAATTTCCACTGAGGGCCTTCAACACGTCCATAGCCTTTTGGGCGTCTTTATGGTTTACAAATATATGATCGTGATAGTATCCGGCTATTACGTTACAACTGATGTTGCTTTTCGTTAATGCTGTAGAAAAAGCAGCGGTTAACCCTACTGCCGCCAACGATGAATGTATTTTAAGCGTGATCCAGGCGGCTACAAAATCATAGGACAAGCCTAATTCATCGGCCTTGCTTTTTTCTAACACCAATGTAGTGCCCTCCTCTTCCATAAACTCACAAACTGTATCATTTCGATCAACTTTATCCACTGATTTAACTGACACAAATACAAACTCTCCCTGATGAAGCTTGGGGCTCATACCACTGATCAGTTTCGATAGATCCGTAACTTTATCCATTACTCTATTTTAGCACTTTTTACCTCAATCGTTACAAATGTGACCTGTGTGCCGACTTTTGTTTGTTTTAAATCAGCCAGGAAGTGTTGGTCACTGCCTTCAATAAAATTATTACCCATGAATCCTGTGTACTGCTTAAAATGTATGTCGTAGGCCTCTGGATGCGCATTGGCTATCGTGGTGTGTATATGCCTGTTATCGGCCGAACTGCCATAATCACCCGGTAGTATGGTTTGCACAAACACACGACCCATTTTATCCGTTGTTGCCGATCCGTTCAGTCGGGCAGTCGACTCGTCATTTATAGCTGATGGTTGGTACTCACCTTCCGCGTTGGTGTGATACAAATGTATCGATTGGTTGCGTAGTGGCTCACCACTTTCCTTTGAGGTTAACGTCAGGCATAGCCATAGCTTTTCTCCCGGTTCTTTCTCAGAGCTGATCCTAACCTGATTTTTAGCCGGTAAATTTTGAAATGTAGCCAAAACTTTCTTCTCTGCTGTATTTAATGCAGGTACTGTTCGATCAATACTACATTGGAAAAACAAGAGGCTAATCGTAACGAGAGATATTAAGCTTTTCATTATTACTCATTACGGCTATACATGAAAAAGGGTTTGTAACTCAAAACCCACCGGACGGACTTTAGCCGCCCGATGGGTTAAATTAAATACTGTCTACAAACTTTTTAAACACCGCTTTATGGTGCTCCAAGTCTAAGTCTGGTGATACAGACACACGAGCGATATAGTCTTTATCATCCTCCTTTGTCGTGCCCTGCGTAGATGTGGCCGGGATTGTCCAGTAGCAGCCTTTTAGTTGGCCATAGCTCACACAGTATTTACTTTCTTCAGGTATCTCAGTAATCATCATGTTGATAAGCCTATTATTGAGCTCACGCTTGTATGCTTCCCGTGCTTCAGGCGTATCGCCTTTGGTCGGAAGGTCTAGAGAAAAAACCGATGGCGTGAAATCTTCATCTGCCAACGCTTCAGATACAAAATTGATTTTAGCTGTTGGCAAAGTCTCTTTGATAAAGTTTACAAACTCGCGTGTGTTCTTATACGCATCGCTAATTCTCTGATTCATAGAAGGCATCTGCTCCGCAAGAATTGCTACCTGTTGGTCAGTGGCTTCGTTGTCGCACAGCTGTATGTGTTTTTGCATCGGCTGCATCAGGTCTTCAGCCTCTTTGTTGGCCACACAATAGCCAGCCGTACACTGCCCTCCGCTTGGGAATTTAGACCCACTTACGTATGAAAGCGTTTTGATTGATGAGAAAATACTCCCTTCCTTCAGAAATTGGATATTGGGACAGAATGTTTGGTCGATGATAAATACCGGTGCAATGGCTGCCTCTCCACTGGCCGTTTTTCTCTTTTTAATTAAAGCTGCTCTTAACTTTTCTAAATCAGGTACCTCTACCCTCGGGTTGGTAGGTATCTCTACAATGATGTAAGGCACCGCACCTGCTTCAGCTACCTGGGCCAATACCCTTTCGGTGCTTTCCACCATGTTGCTATCTCTATCGACTGGTAAGTCCAGTATTTCGACATGATCGAGGCAAGCAGCTACCCTTCTCGCCTGGTCATTGGTGCCACCATAGCAGTTGGGTGGTATGATAAATTTGATGTCCTTTCCCTTATGATGCGCCTGGGCATAATCAATAAGCCCCATCATAATCGCATATTGAACAGACAGACCACTAGAGCCTAACATAGCAGGTTCATCTGTGCCTGTGAACTTTTGTATCGTATCCAGCACCTGTGATTTATCTGTACTGTTGCCAGGTTGTTTGCCATCTTCCTTGCCCAATAACTGTAGCAATGCAGCCTGGCAATTGATAGGTGTCATAGCGATGGTCTCTCGCCTACGCACATGCTGTATTTCGGAAATATAATCCTTGTTTCGTTCACCGTTAACCACTAAAATGCTGCCTAGATCGGCATATGTATTCAGGTAGAAATCAACATTTTCTTGCAGGTGTATTTCGCCAATGGCTTCCTCGTTTGAAATGAAGACAATACTGCCATCAAATTCAGGTACATCTGCAATGCTTGTGACCTGTTTCAGTTCGAAATTGTAGCCATAGATACTTTTAACGGTATCTGCATCAAATGCTGCTGGCAACTCGCCCACATAGGCAATCAAGGTATTTCTGTTGGCTAATAAATTCTTTCTCAGCACCGCCATGATGGGTACAACCCTTGATGAAAAGCTGATCACATGATCAGACTTGAGGTCATTGAGCTTGCCGATTGTCCATTCTAACACAGAAGACAATGGATGCCCCAATCGTATATAGTCGTAGGCTGTTGGCAAACCACTCAAGGCAGCAGTTGCTGCATTATTTGTTGCGTACAGCGCTTCAAACTGCTCAATAAACTCTGTTTTGGCCAATGCCTCATTATAAATATCCAGTCGATGTGTGGTGAGCTTCAGCCAGTCAGTTGGCATGTTTTCAACAACCTCTGCTATGTAATTGAGCACTTTATTATCAGCCATATTTTTATTAGGATCTATTCTTACGTTTTAACGAGGCGCAAAAGTAGGATGTTATAAGGTTTTAACCTAGTGGGAAATGAGGCAGTTACTTAATGTAGGGCACAAGCAGATGCTGTGGTTAGTCGGGGGTAATTAACTTGGCTTTTATCAAAGTTCAAATTAGCTGCATTACAAATTAAAAATTTTAAATCTTGGTCTACCTATTTTCGCTAAATCTGGGTTGTTTCTCATGACAGATTCTGCAAGCTTGAAGTCGTTAAATTTATTAAATATGAATCTATGTGAATTATAGATTGTCAGTGAGTTCAAGAACTTAACATTTTCTGTATTTGAAATATTAATTGTTCTAAGCTCTAACGGATGCAATCTATTTTGTCTCGACAGGGCTGAAACGCCAATAGTAGGAGACAGTGGCATGAACAATTCATAAATATTTGGTGTAATGTCGTCATGCATATGTTTGCAAGTCGGAGAGTCACTTGTGTAGAATTTGTGTTTCGAAGTATTGTAATAAACAACCCAAACTTTGTCATACATTACATCGTAAGACTCGGTTTTGGCTAAAGCTGTTATTATAAATTTAAGATGGTCATCTTTAGAATTAATTTCTGAATCTATATAAGCCGATGTGTCTGTAAATCCTTTTGTATGCAATTCTTCCAACAAGGTCTTCTTAGACAATTCCATGTTGTTTCGCATTTCCTTAGTTCGAATAAGTTGTACAAGAAATAATTCGGATAATGCAATCCGATCTGCTTCATCAATCTTATACCTTGTTTGCTGTTCATTAATTCTGGCAATTATTGATCGTAATTTTGAGGCTAGAATACCCTCAATGCCACTTAGTGTTTTTTCAATGAATTGCTCACCACTTAATTCATCCAAAGTCTGACTATCATAAAAGTAATTTTCTGATGCAACATTGCTAATATTAGATTTGAATACGTTTTTATTCGTTTTATCAAATGCCCAAATCTGTTCGTTTGAACTGAATTCTTCTAAATAAAATCTTGGTACATAATGTTGAGTTTTAACCTTGCTCATAGTGCTGTGAGGAATATTGCAGCTAATGTACGTGTATAGCATGTCGGGCCACCCGTACTGTTTTGAAGTGAAAGTAATAATTTCTGCATTTATAAGAAAGGTCTGTGAGACACAGACCTTGGGAGAGCAGCTAGTTCGTTTTCAGAATTTCTTTAATTTGATCGCTACCTGATTGCTCGGTTAATGAGTCAAGGTATAACTTTGATTGCACACTATCTCCAAAATAAGAGTAATAGGTATATCCCTTTAGATATCTGAATCCTTTGTTATCCCAATTATTTCCAATCCAGTCAAAAAGAGTCTTTTCATAAAGAGAATCAGATAATTGATAGGCAATACTATTCTTAATTACCTGGAAATTTGATTGATAAGCGAAATAGTCTGGTATTCTATTAAACGCAATCCAAGCCCTATCAGGTTGTCCTCGTTGTAAATACACGTGGGCATTTTTCAATTGATCTAATGCGTCCATGTATTCACCACCCATCCAACCGTACTCCAATTTATTGATTGAGTTGAATATAAATGCTTGACCAAAGTTTATACCAGTGTTATAGGATTCAATGTTCGATATATAAATGTTATCACCCTGAGTTAAGAGTTCAAAATCACTTATTTCAAATTGATTTTTTGAAACAACTGATACTACAAGATGCGCAGTTTCATTTTTCACATAAAACCTTGACACTTCGATAAAAGTGCTATCGTCAACCATTTGAGAAAGTCTTCTCATGTAATTATCAAATGTGTTCAGATGCTCAGACCTGAATTTTTCCCATCTAGCTATTTCTGCTCTGTCCTTTAATCCAAGACTGTTAATCGTGTCTTCTAGACTCTTAAAAGTTCGTTTGGGATAGAAAGAGTCCTCTAGTTTATCAGTCTTCCTATTTTTGATGAGGTATATTAATCGCTCACCGAATTTTTGATATTCAGAATCGTTCAGCAATTCATTGGATGAACTTGAGCATGATAAAAGGATTAATAAAATAAGGGAATAGTATTTCATTTTTGAAATGAGACTGTCTGCTAACGTACGTGTGTATGACACTGTGCGCCACCCGTACTCAATTGAAGCGAAAGTAATAGTTTCTCTAATTATATAAAAGGTCTGTGAGACACAGACCTTGGGGAGAATCACACTCCCGTGAATAAAAGTGAGTAAAGGCATGAATGCTATATGATGTTAGCAATTGTTAGTTCCAAGATAATATATTAACCCAATCAAGTGTTCGTGGGTATGAATTTTGAAACGTTGCTTAAAGTGCCAGATAGCTTCAGCTTCTTCGCTATTATTTGCCCACCAGATAAATTCAGTGAGATCTTGGATAATATCTGTTAGATCGTCAACAGCATCACCAATTCCTGTTTCAATTTTATTAGATACATCAAGTGGGTTGGTAACCTTATGGTAAAAACCCAGCTCAGGAAGATTTTTTTCTATCCCACTTCGTATCTGTTCGTACTCGGATTCAGGTGGGTTGGCATCACTTACTGCTTCTAGGCTTGGTTTGTGAAATGTTCGTTCTAAGATATAAAGGTGCAGAAGTTGCTTTTGGAGAAAGTTAATTTTATTAGGTAATTTTTGTCTGTTTGAGTTGCTCCATCTGCAGATGTCCTCTGCAATTATTGTAAGATTATCTAACATGCATTATGATTGCTAACGTACGTGTGTATGACACTGTGCGCCACCCGTACTGATTTGCAGTGAAAGTAATAATTTCTCTAATTATATAAAAGGTCTGTGAGACACAGACCTGGGAATGTGTTACTAAATTATAATCTTTAGAGCACAAGCGGACGCCTGCGCTAGTTTGGTTCATACATGATGTTAGCAGTTTTTTAATCCATCCATTTCAAAATTCCAATGACCATTACATCTATTCCAAATATTACAAGGTATTTGGCAGCTGAACGAGTTAAAAGCAATGTGAAGTTTTTCAAAGTATAAATATTTCGTTTGGTCATACCATATTCACTTACGAATAATAATAGAATCATTGGAAAAGCAATGTGGTTGTATTCTATGGGAACGTCAAAAAGCCACGAGGTAAGAAGTTGTAATAATTTAAATGCAACATAATATATGCCGTAAAGAATTATCATATGAAATATCCTCAATCCTACTTTAAAAGCGTCATTTAATTCCATGGCACTTTCTTGTCCGGCTTTACCATGTTTGACATACTCAATTGCTATTTGATCGAAAAAATTAAATAATCTACGTATAAATTTCATTTGATAATTCTGAGGCTCGATGCAGAATAATTTCTGATAACACATCGCTAACAACTCCATATAGTTGCTATACAATATCAATGACATCAAAAATAAAGATTAAATTCTAGTTTTCCTGAGTTGTCCGGTTGTTGCTATTATCAGCTCCTTTTCCATTTATTTGTGCTAACTTAAATCAAGCTTACAAACCACATATATTATGCTCGGATTAAGAACAGCCATCTACCACGTACCTGATATCGAAGAAGCCAAAAAATGGTATTCTGAGGCTTTCAATACAAAGCCTTATTTCGATGAGTCTTTTTATGTGGGTTTTGATATTGGTGGCTATGAGCTGGGTTTACTTCCACAGCAACACAGTGAAACCAAGCATGCCTCTTCCGTTGCTTATTGGGGTGTAGATAAGGTGGAGCCTGTCTACGAAAGGCTGCTCGAGCAAGGTGCTAAAGTGAGTGGCAAGCCGCAGGACGTAGGCGAAGGCATCATCACTGCTGAAGTAATCGATCCCTGGGGTAATATCATTGGCCTTATTTATAACCCTTTCTTTAAACTACCTAAGTAAGGAATGAGCCAGCAGCATTGTCCACTTTGTACAAGCGAGGCTACTCATTTCCATCAAGACCGTAGGACGTTTTATCAATGCACACACTGCAAGGGTGTTTTTGTGGATAAATCGCATTACCCTAGCGGCAGCAGTGAACTTGCTCGCTATGAAACGCACAACAATGATGTGAATGATCCGGGCTATCAGCAATTTGTAAGTCCGATTACCCATCATATTCTAAAAACCTTTCAGCCCATTGCATCAGGTTTAGACTATGGTGCCGGTCCCGGGCCTGTTATTACTAAGTTGTTGAGTGAACAAGGTTATCAACTCGAGTTATACGATCCTTTCTATGCTGCGGAGCCAGCTGTATTGGAGAAAAAGCGTGACTTTATCGTTTGTTGTGAAGTGATTGAGCACTTCCACAACCCTGTGGAAGAGTTTCAAATGCTTCATGGTTTATTAAACCCAGACGGTCAGTTGGTGTGTATGACAGATCTATATCATGAAGCGCTAGACTTCGATAAATGGTACTATAAAAATGATGAGACACATGTATTTTTTTACCATAAACAAAGCCTGGAGTACATCAGGGAGGCTTTTGGGTTTAGCGATTTGCATGTGGATGGGCGGTTGGTAGTGTTTAGTGGGTAGAGCAAAGCGCCTGGCTTAGTTGAGTTGATTAACCACAGAGGTAAACAGAGGAGTCACAAAGTTACACAAAGGCATGGCGGAGAGGGTGAGAGCTAAGGGCAAAGCGCGGAGAGCTGAGGGCTGAGGAAAGGACAAGGGTAATAATTACCTTCGAGGGCGGCCTCAGCCTGACAAGAGATTGAGCAATATCAGTTCTTTTTGGTCATTCCGTATCCGCTGGTAAGCGGAGGAGGAATCTTTACCGTTTATACAAGTCACTCATTTACTTGACTTGCGGAGTGGTTAAGATCCCTACGGGATGACTAGTGTTGATTGAACTGGCTTCGAGGGCCTCAGCCTGACATTCGCTTGCCTGTCACCCTGAACTTGTTACAGGGTCTTGATTATACCACAGAGAGGCACAAAGGAGCGCAGAGTTTCACAAAGGCATGGGGGAGAGGGCGGAGAGCTAAGGGCAAAGAGCAAAGCATTGGTCAGAGGGAAAGGGCAAGAGTAATAATAGGCCTCAGCCTGACAAGGCATTGTGCAATATCAGTTCTTTTGGTCATTCCGTATCCGCTGGTAAGCGGAGGAGGAATCTTTACCGTTTATACAAGTCACTCATTTACTTGACTTGCGGAGTGGTTAAGATCCCTACGGGATGACTAGTGTTGATTGAACTGGCCTCGAGGGCCTGAGCCTGACATTCGCTTTCTTGTCACCCTGAACTTGTTTCAGGGTCAGATTATACCACAGAGAGGCACAAAGGAGCGCAGAGCTTCACAAAGGCATCGCGGAGAGCTAAGGGCTAAGGGCTAAGGGCAAAGCGCGGAGAGCTGAGGGCTATAGGCTTAGAGGGCCTCAGCCTGACATTTCTTTAAACAAAAAAAGGCCGCTAATCGATGATTAGCGGCCTTTGTATGAATAAGGATGAGAAGATTACTTGTCTTCTTTCTCTTCTTTTTTATCCTCTTTCTTTTCAGCTTTAGCTTCATCTGCTTTGTCTTCAGCTTTAGGAGTTTCCTCTTTTTTAGCTTCCGCTTTCTTAGCAGGTTTCTTAGCTGCTGCTTTCTCTTCTTTTGCAGCGTCATCAGCCTTGCCTTGCATCTTATCCTTCAGTGCGCTCAATGCTTCAAGATCACCTAAAGTAGACTTGTCTGCCTCTTTAGCTTTGCTTGTTGCACCACCTTTAGGAGCAGCTTTCTTCTTAGGAGCAGCTTTAGGCTCTGGCTTGTCGTCTGTTTTAGAGTGCATAGACTTGTGAGAAAGTACGATTCTCTTATCGTCTTTAGAGAACTCAATTACTTTGAATTCTAACGTCTCACCAGCTTGCGCCTTAGATCCGTCTTCTTTCTCTAAGTTTTTAGCTGCACAGAATCCTTCAATTCCGTAAGGAAGCTCCAATGTAGCTCCTTTCTCATTTACACCAAGGATAGTACACTTGTGTGTAGAACCAGGAGTAAATACAGATTCGAAAGTATCCCAAGGGTTCTCCTCAAGATGCTTGTGCGATAATGCTAATCTTCTATTGTCAACGTCTAACTCAAGTACTTGTACTTCAAGCTCTTCTCCAACTTTTACAAACTCAGATGGGTGCTTGATTTTCTTAGTCCATGAAAGGTCAGAAACGTGTACTAAACCGTCAATACCTTCTTCAAGCTCGATGAAGAGACCGAAGTTAGTAAGGTTTCTCACGATACCTTTGTGTGTAGTACCCACAGCGTATTTTGTCAATACGTTTTGCTTAGTCCAAGGATCTTCAGTTAATTGTTTGATACCTAGAGACATTTTTCTTTCGTCTCTGTCTAGTGTCAATACAACTGCTTCTAGCTCGTCTCCGATATTGATGAAGTCCTGAGGATTTCTTAGGTGCTGTGACCAAGACATCTCTGATACGTGGATAAGACCTTCAACACCTGGTTGAATTTCAAGGAATGCACCGTAATCAGCAACATTTACAATCTTACCTTTTACTTTAGATCCTACATCAAGGTCTTTTGCAAGTGAGTCCCAAGGGTGCTCGGTAAGTTGTTTCATACCAAGAGATATTCTCTTCTTGTCCTCATCGAAGTCAAGTACCACAACTTTAACAGTTTCGTCAAGGTTAAGTACTTCTTCAGGGTGATTGATTCTACCCCATGAGATATCAGTAATGTGCAGTAGACCGTCAACACCACCAAGGTCGATGAATACACCAAAGTTGGTCATGTTCTTAATCGTACCTTCAAGTACCTGACCTTTCTCAAGGTTATTAAGAATAACAGCTTTTTGCTCTTCGATATCTTTCTCGATAAGCACTTTGTGAGATACTACAACGTTGTCGTTTGAGTAGTTGATCTTCACAACTTTTACCTCCATAGACTTACCAACGAATACGTCAAAGTCTCTGATAGGCTTAACATCTATTTGAGAACCTGGAAGGAAAGCCTCTACACCGTAGATATCTACAATAAGACCACCTTTAGTTCTTCTCTTAACGAATCCTTCGATTACTTTATCATTTTCAGAAGCATCCTGGATAAGCTCCCAGGCCTGAACGATCTTAGCTTTTCTTCTTGAAAGTACTAACTGACCGTTAGCATTTTCCTGCTCTTCGATGAATACTTCTACTTCATCACCTACTTTAAGCTCAGGAAGATCTCTGAATTCTGCAGAAGATACAAGACCATCTGATTTGAAGCCGATGTTTAAGATTACATCTCTGTCGTTGATACCAACAACAGTACCTTTCACTAGCTCTTTTTCTTCGATAGTAGTTAAGGTCTCTTCGTAGATAGACTCCAACTCAGCTTTTTGCTTTTTGTTGTATCCTTCACCAAATCCTTTGGTTTCGAAAGCTTCCCAGTCAAAATCTGTGTCTGGTTTAGAATCGATTGAAGTCGATCCTTTGGCTGGCGCCTTTTCTTCTTTCTTTTCTTCTGTTGCCTCAGCTTTAACTTCTACTTTTTCTTCTGCTTTGTCAGCAGACTCTTCTTTAGCAGGCTTTTCAGCCTTCTTAGTAGTTGTTTTTTTAGCTTTTGGCTTGTCTTCTGCTTTTGTTTCTTTTTTAGCAGCAGACTTAGTTTCTTTTTTGTCAGAAGTTTCAGCTTTTTTCGCTGTTGTCTTCTTCTCTTCTGCAGTTTCTGCTTTAGCTTCTTCTGCTTTTGTTTTTTCTTTTGCCATGATAATTTGTGTTGCTCTAAAATACATGCTGTCATAGAGCAATCTGACAGCAAATTTTGATTCTAAATTTCTTGCACCAAAAATATGACACAAGCCCGCTCACCTGAACGGGAGCGCAAAGTTAGTGAATATAATTGAAATAATGAAGTGTGAGGTGAGAGCAGAGGCGGAGAGTATTGGGGTACTGGTTGCTAGTGGCTAGTGGCTAGTGGCTAG
>JBDVKW010000013.1:0-430577 GCA_039970995.1 Fulvivirga sp.
GCGCTTACTTCCGAAGCGAGCTTCCTGGCACTACTCTACGTTTAAGCTTGTGAGGATTTACCGGAGGCTGAAAACAGCCCAATTCTGACAATAGTTCCCATTTTACGCCCTGAAAGTCCGTCCCTACGATGAATGACAACAAGTTTGTAAACGCCATAAACCCGTGCAAAACCTTATTTTTGCAGAGCTATGACGTTCAAGTGGAAAATTAAGGGTTTTGACAATTATCTGGTAAGTAAAGAGGGATATATTTTGAGAATAAGTTATGTCACTGAGCATTTGCACTATAAAGAAACTCGGTTCATAAGTGCTAATAAGCGCAATCAATATAGGTTATGGCGCAATGGTAAGCAGGAAATCTGGAGTAAACGCCAGCTTAGAAATCAACTGATCCCAATTGATCCTGTGTACTTACCAACATCCTGTAAGCTGAAGGATCTTCCCTTTTAATAACAGCTAGGCTTTTACTAAAAAACTTTCGAGGTCCTTGAGGTTGAGACTGCCCTCGTAAAATGCCTTTCCAAAAATCACGGCAAATACACCCATATCATTGAGGCGCTTGATGTCATCAATGTTACGCACACCACCACTGGCTAATACACAGATGTCTTCAAACTTATCTATGATCCGCTGATACAGCTCAAAGGCAGGGCCTTGCATGAGGCCATCTTTAGCAATGTCTGTCGTTTTCACATATTTCAAGCCACGATTATAAAAATATTGGATGTGCTCAAAAATGTCTACATCCGTATTTTTTTGCCAACCCCGGATCGATATTTTGCCATCAAGGGCATCTGCTCCTAGCGTTATTTTTTCTCTTCCGTAAGAAATAATCCATGAGGCAAACAACTCTTTGCGACCCACAGCTACACTTGCAGCAGTAATATAGCTGGCGCCATACTCATATGCTTTGCTGATGTCTCCATCGGTATGAATACCACCGGTGAAATCAACTTTTAAATTAGTATGGCCGGAAATAGCCTCGAGTATATGATAGTTAACCGGCTGGCCACGTCTGGCACCGTCAAGGTCTACTAAATGTACGACCTCAATACCATGGTCTTCAAAGCTTTTGGCCAGATCAATCGGTGTTTGTTCATACACCTTCTCCTTAGAAAAGTCTCCTTGTTCGAGTCTAATCACTTTGCCCTCGGCAATGGCAATAGAAGGTATAATCTGAATCATAGCACGTTGGTTTTAAAAGGTTTAAAAGTACGTTTTCAGTATGACGAAAACGTAAAATGGTTATTATCAAATCTTAAAAAATCCCCTGCAAATGGTCTTTCCGCGGCTCTAGGCTTTACTTTTTGGGGGAACTTGTAAAGTAATAAAATTATGTCAAATTTACAAGCTTAAATCCTTCACCATGGATAGTCATAATCTCCAGGTCTGGGTGTGCTTTTAGGTACTTTCTGAGCTTGGTAATGTACACATCCATACTCCTTGAGTTGAAGTAGTTATCGTCTTGCCAGATGCTGTAGAGCGCTTTTTTTCGCGGTAGCATCTCATTTTTATGCATGAATAGCAGCCTTAGCAGCTCACTTTCTTTGTGGGTTAATTTTTGCACTTTGCTATCGATGCAGAGCAGCCTTTTTTGTGTATCGAAAGTCAGATTTTTGTGAGTAAATATCTCCTGGTCAGCCACTTTGTTTTGAGGCTTTCTTCTAAATATGACATCAAGCCTCAGCAACAACTCCTCCATGCTAAAAGGCTTTGTAATATAATCATCCGCACCAATTTTAAGCCCATTGATGGCATCATCTCGCATTGACTTGGCGGTAAGAAAAATAAATGGTATTTGAGGTTTTATTTGCTTGATCTCGTTTGCCAACTCGAAGCCGTCTTTTTTGGGCATCATGACATCTAAAATGCATAGATCGAAGTCTCTAGTTTTAAAAGCCTGCAAACCCGCGGCCCCATCACGACACAGTTCCACTTCAAAGGATTTTAGCTCCAAATACTCAGCCAGCAACTGACCCAGGTTATTGTCATCTTCTACAATCAACAGCTTTTTCATACCAAAGGCAATTTAACTGTAAATGTACTTCCTTCACCATGCGCTGATGTGACGCTTACTTGACCACCATGCTTTTCTACAACACTTTTTACATAGCTTAAGCCCAGCCCAAAGCCTTTGACATCGTGTCGATTGCCGGTGGGTACACGATAAAATTTATCGAATATATAGTCAATCTCCCTGGGTTTCATGCCAATGCCCTTGTCTGTAATACTTATCAATAGTTCGGAACCAATATTTTTTGTAGTCACATCAATTTCAGGGGTTTCTTTGCTGTATTTGATAGCGTTATCAATCAGGTTGTTAAAAACATTGCTCATATGCTCCTGATCAATCGACAGCAAGATATCTGCTGCAGCAAGATCTGTGGTAACAACTCCATGAGATTTTTCTACCCGCAATTTGTGCTTGTCAATTACGTCCTGGAGCACCTCTTTGAGGTTTACCGGCCCAATGTTAAGTTTGTGATGTTGCTTATCAATTTGCGCAGCATTGAGTACCATTTCTACCTGACCGGTGAGGCGCACATTCTCTTCATTAATAATGCTTACATAGCGCGCCAGCTGATCACTATTTTGCCGTACTTCATTTTCTGTAAGTGCCTGGCAAGCAAGAGAAACCGTAGCCAGCGGTGTTTTAAGCTCGTGCGTCATGTTATTGATAAAGTCATTTTTGATTTCAGAAAGCCGTTTTTGTTTAAAAATTATATGGATGGCATAGCCAAAGCAGCCGATGATGGTAAGTATAAACAATACCGATGTGAGTAAAGTCAGCCATATTTCTTTAAATAAGAAGCTGTCTTGTGTGGGAAAATTGATGACCAGGTAATTCATGTTATCCATGATGTCGTTGGGGAATAAACTGGCTTTGAGCTCCGTATTGGCTATTTCTTCCTTGTCGAAGTGTGAGTTACTAAATATCACCTTGTCTTTGTCGGCATTCCATATGGCAAACTGATAGTTGATGTCAATGCCTTGCTGATGTAGCGATCGCTGCAGCAATGAGTCTACAATATTTTGGTTCACACGATGTTCAATCGACTTTTTATCTCTTATGAGCTTGTCCACCACAATGTTTACAGCCTGCCTCTTTCTTATAAACCTGATGGTATCGTCAGCAATCACTTCAAATTGGTAGTCTCCCTTGCCATCGGTGTGGGTAGTTATCGTTTTACCGTCTTGTATAATGACTGCCCTACCTGGAATTGGAGGCCGCCTTACCTCCATGTGTGCATTGGCACTATCAGTTGAAAAGAAATAGAAGTCGTTTTCTGCGATATGGATGACCTCACGATTTTCGAGATTATTCACCACATAATTGAGCGATTCAAATACATTTTCTTTAAAGCGCTGCTTGTTGAGTTTGATGGCATTGTTTACCCAATACACCTGAAAGCTGGTGAGGCCAATCAGGGCGATGCTCATTAAACCTATAATAAACCATGTGGTACGCTTATTCATATTTCTAAATTACCCTCAAAATGGCATTAAGGTTTCATTTTAACATTTTTTAACATCAATTAACCTTTTTTTAACAGACATAAAGGGCGTTTGGGCGTACATTCAACTATCAACAAAAACGCGATAACTATGAGAAAGAAATTATTAAACACATTAATCATCCTGCTGGCTTGCGTGCTAAGTGTCGCAGCTCAGGAGACTAAAGACAAAAAAATCAAGATAAAAATCATTGAAGAGGTAGATGGAGAACGCAAGGTTGTGGAGCGTGAATATGGAAGCCAAGAAGAAATGAAAAATGACCCTGCCTTAAAAGATATGAATATCGAATTTTTAGAAAAAACAGATGGGTTTTCATTTAAATCAAAAGATGGAGACCATGTAATCATCAAACGAACTGGCGGAGAAGAAGGGTTGCATGAGAAAGATATGCATGTGTTTATTACCGATGATGAAGAAGGCGACCTGCATATGGATAACACTTTTATGTTTAAATCATTTGATGATGACCAAACGGTAGACTTTAAAGCCGGTGATCATACTTTTGAAATCAGAAAAGATGATGAAGGCAATGTGATAGTTATAAAAGATGGAGAAGTGATAGAAGATTTTGAGTTTAGTGAAGATGGGATGGCCAACGGTGAAAATCTATTTTTCTTTAAATCAGATGATGATGACCACAAAAAAACAGTTATCAGACATGTAAAAGTGCGGAAGATACATGTGGAGAACATCTCTAAAAAAGATCCTGAGCTGGAAAATCTTGATTTAGACAACAAGAAGAAACTGAATGTAGATGGTCTGAGTTATTACCCAAACCCTAGTGAAGGAGCACTTAATCTGGCATTTAAAGCTGACCCAGGAGCAGTGGAAGTTAAAATTTCAGACATCAATGGCAATACCGTGTATCAGGATGTAATGTCTGATTTTGAGGGCGTATTTGATAAAAGCATCGACTTATCCAGTCAACCTTCAGGTATTTATATTTTACAAATCATACAAGGAGATCGCGCTATCAACAAAAAGCTGGTGATAGAGTAAAAACTTTAATAACTCAAAATAAATGTAACAGGTGCCCTGCAAATTTTGCAGGGCATTTTTTCTTCAGAAATTTCTCTAATCGCCTGACAGCTTCTACTCAACAAATTCTATTGTACATTTTATTTTAATATGCTGTACATTTGAGTTTTTAGTAAGCGTATGGAACTCAAGAACAATCATTACCAGCTGCAAGGCTACAAACTGCTCGATGTAGTAAAGGAGTTTGACTCACCTGTATATGTATATGATGCTGATAAAATCATTAGTCAGCTACAAAGCCTTAAAAACGCATTTTCTGATCAACAAATAAAGATAAAGTACGCTGCTAAATCGCTAACTAATATCTCAGTGCTCAAACTTATGAAGCAGCAGGGGGTAGGTGTTGATGTTGTTTCAATACAGGAGGCTGAGTTGGCGCTCAAAGCGGGCTTTGAACCTAAAGAGATACTATTTACACCTAATTGCGTTTCGTTTGACGAAATCGTAGAGGGCGTTGATATGGGCTTGATGATCAACATCGATAACATCTCGATTTTGGAGCAGTTTGGTCACAAATACCACAACAAAGTGCCTTGCTGTATCAGGCTTAATCCGCATATCATGGCCGGGGGTAATACCAAAATCTCCACAGGCCATGTTGACTCTAAATTTGGCATTTCTATTTATCAGTTGCCTCACTTATTGCGCGTGATTAAAACTACCAACATCGAAGTTACGGGGCTCCATATGCATACTGGCTCCGACATACTGGATGCTGATATTTTCTTAAAAATTGCCGAAATACTTTTCGGTGTGGCTCGTGATTTCCCTAATCTACAATTCATTGATTTTGGCAGCGGGTTTAAAGTGGGATATAAGCAAGGGGACATCACTACCAACGTGTATGACCTGGGCTTAAAGCTTGGTAAGGCTTTCGATAAGTTTTGCGAAAGCTACGGTAGAAAACTGGAAATGTGGTTTGAGCCGGGCAAGTACCTCGTGAGCGAAGCAGGTTATTTTTTGGTACGTTCCAATGTGATCAAAACAACACCCGCCACAGTGTTTGTAGGGGTAGACTCAGGTATGAATCACCTATTAAGGCCGATGATGTACGATGCCTATCACGAGATAGTAAACATCTCTAATCCTAAAGGCACGCAACGCGTGTATAGTATTGTTGGCTACATCTGCGAAACGGACTCCTTTGGCTGGGATCGCAAACTTAATGAAGTGAGGGAAGGTGATATTTTGGCTATCAAAAATGCAGGAGCGTATGGCTTTAGCATGGCGTCAAACTACAACTCGCGCTTCAGGCCTGCTGAAGTGATGATATACAAAGGCAAGCCACATCTCATTAGAAAGCGGGAGACGATGAAGGACATTTTGAAAAATCAGGTTGAGATAGAGCTGTAATTTAACATGGTTCTGATAGCTTTTCCAAAGTTTTGAACTTTGGAAAAGCTTGAATTGGTAAGGCTTTTATCTTATTAGAGAATCGTCTGACTACTTAAATAGAATCGTGATTGCGATCCGCCCCAGGCGGGAGAAGCAATCTCTCTAAATAGTATTAAAAGAGTCTAAGACCGCTTCGTACCTCGCGATGACGTTAATGTTATTATTTATACTCGTCCTTGAGTTTGTCTTTAAACTCCTTCATAAACTTTTCCACCTTTGGTTTTGATACCGACACGATGTACGGCTGGCTTGGGTGAATTTCGTAATAGTCCTGGTGGTAATCTTCAGCGGCATAAAATGCTGAGAATTGCGTAATCTCAGTCACAATACCTCCATTGTATTTCTTCTTATTCAGCTCTTGCATCACATCCGTAGCTATCGATTTTTCCTCACTTGAAGTATAGAAAATTGCTGATCGGTATTGCTTTCCTACATCTGGCCCTTGTCTGTTGAGTTGTGTTGGGTCGTGTGAACCAAAAAAGATATAAACGAGGTCTTTGTACGAAACCACTTCCGGGTCGTAGGCTACCCTTACCGCTTCCGCATGATCGGTGAGGCCAGCGCTCACCTGCCTATAGTTAGGGTTTTTAGATGAGCCACCGCTATAGCCGGAGATAACATCTTCAACGCCTTTTACGCGTTCAAAAACAGCCTCTGTGCACCAGAAACATCCGCTGGCGAAATAGGCGGTATCTAGTCGTGCCTTTACTTCGCTGCTAAGCTGAGCCGTGGCTGTTGGTTTATTGTCAGCCTCCCTGGCAGAGCAGGCGCTGAAGCTGATTAAGAATACAAGTAGAGCGGTATATCGAGATAAAGATTTCATAGTCTTCTATTTACGATATAAACTACTAACTCAGATGTATTGTTTCACCAAATATGTACTGCACATGACAAAATGGTCATTTACTAACGCAAGAATCCAGGTTTGAGGTATTTATTTTGGTTCTTTTATAGTCAAAGGAGATGGTTTTATTGGCTATCATGACTCCAAAAATGATTAATCCAGCACCAGCATATGCAAACCAGGATAAGCTTTCATTCAAAAATATTATACCCAGTAAAACTCCATAGACCGGCATCAGGTAAGTCACTAATGATAAGTAAGAGGCACTGGCCACTTCAATGATCTTATAGTAAATAACGAAAGCAACGGCTGTCCCAAATATGGCGAGAGTTAAAATAGACCATAGTACAGGGGATGACAAAGCAAATATGTTTAGTTCAGCACCTCCATCAACAATAAATGATAAAGGGACCAGGTATAGGGTTGCTACAAGCAGCTGAGCCGTTGGAGCATGCAAAGGTTTAGCTTTAGTTAAAAATTTTCTTGAATAGGCCATGGCAAAGCCATAACTAATGGCACCAATGCTAACAGCCAAAATACCTAATACTGTAGCTTCCATACTAAAAGAAAGACTTGGAGCTATGAGCACTATTAGGCCCCCAAACCCTATGATTGTACCTACCACTTTTCTAAAGTTCATTTTATCGTCATCGAGCATAAAATGAGCAATCACAATGGTAAAAAGGGGAGTTAACCCATTTAGGATAGATGCAAGGCCGCTTGCAATATAAGTCTCTCCCCAATTGATGAGCACAAAGGGTAGCGCATGGGCAAAAAACCCTGCAATAGTGACCCGAGTCCAAAATGCGGTAGACTTTGGGAGCCTGCCGCCACGCATATATAGAAAAGCAAATAGAAGCAAAGCGGCAATACCAATTCGCAAGGCAGCTAGCGTAATAGGCGGAACCTCAGCCACGGCTATTTTTATAAAGAGAAATGACGGCCCCCAAAGAGAGGCTAATATCAGAAGTAGGATTAAGCTTTTAGTTTTCATGACGATTATTTTATATAAAATGACAGACCAATATTTTTAGAGACCAGTGTGATGTATCGTTTATAAAATCGATTGAGCGTAGACGCTCCCGAAGTTATTATGATAAAGAACCCTGTGCTACCGATATATTGACAAGCAATCACGATGTCTTTTGTGAATTGAGAAGTTTGTATTTCCATGACAAAAAAGTTTATTGATATGGAGTGAAACGAAATGAGCCAATGCTCGTTCTATTAATTGGATGAATATATATACTGATAAGTATGAAAAATATTAATAGATGATGGACATTAAACATTTAAAGCTTGTAAAGGAAGTGGCCGAAAAAGGCAGCCTTACCAAGGCAATGGAAAACTTATACTTGTCACAGTCTGCTTTAAGTCATCAGCTTAAAGAGGTTGAGACCCAATTGGGGGCTAAGCTTTTCCATCGGGTGAATAAAAAGTTGGTACTCACAGGTGCAGGAAAGATCGTTTTAAACTCTGCTGAGAAAGTATTAGATGAAATAGAAAGTGCTGAAAAGGCCGTGAAGCAATATGTAGGTGGTGATAAAGGAAGTATGCGGGTGGCTACGGAGTGTTACACATGCTACCATTGGCTGCCTTCAATAATGGTCGATTACAACCGTGAATTTCCAAATGTTGATATTGAGATATCACCAGAAACAGCCAACGAACCTGTAAAAAACATTCTTGAAGGCAAATTGGAGCTTGCCATAGCTAGTGGCTATGTTGATAACCCAAATATCACTTGCACAGAACTTTTTACCGATGAATTGCTCGCTTTGGTGCCAGCAAATCATCCATGGGCAAAGCGAAAATTTGTTGAGGCAAAAGATTTTGCAGATGAAAGTGTCATAATTCATTCTTTCCCTCTCGAAACAGTTACACTATTTAGAAGACTGCTGATTCCTGAAAAGATTAACCCGAAAAAGGTAACTGCCATTCAGATAACCGAAGCAGCGGTTGAGATGGTAAAAGCCGGCATGGGGGTGAAAGTAATTGCTAAGTGGATCGTGGAGCCATTTTTACATGACAAAAGGTTGGCAGTTGTACCTGTAACCAAAAAAGGGCTGTACAGAACCTGGTATGCATTAACGCTCAATCAGGAAAACCCTCCTCAATACCTGGCTAACTTTATCGATCATCTCAGGTGTAATATTGCCGGTGTCTGCAGGACCACCCAAATGACTGCTTAGAAAATCTGATAATTACCGCCTTTTCTAAACTTACTCGTGTTGAGTTTAGGCATTGAGCGATCGCCAAAATATTGCTTTTTCATGGTTTGAAACAGTTGATGAATAGAATCTACTAATTTCCCTTCACCTTTCATGCGCGTGCCAAAGCGGCTATCATTTACTTTGCCGCCATGTGCTTCGCAGATCTGATTCCACACTTTTGTTGCCCTATCAGGCATTGTTTTTTGGAGCCAATCTTCGAAAATAGGGCCAATGGCACCATTGAGCCTTACAATCGTATAATTGGCCGATAAAGCGCCATGTTCAGATGCAGCTTTTAAAATGGTAGGTATTTCTGATTGGTTCAAGCCAGGAATAATAGGAGCGTTCATAATGCCCACGGGTATGTTGTGCGATCGAAGCGTTGCTATAGCCTTGAGCTTTTTGGCGGCACTGGCAGTTCGAGGTTCGAGCACACTTCTAAGTTGCTCATCTAATGTGGTGATGGATAATAGCACGGTTACTAAATTGTCAGCCGCAAGCTCTTCCAAAATATCAACATCACGCAAAACGGTAGTATTTTTTGTGATGATACCCACAGGGTGCTTGTATTTATTAAAGATCTGCAGTAGTTGTCTTGTGAGTTTAAATTTTCGCTCAAGGGGTTGATAGCAATCTGTATTTCCTGACAATACAATGGGCTTGGGCTTCCAGCCCGGGCTTAGTAATTTACGTTCAAGCAGCTCAGGCGCATTCTTTTTAACAATGATTTTAGTTTCAAATCCCAGACCAGCATCATGCCCCCAGTATTCATGTGAGTTGCGGGCATAGCAATAAATACAACCATGCTCACAACCCTGGTAAGGATTCATGGAGTAGTCCATACCTACATCCACACTGTCTACCTGATTAACAATAGTTTTGGGATACTCAAAGAAAATTTCCGTTTGTGGTTTTTCAATGCTCGTGTCTTCATCGAGCATTTCAGGCACATCACGCGTTACACGCTGGGCGTTAAATTTATTTGGGACTGAAATCTGTGCCCCACGACCTTTATGATATGCTTGCTCCTCCACATATCAAAAATACTAAATAAATTAGTAAATACTAATTAAATGGGTATTCATTAGGGTGTGTAAATAAAAATGATCGATAAATCGTTGTAATATTACATGCTAATTATCATCTTGCATGATATAAAAATGGCTTTAATAACTATATCAGATGATAAAATGTTAAACAATGGCTGAAATATTACATACTAACAGGTTTAACAATGGACAAAACTCGTCATCTAAAAAATTTAATTGCGCTTGCATACGCTGATGGTGTACTTGAGGATAGTGAGCTTGAGATCTTATCGCATGCCGCAGAACATTTAGGTATACCTCAGGAAAAATTGCAAGGCTGGCTTGATAGGGCCGATGAAATAGTTATAAAAGTGCCAGAAGAAAATGCGGAAAGAGAGCAACACCTGATTGATATGATTAGTCTCGCTACGGCAGATGGTTATTTTAGTCAGGATGAATATGACTTGTGTAAACTCATGGCCGAAAAGCTACATTATGATGGTCTCATGGAGGCGCTTAACAGATGCATGAACAAAAGCAATCTTAAAAATCTTGTAGCCTTGGCCTGCGCTGATGGTCATGTAGATGAGTCTGAAAAGAAGGTGTTAATAGAAGTGGCAGATGCAGCAGGGTTATCAGAAGCGGAGTTGGAAGAGTGGATAGCTAAAGGTAATGAGTTCATTCATGTCATTCCAGAACGTGAGGAAGATCGCGAAACGCAGCTGATTCAAATGTTGAGCTTGGCTATAGCAGATGGAGAGTTTAGTGAAGACGAGTATCAGCTTTGCAAAACAGTGGCGGGCAGACTAGGTTTTTCTGAGAACGAACTGAATTTAATTATCAGATTATCGTTTAAAGGGAAATCCGATTTTCTGCCTACATCATAAACATTATTTAATTGCCTCTCTAGGTATGGCAGCAGGCAACCTGCTCAACATCTCATTGTTGAGTAGTTGTGTGAAATTGGTGAATGACGCGATGTTTATTAATTGCTTTCCTTGTCTGCCTACCAATACTACTTCATCACCAACGTTCACATCTGGGATGTGTGAAATGTCAACCATAAACAGATTCATATTGATAAGCCCAACGATTGGGGCTTTCTTACCACCAATTAAAACTTGCCCTCGATTGGATAAGGCCCGTGGGTAACCATTGGAGTAGCCAAGAGGCATCACGGCAACTTTCATGTCCTGAGTGGCCTGGAAGGCTGTACCATAACCGATAAACTCACCTGCATCCACATAGCGGATGTCCATGATGTCTGTTTTCCAGTTAAAGATTCTTTTTAGCGCATTGCCATCTGCTTTTTTACCGGTTTCCTGCAAGTGCAGATAGTAGATGTCGGGACTGGGCCAGAAGCCATACTGTGCCACTCCTACACGTACCATATCATAGACAGTATCTTTTAATGCCAATGCAGCGGCAGAGCTCGCAATGTGCCTATAGTTGGGCAACAATTTTTTAGTCTTACACTCTTTTAAAAACTCCTTGTATTTTTTGTGCTGTGAATCTATTTTGAATTGGTTACTTAGACTTTCGGCACCACCGAAGTGCGTACATAAGCCTTCAAAAATTAAGTGTGCTTTATTTTTCTTAAGAAATGTAAGTGTTTTCGTAAATTCTTTGGCATTCATACCGGTACGGTTGGCACCTGTTTCTACCTCCACATGAATATGTGCAGGTTTCCCTATCTTCTTAGCAGCCGCTAAAGCTTTGGTGAGTTTGTCGTAGTTGTACACATAAAACTCAATGTCATTTGCTATGGCCCAAGGCATATCATCATCATACAGGATACCCATGATCATGATTTTAGAATCAGGTGAGCACACATTCAAAACCTCTTCTGCCTCAAATGCTGAAGCTGTAGAAAAGTGATTGATGCCACACTTCTCAGCCATAGGCACAAATGTTTCTATTCCATGACCGTAAGCATTGGCTTTGACCACGGATGAAATCCTCACACCATCACCCACTTTTTTTCTTAGAAAGTTGAAATTGCTTTTAAGGGCACTTTGCTTTAAGAATATTCTTGATGAGTGTTTTACCATGCTCTGGGTATTTCGTTCCAACTATAAGACCGGCCCCAACTTTCTTTGGCCAGTTTTTTAACTTTTGCGACTGTGCTTTTAGGTACTTCGTTTAAATGGTCTTTGGCTTCCAGAGTATTATAATGAAAGGCATACACTCTGGATGCAAACTGATCAAAAGGCAATGAAGATTCTCCGTGTTTCTCTCCATGGCCCATTACCGCTGGTTTGATACCTTGTCCCCAGTCTTGTCTCCCTTCATTGTTTGGGTTAAGAAAATAGGCACGCATTTGACCAGCATCATCCTTTCTTACTCTGAGCAATGAAATGGCATGAAAACCTACCATATCTCCCCGCGAGGAGGTGATGAATATGCCCACCGGGTTAGGGTAGACCAAGCGGTGATGCCCGTTATAATCGGGATGGCAGGCGGCATATAAAATCTTGATAAAGCCATCGTAATCCTGAATGGCATTGAGGGCATAATTATACACCGATGCAAAGCCGATTTGAATCCATTGGCCATACATGGCTGGGTTTACCCATTTATGGGGATCATCCGTTCTGCCAGCCGCTAACTTCATCATTTCGTTATAGATTTTATCCAACAAAGGCACAAGCACCACTGACACTGCATCCAAACTGAAATCCATTTGCTTAACAAGGCCATGACCTAACTTATCGGCCTCGATTTCTTTACCTTCAAACCTAAAACTTAGGTTATTTAAGGTGGCAGCAGTTATCACCATGTTGATCAACTTGGCGGGCGCGTGTTGGCTCCACATGCTAATACCTCTGGCCGATTGACAAGTTGGGTTATTTCCTTGTCCAATACCCAATGGCTGACCTAAGATGCGAATTAGCGCACCTATGAGATATTGTAGGGCACTGAGGTCGTCACTGCGTTGGGCAATGGATTTAGCAATGTTTCTTTCAACTTCAGAATGAAGCCGTATACGCTTGATATTATCTAAACCGGCTCTCACAGCCTGTCTTGAGAACAGCCCTTTTTCAAGCATACGACTCAAGCCATAAACACATTGTGCATTATCCGGGTGAACAATGTAGTTTATGAGTTTCTTTATTTCTTTGATGTGCTTGTTACACTCCGCAAGGCCTGTATCATTCAAGCCTAGCGCTAAAGGAATTATGTCATTATGATTATGCTCGCTTAGATAATTGAGAAGACTTGCATGGAAGTTGCTTACCAAACCGGTGCGTTTGATGCTCAAACCCATTTGTTCGGCTTCACTTGTTAGCTGTGAAATGTCGGCCTGTTGCAAATAAGTACGGTAGGTATCGACATTTTGAAAGTCTCTTGTGGCCAATGAAGGCTCGTAAACGGCCTCGATGAACGACCTTAGTTTTTGATCTGTTGTGTTTGAATTGTCTAATGTGACCTTTTCACGTATCAGGGCAATGATTTCGCGTGCCTTGCGGGTAACTACAGGGCGTTGCTCACAAATTAATGTGATTTCTTCTGCCAGTTTTTCCTTGATGCCTTGTAAGTCTGAGTTTGACAGTAAGAACCTGAACAGGTTAAAAACCTTTTTCTGCTCAAGGTCATGCATTGCAGACCGTGTTTCTTCAGATAATGTCTCGAATACAAACTCGAGATTATGTACCAATACTTCTTCTAAATAAGCACTGGCCTCTAAGGCAGAAATGGTTTTAACGTTTATTGTTTTTAAGGCAATGGCCAGCATACGCAATTCACTCAGCACTTCAAAACTTGAGTGTGGCGGGCCAGCTTTCAGGGTACCGTTAACTAACTGCGGCACAAGCTTTTCAGACTCCTGCCATGCTGTATTTTCAAAAACCCCAAGCTTATACAGCTCAGGGATCTTATTGTATAAATATGCTATGCCTTCTTCACTTTGAGCGATCTGATCTATCTGGCTTACCAGCTTGTTAGCTTTTTCAGGCTTTGTTAGGCTGGTTGCCTCTCTTAGCGCATCGATAGCCTCTTCGAAATGATCAAATGCTCTTTCGGTCAAACTCTCTATCATTTAGTAAATACTCCTTGTTTATACGTAGAAGTCTACGTTTTCGTAATGTTTCAACAGCTCCGTAATTCGGTCTGGGTCTTCTCCCTTGAAGTTAATTGTTCCGAAATGATTACCAAACCCTTCGCGCGTATCGCTTAGTTTTTGTGTAGTCATTGGCGGCACCAAGGTATGATCTACAAAGTACGGCTCTTCTGTTAACTCTTCGGGTATTTCCAGCTTAGAAAATTGTCTTTTGTTCGGGTAAATCATCACGTTGCCGTAATAATTTTCAGGCAATTGACTGTCATCTGGCAAAATTTCCTTCAGTTCTTCTTCTGTCAAACTCGGGTCGTGGCATAACACGAAAGCTGCCAATGCGTCATAACCCCAGGCTTTACCAGAAAGCTCGAGGATGTGTCCACCGGGTATACGACAGGCTACCTCTCCAAAGCTGAGCTCATCATCTTCTGTCAAGAACCATTCAGGGTGTATCATTCCATATTCGATACCAAAGATATCCACAAGCTTCTGCATGTGTTTTTTAATCAGATCTCTTTTGGTATGTAGGTAGTTTCCTTCAGGAATGAAGTTTGAGTAACCCAACTTCACATATTCTGTAATATTTAAGAACCTAATTTTTCCGCCATGCACAAAGGCCTCACATGAGAACTCTCTTCCTGAAAGGTGGCTTTCTGCCAGACAAGGAAAATCATCGTCTTCCACTTTTTCTTCAATGTCTTTCATAGACCTTAATAGTCGGTGTCCGACAGTACCTGCTGAGGCAAAAGGTTTGATATGCACCCAGCTATCTTCTTCACCCTCGAGCTGTAAATTAGCTTCGTTAAGTCGTTTCATAAAGCTCTTTACTTGTTCGCGACTATGCACTTCTTCGAAAAGACCGACACGTAAACCACCGATAAGCGCCTTTCGCTTCATCATGGTTTTGTTTCTAAATAAGAAAGCCCGGTTTAAAACCCTCGGATCATTTCTGTACATAGAGTTAAGTGCACCAGCCCATTCTACAGTTTCTTCAAAAAGAGGCACGGCCACATCTGCATCAAACGGCTTTAGCTTTTCAGCCAAGTCGATAGCGTTGGAGGTGTCACTCCACTCGTTGAATTGATAGGAAACAAATGGAATATTATTATCTCTGGCGTATTCCTCAAAATCGGGAAACGATACAACTACAAATGGTTTATTGAGCTTTTGCATACTTTCTATTACAGGTAAGCTCCAACCCATAAGTGCGAAACATTTTGCCATAGCTTATTTTCTAAATTTTTGGTTTAATAGATTATATACTATTAAGTGGTTAAAACCAAAAAAGTTTGAAATAAAATGGGTTTAAGCTGTTTTATCAGGAGCGCTATCCAAGAATTTGTCCTTCCGTTGGGTCGCCATAAACCAAGGCTTCACCACGCTGGTGTCTTAAACCAATCATGTAGGCCAAAAGTGCATCTGCCTGATGCCAATTCTCTACTGAATCCTGGAAAACCACTCCTGGGAACTTCTTTAGAAGACAATGGGAAAATAGCCTTAAATCTTCCTTGTAATGTGTAGTGATATTGAGCGTTTTGACTAACATTTTAGGGTACGCTTCAAAACACATCGCTGGGAGTTCACTCGAAAGCTTCATGGCTCTTGCGGTTAACCCTCCCAGGAACATAGGAGACATGGCCTGTGTCTCGACATCTGCTTTGCGATAGAAATAGTTTTTGCAGTCTTTTATGCCTGTGTAAATACCAGGAAGTGATAACGGAGCATCTATATAAATGTGATCAGGCTGGTGCTCTTCACAAAACCGTTTGACGAAGATATCAGCATCTTTTTTCTTATGGCTTTGCGTCAGGCATAGCATACCCTTTTTTTCGTAGCAAATGGCCGTGGTTCCGGCAAGCTTTGACCCGTAATCGATTCCAATGATGTTTTTCATTTACTCCTTCTACACTTTTCGCTACAATATTTTACATCGTCCCAGTTTTTAGTCCATTTCTTGCGCCAGTTAAAGGGCAACCCACAAACAAGACAGGTTTTTGATGGCAAATGAGGCTTTTTATGAGGCATAAATTAGTAACAAATGTGAGTACAACGGGTTATCTTTTTATGAGCAATCTTTCAGAAAGAGATATAGATAGAATAGTAGAAATGGCCTGGGAAGACAGAACTTCTTTGACGCGATTGAAGCGCAATTTGGTGTGCCGGAAGATGAGGTGATTATAATTATGCGTAGAGAAATGCAACCCTCTAGTTTTAAAATGTGGAGGAAGCGTGTTCAGGGCAGGTCTACTAAACACAGGGCCTATGGTAAAGAGGATCCAACTCGTTTTAAAAGTAGCCGGCAGAAAAATATCTCGTTAAATAAAATATCGAAAAGATAGTGTGAGATTTCATGAGTACTAACAATAAAAAAAGGCTGCCATTTGGCAGCCTTTCATTTTAATATGATGCAACTAGTTTAGAAGCTATATCTTAAACCAAATTGCATTTGCCATCTTGACTGTAAGCCAGTGTTGGCTGTGAACGTATTATTCAAATTTGAATCAAATGTATATGTAGGTGCATTATCTGCTCCTAATACTAAAGAGCCATCAGGGTTGGTTAAAATTCCAACAGGTTGAACATTGGTTGGTATTTCTCTAACACCCCACTCTGAACTAATAAGGTTTCCAATGTTTAGGATATCAATACTAAACTCAATAGAATGACCATTATTGAGTTCATAATTCTGTAATAATCTAAAGTCGAACCTTGAGTACCACGGACTTAATACGTCATAACGCTCAGCGTATGACCCACGGTTTTCGCTTAAATAATCATCTTGAGCTATGAAATCTCTGTAAGCTTCTCTTTCCGCGGTTGTGTTAAAGTTCATTTGATCCAATTCTGAATCTGTTGGAATATATAGCAAATCGTTGAGGCCTGATCCATCACCGTTTAAGTCTCCAGAATAGGTGTAGCTATAGCGACCACCTTGTGCATACTCAAAGAAAAGTGACAGAGTAGTGCTCCACGGGCCATACTCGATCGTTTTGTTAGTATTACCAACAATCCTGTGTTTGTTACCATATATTGAAGGCGCTAAAATTTCTCGGTTAGTATTGCCCACGGTAGGGTTTAATGAGAATGCATCAGAAGAGATCTCAGACTCTATTGAACTCACAGATTTTGCATCAAGATAATTGTATGCAAGACTTGTATATAGGCCATTTGACCAGTTTCTTTTTAGTTCAAAAGTAAGGTTGATACTTCTGCCTTTTTCTGCATTGGTAAACACATAATTTCTTGCTGGAGTTGTTCCAGTAAATGGATCTTCATAAGTCACTACATCCTGTGGGAACTGATAAACGGGACGATTATCTACTCCTGGATAAGATGTTGATGGACTAATCAAGCTGTAATCTCTCACCATCATGGCATTTACATCTTTGGTATATAGGAAATCAAAAGTACCTAACCAGCCTTCACCAAAGCTCTTGTCGACACCAATACTTGTTCTCCACACCTGTGGGAATTTAAAATCAGGGTGTGTTACATTTAAGAAGCCGGTACCAGGGTTAGCTACCTGGTTTCCAATCCACACGAAAGGCAACCTACCAGAAAACAGGCCTGTTCCACCTCGGACTTGCATGGTTTTGTCACCACTCACATCCCAGTTAAAGCCTAACCTTGGTGAAAACAATACATTACCATCCGGTAATTCTGTATTGTCAAAAGTAATAGGATCACCATTCTCATCAGAGTAAACAATATTATCAGTGTTTGCCGGAATGTTATCTCCAGTATCGAAATACATCGGTATGTCAATACGCAAGCCACCGGTTAACGTAAGGTTTTCAGTTGCAGACCATCTGTCCTGAAGATAGAATGCCCACTGACCTACGTTAGTTTCGGCAAGAGCCCAACCATCGTTAGCATTGTTGTCAATAAAGGTCTGTCTGGCAGCAGCTACATCTGCATCAAGTGCCCCTCCTTGTACATCAGACACGAAAGTATTCATATCGTAACTTCCAAAAACTCCAAAACCGTAAGAGAATAAGTTAAAAGAGTTATCGAAAGAGAATTTTTCAAATGATGTTCCGAGTGTGATTGTGTGGTCACCTGCATACATCTCAAAATTATTTGTAAACTGAAGCACATCCTGCTCAAGCCTGTTGTGAATTGAGAATGGCTCGTGACCTGCTATGATATAAGGAATACCATCTTTGTATATGTTAATTACAGGAAATGGCTCACTAAATGGGTCTCTGCTATCATCAAATTTAGTGTAACCCACCTGCAATTTATTTGAGAACTTATTTCCAAAAATTGACTTCAATTCTATTAAACCAGAATGGATCTTATTGTTGATTTGATATCCTGAATTTCTAAACTGTAACGTAGTAGCATCCGGCCCTCTTCTACCAATGGCAGTAGGGTGAGCAGGCTTTTGCTTCAATGCATCCAGGAAGTTGTAAGTTGCGGTTAAGGTATGGTTTTTGTTGATGTTCCAATCGATTTTGATAATACCTTTTTGGTTATCAGTATCATGAATAAAACCTTCATATGGGCCTGTTTCATAACCAAATCTTTGTCCAAGTACATCACTCACCGCCATTAGGTCTGCAGCTTCTACTCGTGATTCATTAATAGCAGTAGTACCATCTCCATTGTTCGCCACGAAACTTGATCCCAGATCTTCACGCCTTTCCAGTTCCATGTTCGCGAAGAAGAAAAGCTTGTCTTTAATAATTGGACCTCCGATACTAAAACCCGTTTGTATTTGAGTAAGATCTGCTTCAATTACACCCTGACCATTTATCTGATTGCCAAGAAGCGCATCATTTCTGAAGAAACCGAAAACGGTACCGGAAAGATTGTTGGTACCACTCTTAGTCACGGCATTGATTGAAGCTCCAGTAAAGCCCGCTTGAGTAACATCAAAAGGAGCTGTTGAAACTTGTATTTGGGCAATAGCATCTAGTGATATAGGCTGCGCGTCTGTCTGCCCACCAGGGGTGGCGGCATCGAGGCCAAAAGGGTTATTAAAGATTGATCCGTCTAACGAGAAGTTGTTGTACTGGTCGTTTCTACCTGCAAAAGAATTGCCGTCAGATGATGGCGTTAATCTATAGATGTCGCTGGCAGATCTTGTAATAGTTGGAAGCTTTCTGATTTCACTGTTGTCGAATGCAATGGCCGAACCTGTACGATCGCTGTTGAAAGTTTCATTATCTCCTGATATTACAATTTCGCCAAGTGTAGTGACGTCCTCTGCAAGATCAAACTTTAAGTCTAATACCTGACCTAACAGCAAGTTGATTTCTTCATACAGTTGTTCCTCGAAACCTATATAGGTGGCCCTTACCGTATAAGGTCCGCCAATTCTTAAATTCGGTAGGTTGTATCTACCATCAGCTCTGGTAGATGTACCGTAAACTGTACCCGTTGGCTCATGTCTGGCAATTACTGTGGCTCCAGGAAGACCATTGCCTTCACTATCTACCACCGTACCTCTAATAGAAGCCGTAGTAACACCTTGCGCAAGCAGCCCTTGAGCCCCCATGGCAAGGAATGTGAACATAATCAGTAATAATTTCTTCATAATGTTTTTAGTTGGTTATAGAGTTATCAAAATACAAAATATAACTGGGTAATAAAATTGCACTAAGGTAAGAATTGTGAGAGTCACAGTTTAAACATCAACCGGTAATTTCTAACATGAATCCAACACCATGGATGTTTTTGATGTTAATTGAAGAGTCTGACTTGAGATATTTTCTCAATCTGCTAATGAAAACGTCCATACTTCTACCAAGAAAGTAATCATCGGTGCCCCATATTGCTTCCAGGATATCATTTCGCTTAACGACTTTACCCTGATTGCTACACAAGTATTTTAATACAAGGGCTTCTTTAGCGGTGAGTTGGAAAGTGTTATCATTATTTGACAGCGTGAGGTTCTGATAATCAAAATGGAAGCTGCCTATGCGATAGGATTTATTTAACAATTCATTATTTGATGAAGAACGTTTTAAGAAGACCTCAATTCGTAAGGTCAACTCTTTCATACTAAATGGCTTTGTGATGTAATCATCACCACCAGACTGAAAGCCTGTGATTCTATCCTCTTCCATAGATTTGGCGGTGAGAAAGAGAATTGGGACATTTTGGTTATGTGACCTGATGGATTGGGCAACAGCAAAGCCATCTTTTTTGGGCAGCATAACATCCAGTAGACAAATGTCAAATGTCTTTGATTTGAATAGATCGATGGCTTTGTTTCCATCATTTGCCAAATCTACCGTATAACCATTTTGTTGTAAGTTGTCTTTTATTACAACTCCCAACGCAGGATCGTCTTCCGCTAGTAGAATATTAGGCATTTTTCAAGGTTAATTTTAGAGTGCTTCCCGCGTTGTTAGAGTCGATAAGCTCAACAGATCCTTTGTGTGCCTTCATTATGATATTGACATAATTTAAACCCAACCCAAACCCTTTCACATCATGCACATTGCCTGTAGGTACACGATAAAATTTGTTAAATATTTTTTTCTGATGGTCTTTACTAATACCAATACCATTGTCTTTTACGTCAATAAAAATGTTATTATCTAAATTATACGTACTGATCTTGATTTGAGGCACTCTTCGACAATATTTTATAGCATTGTCTAAAAGGTTATTGATTACATTTCTCATATGCAGGCGATCGACAATCACCTGATCATGAGTTGCCTTTAGTGCTGTATTTATATCAACTTCGCTATGAGTTAAGTTGAAGCCTTCAATTGTTTCAGTCAACAGCTGGTGCAAAGATGTTTGTTCTTTATTGAGAGAGATTTCCTCACGTTCTAAACTAGCCATTTGTAGTACACGCTCCACCTGATTTTTTAATCGAAGATTTTCATTTTCGATGATGGTGGCATAGCTATGCAGCCGATCGGGTTGGTTTATTATATCGCTCCCCTTCAAAACTTCTGCAGACAACGAGATCGTAGATATGGGGGTTTTAAACTCGTGTGTCATGTTGTTGATGAAGTCTTTTTGAATTTCTGACAGCCGCTTTTGCTTCAATATGACAAATAATGAATAGGCAAAAAAGATAAGTACAATGACTAAAACAGCCGAGCTAAATATCCATACTTCCATCCTGCTGGTAATAAGGCGGGCTTTATGTGGAAACTGAACACCAAAGTAATAATTCTGATCCTCCCATTTTGGTAAACTCGTGGTGGTTGCTTCTTGCTCCGAACTATTCATAGAGACATAGCTGCCGTAGACCATTTTATCATTGGTACAGTCATAAATTCCGTACTCAAAATCAGCTGAAATATTCCTTTTTTCGAACTCCGATGTAAGTAGAAACTCCAGGAGGTTAGCATCAATCTCATTATTGATCATCACCACATAATAATTTGTAGAGAGCTGCTTGATAGGGTTGTTGGAGGGTATGGCCGCTTTGTTTATTTCAAAAAATTGAGAGGCCACATTGAACAGCGCAGTGTTGACATCGCGGTTAAACTGTTGTGCTTCGGCATCGAAAGCACGTCTAAACCAGTACACCTGCGTAACGATAATGCCACCAATACTCACCAGTGCCAATACCACCAAAACACGAATCGTATTTCTCGACATAGGTTAAATTTAACCTCTTTGCCTCGAAAAGGTCATGTTTTTAACAAGTCATTAACAAAAAAAGTAAGAACTAATTCCCCAAATCAGCCAATTCTGGGAAGTGCCTTCTTAAGATTTTATTTATGTCTTCTTTACTGAGGTACTTATTATGAAAATCATTGATATAAGGATTGTTTAGTGCACGTTCCTTGTCATCAGGGTTTAAGGAGGTAGTGAGCATTATGAGTACTATTTGAGCTTTTTGACCTTCATTTAGTTTCCCATAGGCTTCAAGAAACTCCCAGCCATCCATCACCGGCATATTAATATCAAGAAATATAATTGCAGGTTGTGGATGTGACCCATTCTCCACAGATTTTAAAAAATCAATCGCCTCCTTACCATCTACAGTAACTTCTGTTCTTTCTGTAATACCCATTTTATTAAACAAGCGCATATGAAAGAAATTACAGTCATCATCATCGTCTACGAGTAGTATGCAGTTCAGCTTTTTCATTCGGTTATTAAAGTAAATTTAAATGAAGAACCCTCTCCAGAAGTTGACTCAACCCATATATTACCATTGTGAATTTCCACAATTTTTTTGGCGTTAGCCAAGCCAATACCAGTGCCATTATAGGCTCCGGCTTTATGTGCTTTTCTAAAAATAACGAATATTTTCTCTTTGTCCTTAGCGGCAATACCTATGCCATTATCTGTTACACAAAATTGCCATCCTGATTCTACTTTCTCCGCACTAATTTCAACAATGGGAGGTTTATCTCCTTTAAATTTGATAGCATTCTGTATGAGGTTCTGGAAAAGCATTCTAAGTTTTGTCGATTGAGCTGATACAGTTGGCAGGTTATTAAATTTAATTTCAGCACGGGTCTGTTCTATGATTGCATTTAAGTCTTCAATAATTTCGTTTATTAGCAAGTTACAGTCAACTTTATCGAAACTTGTTGGCCGGCTTAAGCGCGAATAATTAAGCAAGTCCATTATTAATAGTTCCATTCTTTTAGAAGCCTTAATGACTGAGCCCGTGTATTGTTTACCAATATCATCGAGCTGGTCTTGATAGTCTTCCTGAAATAGCTCCATATAATTTTTAATGGTATTGAGGGGTTCTCGCAAATCGTGGGAGGTAATATAGGCGAACTGCTCCATCTCTTTACTTTTTGACTTCAGGGTAGTAATTTGTGCTTCAAGTTTGGCCGCCTTTTTCTCTCTCGTAATATCCCAGTTGGCTCCTACCATTCGAATAGGTTTGCCACTCTCATCTCGCTGTACACTTCCTGCTCCTCTGATATGGCGCACAGATTTATTTGGCCAAATTATTCTAAATTCTGTATCAAACTCTTTTTTACCAGCGAATGCAAGCTCTAGTTCTTTTTCTGCTTGTTCTAAATCTTTTGGGTGTACACTTTCTCTCCAGGCGTCAAATGCCCCACTAAAGTCGGCTTCTTTGATGTTGAAGATTTTATACATTTGGTCATCCCAAACTAAATCGTTAGTAAGCAAGTTCCAATCCCATATGCCAATATTTGCTGCACTGGTTGCAAAAGTATAGCGGTGAGATACCTCCTTAAGGGTGTCTTCAGCCTTCTTTCTCTTTGTAATGTTTTCGATTTGAGAAACGAAGTGAATGGGATTGTTATCTCTATCTGACACCATAGAAACACTCAACAATACCCATACAATGTTTCCCGTTTTATGGTAATAGCGTTTCTCCATCTGATAGGTATCTATCTCATGACTAAGCATTTGGTTCAGGTAGCTTAAGTCTAGATCCAAGTCATCAGGATGTGTAATATCCTGAAAAGTTTTTCCCATAAGTTCTTCTTTGGAATACCCCAGCATTGTGCACAACTTCTTGTTGACATTGAGCCAATGACCTTCTGTAGATACAATAGCCATACCAATGGCCGAATAATCGAAAGCACCACGAAACTGCTCTTCACTTACCTTAAGTTTTAACTCAATAGTTTTCCTATCGGTGATATCCTGAAAGGTGCCATAAAGTCTTACACACTTTCCATCCTTAAATTCTGGCTGGCCCTTAGCGATTACCCACTTATGATTTCCTTTTGCTGTAATTATTTCCAACTCTCTCTTGTATGCCTCTCCCTTATTGATTGCCGTGTCTACAGCTTTAGAGATTATTTCACGCGAATGTTCAGTGTAGAAATTGATACCTGTTTCAAGACCAGGCTGATAATCAACCTCAACCTCATGTATTTCACGGGTTACTTTACTCCAAAGTATTCGATCTGTGCCCAAGTCATACTCCCAATAGCCTATTTTAGATAACCTGCTACTTTGCTCTAACAGCAGTTCGTTTTTTTTAAATTCTGTGATATCGCTGTGCGTACCGAGCATCCTTATCGGTTTGCCGTCACTATTACGTATAGCAAGACCTTTACACCTGATGTATACAGTGTGGCCCTCCTTATGTGCATATCTTACCACCTGATCATACAGGTGGTCTGGATTTATACAATGCTTTTGGAAGTTGTCGATGGCTACGGCCAGATCTTTTTCGTTAATTATGTGTTGCCAGGCACTGGCTTTATGAGGCATTTTTTCAGGATCGTACCCAAGAACTTCCCAAAACCTTCTATTCATCCATTCCTCCTCAGGATTTTCAATATCCCAGTACCACATACCATCAGTAGCCGAGTTTTGAATAAACTCAAAGAGGGAATCGTCTTCTTTTATGAGTTGATAAAGTTCTTTTTTCAGGTAATTCATTCACGGAGTATCTAGCCGAATTACTTGAAAAATACAAAAAATAATTAGATTATAAAAAATATAAAATAGGTTATTAATTAGCGCTCAGTCCTGATTTTTTGAACCTCACTCATGAGGTTATTACTTCTCCCTGTTAATCAATTGATTGGCAAAAGAACGGAGTTTACCTCTTCTGATATAAGGAGCATCAACTTTTTTCAAAGCGTTAAAGCCTTTTTCAAAGTACTCATTCATTTTTTGCTCGGTAACTTCCTTTACACCCAACTCATCATAGATGCCAGTTATGGCTTTTACCTTTTCGGCAGGCTTGGCATCCTGATTATTCAGCCACTCATTTAAAGCTGTTTTTTGTTTGCCTTTTGCAGTATTGAGTGCTGTGATAAGTAAGAAAGTTTTTTTGTTTGAGATGATATCTCCACCTACCTGTTTGCCAAACTTTGCCTGGTCAGCATAGACATCGAGTAAGTCATCCTTGAGTTGAAAACCAATGCCGATATTCTCTCCAAAAGCTCTTAACGCTTTTTTATTTTTTTCTGTCGTACCGGCCAAAATCCCACCCAACTCAAGACAAAAGCCCAACAACACAGCGGTTTTCAGCCTGATCATATTGATGTACTCCTCAACAGCAACAGTCTTTTTTGTTTCAAAAACCATGTCAAGTTGCTGGCCTTCGCATACCTCGGTGGCACATGTGCTGAACTTGGTAAAAATTTCAGCATCACAATCATGTGGCTGCATAAGCATCTCATAAGCCTTTACCATCATTACGTCACCAGAAAGTATGGCTGTATTAGCATTATACTTCTCGTGCACGGTTGGTTTACCTCTTCGTAATGGAGCTTCATCCATGATGTCGTCATGCATGAGCGTAAAGTTGTGAAAGACTTCAACTGCCATCGCCTGCTTAAGTATGCTTTCTACATCATCCTTAAAAAGAGTGTAAGACATGAGCGTGAGCAATGGTCTAAGTCTTTTGCCCCCAAGAGACATGATATATTTGATGGGTTGATACAACTCTTTTGGAGTCATGCCATACTCCAGTTTTTTAGCTTCTTTTTCAACTAGCTTTAATAGCTTCTTATCGGTGATTAGCATACTTATTCTTTAGCAAATTCTAAATCTATCGTACGTCTGTCGATGTCGGTATCTTTAACAGTAACCTTTACTTTATCTCCTAAAGTAAACATGCGCTTGTTTTTACGACCAATCACACGGTAATTTTTTTCATCAAATTCGTAATAATCGTCCTGCATATCTACCAGGCGTACCATGCCTTCACATTTGGTTTCAATGATTTCTACAAAAATACCCCACTCTGTAACACCCGAGATAATACCTTCAAACACTTTGTCTTCAACGCTTTGCATAAACTCAACCTGCTTGTACTTAATCGAAGCGCGCTCTGCCTCGGCAGCACGTTTTTCTCTTTCGGATGAGTGAATGCACTTTTCTTCAAAGTCGTCTTTGCTAGCCGACTTACCGCCATCTAAATAATGCTGTAGCAATCGGTGCACCATCATATCCGGGTATCTTCTGATCGGTGAGGTAAAGTGAGAATAATGGTCGAATGCCAACCCAAAGTGGCCCATAGCTTCAGTAGTATATTTGGCCTTAGCCATAGCTCTAATCGCTAGCTGTTGTAATACATTTTCTTCAGGCTTGCCTACAATGTTGTCCATCAGCTTATTCAGCGACTTCGAAATGGCACCACGGTCAGCATTTAACTCATGACCAAAGCGCTTGGCAAAGACCGAAAAGTTATCAATTTTCTCCGGGTCAGGGAAGTCGTGTGTTCTGTATACAAATGTGTTTCGATCCTTTTTGTTCTTGGCCTCTTTCATGTTGTACACAAAAGTGGCTACACGTTTATTGGCCAGTAGCATAAACTCCTCTACCAATTTATGAGCGTCACGTCTGACCTTTGGTATAACACCTAACGGCTTGCCTTTTTCATCAAGCTTAAATTTTACTTCTGTGGTTTCGAAGTTTACAGCGCCATGATTGAAGCGTTTCACTTTTAATTTCTTGGCCAGCTCATTGATGGTCTGAAGCTCTTTGGCATAATCACCTACACCTGTTTCAATGCCGGCTTGTGCTTCTTCATAGGTAAACCTTCTATCAGAGTGAATGATCGTACGACCAAACCACTCCTTTTTGATGTTGGCATCAGCGTCAATTTCAAATACAGCTGCAAATGTGAGTTTATCTTCTCTAGGCCTTAGCGAACATAGCCCATTTGACAACCGCTCTGGCAACATGGGTACTGTTCTATCTACCAGATATACCGAAGTAGCACGGTCAAGGGCTTCTTTTTCCAGAATGGTGTCTGGCTTTACATAATGCGTGACATCTGCAATGTGTACGCCTATCTCGTAATTTCCATTATCTAAAACCTTATAAGAAATGGCATCGTCAAAATCTTTGGCATCTTCGGGGTCAATCGTAAATGTGAGGATGTCTCTAAAATCTCTGCGCTTTTTGATTTCAGCCTCAGTGATGCCTTCGCTAATTTTCTCAGCTTCTTCGAGAATATGTTTTGGAAACTCAAATGGCAAATCAAACTCAGCCATTATAGAGTGAATTTCTGCTTCATTGTCACCCGCCTGGCCTAATACATTGATCACTGTACCCTCAGGGTTCTTATCATTATCAGGCCATTGCGTGATTTTAATAATTACTTTATCGTTGTGCTTGGCACCATTTACATCATCGAGTTTTACAAAAATGTCCTGGTGTAGCTTTCTATTGTCTGGTATGACAAAGGCAAATCGTGGTGAAAATTCGATGCGGCCTACAAGTTCTTCGCGGCCTCGGGTCACCACTTCCATGACTTTACCCTCTGGCTTTTTGCCACTTTTTGTAGAAAGCAGTACGACACGTACTGTATCTCCATCAATGGCGCCTTTCAGGTCAGTGGCTTTTACATAAATATCTTCTTCACCCTCTGGGGTGAGTACGTAAGCAAACCGTTGGTTTACATGATCGACCTTTCCGGTTACAAACTCAGGGTCTCGTGTGGTTTTGTAGCCACCGTTTTTTAACAACGCAATTTTACCTTGCTTTTCTAACTGACTCAAAACAGCTGGTACTTCTCGATTATAATCTGATCGTTTGTAGCCTAGTTTTTTTGTGATTTGCTTGGCCGTATAGGCTCTATCAATGTGGGCATTAAGGAGGGATAATATTCTTGCTTGTAGCTTTTCGGTAATGCCGGCAGATTTGCCTGATTTTTTCTTTTTTCGTTTTTTACTCATATATATTTTTTATCATAACAAAGATGCAACTATTCTCGCATGAAAATAAATGTGTCTTTATTAATAAATGATTAACACGATGTCGCCCATCTTGTTAGAATTTGGGCTAACTGACTCGTGTTATTTTAAATTTTGTGGAGATAGACTTTAGCTTACAGTAGAGATTGGCAGTAACTATGACATCGTCAGTACAATAATCAGCAATTTTTTTAAGATTCCCTTCCTGATAGTATACTTCATTTACCATACTACCATCCATATCAGTTTTGCTCGACTCTATGCCGAAAAGTGTAGCTAAGAGCTCTAAAGATGTATAGTGCTTCCAATCTCCAAATTTCCACATATCCATCGTATCCAGGTGATTAATCTCCCAGGGCTTTTTACCAGACAAATCTAAAGCAGAAGGTAATTTAATGTTATTGATGAGCATTCTTCTACTCAAGTAGGGAAAATCAAACTCCCGACCATTGTGGGCACATAGCTTAATGTCTTCATCCATTTTTTCGAGAATGCCCTTAAATTTCTCTAATAGGGCCGCCTCGTCATGATCATACAGGCTGGTTACCCTAAAATGTAGTTCATCATCTTCTTCATGGAAAAAGCCAAGACTAATCACTACTATTTTGCCAAACTCCGCATAAATACCAGCCCTGTCTTCATACAACATGGCATCGGTAGTGCCTTCTTCACGTTTAAGAAAGGATGCTTTTCTGGCCCACTGATTTTTCAGTCGCTCATCGAGTACTTCAAAATCATCAGACCCGGCTACGGTCTCCACATCTAGAAACAGTATGTTTTTTAGGTAATGTTGTGTCATGAATGCAGGATGCCCTTTGCATCCAGAGCTTTTATGTAAGTAAGGTTTTCTGTTTTTATGCTTTCAGGCAAAAATGTAAAGCGTTTATCGAACATTTGACCATCGACATAGTAACTTACCCAATACTCATTATTTAGGTGAAATACATCGGGGTTGATTATTTCTATTCTACTTGTACTGTTGGCCTCAACTGTATCTAAAAAATGTCGCAATGTCGAGGTTTTCTGTTCTTTGCCGTTTTTCTTACCATACCCTTTGGAGGCAACCAGTGTATTTTCGATGGCGAAATCATTTTCATTTATCAAATGAACACGCCACTCGTCAGCCCCTGCCTCGATTTCCGACTTTTCAATCGCTACGGTTACATTTTTTACGGCAGGTATGTCAATATCTTTTCTCATAGATTAACTAAAATAACTCCATTTCGAATAGATGTGCAATATGGTTTTTAACTTTAGAAGTAACCTCTTCTAAATTCTGTTTCTTGCCAAGTTCTTTTTCAAGAGAGGTAACTGCTTTATCGTCTATCCCACAAGGCACAATGTTGCCGAAATAATCAAGCTGGGTGTTGACATTAAATGCAAAACCATGCATAGTTACCCAGCGGCTGGATTTTACCCCCAACGCACAAATCTTACGTGGGTTTTCTTGCTTTATATGATCAATCCACACACCCGTAAGACCTTCGATTCGACCACTTTTAATTCCGTACTCTTCTAATGTTAATATAATAGATTCTTCTAATAAACGCAGATATTTATGAATGTCGGTGAAGAAGTTATCCAAATCTAAAATTGGATATCCGACAATCTGTCCCGGGCCGTGATACGTAATGTCACCGCCTCGATTGATCTTATAATAGGTGGCATGTTTTTTTTCTAGCCCCTGTTCATCGATGAGCAGGTTTTCTTCAGAGCCACTTTTGCCAAGGGTATATACATGTGGGTGCTCACAGAAGATGAGGTAATTATCAGTAGTTTTTTGATCTGAAGCAGGTTGCTTTCTATTAGCAATTTTGGACTGAACGATCGCTTCAAAAAGCTCGGTTTGATAATCCCAGGCTTCTTTATAGTCAATCTCTCCAAGATTTATAAGTTTTACTTTTTTGTTTATTATTTCATTCACTGCATACCTCATTATCTGCATGCAAATGTATGAAATCGAAGACACAATTAACCCATTGCTTTTGCTTGGTGTTCTGCATGCTGTTCTTGCAAGTCTGGTAATATGATGTCAAACCTACAACCTTTCCCAAGCTCGCTTTTCATGCGTATGGTACCCTTGAGGCGGTCGATGCTTGACCTTACTAAATATAAACCAAGCCCCGGGCCTTTTGAATTTTCATTGGCTCTGTAAAACATACTGAATACTTTGTTTTGTTGTTCTAAAGGTATGCCCATACCATTGTCATAGATAGTCAGGTAGATACATTTATTAAGTTTTATGGCTTCAATTGTTAAGGCAGAGCCTTCGACTCTTCGGTATTTTATACTATTCTCGATAAGCTGTTGAAGTATCGTTTCAACAAGGGTTCTGTCTGTAACTATTTCATGACTAGGGTCGACATCAATCATGGTTTGTATATGATTAAAACCTGGCTGAAATTTTAACCTGTTGATAACGTTATCAACAGCTGATTTAAATGTTATTATTTGAGGAGTCAATTTTTCTTTTTTTAATTCGGAGATAGTCATAAGTGCTTTTATAGTTTTATTAAGTTCTCGAGCGGCTTCTTCTTGTCTTTCAAAGAGGTCAAGTACATTATGTTGGTTACATTCCATTTTGCCCAAACCAATGAGGCCCATGATCGAAGACAAAGGCCCTTGTATATCATGAGATAGCCGGTATATTAAGGTTTCCAGCTCTTTGTTTGTCTTATTGAGTGAAGCTTCTGCTAACTTTTGTTCTGTTACTTTTTTGAGTATGACGCTGCTTCCGCTGGTAGAAGGATAAATGCTTCCTTCGTAATATTCTATGAATTCTATGCCATCGACTATTTTAGAGTATTTGAAAGTGGTATACCTTGCTTTTTGTTCTCTTATACCTTTGATAAACTCTTTATGTATCCTGGAGTGCTTAAAAGTTGGAAACAGGTCATAGAGAAGTGTGCCAAGGGCATCTTCTTTCTTTATATTGAACTCTCTGTGGGCCGCGTCATTCCAGTAAACTACTCTAAGGTTTGTATCCAAAGCATAAAATACATCCGTAATGCTTTGGGCAAGGGATTGAAATGATTGCTCTGATTGCAACAGTTTATTTTCGACCTGTATTTTTTCAGTTCTGATCCGTGCTTCCTTCACTTCTCTTAATACTGTTGGGGTCAACTTAGACAGGTTGTCCTTAAGCAAAAAATCATTAGCCCCTTTGTACATCGACTCTATTGCCGCTTTTTCAGGTATTGTACCCGAAACTATTATGAAAGGGATATTTTGATCAAGAGAACGCACAACTTTGAGAGCTCTTTTTGCATCAATCTTGGGTAATGTGTTGTCACTAATCACAATATCAAAAGAGTTGGACTCAAGCGATTCTATCAAGTCGTCTTCTTCCTCCACTCTTTGACTTTTTACAGTTATTTTATCTTGTTCCAGCTTTCTAACTAGCAAGTCATAATCATCAACACAGTCTTCAACTACCAATATATTTAATGGGTCTTTCATTGGGGCGGGGGTTCGTTAAGAACTAACCAATAGAGGCCTAATTGGCCAACAGTATTAGCAAATTGGTCAAAGTCCACAGGCTTTCTTATGAAGCTGTTGGCACCTAGGTTATAGCTCTTTACTACATCTTCTTCTTCGCTCGAAGTAGTAAGTACCACTACTGGTATATTGGCCGTAGATTCGTTGTCTTTCATTATTCGTAAAACGTCCAGTCCGTTAAGCTTTGGCATCTGGAGATCAAGCAGGACAATGATAGGTTTTATGGGGTCAAAGCCATTCTTCCCTAATAAAAATTCAACCGCTTCTGCGCCATCTTTAGCGTGAACTACCTCATTTAAGATGCCTTGTTTTTTGAATGCCCGCATAGTGAGCATTACATCATCTTCATTATCTTCTACTAGTAATATTGTTCCGTCTTTCATATCTGTGATTATTTCAATGTAAAGTAAAATGTGGCTCCTTCATTAATTTTTGACTCAGCCCAGATTTTGCCTCCATGTTTGAGAATAATTCTATTGACAGTAGCTAAACCTATACCGTTGCCCGCAAATTCTTTACGGTGGTGCAGGCGCTGAAAGGGTGAGAATAATTTGTGGCTGTATTGCATATCAAAACCCGCACCATTGTCAGACACATAATATACTGTACGGCCACTTATCTTTCTTGCGCCAAACTCAATTCTTGGGTTGGCTATTTTTTTACTGTATTTAATGCCGTTTTCCAGTAAATTTTGCAACACTGTAGTTATAAGTGGTAAGTCTCCCTTTGTTTTAAGACCTGGTTGGATTTTAATTGTAGCCTCTCCGTGATCAATACTTTCAAATATTTCTTGTGCCAGAATAGAAAGATCTATTGCTTTATTAGAAACTTCTGCCCTGGATACCCGTGAAAGCTTCAGCATATCGTCAATTAGCTCACCCATACGCACAGTACCTGCCAAAACACGATCGAGATAGTCTTTTCCTGTGTCATCGAATTTCTCGTAATAATCTTCTTTTATTGCATTGGTAAATCCATGAATACCTCTGAGTGGTGAGCGTAAATCGTGTGAAACTGAGTAACTAAAAGACTCCAACTCTTTATTGATAGTCTGCAGTTTAATATTGTTTTCTTCAAGGCTTTTTGTGCGTTCTTGTACTTTTTTCTCCAGCGAATTGTTGATTTCGCGCATCATTTCTTCTTGTTTTTTAAACTGCGTAACATCACGTGATATGCAAGAAAGGCCTACGACAACATTGTTCTTTTTAATAGGGTTGACTGATATTTCAGAATGAGTATTGTTGTACTCGGTGTGTTCGAGCCAGGAAAGTTTTTTACCGGTTTTTATAACCTTTTCAAATTTTTCTTTCCAGTAGCTACGCATATCTGCATCAATTACAGGGTCCATCATATCGAGACCAACGTGAAGCGGCTGTTTATACTTTTCTTCTACAGCCTCGGCAAAAGCGGCATTGAAAATTTTTAATTTATAATCGGTATCAATTGACCAGATCAAATCCTGTGTGTTTTCAATTATGGCCTTTACATTTTGTTGGTGCTCAAGAATCTTGTTTTCTGACTTTACTTTTTTGTCAATATTTTGAAATAGCCCTCTTATGCTGACGGTTTTGCCATCAACCACATGTGGTATGCCAAGCGCATGCACCCATACTTCTTTTTGTTTAGCGGTGATCAGCTTTAGCTTTAAGTCCCAACGTTCTCCATTATTAATGGCCTTGTTTACAGCTTCCTGAATAGTGTTTTTATAATCGTCATGATAAAAATTGATGCCCTCGTCAAGTTTTACTTCAATGCCTCGAGGTAATTCATGGATATCATAAACAGCATCTGACCAGAACAATGAACCATTGTCCAGGTTAATTTCCCATACTCCTATGTTAGCAGCCTCTTGTACGGCTTCAAACAAACTATTGGTGTATTGTAAATCGTCATTGACCCGTATTAGACTTTGCGTTTTTTCTTCAATAGTTTCTTCAAGCGTGGCATTAACCTTTTTTAGCTCTGCCTGAGTTTTAGTTTTTTCTTCAATTTCCTGCTTAAGTTGGTTATTAAGCTTTTGCAGTTCCACTGTTTTTTCATCGATTAGCTTTTGCAGCATATCTGGACTTTTGAAATCAAGAAGTTTTGGAGTAACCTTAACCAATGCGAACACAGTGCCCCATGAAACTACAGCAGTACCAAGTCTTAAAACCGCACTAAGCTTATAGGCCGGCCACCAAAATATGACAGCATCTAGCAGATGTGTAAGACCACAGGCAAGAATAAAGGCTATGAAGAGATATAATACAGAATTAAAAGGGACATCTTTTCTGCGTTGATAGAGGAAATAACCCAATATAAGTGGTATTATGAAATAGGCCGCCCAAATCATCAAGTCTGATGAAATGTACATCCAGCCGTGAAAGTCAGTCCATACGCCACAGTACCACCTGGCTGGCCATAGGCTCGTGTCAAGTATGTTTGCAAAAAAGCCTGCATCAGAAACTGCGGCAATGGTGGTTGCCGGTGCAGTAGTACACACAGTTACGTGACTGCTCTCAATGGGAATTGGCCTTATGGGCCGTTTCTGCTGATCAAATGCCCAGGAGGTTAATCCACTGCTGATAAATAATAGAATTAATAGAAACTTTTTCATGGTCGGGTTTTATCTAGTTCGATTTTACCCATATATTTATTAGTGTTGAAAAATATTCGGTGAATGGTAATACATACTCGTTGAATGATAAACTTTCATAGCTATTCATTAAATTAATCAGCAATGAGCACCGAATTGGGAAAACAAGGAGAAGCGCGGGCGGCCGACTTTTTAAGATCTAAAGGGTATGAGATTATCGAAACGAATTATCGTCATAAACGCAATGAAATAGATCTCATTGCTCAATACAAAAACACACTGGTTTTCGTAGAGGTAAAATCAAAAGGGAGCGTCTCTTATGGATTTCCTGAAGAAGCTGTAGATAGTAAAAAAGCAGCCCGAATTATCGAAGCTGCAGAACAATATGTATTTGAGCAAAACTGGCAGGGCCTACTTCGTTTCGATATCGTTGCTATAATCAACAATAATGAAAACAGTGAAATAAATCATTTTGAAGATGCCTTTTACTAACCTCAGATTTTATGGTTAGGAATCTGAATAACAAAGTTACTACCTGCACCCTTAGAAGAAACAAACTCAATACTACCAGATAACTTATCGACTGCTTCTTTGGCAAGAAAGAGACCCATGCCTGAGCCTTTGGAGGCTGCTGATGCTCTAAAGAACATATTATAGATTTGATCATAATTTTCTCGACAAATACCTTCCCCGTTATCACAAATTTCTATGTGGGCAGTATCGTTATTAATATTGATTTCTATATCGATAAACTTGTCGGTTTTCTTTTTATCCTGGAAATGGATGGCATTCTCGATGACGTTACTTAGAATAAGCCTTATACGTACATCGTCAGATCTGAAATCTACTGGTTGTTTCAATCTTAAATTTACTTTTACGTCTCTCTCAACAATATTAGTTCTGTTTCTATCTATGATATCATTCACCAATTGATTGAAATCAACTGAGTTGCGGAGCACAGGACTCCTCGCGTTACCAACATAAGATTCTAACGACTTTAAGAAATTATCCATTCTGGTGACACTCTCATTAATCAAAGACATACACTCTTTTTTAGCATCCATTTGAGATGACTTTTCAGCCAACTTCACAAGGCCTTGAATAGAAGCCAGCGGGCCTTTAAGATCATGTGAACAACTATACACGAAGTTGTCCAGTATCTCATTAAGCTGACCTAATTGGTCTTTTTCGTTTTTTAGTGTGCTTTGCTCGATGATCATAATTGTAATGTTTAATATTTGATACAAATATGAGCTTGAATGGGAAGCATTTTGTCAGGGAAAATTCTGAATAATAAAAATCAGGAATTAGGGTTTGGAAATGGCCTAAATCTAACTGTAATGGATTTATTCCATTGTATTACTCGTGATTGAGACTGGTTTTCTAGCTATGTTATAGCTGGTATGAGGGATTACCCTTAGATGTTGTTAGTTGAAATCCTTTAAGAAAAGTTACTACAACTCGATTATTTCATTTTTGATGGCATACTTTACCAACTCGGCTGTGTTCTTAAGGCCAAGTTTATCCAGTATATGTGATTTGTGAGTCTCTACCGTTTTTATACTAATAAACAGCGTGTCTGCCACTTCCTGGTTTGATTTGCCCATGGCCACTTCCTTTAGCACCTCAACCTCTCTTTTCGTAAGATCTTTGTTTTTTACAGCTTCTTTTTTCTCACCTGACTCCTGTTTGTAATAGGAGTCGAATATTATTTTGGTAATTGAATCTGAAAAAAATTTTTCTCCGGCATTTACTTTGTTAATAGCTTTAACGAGTGTTGCTTTATCCACGTCTTTGGGGAGGTATCCTTCAATGCCCGACTTAATGCCTTCTCCAATCAGTCCCTGGTTTACTTCCATAGAAACAATGATCACTTTGATGGCGGGGTTTTGTTCTTTAATCCACCGGGTGGCTTCAATTCCGCTCATACCTGCCATCATGATGTCCATGAGGATAATATCGGGGACTTTATCCTGAGCTACATTAATGGCATCTTCACCACTAGAGGCTGTGCCAACTACATTGACGTGCTCCACATCTCTAAGCATGGCGGCAAGGCCATCTCTCAAAAGCTGGTGATCATCTACAATTAGTACTCTAATCTTACTCATTTGTTGTAATCTCTTTGATGGCATCTACCAGATCAGATGCTGCACAGGGTTTAGTTAAGTATTTGTCTGCATGAAGTTCAAAGGCTTTTTCCTTATCCTCTTTTGCAGCTTGAGCTGATAACACTATTATCGGCACATCTTTAAATTTATCAATACTTTTTATTTTTTCAATGAGTTGGTAGCCATTCATATCTGGCATCACAAGGTCTGTAATAATTATATCAGGATTTGCTTTACTGATTTTTTGCAACCCGTCATAGCCATCAGTGGCAGTGGTTACGTCATACCCCTCCATTAATAGTATATCCTTTATCTCCTCTAGCAACGACAACGTGTCGTCAATCAATAGCACCTTCATAGTGTAATGGCATTTTTATGGTGAATGTTGTTCCCTTACCTAGCTCGCTGTCTAATTCAATACTGCCATGATGTAAGTCTACTGCTTTTTTAACAATTGCAAGACCCAAGCCAGTACCCTGTATGGTTCCTACGGTATTCGTACGGTGAAAGGCATCAAATATTTTTTCTTTATCTTCTTCAGGTACACCCATGCCATAATCTTTCACAATTACGGTCAGGTTTTTTTCTCTGTAAACAACATCTAATAACACCTGATCTTTTTCAGGAGAAAATTTAATGGCGTTGGTCAATAAGTTGATAAGTATGTTTCTTAGAAGCTTCTCATCAACATAAATATCTTCTTTCTCTGAGGCCACTGAAGTGGCAATTTTGTGTGTTTTTTTCGTGCTGTGCTCTACTTCTTCAACCAATTTTTCACAAAATTCTGAAATGTTGGTTAGCACGGGGTGCAGGTTTATTTTTCCGGCATCACTTTTACCCATAATAAGTACATCGTCTAGTAATGAAGTCATATGACGTACTTGTTCATCAATTTTTTGCAATTTCTTATCTCGCTCGTCTGCACTCATTCTATCAAAGTACCTTTTGAGAAAATCGTTCGCAAATGAAATGGTTGCAAGGGGTGTACGGAACTCATGAGAGGCCATACTTACAAACTTTGTTTTTATGGCGACCAATTCTTTTTCCTTTTGCAGAGCTTCGTTCAGCTTATCTGTTCGTTCCGCTACGCGTTGTTCCAGCTTATCTCTGTACTCAATAAGCTCTGTAATGTCTTGCCCAACCCCTAAAACACCTATAATATTTCCATCAGCGTTTCTTCTGGCAGTTGCGTTAAACAAAATAGTAACCACCTGTCCGGTACGTGTATAAATCGGTAGCTCATAATTGGTTACAAGCTTGCCACGCAAAGCGCTTTTTAATAAGTCTGTTACAGCCACCTTGTACCCATCCAGAATAAATTCATTGATGAGTCCCTTACCTACAACCTCACTTTTATCAAAACCTGTTATTTGAGCACACACCTGATTCCACTCATTAATTTTACCCTGCCAATCAATGCCAAAAATTGGTGCATTGGCTGTGTCTATCAATGTCCTTAACTCTTCGGCTGCAGCTGTAATTTTCTCTTCACCAAGCTTCTGTTTGGTGATGTTTGAGAAGGAAACCACAACACCATTTTTTCCGCTAGGTTCTTTGAAAAGTTGTGAGTTAACCGAAAGCCATATTACATCCCCTTCCGTTTTAGGATGTAAACCCATGATTACATCTGTACAAGGTTTACCAGTATTTAAAGTAACTTGTGAGGGGTGCTCTTCTGGTAAAAATGCTGTATGATCTGCTTTTACTATGTTGTATTTGTGGGATAGAGAGTGTCTCAAACTCTTAAATGTTGAGCCTGGACCATCAATTATTTTACCGGCACTTTGATTGTAAGTAATGATGTTGCTTTCATGGTTGAAAAGAATAACCCCCTCAGCAATAGAGTCAATGACACTATAGTATCGCTCTTCACTCTCGGCCAGTAGATCATATGCCAGTTTTTGTTCTGTAACATCTCTACTTGTGCCAACTATTTGATGAAGCTCGTCATTTTCATAGATTGGCTGTAAAACTGTTTCTACATGTATATACGTTAAGTCTTTTCGTCTAATGCGGTAATTAAACCTTAGTATTGACTTCTTTTGCTTGCCCTTAAATGGGTTGATAAACCTCTTTTCATCAAAGTCATCGGGATGTATGAAATCAAAATGCAACTTACCAATAAGTTCAGAAGGTTTGTAACCTAAGATTCTTTCAACGGAAGGGCTTACCCAAATGTAGGTAGAATCAGGTTTGTGCAAGACCACCAAATCCTGAATATTATTGGCAAGAAATTGATAACGTGTCTGGCTCTCTTGAAGTTTTTGCTCGGTATACAGTTGTTTTTTACGCCTTGAGTATTCCTTTAGCTCACGTTGCATGGCTGGCAGTAACCGACCATAATCACTCTTTAAAATGTAATCATTAGCTCCAAACCGCATGGCTTCAACGGCCTGTTTTTCTCCAATGGTGCCTGAAACGATTATAAATGGAATGTTTTCATCCTTCTCTCTAAGTTGCTTAAGCGCAGAAATAGCACTAAACCTGGGAAGGGTGTTATCACTTAAAATAGCATCCCAATCTTTTTCAAGCGCTTTTTCAAATTCTTCAGGAGTTTCTATTCTAATGGCATTGATCTCTGGCCACCCACTTTTGACTTGACGTAAAAGCAGCTGAAAATCGTCCTCTGAATCCTCTATTACAAGTAGATCTAGTTTTTGTTTCATGACCATGGCACCAATATGCCTATTCCTTTATTCTGATTAAAATTTATTCGCTGAATGGTTATAATCACTCGATAAGCTGCTCGGCTATTCAAGACTTTTCGGGTTTGGCTCATTCAATACAAGCCAATACAAGCCAAGTTGGCCCACAGCTTCTGTAAATTGTGAGAAGTCCACAGGCTTACGGATAAAGCTTTTTGCCCCCATTGAGTAGCTTTTTACAATGTCATCTTCTTCATTAGAAGTAGTGAGCACCACCACCGGATACTTTTTTGTTTTTTCATTTTTGTGAATCTCTGTGAGTACTTCTAATCCACCCACTTTTGGCAGCTTAAGGTCCAATAAAATGAGTGAAGGCTTCAATTCTTTTCGTCCATTTCTCCCAAACAGTATATCCAATGCTTCTACCCCGTCTTTAGCAATTATCACTTCGTTTAGAATATTCTTTTGTTTCAAAGCGCGTAGTGTTAACACCACGTCATCTTCATTGTCTTCTACTAATAATATTTTACCACTCATAATTTTGTGTTAATGGATGAAAGCCAAATGTTTACGTATATAGTACAGCCATTTAATACAATTAAATATATGTATATGTATGTAATACCCATGTTGGATACATAAAATTTAATAAAAAAGTTGAAGAGTTCTCAGATTATAAATTATCCGAGATGTAAGTTAAACGCAATAAATGTCAAAATGTTAAGTGAAACGGGTGCTTTATAGCTTGTTTTGGTTTGTAAAGGTGAGTTATGGCCAGCGTATTGCACGTAACTAAATGTTACTTTGAGAAAGATTTTGGTAACTTAACGATGAAGGTACTACCCTGGGGTTTGTTTGGTTTTATTAAAATGGAACCTCCAATCGTCTCTACTGCGCTCTTTACAATATACAGACCAAGTCCGCTGCCTGACTTTGTCTCATTCGCTCTATAAAACATTTCGAATATTTTAGTTCGAAAGTTTCTGTGTATTCCTTGACCGTTGTCAGATACATATAAGGTAACTACTTTGCCTATATCCACCCAACCTATCTCTATTTTTGGTTTTTCATCAGTATTCCCACCATATTTCACCGCATTTTCAATTAGGTTTTGTAGTATACTACTTACGAAGATTCTATCTGAATTTAGAACAAGGTCTTTTGTAGGCAAGGAAACCTTTGCACCACTACGCGAAATGCGATATTCCAATCGACTAATTACAGCTCGTGAGACTTCCAATAAACTAACCTCACTAATTTTTACATCACCCGTTTTAATTTTAGTTACGTCCAGGAGGTTTTCTAAAACCTCTTTGAGGTTCTTAGAGCTCTTTTCTAACATCTCGCAGTATTGCATGGCCAATTTACCAGAGAGTTCTTTTTTGGCAAGAGTCACTAAACCAACCATAGAAGCTACCGGCCCCTTTAGGTCATGCGAAAGTCTGTACATGAACGTTTCTAACTCTTTATTAACCCGCTTAAGTTTAAATGCATTTTTCTTAGCCACCGTTGTGTCTTTAATAATAATAGAGACACCATTGGAATAGGGGTAACATATCATTTCCAGGTATGATGTGTGGCTATTACCTTTTATTTGTAGGGTTGTACTTGTTGGCTTATAATGTTTTAGTGCGTTATCTACGGCTTCTTCCGCCTGCTGAGGTAATTCTGGAAACAACTGTTTAAATGATTGTCTCGCAGCTTTTTCTTTTGAAACTCCGGTCCTTTCTGACGCTATTGTATTCCAGTAAGTACATCGCTTTCCACTATCAAGAGCAAAAAATATGTCACCGATGCTGTCGGCAAGAGACTTGAATTGCTCTTCACTTTTAAGTAAAGCCTTTTCTGCCGCCTCTATTTTTGATTTGTTTTCAGAATCTCTAAGTTCTCTATTCAAAGCTGGTAAGAGCCGGCTGAGGTTTCCTTTAAAAATATAGTCGCTGGCACCCATACGCATGGCATTAACAGCTGCTTCTTCACTTATTGTCCCAGAAACGATAATAAAGGGAGCGGTTGTTTGTTGGCGGGTGATATCTAGTGCCTTGGGCGCATTTAAATTTGGAAGGTTATTGTCACTAATTATGAGATCCCATGTTTTTTCATTCAGGGCTTTCTGTAAAGATTCAGATGTCTCGACTCTGTTTCCACTAACACCATACCCTATCTTATTAAGCTCCCGCATGAGTAGTAAATAATCGTCCTCAGAATCTTCAACTACTAATACATTAATGTTTCTACTCATAATAAATTATTTAGTAGCCACTGTAGACAGTTTGATTAAGTGTTGAGGGTAAAATAGAAGGTAGACCCATGATCAACCTTGCTTTCTGCCCAAATTTTACCGTTGTGTCGATTTATTATCCGGTTTACTGTCGCTAAGCCAATACCGGTGCCTTCAAACTCTTTGTCTGAATGTAATCGCTGAAAGGCACTGAAAAGTTTGTCTGCATATTGCATGTCAAATCCTACACCATTGTCTTTAACATAAATCATTGTACCCAAATCGTTGTCGCTCTGCATTCCAACTTCTATTATCGCAGGTACATCTTTCCTGGCGTATTTCACTGCATTGCCAATAAGATTTTCAAAAACTATTCGTAACAAACCCAAATCACCGTCACTTTTCATGCCGGGTTGTATCTTTAATGTAACCTCGCGATTGCTTTGATCAGCTATGTCATGACCAACCTCATCAGCAAGTGATGAAATGTCGACAACTCCAAGAACAAATTCCTTTCTTGTAATTCGAGACAGGGCTAGTATGTCATCAATAAGCTGTCCCATTCTAATGCTTGCTGCGGTAACTCGATTAAGATAATTTTTTGCCTGATCTGGTAACTCCGCAGAATAATCTTCTTCTAATGCCTGGCAAAAGCCATGTATGGTTCTTAATGGTGAACGTAGATCGTGTGATACAGAATAACTGAATGACTCAAGTTCTTTATTTACCATATCGAGGTTTTCAATGCGCATTTCAAGTTCTTCATTCAGTTCCTGAACCTGCTTTTCAATTTTCTTTCTTTCGGTTATGTCTTGCCAGCATGACCTACTTTCAATAATCTCGCCATGCTCATCACGCAGAGCAGTTACATTTAGCAGAGCGTGAATTTTTTCTCCTGATTTATGCATTAACTCCAATTCTGCATTTTTTACATTGCCATGTGTGAGGAATGTATCCAGGGCCTCTTTTCGCTTTTCTGTACTGTCGGGGTGATATATCTTATAGTACTCCTGGCCAATTATTTCTTCTCTTTTGTAGCCAAGCGTCTTTAGGAAGGTCTCATTGCATTCAACCACGTGCTTAGTTTTTGTGCTCACTGAAGCATACATATCTGGAGAATTATGATACAGGTCTTTATAAAGTTTACTTGCCTGTTCATAAGCCTTGGTCCGTTGTTTAACTTCTTTTTCCAGTTTCTTATTAAAACTGACAACCTTTCTTTCACTTTCTATCAGTTTTTCAGATTGAGCCTCGAGCTCAGCAATCGCTTCATTAAGTGATTGGGTTTGTGTAGCCACTTTTTGATCAAGGTTTTTTTTACTTTGCTCAAGCAATACACGCTTTTTAGTGTTGCGATTAGCTAAAATGGCTGTACACCAAATGACACCCAATGCCATAGCTCTATTGATGATAACTATGTGATCGGCAGAGAGCCCACCAGACGAGAACTGATATCCCACAACGGTGAGGACAGAGCTTAAAATAGCCACAAGTATTACAACACTTTGATTTTTGAGACGTGTGCTAATTAGAACAGCAAGTACATATGGTACTCCCCCCGCAACTCCCAAGGGTAGTGAAAGATCAATCCATAATGTTGTTAACATCACAATGAGTACAGCTAGTCCGTTAGGTGCCGCATTTTTAGATGTAGGAATAGCCGCAATGTTTTGAGTTAAATTCATTTCGATCACTTGGTTAAAAGAAAACGGACGAAGAAAAAGATCGAGTATACCAACTAAATCTAATACAGGAATTTAACGAAAAAGCGACAGCTTTTAAAATTTTGAGATGTTGATTATTTAATCAAAAAGGTAATAAATAGTACGTGTGTACTAAAAAATAAATTATTGTAAATAAAATATTGTATTAATTTAATATAGCACAATCAATCAGTTGTGCTCGTAAACAAGCTGTCCACGTGGGGTCCATTCTTTCCAAATGTATGGTCTGTAGTTATCTTCAAACGGGTCTTTTGAGTATCTGATTATTTTCTTTCTTCTGCCAGATGCATAATACTCAATCCAGTCGCCAACCCTGTGGTCCCATTTAAACTCTCCCTTAACGGCTACTTTGCCGTTTTTATGGAAGTAGAAGTAGTTACCCTCTTTTTCACCATACTCTATGGGTACGATTTCTTTCATCTTTTCTCGTTCGGTACCATAGTAGCTCACCATTGATTCCTTTGGCCAACCTTTATAATACTTTTCTTTATCGGTGAGAATATTATCCTTATCATAAGAAACCCAGCGGCCATGCTTCATGCCTTTATAGAAGATACCCTCTTCAAGTATTTGTTCGCCTTTCTTTTTAACATAGGGCCCGTGTAAGATAGCTCCAAACTCTTTATCAACTTCTCCGGTTTTTCGTATGGCATTTCTGCGGTAGTCGTACCAGTAGATATCTCGTACATAGGGATCCGGCTTTTCGTACTCCTTCAATACATGAAACAGCTCATAGGTGATGTTATCTCCATAGCCTTCTTTAGAAAAACGCTTTTTGGTTTTTAATCCATAAAAAACATTCTTCTTTTTCTTCTTCTTTTTGGGCTTTAAATACTCCTCTTCTTCCTCGTCTTTATCATCCAGCTCGATGGTTAAAGGGGTATCTATGGTAAACATTTCATCGCTACTTTCAGGGTCTACTACCTGAGCCAATAGTGTGCCGGGAGCAATTAAAATAAGAAAAGCGATAAGTGAATTGAGTGCTTTCATATGCAGAGCAAACGAAATAACGGTTTTTTTATTTGAAATGAAAGAGTCCTAAAAAAAGTTCCTTAATTATGGAACGCCTGTATAGTAAAAAAGGCGACCCATGGGCCGCCTTTTTAAAATGTGAATACTCAAATAATTATTCAGCAGCTAACTCCACGCTTCGTTTGATGAAGTTTGTTAAGTCAGCACCTGATAGCATATTTTGAGAAAGCATGGCCAGGTCGTAAGACTGCTTAGCCAATTGCTTTTTCTTCTCATCTTTTTTGGCTCTCAGGATTTTACCAATCACTGCATGGTTGGCATTGATCGTGAGGTCAAACTGGTCTGGCATATTGCCCATCATGGCATAACCGCCACCTCCGGTTTTCGCCATGTCTTTCATACGTCTCATAAACTCAGACATAGTAATCGTCACTGGCATTTCGTCAGGAGATAAAGATTCGACCTTTACTGTCATGCTTTTGTTCGCAATGGCTTCTTCAAAAATCTTCTGCACTTTCTCTTCCTCTTCTTTGCTCAATACGCTTTCGATCTTCTCATCTTTGTCGATAAGCTTATCTATAGTATCTGCATCGACTCTTTTCAGTTGAGTTTTCTCTAGTTTTTGCTCAAGAAAGTTTAATACGTGGCTATCAATCACTCCATCCATGAGTAGTACATCGTAGCCTTTGTTTTTAGCACTTTGGATGTAAGTGTCTTGTTTGCCGGCATCAGTTGTATATAGATAAATGGCATTTCCATCCTTATCAGTCTGGTTGGTACTTACAGCTTCTTTATACTCATCAAAAGTGAAGTACTTGCCATCAGTGTTTTTAAGTAATGCAAAGTCTTTGGCTTTGTCATAAAACTTGTCTTCACTGATCATACCGTACTTTACAAAAATGCCAACATCATCCCACTTAGATTCAAAGTTTTCACGGTCCTTCTTGAAAAGCTCACCTAGCTTATCAGCTACTTTCTTAGTAATGTGGGCATTAATTTTCTTTACATTACTGTCAGACTGCAAGTAACTTCTTGAAACGTTGAGTGGAATGTCTGGTGAGTCAATTACACCATGTAGCAACATCAAAAATTCTGGAACTACATCTTTTACTTCATCGGTAATAAATACCTGTCGTGAGTAAAGCTGGATTTTGTTTTTCTGCACTTCGAAGTCGTTTTTCACACGCGGGAAATAAAGCACTCCGGTCAGGTTAAACGGATAGTCGACATTGAGATGAATCCAAAATAGCGGATCTTCCGACATCGGATATAGCTCCTTGTAGAACCTCAGGTAATCCTCATCTTTTAGATCAGTCGGTGTTTTTGTCCATAACGGATCGGTATCGTTGATGATTCGATCTTTTTCTACAGTCTTATATTTTGGCTTTCCGTCTTTGTCTTTACCATCTTCAACCTGCTCAGTTTCTTTTCCAAAGCGGATAGGTACAGGTAAAAACTTACAGTATTTGTCTAAGATGCCCTTAAGCCTCCACTCGTCTAAAAACTCTTCTGAGTCATCAGCAATATGAAGTATTACATCAGTACCACGGCTGTCTTTTGTAGTTTCAGAGATTTCAAATTCTGTTGACCCATCACATACCCATCTTGCTGCTTTGGTTCCTTTTTCTCTCGATTGACTAATGATTTCAACTTGCTTAGCAACCATAAAGGCAGAGTAGAAACCAAGACCAAACTTACCTATGATGTCTTTGGCGTCTCCTTTGTCCTTAAATTTCTCAACAAATTCAGTGGCTCCTGAAAATGCAATTTGATTGATGTACTTTTTGATCTCCTCAGCGGTCATACCAAGACCTCTGTCGCTTACCGTGATGGTCTTTTCCTCTTTATCAAAACTCACATCAATCGTCAGATCACCCATTTCTTCCTTATACTCCCCAAGGCTCGACATACGCTTGAGTTTTTGCGTAGCATCTACAGCATTTGAAACAAGCTCCCTTAGGAAAATCTCATGATCCGAATAGAGGAATTTCTTAATAATCGGAAAGATGTTCTCCGTGTGAATCGAAATTGTACCCTTTTCCATTATTTATCTCTTGTTTTTTGTTTGAAAATTTGAACAATCTCAGTGTTTCAAACACTATTCCATTTTGATAAAAATGACAGATTGGCAGTTTTCCCTGATAGTTTTCTCAGGGTATACCCCTAAAGCGCACTAAGAGGAGGTACTGATAACTTTTTCGATGAATGGTAAAAATCAACGAATATGGTCATAAAACACTGTTATTTCACTGGAAAGGCACTTTTTGAAAATCAGATTTTCCCTGACAAAAAGGGTGGTGGTGTATGTGATATTTGAATCATACAAAAACACAAAACGCCATGAAATCATTTGTTACTCTCTTAATCGCTCTCGGAAGTTTCGCACTTTCATCAAGTTCACAGGCACAAACTACCTACACCTGGGATGGATCTATAAACAATGACTATACTATGCCAGGCAACTGGACACCAGTAAGGTTGCTCTCTGGAGTTATGCCAAATGATAAATTAGTATTTAATAATGGAGGTACTGTTCAGATTACAAACGTGCCTACCCAATCAATTGGAAGCCTCACCGTATCTAACAACACTGAGGTTGAGCTAAACGCAACTTCTGTCAATAAAATATTAACTATTACAGGTGTTTCAGGAATTGATATGTTAGTAGAAGAGAGTTCTTCTTTAACATTTAAAAATAATGGTGGTGTAAGGATAGATGTAGAGGTAGACAACAGTGCGACAGTCGAAGTGGGTGGTAGCATTACAATGGAAAGAGGAACGTTTGATGTAAATAATGCAACACTTATTTTACATACAAATACTAATCCGTTAAGCGTGGGTACAGGAGCATTCTCATTAGGCTCTGGATGTACTTTAGAGTTGGGTAAAGCAGGCACCTCTTCTGCATCGGCCATCACATTACCTGATAATGTTTTTGTGAGCTCACCTTCAATTGGAAATCTTACAATGAACAATGCAAATGGAGCGGTATTAGGAAATCAGTCATTAACTGTAACCAATGCAGCTAATTTTGTAAATGGTGACCTTGCGACAAATAACCTTGGCAGACTTATATTTTCAACAAGTGCTACATCACCTATTGAGACTTCTTCAAGTAAAATATTAGGATATGCCGAAATGACACAAAGAAGTATTGGTTTCACTTCAATTTCATTCTTTGGCTATAGCATCTCTGCTGGTATTGATGACATTGGAAATGTTTCTATCGTGAGAAAAACAGGTGAGGCTGGTGTTAACTTTTATGATGACAACGAAAGTATAGCAGTTACCTGGGATGTAAACGTACAGACTCAGCCTGAAAATGGCAGAAATGTTACGATGCAGTGGTTTGCAGATTTTGACAACAACAACGATATAAACGTCCCAATGCAAATGTACAGATATGCCAATGGCACTAACTGGGAAGTAGTTGGAGGAGCTACAGACATTGCATCAAATGTTAATAACTTAAGAACTAGTGCTTCTGTACTTACTACTGAATTTTCTGAATGGACAATAAGCAGTGCTAACAACGCTCTTCCAGTGTCTTTAGTGAGCTTCACAGGCGAGTCTTCAGCAAACGAAATCGTATTGACCTGGAAAACAGCTTCTGAGTTAAACAACGATAAGTTCTTTGTTGAGAAAAATATTGATGGTGAGTTTGTTGCACTTGGGTCTGTAAAAGGAAATGGTACAACTTCAGAAGTTAATACTTATGAATTTATAGACTACAATGCCAAGCATGGTAACAACTACTACAGGTTAGTTCAGCAAGATTTAGATGGTACACAGACAATACATGAAACCATTGCTGTTGATCATGTTGTAAATACTGAGTTTGAAGTATACCCTAATCCATCTGCAGGTAAGCAACTATTGGTAAACTTAGATGGCGAGCCTGGAGAGGATGCAAAGGTTAGACTTTTTGATGCGCATGGTACTTTGATCATAGAGCAACTTGTGGCGGGTTCTCTAAGAGTTGATGTACTTGAAGGTAGAGAGCTATCAAAGGGTCTTTATTACCTGGAGCTGACTCATAGCGGTGCTAGTAAAAAAAGAAGAGTAGTGGTAAACTAATTTTCTGAAATTGCGAGCACCGTCATATGACGGTCAGCATGGTCGGAGGCCTCATCATTGTAGCGATATAGCTGCATGATGAGGCCTTCTTCTTTCCACTCAAAGGAGGCAACAACACCTTTATCCAATGCTGTAAATGGAACTGGCTCACCATAGTCCAATGTGAGTTGTTCCAGTAGGTAATCAAAAGCATTATCATCGAGGCGGTTAAAATATAAGTCCAGGTAAATGAGCCTATCTTCGTGAAAGCCTAGATTTAAATCATGTACTTTAAGCTCCTTGTACTTTCGAAGTAGCTTACCTGCGTATTTGTAGTACTTTGTGCCATAAGAAATCTCAAGGTCTAGCTGTAAATCACCAGCGTAGGCGTCAACATTGTTTCCTATAGTAAAGCCGTTAAAATGCTTAAAGGATTGATTGGGGGGTACTTGAGCATATCCATATTGTGAGCTGGTTACTAACAATATGAATATGAAGAGTCGCATTACATTATCTGATTCGATCTACAGATCTCACAAGCCGCTCATCTTTTCTGATAAACCTGTTGGCGATTACATTACATATCATAGCAGCTGCAGGTAAAAAGAGACCTGTGCCATAAGCTCCTGCTACTTGTTTAGTTTCCATCAGATCAGTCGCAAAATATACGCCTAAACCCATAGTTGCGGCCATTAAAAGGGAGTTTAAGGCACCCAACTTCATTTGAAGTAGTCGGTTTTCAAACTTAGTGATCTCAATTATCGTTACCATCATCGAAGCAATGGCCAATGTAGCCACTAATGAGAAAGGAAAGTATACCCTTTCTTCTATACCTTGTGAAGGGTCAACATCAGTGAAGTATAATGATTTTAAGCCAAAGAAAACTTCTGAATCTTCTGGGCTGTAAGTCCAAAGTGGAAAAAACATTGAGGCTCCCATCAGGAGCACGACTAAAAGGAGAAATACGGTTTGAATCCTTTGTAACATATGGCTATTGACTTAAATTGCGAGTGCAAAATTACGCTAATTGAATTTTGAATACAAAAAAACATTGACCGATGAAGACGGCATATATAATAGATATTGTAAGAACACCAATAGGTAAATTTGGGGGCACTTTAGCGTCAGTAAGACCTGATGATTTGGCAGCCCATGTCATTAAAGAAATAATGGCTAGAAATCCTGAGGTTGACCCTAAGTTAATAGAAGATGTAATATTTGGAGCGGCAAATCAGGCAGGAGAAGACAATAGAAATGTAGCCCGTATGGCATTACTTATGGCCGGACTGCCCATAGAGGCGGGCGGGGTAACGGTGAACAGATTGTGTGCTTCGGGCTTGCAATCAATTATGGATGCATCCCGGGCTATAATGCTCAATGAAGGGCAGGCATACCTGGCCGGAGGAGTTGAAAGTATGAGTAGAGCACCTTTTGTTATGGCGAAAGCTGAGTCGGCTTATAGCAGAAAGATTGAAAGTTACGATACAACCATCGGATGGCGTTTTGTAAACCCAAAATTGGCAGACATGTATTATCCATATTCGATGGGTGAGACTGCCGAGAATGTAGCAGATCAGTGGAAGGTATCAAGAGCAGAGCAAGACGAGTTTGCTCACCAAACGCAACTGAAATATAAGGCAGCTTTTGAAGCGGGTAAGTTTAAAGATGAGATTGTACCTGTTTCGATTCCTCAGCGCAAAGCAGACCCGATCTTATTTGATACTGACGAGCATCCCAGACTTTCCTCAGTTGAAAAGTTAGGTTCGCTAAAACCAGCCTTTAAAAAAGATGGCTCTGTAACTGCAGGTAATGCCTCTGGTGTAAATGATGGCGCAGCCGTTTCACTTATCGTAAATGAAGATGTGGTGAAACAATATAACCTCAAGCCAAAGGTGAGGGTGGTTTCTATGGCAATAGCAGGGGTTACACCCGACTGCATGGGTGTAGGACCGATTCCAGCAACACGCAAAGCATTAAAAAGAGCGGGACTTGAAGTGAAAGATCTGGATCTCATTGAACTCAACGAAGCGTTTGCCTCTCAATCTATCGCCTGTATGCGCGACCTTGAGCTTGACCCAGACAAAGTAAATGTTAATGGAGGTTCAATCGCAATTGGTCATCCGTTGGGAGCAAGTGGTACGCGAATTAGTGCTACGCTTATTCATGAAATGCTGAAGAGAGACAACGTGAAATATGGCCTGGCTACTATGTGTATTGGTGTGGGACAGGGTGCAGCAGTGATTTACGAAAAAGTATAAACTACCATGAGCCTAAAAGTAATAGGCTTTGATGCCGATGATACCCTCTGGGTGAATGAGAATTATTTCAGAGAAGCGGAGCATGAGTTTTGCCAATTGCTTTCTGACTTCCTGCCAGAAAAGGAGGTGATGAAGCGCCTTTTTGACATCCAAATGAAGAACCTTCCAATCTATGGGTTCGGGATAAAAGGCTTTATGCTGGGGATGTCCGAAACTATCGTAGAAGTGGCTGGTAAAGAAGCCACTCCAGAGATGTTTTCAAAAGCACTGGAACTGGGTAAAGAAATGCTCAACAAACCCGTTGAATTACTCGGTAATGTTGAAGAGGTGCTTTCGCAGTTGCAAGATCAGTACCGGGTGATCCTGGTAACCAAAGGTGATTTGCTCGATCAACAACGAAAATTAGAAAAATCTGGTCTTGAAAAGTATTTTCATCACATCGAGATCATGAGTGATAAAAAGGAAAAAGATTATCTAAAACTTATTGGTCACTTAGATATTCAACCAGAAGAATTTCTCATGGTAGGCAATTCTTTGAAGTCTGATATTTTACCAGTTACTGATATAGGGGGTAAGGCCATTTATGTGCCTTATGAAATCACCTGGCAACATGAGGCTGTTTCGGAGAGCGAGGGAGCAAATGATTACATAAAGGCAAAGTCTTTGTCTGAAGTTTTAAAGCATGTGCAACATTGAGTAAGAGTCGTATCAATATCGATAGTTGGGAGCGAAAGAGTCACTTCCATTTTTTCAAAGACTTTAAAGAACCATTCTTTGGTGTAGTAGTCGAGGTGGATTGTACCAAGGCACTTGAAGATGCGCAAAAACAAGGGGCATCATTCTTTCTTTACTATATCTATAAATCCATAAAGGCGGTTAATGAGGTTGAGGCGTTCCGGTTACGTATAGAACAAGGCGAAGTGGTGCTTTATGATCAGGTGTGTCCCGCACCGACCGTAGGTAGAGAAAACGGCACGTTTGGGTTTTCTAATTTTGAAATGCATTCAGATTTTGAAGCGTTTGCCTCGGAAGCAACTCAGGTCATGGAGGAAGTAAAATCAAGAAATGACCTTGTTCCTAGTGATCGGTTAGATCTCATTTATTACTCCGCAATACCCTGGATTAATTTTACTTCACTTTCTCATGCAAGAGACCTTGATGGCCACGATTGTGTTCCAAAAATTAGTTTTGGTAAGCTGACCGAAAAGGAAGATAAAAAAATAATGCCGATGTCTGTGCACGTTCACCATGCCCTTGCAGACGGACTACATGTTGGTAAATATGTTGATTTATTTCAAAAATTTATGAACACCCCGTTGTGAGATACCTATTCGAAATAGCCTATAACGGGACCCGTTACCACGGTTGGCAACGGCAGGATAATGCCATTACTGTGCAAGAAGTGGTGGAAGAGGCTTTAACCAGAATAACCAGGAGTAAAACCTCAATCATGGGGAGTGGGAGAACAGATACTGGTGTCCATTGTCGACAGCAGTTCTTTCATGCTGACTTTGAAAAGAAGATTGACCCGGAAAAGTTGCGTTATAAGCTGAACAGTTATCTGCCCCCTGATATAAGTATTCAAAGTATAAAGGCCATTTCAAACGAAGCCCATGCAAGATTTGAGGCTACACTAAGAGCTTACGAATATAAAATCACACGGGTAAAAGACCCTTTTCAAAAGGGATTCAGTTATTACTATTCAAAACCGCTAGATATCATAACTATGAATGAAGCGGCTACGTTATTAATCGGAGAAAAAGATTTTGAGGCTTTTAGTAGGGTGAAGACGGAAGTAAATAATTTTATTTGCAATATAACAGAGGCAGAGTGGCAGGAGCAGGATAACAACTTAATTTTCTCTATTAAGGCTAACAGGTTTCTTAGAGGAATGGTAAGAGCCATTGTGGGGACATTGCTACTCGTTGGATCCGATAAAATTACACCCAAAGAGTTTCAAAAAATAATAGAAAGTAAAGATAGAAAACAGGCCGGATCTGCCGCACCTGCTGAAGGCTTATTTTTAAAATCAGTTATATACCCAAAAGATATTTACATTTAGACCTTGGAAAAAGAAAAGATAAACAGTGGGAGCATAGTTGATTTCAAGGTTTTACGGAGACTTTTTGAGTTTGTAAAACCCTATATTGGTAAGTTCTATTTATTGATATTCCTTACCGTGTCATTGGGAGTGCTGGCTCCGTTGCAACCTTTGCTGATTCAACAAACGCTAGATAGATATGTGGCATTTGGCGACTACAATGGCATGGTTATGATGATCATGATATTAGTCGGGTTGCTGATACTACGTGCCATTGTGCAGTATCTACATACCTATCTTTCAGGCTGGTTGGGCCAATATATCATTCGAGATATCAGAATTAAGCTGTACAGGCACTTGATAAAACTCAGGCTCAAGTTTTTTGACAATACGCCCATAGGTCGGCTTGTCACACGTACAATTTCGGATATCGAAACATTGGCCGATGTATTCTCGCAAGGTTTAGCCGCCATGGTAGGAGATTTATTGCAATTAGTTTTTATACTGATTGTCATGTTTGTGAGCGATTGGAGGCTGGCACTGATTAGCCTTTCTACTTTACCCATACTTTTGGTAAGTACTTATGTGTTTAAAGAAAAAATTAAAGTAGCATTTAATGATGTTAGAAATGCCGTTTCTAACCTTAACTCTTTTGTGCAAGAGCATATCACGGGTATGAGCATCGTGCAAATATTTGGTAGCGAAGCACGTGAGGAAGAAAAATTTAAAGAGATAAACAGAGAACACCGTAGGGCAAATTTAAAGTCGGTACTGTACTATTCCATTTATTTCCCAGTAGCAGAGATTATAAGTGCCGCAGGCATTGGATTACTCGTTTGGTACGGAGCTAAGGGTGTAATTAACGAGGCTGTCAGTGGCATTACAATGGGTAAACTCATTGCCTTTATTATGTACATCCAAATGTTTTTCAGACCCATAAGGATGATTGCTGATAGGTTTAACACGCTTCAGTTAGGCATAGTGAGTTCGTCCAGGATTATGAAGTTGCTCGATAATGATGACCACATCGTAAATGAAGGAACGTATATCCCTGAGTCGGTAGAGGGGGATGTTGAGTTTAAAAACGTCTGGTTTGCTTACAATGAGGCTGAGTATGTATTAAAAGACATTTCTTTTAAAGTCAAACCAGGAGAAACAGTGGCGCTGGTAGGTGCTACAGGTGCGGGTAAATCATCTGTTATTAATTTGCTCAATAGGTTTTACGACATCAACCGTGGCTCAATAATGGTTGATGGCAGAGATGTGACGGATTATGACTTAGAGAGTCTTCGCACCAAGATTGGACTGGTATTGCAAGATGTTTTTCTATTTTCGGATACAATAGGTCAAAACATCAACTTGGGTAACGAAAACATTGATGAAGAGCAAATGCTCAATGCCGCAGAAATTGTTGGTGCACGAAAATTTATTGAAAGACTACCCGGTGGGCTTAACTACAATGTACAGGAACGAGGGGCCACATTATCTGTTGGTCAACGCCAGCTTATATCTTTTGTCAGGGCTATGGTTTATGACCCAAAAATTCTAGTCTTAGATGAGGCCACCTCTTCCGTAGATACTGAAACTGAGGAGCTCATACAACAAGCTATTGATAAAATGATGGCTGGTCGTACTTCGATTGTAATCGCCCATAGGCTATCAACCATTCAGAAAGCAGATAAAATTATTGTACTCGATAAAGGGGAAATTAAGGAAACTGGCACACATGAAGACCTGATTTCACAGGATGGATACTACGCTCAACTACATAAAATGCAATACAAAGAAATAATTTGATTATTTTGGTGATTAATTGACAGATTTGTAAGAATGCGCCTAAACAAAATCTATATACTTCTAGCGTCATCTCTGCTGCTTTGCTGCTTTGTATCATTGGATACGCAAGCCCAAAGAGGTAAAAAAACTGGATCTTTTTACAAAGGCCGTTACAAACAAATCAAAATTTCAAGAACCAAAGCAGCTGTTGTTTGTCCTATTTTTGAAGATAGTGCCTATCCATATCAGGGAATAGGTATAAAACTAGGCGATCCGTTTGCTCTAACTTATAAGCTATATCCGAATAAACATTGGGCTTTTGCCATTGATGTAGGCAAGGCCGCTAGTGGTTTATATAGTGAACACCATAGAGAAAATTTTGGTGGCAATACCCAGATAGATACCCTAAATCAGCAGCAGGGTATAAGTTACATCAGTCATACTGTAAATAGCGAGTGGGTAGTTGAAGCCAAACTATTATTACAAAAGGATGCTGAGAACCTAACCAAAGGCCTTCAACTATATGCTGGTCTGGGCTTTCAGTATAGAATGTTGGATATCGACTATGAGTATTTGCTTGAGATTAACTTCACCGACAATGAAATTGGTAAAATCAATATTACTGATGAGACCATGGGCCCAACGGGAGTTATAGGTTTTGAATATGCCTATTTTGACTTACCTATTTCTGCTTTTTTGGAGCTTGAAGGGTATTACGATATTGCATCCAACCCCGGATGGCTGAGATTCCAGGGAGGAGTTGGGCTTCGATACGTTTTTTAATTAATAGAGATCATGATAAAAAAAGTAATAATACCATTAATGGTAATAGTTATTGCAGTGGTTTGGTTTTACCAATACCTGGGAGGGTTTGATAAAGTTACTTTTAATGAAACTACTATAAGCTTATATCTTCAGGGGAATGAATATCAGGGCTTATATAATAACCCTGAAACAGAAAAACTTTTCCTTTCGGCAAGAGAAGCTGCTGTCAATGCATCAAATGCTGAGTTGGCAATTATGAGCTATCCTTCAACTAAAGATAGTTTACATCAAATCATAGGCCTCGTCTCCAAAGAGCCTATTGAGGCCACCGATATGATTTATAAAGAAGAACTGACGGGTAGATATTTAGAAACAATCATCACTGCACACAATCTGGTCATGCCCAAGCCCAATGAGGTTATTGAAAAGGCAAAGGGTTATGCTTCTAAAAACGACTTAACTGTTGATGGTAGAAGGTCCATTGACATTTATCAAGGTAATAGGTCATTAAGAATACTTATCCCACTAGTCGATTAGGCCATTGTTTTCCATGGTTTCTTCAGCAAGCATTTGCTTATCATAAAGCTCCTTGAAGGCACCGTTTTGAGCCATTAACGATTCATTGGTTCCTTTTTCGATGATTTTACCATCATCAAGCACAATAATTTTATCGGCCAGCTTTGCAGAAGAAACTCTATGTGAGATTATCACAGTTGTACGTCCTTTCATAATACGCTTCATACTATTGAGGATAGTATTTTCTGTTTTAGTATCCACCGCAGAAAGCGCATCATCAAGCATGAGTATCTTCGGGTTCCTCGAGATAGCTCTCGCTATTGAAACCCGTTGTTTCTGCCCTCCGGAGAGCGTGATGCCTCGCTCACCAAGCTTAGTATTAAACCCATTTGGAAAGTCCATGATATTGTCGTAGACATCAGCTTCTTTTGCTGCATTGATTATGCTCTCTTCAGATGCTTTGTCAGATCCAAAACCGATGTTGTTGTAAATGGTATCAGAAAATAAGAAGACATCTTGTGGTACGTATCCTATCTGGCTTCTTAGGCTTATCAGATTAAAATCTTTAATGTTTCGATCGTCAACCAGCACTTCTCCCTGGGTAGTATCATACATTCTCGAAATCATATTTGCAATAGTACTCTTACCTGACCCTGTAGTCCCTATGATCGCCAATGATTCGCCAGGTTCAACTTTGAATGAAATATCCTTAAGTGCTTCAATACCTGAGTCAGGATAGGTGAAGTTCACATTTCTGAACTCAATTGAGCCTTCCAATTGCTGACTGATATTCTTTTCACTGACTATATCGTTGTCAGTTTTTAAGAACTCGTTGAGTCGTTTTTGAGAGGCTGCAGCCCGCTGGATAATACTGCTAATCCAACCTAAGGCAGTTACTGGCCAGGTCAATAGGTTAACATAAATGATAAACTCAGCGATGTTACCAAAAGTCAGTGACCCTTTAATTACCTCTGCACTACCTGCATACACAGTTAGTATTGTACTCAAGCCAATTAAACCCATAACTAAAGGAAAGAAAAGCGACTGCACACGAGTAAGTGCCAGTGATTTATCTTTGTAGTCATTGCTTTCATTAGAAAATTTTCTGGCTGATTCCTTCTCTCTGGTAAATGATTTCAGCACTCTAATACCGGAGAAGGCCTCCTGAGCAAATGTCGATAAACCTGATTGGCTAATCTGGATCTCTTCAGACCGCTTGTTGATGATATTGTTTACATAATAGATACTAACCGAAAGAATCGGTAAAGGGATTAGCGCATACAATGTCAATGTTACATTGATTGACAACATATAGGGGATCAGTATGGCAAAAAGTGTGATCAGGTTTAACCCATACATAATTGAAGGCCCCAAATACATTCTTACCTTACTCACGTCTTCTGAAATTCTATTCATCAGATCGCCTGTGTTGTTTCTCCTGTAAAAACTTAGAGGTAAGGATTGGTAGTGGCTGTAGACTTCATTTTTCAAATCATACTCAATCAGTCGAGACATAACAATGAGCGTCTGCCGTACCATAAAAAGAAAGATACCCCTGAGTAATGCCATGAGCAGTATTAACACTGCATAAATGAGTATACCACTTGCAAAAATTGTATACATGTCATTTTGCAAATCGAGCCCCTCGAAAGACTTATAAATATTGATGTTATCGCTCACGAGATCGAGTGCATAACGCACCATTTGAGCTGGTATAATCTGAAAAATGTTTGATATTATAGTAAACAGCACCCCGAGTAAAAGGTGGTATTTGTACTTAATAAGGTATTTGTTAAGGTAACTAAGCTCCTTCATTCAACGTTTATCAAAGATAAAAACAGCCATTTCGATTGTGGCCTTACTGTAAAACGACTATGAGGGGATTAGGTTTTTCGCAATCGATTCCGACATTGCTAAAATGACAAAAAAAGTCTAGTTTTGCGCCACTTATTTTCAAGAGCATCCCTCAAGAATCGCTCAAAACTACTACAAAATTTTTAAGATATGATGGAAATAAATGAATTGGAGAGAGTGGAAGAAAGCTCTGTTTTTATGGGCGCTTCTAAACTTGGCCATGAGCAGGTAGTATTTTGCCATGATCAGGCTACTGGCTTAAAGGCCATAATCGGAATTCACAATACGGTATTAGGCCCGGCTTTGGGTGGTACGCGTATGTGGAATTACGCTTCTGAAGCAGATGCTTTGAAAGATGTTTTGAGACTATCTCGAGGAATGACCTACAAAGCGGCTATTACAGGCTTAAATTTAGGTGGTGGTAAAGCCGTAATTATCGGTGACGCCAGCAAAATGAAGACAGAGGCTTTTCTAAGAAGGTTTGGAAAGTTTGTGGAGAGTCTGAACGGTAAATATATTACTGCCGAAGATGTAAACATGAAAACACGTGACATGGAATACATCGGCATGGAAACCAAACATGTTACTGGTTTGCCAGAAAGCATGGGAGGTGGTGGAGATCCATCTCCAGTTACGGCTTTTGGTACTTATATGGGTATGAAAGCTACAGCTAAAAAAGTATATGGCAACGATAGCCTGACAGGTAAAAAGATCGGAGTGCAAGGTGTTGGTCAGGTAGGTATGTATCTTGTGGAGCACTTAGTAAAAGAAAATGCCGAAGTATTTATCACAGATATAGCTGAAGATAAGCTGAAGCATGTGTCAAACGAGTATGGTGCAAAAGTGGTTGGCATGGATGAAATCTATGATTTAGACATGGATATCTATGCGCCATGTGCCTTAGGAGCAACTCTTAATGATGATACTATTAAAAGATTGAAGTGTCAGATTGTAGCGGGTGCAGCAAACAATCAATTGGAAGACGAAATCAGACATGGCAATATGTTGATCGAGCAGAGTATCACATATGCGCCTGACTTTTTGATCAATGCTGGTGGATTGATCAATGTTTATGAAGAGCATCTTGGTTCATATAATAGAGACAGGGCTTACAATACTGCAGAGAAGATTTATGATACTTGTCTCGATATTTTAGATGTTTCTTCGAAAGAAGGCATCTCGTCACAAGAAGCAGCTATAAAATTAGCAGAGAAACGGATAGAAGATATTGGCAAGGTTAAATTGCCGAGATAATCATTTTACCTACCTTTGCAGGTACATATAAAGAAGTGGTAGTGCTCTTTGGGGTACTACCACTTTTGTTCAAAACACATTTAAAGTTCTTTATTTCTATCGATGCTCAATAGAAGAACACTTAGAATCAAGGCAATGCAGACGGTATTTGCCTACCGACAGTCTAAAGAGGCCAATGCTGGTCTCGCACAGGAGTTTATAAAAGAAAGCTTTTCTCCTGACCTCAACTCTATGGAGGTTCAGGATAAAGATGCGCTGAAAGAGCAAAAGAAAGAAGCCCTTTCACTCTTTAAGACCAATTATAAAAATGAAGCATCAGTCTCACACACCGATGAGAAAGTAGCCGAAATTACCAACGAGGCTATTGATGATTATCATAAGCAAAATGCTAAAGACCTCAAGTTCTTTAAGAAGAACATGTTGGTGGAGTCGGAGAAAATATTCGATCGTTATTTATCGATTTTAAATCTGCTTATTCTGTTTGCGGAGATCGCTGAGGAGGACACAAAAACTGATCATTCCAACTTTGTTAAAAATTTGTTAATCCATACGTTAAAGTTTAACGAAGACTTGGAAAATGCTACCTTGAGGAGAAATATCAAGTGGGATGATAAATCAGAAATCAGAAACTGGTTTAAAGAGTTGGTAAGAAAAGATGATGAGTACCAGCAATACATCAAACTAGATAGTCCAGGATTTGAAGAGGACAAAAAGATTGTTTCTCATATTGTTAAGAACATCGTTTTCAAAAATGAAGTGATTGACAAATACCTGGAAGAAGAAGATTTGAATTGGCAGGAAGATAGAGCCATCATTAAAAGTCTCACCGTAAAGACCCTTAAAAGTATAGTAGAGGGTGGTGAAGATTTAGAAATACAAGAGTTGTCTTACAACTGGGAAGACGACAAATCGTTCTTTGTAAAGCTGTTTGAAGAAACCATTGAAGTGGAGCAGGAGTATGAGGAGACAATCGCTAAAAACACCAAAAACTGGGATATTGAGCGTATTGCTATCACAGATAAAATCATACTGGAAATGGCCATCAGTGAGATGATTAATTTCCCGAGCATCCCTGTAAAAGTGACAATTAATGAATATATTGAGGTCGCTAAACGTTATAGTACTCCGAAGAGTAAAATGTTTATTAACGGAGTACTCGATGTGATCGCTAATGACCTGCAGAATGCGGGTAAAATCAAGAAAAGTGGTCGAGGATTAATTGACAATAAATAATTAGTTATGAGTAAAAATTCAGGAAGTTCTTTTTTGGCATTTCTTCTAGGTGCAGCTACAGGTGCAGCTTTGGGTATATTATACGCTCCTGATAAAGGGTCTAACACAAGGGATAAACTTACCTATAGGTTAGACAAGTATAAGAAAACGCTCGAAGATTTAGTTGATGACCTTATCTCTCAAAAAGAGAATGGCTTCAGTGAAGCTAAAACTCATGGAGAACAAGTTGTTAATGATGCCAAAGAAAAGGCCGAAAGGTTATTGGAAGATGTTGACGAGCTTATTTCTCACATCAAGAGTGGTGAGAAGAAGTAAGGGAACGATTTAAAGAAAATTTTGTTTAAACAAATTGAGTACAAAATAAATAGAAAATCGAGATGAATAGAGTGATTAAATTATCGTTTTTGTTTAGTGTGTTGGCACTTGTTTTCGCAGCTTGCGGAGACAGCAAAGAATCAGAAAAAAGAATAGCTGAGCTAGAAAGCAGACTTGCTGAACTAGAAGGTGGCACAGCGCAACCTGCTGCTGCAACTGCTCAGCCTGAAGAAAAACCAGAAGGTCCGCTTCCAGCGTTTGAATTCGAAACGGAAGAGCACGACTTTGGTACTATCGATGAAGGTGATGTTGTTTCTCACACTTTCAAATTCACAAACACAGGAGAAGCTCCTTTGATTATTCAAAGCGCAAAAGGATCTTGTGGTTGTACTGTACCAACATGGCCTAAGGAACCAATTCCAGTAGGTGGAACAGGCGAAATCGTTGCAGAATTTAACAGTAAAGGAAAGCCTAACGTGCAAAACAAAACTGTTACTATTACTGCTAACACATGGCCTAAGCAGACAAGACTTAGAATTAAAGCTATGGTAACTCCAGGCGCACAGGAAACTGCAGTTCCTGCAGGACCAGTAAAAAAATAATCAGTAGTTTATTTTTACAAAATCCCAGCCTTTGAAAAGAGGTTGGGATTTTTTTATTCTACACTTCTTATTCATTCACATACCAGATAATGCATTTAAAATGTTTTATCTAATCGTAATCACTTATTTTAGCAGAAATTTTAAATCAATATGATAAGAACACTATTATTACAAGCAGATGGCGGAGGAGGATACTCCTCTTTAATACTTTTTGGAGGTGTGGCCCTGGTCTTTTATTTTTTCATGATCAGACCGCAGCAAAAAAAGCAAAAGGACCAGAAGAAATTTATTGAAGAAATAAAGCGTGGCGACATGGTAGTAACCATTGGCGGAGTACACGGAAAAGTGTTATCTGCTGATGAGGCAATTGTTGTGTTAGAAGTAGATAAGGGAGTCAAAATGACTTTTCAAAAATCAGCTATTTCACTAGATGCAACTAAAAAGCCTGAAAAGAAGGAAGAAAAGAAATAAATGAGCAGGCTCTCAGACATATTAAAAGCAGTACGACCCGATAAAGCAAGTAATATCAGGGTCATACTGCTTTGTGTGTGTGCAGCTACCATTTTTTGGTTCTTCAATGCCTTAAACGAAAACTATTCTACAACACTTAATTACCCCCTGAAATTTATTTACAATCAGGAGGAGTATATAGCTGTTGACCCATTACCAGAAAATGTCCAGATCAATGTTTCGGGACTTGGATGGAATCTATTGAGAAACAGCCTTGGCATAAAAGTGAGCCCGCTTGAGATTCCTTTAGAAACTCCATCAGAGGTAAGACGGATTGTAGCAGCTTCTGTACCCGGGCTTATTACGGATCAGTTGGACGAGTTTCAACTCAATTATGTGCTGACTGATACACTCTTTGTAAATGTCGATCGCAGAGTTTCTAAAAATTTTGTGCTACAAATCGATAGTGTTAATATTTCTCTGGAAGAAAACTATCGCATAGTAAATCCTATTCGTTTTACACCAGATTCGGTAGAGTTACGTGGGCCAAATGGCATAATTAAAGAACTCCCCGATACTATTTTGATCAGTTTGCCTCAAGATGCAATTGATGAAAATTACAATGAAGATGTGGCGATAAACTTGCCAAATGGAAGGCTAATCAGAAGAAACCCGCCAACAGTTAATGTGGTTTTTGCCGTAGAGGAATTTGTAGATCGTGAGGCAATGGCGCCTCTCAAGATTGAAAATATTACAGACAAGGCCTATATTGAAACTGAAGCTGTAAAAGTTACTTATAAAGTAAGAAATAGTTTGGCTGGGCAGATAGCTGAAGATCAGATTGAAGTAATAGCTGATTTTAATAAAATGAGTCTGGAAGATTCTACCATAATGCCTCAACTCATAAGCTTTCCGGACAGGATCACTGACGTAAAAATTGATACCGCCCGTATCAAAGTGAAGTTCAATGAATAAGCCACTGCAGATTGGCATAACCGGAGGTATTGGCTCTGGGAAAAGTTTTGTTTGCAACATCTTCAAACACCTTGAAATACCCGTATACGATGCCGACTCCAGGGCAAAGCGGTTGATGAATACAGACGCTCAATTAAAGCAAGCGCTGGTTATCGCTTTTGGTAAAGAGACTTACAGTCAATCAGGGCTCAATAGAGCCTACCTGGCCGACAAAGTTTTTAATGACTCAGATAAAGTAAAGGAGCTAAACGCAATTGTACACCCTGCAGTTGGCAACGATTATAAAGCCTGGGTTGAGCAAAATCAGCATAAGCATTATGTCATTAAAGAAGCCGCTTTAATGTTTGAGTCAGGCTCTGCAAAACTTCTGGATAAAGTGATCTACGTACACGCTCCTGTAGACTTGCGAATAGCCAGAGTTAAAAAAAGGGATCCTCAAAGAACAGAAGAATCGATTCGTGCAATAATAAGTAAACAACTATCAGCTGAAGAGATGCGATCGAGGGCAGATTTTGTTATTGAAAATGATGAAAAAGAGATGCTTTTACCTCAGGTAATTTCGTTACATCAGTTATTTTTAAAATAGGTGTAAAAAGATAAAGCCATCCTTTGCAGGGTGGCTCCTCTAAATCAATAAGCTAACACTTTTTTAATTAAGCGCGAAGGTATTCTCAGCACCATTCAACCTTACTTTTACAGTTTTTGCGTTAACTAAAGAAAGATTGTAAAGAAGTGCAAAATTACCTGTTAGCTTCTCATTTTTGACATAAAGTAAATCCCCAGTTTTATCATAGATTTTAACTTCAGCATTTGCCACACCATTGTTAATTATGGTTAGCTTATACTTGTCTTGCGCTACTTCATTAAACCTGATAAGGCCGAAATTTACATTTTCGGAAGAACGGCTTGTGTAATTCTCAACAGACTTATTAATTGTGCCGTTGGCGTCTTTCACAACCACCGTGTATATACCTTCAGGTAGATTACTTAGGTTGTATGGTCTTGAAAATGCATCATATTTTTTTATTGACTCTGAGAAGACCAACCGCTTACTTTCATCGTAAATGCGGATATCTACCTTTTCACTATTCTCGCCTTTATAAATAAGATTAAAAATTTGTGCACCTTCCATTTTTACTTCTACAGAAGCTTTAGCATTTAACTTGTCCTTTTCATCGCCAGTGGCGAAGGCTACTGTGCTCAAAACTGTTAAGAGTACAGCGATCATTTGAGTTTTTGTTTTCATTTGATTTGTTCATTGTGGCTTTTAGGCCGTTGTTAAAATTTATTTACACTGCAAATGTCGCTGAGATTTTGATGAAGGTAGTTAAGCAATGATCATGCTTGGATTATAAAAAATAGACTATATATAGCCTAAAAAGCAATTTTTGTTAAGGCGGAGTTAAGTAATACACTAGTCGTGCCTAGCTTGTCTCTAGTACGAGCAAGGGAATTTTCTTATGTGTAGAACTAACCTTTTGAAGTTTATTGAAAGTCCGATGATCAGATAGGTAAATGATCATAAACTCAAAATAAAAATTGGATTCACATATGCTTAACGTTGCCAGTTATTGGATTAAATAGATGTTATTTAGCACCTTCTGTTTTATTGAAAAACACCTTACGAATCCAGCGTGGTAGTATGATGGCCCCGACCAGTAGGTAAGGATAATAACTAACAATTCTCCACAACATAGCAGCACCAATTGTATAATGACCGAGGTAGCCTGTAAAAGACTGCATAAAGAAGTGCTCGGCTGTTCCCGTACTACCAGGTGTAGGTGATAGTAGCATTACAATCCATAATATCAGGTGCTTGCCAAATATCACGATATGCTCGGCAAAAGAGACACCATCTGTGTACGCAACAATTAAAAAATTTAGGATAGTATACCTGGCTATCCAGGCGACAATGGTGGCTGTAATGATTCTAACCCAGTAGCCAAGCTTTTTGCCTTTGATCAGCGAAGAAGCCCACATCACCTCGTTGCCATGCTGGTAGGCAGCATACCTCCATTTTCTTAGAAATTTGATGCCTGTAACTTTTATAAGGAACCATTTAAATAATCTAGGCCTATAAAATAATGCCAGACACATGATCAATGTATAAATAGCAATGAGAGAGTAACTGGTAATGAAAACCCCCTGCATAGTTTGCCCAAAGTCAGGAAAAATATCAAAGCCAATAATTAACAAGGCGATTGGAGCGACCACGACAAAGAAAAGATTGTCGAGAATGGCGGTGAGCATCACATAAGCCAAAGATTTACCCAGGTTAATCTTTTCTTTTAGCAAAATAAACACGGCTACAGCAGTACCACCCACAACAGAAGGGGTAACTGCAGAGGCAAATTCCCATAGAATAATTACATACACGCTGCTCGACCAGCTGAGATCTTTGTTGGTAAGCGACCTGATGCGGTAGATATAAGCAAGCTCTTTGATCAAAAGCATGCAAAATGCCAGTATAACAGGAAGATAGTCAGCTTGAAATATAAGATTGAGTCGTTGAGGAGTGATCTCATCATCAGTAAGAATGAGGAAAATCACAAACCCAACGCTAATGGCTGCTGGGAGCCAAACTTTATTGGGGTTTAAAGTTTTTAGTATTTTCTTCTTGTCTAGATTCATCTACCCGGCTGGGACCTCTTCCAATCGCTCAATCCAAAAGTTGTTAAAACCAATACCTAAATGTAGGGTAATATGTCCTATCTGTAATAATTCCAAAATGGCCAAAAAGTTAAAAATTACGGCAATTTTATTTGGCTCTGTTTCTATAAGCTTTGAGAAAGCAAGTTTAGGCGAGTCAGTCAATTGATTGAGTATAAAACTCTTTTGACCAGAAATGGTATATGGATATTGCACTACCTGGTGTGTAGGCTTGTTTTTCTCCAATTCATACCTCTCTATAACGCGTTGAAATACTTTCAACATTTTATATAAATCAACATCCTGCAGCTCTGATTCAACATTTACACTTTCTGAAAGCAATCTGATTTCTTTCTGTAAATTACCGCGTTTCTCTTTGTCAATCTCCCCCTCTTCCATGGTCTTGAGTTGATCAAGTACCGACTTATATTTCTTGTACTCAAGTAAGTGTTTTACAAGCTCTTCCCTGGGGTCAATTTCATTACCCTCCTCGTCAAGTTGAGGTCTTGGTAGCAGCATTTTTGACTTGATCCTCATCAACGTAGCAGCAACCAATATAAACTCGCTCGCCACCTCAACATTCATCTCTTCAAGGCGATGTAAATATTCTAAAAAGTCGTTCGTTATGTTTGAAATAGGAATATCGTAGATATCAAGCTCATCTCTTTCAATAAAGAAGAGTAGAAGATCAAATGGGCCTTCAAATAGCGGAAGTTTAATTTCGAAACTCAAGATACCTGCGTTCTATTGTTTTAGAGAATCTCAAAGATATTATTTTAGCGCATCAATTAATACCGTTGTATTATTAAAATGCTAAATTTGCTTATTAAATCACGTTTTAAACAGTTTGCAATAGGTGAAGAAAACACTTACATTGATTTATTGTTTATCACGTATTATCAGATTTTGAACATATCATGTTAATCGAACCGGGAAAACTTTTAGCCAAAATCGACTCACCTGACGACTTAAAAAAGCTGGATCAGAATGAATTGGTACAGTTGTCTGAAGAGCTAAGGCAATATATTGTAGATAACGTTTCTGTTTATGGGGGTCATTTTGGCGCCAGCCTCGGTGTGGTAGAGCTTACAGTTGCACTGCACTATGTATTTAATGCCCCTTACGATCAGTTGGTTTGGGATGTGGGCCATCAGGCCTATGGTCATAAAATACTTACCGGTAGAAAAGAAAAATTTCATACCAACAGACAATATAAGGGACTGTCTGGTTTCCCAAAAAGGAAAGAAAGCGAATACGATACATTTGGCGTAGGTCACTCTTCAACCTCAATTTCCGGAGCGTTGGGTATGGCTGTTGCTTCAAAATATAAAGGCTTAGAAGATAAGCAGCACATAGCCGTAATTGGTGATGGTGCGATGACCGGTGGTCTTGCATTCGAAGGCATGAACCATGCTGGGGTTTCCAACAGCAACATCCTGATCATACTCAATGACAATTGCATGTCTATTGACCCTAATGTTGGGGCATTGAAGGATTATTTAACAGACATAACTACCTCTCACACCTACAACAAAGTAAAAGACGAAGTCTGGAATGTGTTGGGAAAAGTGAGCAAGTTTGGCCCTAATGCACGCGAAATCATATCTAAAGTAGAAAATAGTATCAAGTCATTTTTGCTTAGCCAAAGCAATATGTTTGAGTCGCTCAACCTGAGGTATTTTGGCCCTGTAGACGGGCATGATGTAAACCATTTAGTTAGCGTACTTGATGATTTAAAAGATATTAAAGGGCCAAAGATTTTACATTGTGTTACCAGGAAAGGTAAAGGGTATGGCCCTGCCGAAAATGGTAATCAAACTACGTGGCATGCACCGGGTACTTTTGATAAAGTAACAGGCGAAATTTATAAAAAAGTTGCCGAAAAGCCTCAGCCACCTAAATACCAAACTGTATTTGGTGAAACAATAGTAGAGCTTGCGGAGAAAAATGATAAAATCATGGGGATTACCCCGGCAATGCCTTCAGGCTCTTCGATGAACATCATGATGAAAGCCATGCCTGATCGTGCTTTTGATGTGGGTATTGCAGAGCAACATGCGGTGACTTTTTCAGCTGGATTAGCGACACAAGGGCTAATACCTTTTTGTAACATCTACAGCACATTCATGCAGCGAGCCTTTGACCAGGTAATTCATGATGTGTGCATTCAGGACCTGCCAGTTGTTTTCTGCCTCGACAGAGCTGGGTTTGCCGGAGCCGATGGACCAACACATCACGGTGCTTATGACATTGCATATATGAGGGCGATTCCGAATATGATTGTGTCGGCTCCGATGAATGAAAAGGAGTTACGTGATTTAATGTATACGTCACAGCTACCTAGAAAAGGCAAGGCGTTTACGATCAGATATCCAAGAGGCCAGGGTGTAATGCCTGATTGGAAAACACCTTTTGAAGAGATCGAAATTGGCACAGCCAGAAAGATCAAAGCAGGTGAAGAACTTGCTATCTTAACAATCGGCCATGTGGGTAACTACGCTGTTGAGGTATGTGAAAACCTGGAAAAACAAGGCATATCTATTTCGCATTACGACATGCGTTTTGTAAAACCTCTGGATGAAAAGATGCTCCACGAGGTCTTTAAAAACCACGACAAGGTTGTCACTGTTGAAGATGGATGCCTTATGGGCGGATTTGGAAGTGCAATAATAGAATTTATGGCCGATCATAACTACAGCGCTCAGGTACAAAGACTGGGTATTCCTGATGCTATCATAGAGCATGGCTCACAATTGGAGCTACAGGCAGAGTGTGGCTTTGATCCGAAAGGCATAGAAAGCACAGTGGTGAAAATGCTAGAGCCTTCATTAGCTAACAACTAAGTTTCAGATTACATGAACAATGAAATTCACTTTACCGATGAAGGTGAAGGCTTTCCTTTATTGTTTATTCATGGGTTTTGCGAAACTCATGAAATGTGGGATGATTTTAAAATTCCATTCTTAAAAGATTTTAGAGTAATTACTGTTGATTTACCAGGTTTTGGCAATAGTCCCTTGCCAGATGGTGGTTTTACGTTAGCAGATATTGCCGATGTGCTAGCAGACTTTTTGGATTCACTCAATATAAAACAAGTTGTTGTTGTTGGCCATTCTCTCGGTGGGTATGTTACGTTAGAACTAGCCAAACTGAAGTCTGAATTGATTAAGGGATTCTGCTTATTCCATAGCACAGCTTATGCAGATGATGAAGAAAAGAAAGATTCGAGAAACAAAACCATAGATTTTGTTGAAAAACGCGGAGTGAAGGTATTTGCTACTTCATTTGTGCCCTCATTATTCTATAGTAAAAACAGGAAAAACCTGACCAGTGAAATTGATAATGCTGTAGCTATTGCCTCTAAAACGCCATTACCAACTTTAGTAGCATATACGAAAGCCATGCGCGATCGGCAAGACCGGACGGATGTGCTGGAAAGCTTTTCAAATCCTATACTTTTTATCGCAGGAGTAAAAGACACTTCAGTTCCCTTGGAAAAAATTGAACCTCAGTTTCTGTTGCCAAAGAGAGCCGTTGTTAAGGTATTAGAAAACACAGGGCATATGGGCATGTTTGAAAAAAAGACTGAAACGCAGCAAATGGTTAAGGCTTTTATTGCAAGCCTGGAGGTCTAGCAAACTGACTCATTAACAATATTCCTTAGCTCATCAGATTGATTCCTTAGCTGGCTCTATCTGAGTTGGCTCACCCTTATTCCACACCTAATATTGCTTAAACAATAACAAAAAGAGCATTAAAATGGAATACACAAATCTAAAAAAGAGCGGAAAGACATTTATTACAGGTGCATTATGTTGTATGGTAGTGCTTATGTCGGTAGCATTTAATGAATATCGTTACAATAAGTTTGACACAATAGATGTCCAACGAATCAATATTGTGGAACCTGACGGGACGGTTAAAATGGTTATCACCAATGTTTCACAATTTCCGAATGGTAAAGGTGAAATAAATGGCAGGGTAGTAAATGAAGAAAGGAAGAAACGTGCGGGTGTGCTTTTCTTTAATGAAGATGGGATTGAGTGCGGAGGCTTCATATATGATGGTCAGAAAGATGAAAATGGTCATAGTGCTGGTTTATCGCTTACATATGACCAGTATGATGGCGATCAGGTGATGCAACTAATGACTACTGATTATAAGAAAGGTGATAAGAGACGAGTGGCCAGTTCACTGGTATTTCAGGATCGAGGTGTCAATGAAACTCAGGAGGGCTTACAGGAAATTATGAATGAACTACAGCAGATTGAAGATAGGAGCCAAAGAAGAGCCAAATACAAAGAGTATATGGAAAAAGGTATGATAGGCGCTACACCAAGGATTATGCTGGGAAAGACAGGAAGTGAAAATAACGGATTATTTCTCTTTGGCGATAATGGACAACCTAGAGCAATGTTTTATGTTGATAAGGAGAATAATGTAAAGCTGGAGGTGTTTGATGACGAAGGAAATGTGACCAATACTTGGCCTGAGAAAAAATAATATAAAAATGAGGAACATCCCTAATTGTGAGGTGAATTTAGGGATGTTTCTATTTTTGTGAACCATGCAGAGAATTCTCAATTACTTAAGGGTCAATTACCAATACCTGGCTTTCATTTTTGTCATCAGTTACCTGACGGTGGTGAGTGGCAGGCTCAATGTTGGGCAAAAGCTTAGCCAGGTCTTTTTGCCAGATGGCCCCATTTCAGTTTTTATTTCCGCAATTATTATCATGTTTTTAATACGATTGGTGATTGGCCGATTAGGTAAAAGCAACGGAGTAGAAGCCTTATCATTCTCGTATTTACTCAAATACTTTTTGCTGGGCTTTCTTGCCTACCTGGCCTTATCAAATGTCTTCGGTCTCTTTATTTCGGTCCTCTTCGACACAATTGAGAGAAACTTCAATTTACAGACCTTGCTGAGTCGCAATATAGGTGTAGCAATTAACTACATACTGTTTGGTAGTATCTATTTGGCCTATTGGAGCTTATCTGAAAATCTACTTTATAGAGAAAAATTAAGCGCCTATGATAAATCTTTGGCAGCTAATAAAATACAACAGTTAAAGGCTCAACTAAACCCTCATTTTTTATTTAATAACCTTAATACCTTAGATCAACTAATAGAGGAAGATCAGAGCAAAGCCAGTAATTACTTACACAATTTTGCGGAGCTATACAGATACTCCTTAGTAAACGCTGAAAAAGAACTTGTTTCCATCGAAGACGAAATAACACTTGTCGAAAACTACTTTAAATTGGTGGAAGAAAAGTATGATGGATACCATTTAGTGATTAGGAGAGAATCTCATCACCGACAATTATTTCTACCACCTCTCGCGCTTCAGTTGTTGGTTGAGAATGCTGTTGAGCATAATCATGCAACAACAAAAGAACCCGTAAATATTCATATAACAATAGATGACAAGGTGGTAGTTAGCAATAACTTGAAACCATCAAAAAAGAAGAGAAGCAATGGCGTGGCACTTAAAAATTTATCCACACAATTTCTTCTTTTAGCCCATCAGGATATAATTGTAGAGCATACGGAAGAGATGTTCAAAGTATCACTTCCATTGATAACTGATAAAGCGTGTGTATAAGATTTTAATCATTGAAGACGAAAAAGCAGCAAGAAAGAAACTGCACCGTTATCTGGATCAATTACTCGTTGGTGAGTACAAGATTGTAGGCGAACCTGAGAGTGTTGAGGAGGTGCAAAAATACTTTGCAGGAGATATTTCGGCAGATATTATCTTTTCAGATATCGAGCTTAGAGATGGTAATGTATTTGAAGCATACGCTGAAAAGGTCGTGGATACTCCCATAATATTCACAACTGCTTATAACGAGTTTTTGATGAATGCTTTTGAAACAAATGGAATCGAGTATTTACTTAAGCCTTATTCTTTTGAACGGTTTTCTAAAGCTTGGAGTAAATATATTGGCTTAAGAGGTGATGATAAAACGCTGAACAATGATCTTATTTCACAACTTGGAGAGCTCATTCAAAATCAGGAATCAGCCATCCAGTATATAGATCAACTGGCGATAAAATCTACCAAAGGCATTTACTTTATTAAAACAGATGATATCGTGTATCTAGGAGCTGATCAGGGCTTACTGTTTGCCGTAGACTACAGAAACAAGAAGCATTTATTGCCACAACAGACGCTAAAAGAACTTGATTCAATGCTGAATCCTTCTCAATTTTTTAAGATAAACAGGAGTGAACTAGTAAATAGAAAATTCATCGAGAGACTAGAAAGGTACGACAAAAACAGCTATGCCATTTACCTACTCAATGAAAGCATTGTACTGAAGTCGAGCCAAAGCATCACGCCAACATTTAGTAAGTGGCTTGGCCTATAACTTTAACTACAACCTAAATTCTTTTTCAAGTCACGATCTGGTAAACCACCAAACCCTTCTTCTTCGTCTTCAAAGGTTTCTTCAATAGTTTCATCTTCAGTTTCTGTAGTTTGCTTTTTGTCCTCTTTCTCCATTTTTGCCATATTATTTCCTTCTATACCATATTCTAACGTCCTGTCACATTAAACATATTTTAATTAAAAACAATTTCGTTCATTGTGTTAGAAAAACCCGCTTAATTATGAGAAATATAACACTTACCTTATTTGGCCTGTTGCTTTGCAGTATGTTTGCAAGTTGTAATAAAAAAGACGAATCTGCGATGAATAAACCTTTACCTCCAAAGGCTGAAAAAATAGAAAAGAAACTTACTGCACACGGGCAAACCAGAATTGATAATTATTACTGGATGAATGACCGCAATGACCCGAAGGTAATTGCCCATCTGGAAGCAGAGAATGCTTATACCGATACGGTAATGAAACACACAGAAAATTTTCAGGAAAAGCTGTATGAGGAAATTGTTGGAAGAATAAAGCAGACAGATGAAACGGTACCTTACAAAAAGAATGGTTACTGGTACTATACCCGATATGAGGAAGGTCAGGAATACCCGATTCATTGTCGTAAAAAAGGAAAACTGGAAGCGGAAGAGGAAGTGATGCTAAATGTTAACCTGATGGCGGAAGGTCATGAGTACTTTAGTGTGGGCGGACTGAATGTAAGTACCAACAATGAGCTATTGGCTTATGGAGTGGATACGGTAGGAAGAAGGAAGTACACCCTTTATGTTAAGAATTTGAAGACAGGTCAGGTATTGGATATGTCAATTCCATTTACAACAGGAAGCAGCACATGGGCCAATGACAATAAAACATTGTTTTATACGAAAAAGGACGAGCAAACGCTTCGTTCTAATCAGATATTTAAACACAGATTGGGTTCGAAAACAGATGATGTAGTCGTATATGAAGAGGAGGACGATACTTTTTATACGGGCATTTATAAGACGAAGTCTGAGAAGTTTTTAGTCATCTGGTCTGGCAGTACGCTTACCAACGATTACCGCATTTTAGAGGCTGATAATCCCGAAGGCGAATTTCAACAATTTACTACCCGTGAGGCAGGCCTTGAGTACTCCATTCAGCATTTTGAAGACAAGTTTTATGTCATCACCAACTGGGATGCCACCAACTTCAAGCTGATGGAAACCCCTGACACCAAAACCGCTAAAGATAACTGGACAGAGGTTATTCCGCATAGAAATGAAGTATTCATCGAGGGCGTTGAGGTGTTCGAAAAGTATATGGTCATTGAGGAGCGCGAAAAAGGCAATAATAACCTGAGAGTGATCAATCAGGAAACCAAGGAAGAGCATTATCTTGATTTTGGTGAGGAGGCGTACACGGCATATACATCGGTAAACCTTGATTTTGATTCAGAACTTTTGAGGTACGGCTATACTTCAATGACTACTCCAAGCTCCGTGTATGATTACAACATGCGCACGCGTGAGAAAACATTACTCAAGCAACAAGAGGTTGTAGGAGGTTATAATCCTGATGAATATGAAACAAAAAGACTTTATGCTCCAGGACGTGATGGCGTTGAAATACCTATTTCTTTAGTGTATAAAAAGTCATTGAAAAAAGCTGAGGGCAACCCTACATTACTTTATGGCTATGGCTCTTATGGTGCAACCATAGATCCCGGTTTTAGTTCTGTGAGACTGAGTTTACTGGATCGCGGGTTTGTTTTCGCAATTGCCCACATCCGTGGTGGTCAACTATTAGGTCGTGAGTGGTATGAAGATGGCAAGATGTTCAAAAAGAAAAATACATTCAATGACTTTATTGATTGTGGAGAATACCTGATACAATCTAAGTATGCTTTAAAAGACGAACTCTATGCCCGTGGCGGAAGTGCGGGAGGCTTATTGATGGGTGCTGTAATCAACCAACGTCCGGATTTATTTAAGGGCGTGGTAGCAGCAGTTCCTTTTGTAGACGTTATGACAACCATGCTCGATGAAAGTATACCGTTAACTACAGGAGAATACGATGAGTGGGGAAATCCTAATGAACTGGAGTCGTATGAGTACATGCTATCCTACTCACCATACGATCAGGTCACAGCACAGGAGTATCCTAATATGCTTGTCACTACAGGATTGCACGACTCACAGGTGCAGTACTGGGAGCCGGCCAAGTGGGTAGCCAAACTGAGAGAAATGAAAACGGGCGACAATACCATTTTGCTAGAAACCAACATGGACGCTGGCCATGGGGGAGCATCAGGAAGATTTAAACGATTTAAAGAAACCGCTTTAGAGTATGCTTTTATCTTGGATTTGGCTGGAGTGAAGGAGTAAAATGCTATAAATTAAACCTAGGTTTTTAAAACCTTATAGGTTTGTTATATGAAAGGTCTGGAAAAGTTTGAAGCTGACTCATACTATCACATTGTAAATCATGCAGTGGGTAATGAAAACCTATTTAGAAATGAGGAGAATTATCGGTATTTCTTAAAGCGGTTTACGCATTATATGCCAACAGTTTGCGATACATTAGCTTATTGTCTCATGCCTAATCATATTCATTTTTTAATTAAAACACATAGTGAAGAGATACTGCTGAATCATCCAAAAAATCAAGGGGATTTTCATAAGCTTATAATGCAACATCTTAGCAATTTGCTTAATTCATATGCTAAAGCCTACAATAAAATGTACGAACGAAGGGGTGCTCTTTGGATAGATTTTACTAAAAGATTTTTGATAAAATCCGATCACTATTTGACAACCGTGATTAATTACATTCATCAAAACCCTGTAAAACATGGATTTGTTAAGGATTTAGAAGATTGGTATTTCAGTTCTTATCACTCAATTCTGTCAATCAAACCAACATCATTGAATCGAAATGAAGTTTTAGATTGGTTTGGTAATAGAAAAGAATACATTGCTTTTCACACGAACAATAACGCGGGACTTTTAGAGGAGTGGGAGTATTAATGTGAAGTTATTAGACCTTTAAAAACCTTATAGGTCTAATAACTTATTTTGAAGCAGAGCTAGTAGTTTAATAGACTTTCCACAAAGAGTGTACTGAACAAGTATTGTAGTAATGGGTATTTCACTTTAGACCCCCCTTTTTGAACCAATTTTTTGCGAATGATGTATTTACGGCATATCTTCGCGTTAGTTTATAATTAATCTAAATAAAAGGTGAAAATCAGAAGTGTTGTAGACCTTAATCCGGGAGAAAGTGGCGTAATCAATGGTTTTATGGATGAAGCACTTTCTCTAAAGTTGTTAGAAATGGGCTGCCTACCAGGCACCGAAATTAAATACAACTTTGCCGCACCTTTGGGCGACCCGATTTGCGTAAGTGTTGCAGGCTACAATCTTTCACTTAGATTGGATGAGGCGATTACCATTTCAATTCAGTAAATGGCTTCAGGGAAAATTCAAAAAATTGCTCTTGTAGGAAATCCTAACTCAGGTAAATCTTCCCTGTTTAACCACCTCACCGGGCTCAATCAAAAAATAGGCAACTTCCCTGGTGTAACTGTAGATAAAAAAACAGGGTTTTGTCAACTTACTAAAGAGGTACGGGCCGAGATCATTGACTTGCCCGGCACGTACAGCATCTACCCTAATTCTACAGACGAAAAGATTGTATTCGACATATTGGGTAACCGTAGTAATCCATTACACCCCGATGCGGTAGTAGTCATTGTTGATGCATCTAACTTTAAAAGAAATTTACTGCTTTTCACACAAATAAGAGACCTCAATATCCCTGCTGTATTGGCACTCAATATGATGGATATTGTGGAGAAAACAGGGCACTCCATTGATGCGGATGTCCTTGCTGAAAGATTGCAGGTGCCCATCGTACCCATGCGAGCCAGACGAGGTATCGGTGTTGATAAACTCAAAGAAGTGCTAGCAGGTATAAAGCCCAATGGGGCTGTAAGACCTATCTTCGATGCCCGTCTACATTGTGGTGCTGCTATCGATGATGTAAAAAAGAACTTCCAGATTGAGGAAGATTATGTGGCGTACCAAATGCTGCAGCAATACAGTATCAATGATTCAATCAGTGATCGTGATAAGCTGGTGCTGGGAGAAATCGCCATCAAGCATGATTTCAAAAGAGACGAGGTAAGACGTAAAGAAACGCTGGAGCGCTATGCGGCAATCAACCATGTCATTGACAGCGCTGTAAAGGAAGATGCTTCTTACTTGCCTAAAGAATGGACGAGTAAATTGGATAGCATTTTTACCCATAAGATTTGGGGTTATGCCATATTCCTATTTATACTCTTCTTAATATTCCAATCGATATTTGCCTGGGCAACGGTACCCATGGACTTCATTGACCTTACTTTTTCAGAGCTAAGTGTAGCACTAAAAGACATGCTACCTGCGGGAGCACTCACCAACCTTATCACAGAAGGTGTGATTCCTGGAATAGGTGGTATCGTTATTTTCATACCGCAGATAGCCATTTTGTTTGCTTTCATCTCAGTACTGGAGGAGACCGGATACATGTCACGTGTTGTGTTTTTGATGGACAAGATCATGCGCAAATTTGGTTTAAATGGTAAGAGTGTAGTGCCATTAATTTCTGGAGTGGCTTGTGCGATACCGGCAATTATGGCCACACGTACCATTGAGAACTGGAAAGAAAGGCTGATTACGATTTTTGTGACACCTTTCATGAGTTGCTCCGCTCGTCTGCCAGTTTATACAATTTTGATTGCACTAATTATCCCTGATGAGCCTGTGCTTGGCATTCTTAATTTGCAAGGACTCGCATTGATGGGCATGTATTTACTGGGCTTTTTGGCAGCCATTCTTTCTGCTGCATTGATGAAGCTTATCTTAAAAACTAAGGAAAGAAGCTTTCTGGTGATGGAACTTCCTACCTACAAAGTGCCGCGCTGGAAAAATGTAGGTATGACCATGTTTGAGAAATCGAAAACCTTTGTCTTCGAAGCGGGTAAAGTAATCCTTGCAATTTCGATTGTATTGTGGGTGTTGGCTTCTTACGGCCCTGGAGATGAAATAGAAATGGCTGAGCAGCGCATAACTCAGCAGTATGATTTGAGTCAATTGTCAGACGTTGAGTTTGAAAATAAAGTAAATGCCTATAGGCTAGAACACTCATATGCTGGAATTTTTGGTAAAGCGATTGAGCCAGCCATTCGTCCATTGGGGTATGATTGGAAGATTGGTATAGCCATCATTACATCATTTGCTGCCAGGGAGGTGTTTGTTGGCACCATGGCCACTATTTACAGTATTGGTGGGGTTGAAGATGAAAGCACCATCAAGAGTCGTATGCGTAATGAGATTAACCCTGATACAGGAGGGCCACGTTATACCTTTGCAGCAGGGTTTTCGCTACTTGTGTTTTATGCATTTGCTATGCAGTGTATGAGTACACTGGCAATAGTCTATCGAGAAACAAAAGGCTGGAAATGGCCTATCCTTCAGTTTGTTTACATGACAGCCGTGGCTTATTTATCTGCCCTGTTTGTCTTTCAGGTTTTTAAGTAAGGTGGCTGCTTATTAATTTTTCCTCCTCCGTGGTTTGTGTCCTCACAAACCATATCAATTAATTACCTCACTTTATATCAATAGCGATTGGTTTGTAATAACAATAAGGTCTGTGGAGACACAGACCTTGGTTGAATGGCTGCGCACATGTATTACTTCTCTACTAATTTTTCAAGGCTTATTTTTAAGTAGTAGCTTTTAACTTTTCCAAAGTTTCAAACTTTGGAAAAGTTGCTGGTTTGGTTTGTGTTTTCACAAACCACAGTCAAAATACTACTTCATCGGCTCAGTCAAAATAGCCAGAATAGTAACAATGCCTTCTTGAAAATTCCCCAGTCTTAAGTTTTCATTAGGGCTATGCTGATTATTATCCCTGTTTACTGTCGGCACCGTTACAGCGGGTATTCCCAAAGTAGTTACAAAAGGAGAAATTGGAATCGACCCACCTGATGTACGGTGCTTGATTGGTGGCACCACAAAAGCTCTAGTAAGCGCCTTATCCAGAAAAATGCCAATGTCAGAATTAAGATCAGTTCGAAAAGCTGCATAAGAATGTTCGGCTTCAAAAGAGATGAGTTTTGAATACTTTTCTCGCTCCACATCTGTCGGCTCACCATCTACAAAATGATAGCCTTGATTTGCGATATGTTCTTTAATGAGACCTACAAGTTGAGGACCATCTGTTTCTTTCACCAGCCGTACGTCTATTTCTACAATAGCCTCACTTGGGACGATTGTACGTGATTCTTCACCTACCCAGCCAGCACTTAAACCTCTAATATTCAGTGAAGGATATTGCAGTGCCTCCTGTAATGTGGCCGCCACACTATCTGGTTGAGCAATGCCAATTTGTTGTCTGATTTTTTCTTCATCGTCTGGAACACTTTTTAAAATTTGTTGGGCCTCTTCACTGATTTCAATACCGTCATAATAGCCGGGGATGGTCACCTGGCCATATGCGTCTTTCATGGATGCCAACAACTGGCTCATTCTCAAAGCCGGGTTTGGCACATAGTTGCCATAATGACCACTATGCTGCGGAAATTTTGGCCCAAAGACTTTTAGCGTAATGGTAGAAATACCCCTGGCTCCGAAAGTGAGTGTGGGTTTATTGTTAGGGTGCCTTGGTCCATCATAAATTACGAGCATATCGGCAGCTAATAATTCCCGATTGGCTTCAACGGCAGCAGGTAGGTTGGGTGACCCAAGCTCTTCTTCAAAATCCATAATCACTTTGAGGTTATAGTCAGGCTCCCAGGTTTGGTTGTTCATCACATCCATTGCAGCTAAAAACATGGCTACAGGCCCTTTGGCATCGGAGGCGGATCGGGCAAAAATTCTCCAATCAGGATTAAAGTCATTTTGCAGTTGATCCATACTTATCGAGTCCCACTTATTGCCTGAAGCTTCTTTAAGTACAGGAATGTACGGGCTTCGTTGAAACCATTTACTACTATCCACAGGTTGACCATCGATTTGAAGGTATACCAGCATAGTAGGTTTTTTAGCGTTTACCTCTAGCGTTGCTAAAAGTAGAGGCGCTACTTTAGTTTCGATCCTTTGCGTATTAAACCCGCGTTGTTGAAAAGCATCTTCACACCAAACCATATTGGCCTCAACATGCGACTCAATAAGTCCGTTGTTAGGAATGGACAGAAGTTCGATGTATTCCTGCAGTGCTGGTTTTAGTACCTGATTGCTTAATGTGTTTAATTCTTCGCGATTTGGTTGGCTGTGTGCGATATTTACCAAAAGAAAGAATAATGTAATGAGGCTGTAAGTTTTCATATGGACTTGTTACTAATGTGTAATAGTAGATAGATAGCAATCAAGATATAAATACTTTGGATAGGGATAAAATATTTGAACAAAGAAAAAAGGACTTCGGGGCTCAGGCAGTTTCGTTAAATAAGACATATAATCTTTTCAGCACGATTAGAATCATACTGTTTCTCGTGGCGCTGGTATTATTTATCTATTTCGCCAATGCACGGTCTGGAGTAGGTGTTGCCATTGTAGGTATTTCCTTTCCATTCCTTTTTGGGGTACTTGTAAATCGACATAATCTAATTGGCAGGAAACGCGAATTAGCCAGAAATCTGGAAGATATAAATGAAGATGAATTAAAAAGAATTAATGGTGACCTGAAATCATTTGATAACGGAATTTCCTATTTAGAGTCAAAACACTCGTACGCAAAGGACATTGATGTATTTGGCCGTAACTCCTTGTTTCAATTAGTGAACCGCGCCAGCACACCTAATGGGAAGGCCACAGCGGCACAGTGGTTAACCAGTACGACAAGCGCATCAGAAATAAATCAAAGGCAACAAGCGGTAAAAGAGCTTACCGAACAGATTGCCTGGCGACAGGAGTTTGAAGCACTTGGCAGAATCAACGCTGCCTCAGAGGTCAATGTAAAAAACCTTCTTCGATGGATTAATGAGCCAAATAAACTAAAGTATGATAAGTTGGCTAGGGTATTTGCCTATGTGCTACCAGCTGCAATCCTAACACTTGTAGCGCTAAATATATTTGCAGGTCTAAGTGTCTACTATACCATAGCGGTAGCCTTTGTCAACGGAATTGTATTAAAGAAGTATGCTTTTCAGGTTATGGATATAACCGAAAGCACCTCGAAGGGATATAAAGCATTGAAAGCGTATGGTGGTCTTATTGCTACCATAGAGACGTCCACATTTTCTTCAAAGTATTTAGTTGAACACCAATCCGTATTCCATACTGATAATTTTAGTGCATCAAAATCAATTTTACAGTTGCAACGCATCCTTGAATTTTTGAATGGCCGGAGCAATATGTTTTATGTGATTCTCAACGTACTGTTTCTTTTTGATATTCATTTGTTGCTGAAAGCAGAGCGATGGAAAAGAGAAAAGCACGATAACGTAAATCAATGGTTTGCAAATATTGGAGTATTTGAGGCTATCAATAGCTTAGCGGGGTTGTCCTTTGGTGAAAGTGAGTTTGTATTTCCAACCATAAGTGAAATGCCGTTTGTGTTAAAAACCAAAACTCTTGGTCACCCACTGATATCGAAAAAAGAAAGAGTAGCCAATGATTTTGAAATGGAGGGCAAAGGACAAATTGCCTTGGTCACAGGATCTAATATGTCTGGTAAAAGCACATTTTTGAGAACTATAGGAGTTAACATGACTTTGGCCTATGCGGGTGCACCTGTAAGTGCCACATCAATGGAGCTTTCCATTATGCACCTATTTACGAGTATGCGTACAGAAGATAACCTCGAGGAGCATATCAGTTCTTTTTATGCTGAATTGAAGCGAATCAAGCAGTTGCTCGACACAATTGACAGCGGAAAACCTGTCCTTTATATGCTTGATGAGATACTTAAAGGAACCAATTCTAACGATCGACATGCAGGCGCAGAAGCATTGATCAGGCAACTTTCAAAAAAGGAGGCCATGGGCTTCGTTTCAACACATGATCTTGCTTTAGGAAAACTATCCGATGAATTAACTAACTTGAAAAATTACAGCTTCAATAGCGAAATTGTGGATGATAGAATCATTTTCAACTATAAGTTAGAAGACGGCCTGTGTCATAGTTTCAACGCAAGTAAGCTTATGGAGCAAATCGGAATAGAAATGAATAAATCATGAGAAAGTATCTTTTAACAATGGCGCTTGCGCTTTCCGTAGGTCTTGTGGCCGCACAAAATTATATTGGTGATCCGGAAGACATTGAGCAAATAAAAAATAAGATTCAGTCATTTTCACAATACGTGATGAATTCGGATTATGACAAGATTGCCCTTGCTTATACTGAAGACGGCAAAATAATGCCAAGTGGACCACGTATTATTGAAGGCCATGAAGACATTAAAAAAAGATGGACTTTGCCTGAAGGAGTAACAACCAGATATCATAAAATATTGCCAGAGGAGATCAAGGTGCTCGGAGATCATGCCTATGATTACGGATACTACGAAGGCACCACCACCAAAGCCGATGGATCGAAGTCAGATTGGAAAGGAAAATATGTAATCGTTTGGAAGAAAGTGGAGGGGGATTGGAAAATCTATCTCGACATTTGGAATAGGGTGGTTGAATAACTCTAAGCAGTCAAAGACGTTATAACTGTAACAGTAAAAGTTATATTTAATGAGGGCGAGTACTAAATATGCTACGGCAGTTCAGATTTGTATATTCTTAAAACATATGCCCGATCAGGTATTGTCTTCAACAACTATTGCCAAAAGCGTGAATACCAACCCGGTAGTTATCAGACGATTAATTCAAGAGTTACGCAATCACGGAATTATAGCCAGTAGCAGCGGTACCAAAGGGGGTTTCTATCTGGCTAAAGAGGCTTCAGCAATCAACCTGTGGGATATTTACCTTGCCACACGCGATGAAGAATTTTTTAAAAGGCCTAAGGTAAATCCTGAATGTGTTGTAAGCTCAAACTTAAAGGCGCTGGTATACGATGTTTTCGGAGAAGCTGAAGAAGCAATGAAAAGTAAGTTACAGCAAACTACAATAGCTGATCTCAACACTCATTTAGAAAATATTCTTGGTCAAAGTGAGGCTAAAACAGCTATAAAACAAGGTAGGTAGCCTGAAAATGTCTTTCTAACGACAAACATGCGCAAACAATTACATCTAGCTAAACATCAATCATATCATTCCGTTATAACGGTAACATTAAAAGTTACAATTAAAACAAAATGGATATGAAAAATCTAGAAACGTTAACCAAAGATCAAGCAAGCGAAGTATCAAAAGAAATTTTTGAGTCTTTAGAAAAAAAGATTGGAATGATACCTAATGTTTATGCCACCATTGGTAATTCTCCCTATGCATTAAAAGCAACACTATCAATTGGCGAAACGATTGGTAAAGGTGAATTTTCAGGAAAAGAAGTTGAAGCCATTGCCTTGGCGGTTGCACAAGCCAATGAATGTGGTTATTGCTTAGCAGCACATACTGCAGTAGGAAAAAGTCAAGGTTTCAGTGAAGATGAAACATTAGCGATTCGTAACGGTGACATTAAAGACGAAAAGCTTAAGGCATTGACTTTATTAGCCAAAGCAATTACTGAAAGCAGAGGGTACCCAGAACAAGAGTTAATCAACAGCTTTTTTGATGTGGGATATTCAAAAGCAGCTTTAGCCGAATTGATCGTATTAGTGGGTTTGAACACGATTACGAACTATACAAACCATATGGCAGAAACCGAAATTGACTTCCCTGCAGCACCTGAGTTGGCAGAAGCTTAAAAACTATTGTCTCTAATAGTACAAACCCTGACTAGTTAATAGTCAGGGTTTTTTGTTTTCAAATGATTTGCTACTACCATTTAAGAGGATGTAATTAGATAAATTCAATTATTTTAGGGCATGCATAAAATCCGTACGATAGATGATTTGCCTTCTCCCAAAGGCACGCCCATAGTTGGCAACCTTCCAAAATTCAACGCTGAAAACAAACATCAAGTACTCGAAGAGTGGGTGAAGGAGGTGGGCGATGTCTTCAAAATAAGCCTAATGGGCAAAAAGTTTATCGTCTCTGCTGACCCGGATATAAATCATGAGATTTTAAAAAACAGGCCGGATCAATTTAGAAGATTCGCAAAGATTGATGAGGTCATGAGTGAAATGGACATCATTGGGGTCTTCAATGCTGAAGGAGAGCAATGGAAAACACATCGAAAGCTCACGTCTGAAGCTTTAAACCTAAAAAATGTACAGAATTTCTTGCCGACACTTCAACGCGTTACTGAGCGACTCCATGAGCGATGGAATGTGTATTCAGAGAAGAAAGCTGTGATTGATGTTCAAAAGGAGATGGTTCGGTATACGGTAGATATTACTACTGACATTGCTTTTGGCTATGACATCAACACGCTTCAAAAGGATAATGATGTTATCCAGGACCATATGGAGAAGGTTTTTCCGATGATTAATCAGCGGATTACTGCGCCCATTCCATTGTGGAGGTATTATAAGTCTAAAAAAGACAAAGCATTTGATCAGGCCATAGCCGCAGTGGTAAAAGTTGTTCATGAGTTTATAGACAAAGCCAAGCTTAGGCTAAATGAAAATCCAGATCTTCGGGAGAATCCATCTAATTTTTTAGAGGCATTGCTAGTTGAGCAAGACAGGGAGAGCTCAATCTCTGATAAAGAAATTTTTGGTAATGTATTTACCATATTGCTGGCCGGTGAAGATACGACCTCAAATTCCATTTCATGGACACTCTATTATCTCACCCAACATCCTGAGGTTGTTCAAAAACTCAGGGCTGAGGCTGACACAACCTTTACAGGCATCTGCCCATCGAGCAATGAGGAGCTGGCTGCCATGCGCTACACAGAAGCCGTGGCTATGGAATCGATGCGCTTAAAACCGGTAACCCCAAATCTGTACCTGCAAGCGCTGGAAGATGTCACCATAAATGACCTTTTTATCAAAAAAGGGATGACTGTGATGATGCAGAACAAAGTGGCGCAAACAGATGATAAATACTTTACCCATGGAGACTCATTTATTCCAGAACGTTGGATTCCCAAAGCCTGTCCAATGCATACAAGTCATTCTCCTCAGATTATTCGCACATTCGGAGCTGGTCCAAGATTTTGTCCGGGTAGAAATTTGGCCGTCCATGAAATGAAAATGGCACTTTCCATGATCTACAAAAATTTTGATGTGACATTGGAAGTGAAGCCTGAAGAAGTAAAAGAATCGTTTGCTTTTACGATGTTTCCTAAGAATTTGAAAGTAAAGCTGTCGCCAAGGAGCGCTGATTAAAAACTTATCTTCTAAACCGATCCTCCCAAAAGTTGGCTTCTCTCAGGCGTTTTATGCGGTCTTTCTCCTCTTCTAAAATATGGTTAATAGCTCCTTTTGAAGTGAAATGATAGCTCCCACACATTTCACACTCATAAACATTTATAGGCCCTTGTCCTGGGGCATAGTTGTTTTTAGCATGATTTTGTAAAAGGGCTTCTTCGGCAATAGTGCGTGAGTCGTAACAAACCTTCTGTGTGCTACAACGGCTCATCTGCTAATTATCGAAATGATATAAGAAAACAATCAGTGCTGTAAATGCAGGTTTTGGATTATCCTTAATTTCTAAAGTAACCTGTAAATGGGCTTTACTTACTCCCCTGAGATCTACAAGCGAGTGAAGTTTTGCTCTTAATCTCACATGACTTCCTACAGTTACCGGCTGGTTAAATTTCAGCTTTTCGATACCATAGTTGATCATCATTTTAAGATTGTGAATTTCAGCAATCTGTCTCCATAAATAGGGTGCCACCGATACTGTGAGGTACCCGTGCGCTATGGTGCTGCCAAATGGGCTTGCCTTCGCCCTTTCAGGATCAATATGGATCCATTGATGGTCGAGCGTTGCATCAGCAAATTTGTTGATCTGCTCCTGGGTGATTTCCAGATATTCCGATACACCAATTTCTTCTCCTAAAAATTTTTCAAACTCTGCGTGACTGCCGATTATTATTTTACTCATAGCCTTTAGTGAATTGATCGGTGAAGAAAAAGAATATTATCATTACAATCAAGTTTGGTATGCAAGCCGAGTATTGTTCTTACCTCGTCAGCGACCTGATGATGGCTTCGTGTTGCGGAAATTCCTTGACCAGATCTACTCTATCGGCCAGTTCAAAATCCTGAAAATCAAAACCGGGGGCAACAGTGCAGCCTGCCAGTGCGTAATCCCCTTCATCTGCGATACGCGAGGCAAACCAGCACCCGGCAGGAACCATTGCCTGGGGTAATTGACCGTTATCAATATCGAGCCCAAGTTGATGAGCGGTGAGGTTTCCCTCGGAGGAGATCACCACTATTTCTATTGGAGACCCATCATAAAAATGCCACATCTCATCCGATTTGATTCTATGAAAAGCAGAGAAATTACCTTTTGTGATCATAAAATAGATGGCAGTAGAAATATTGCGTGAACCAATAAAACCATCGAATTTTTCTAATTCTTCCGACCTATAGGTTTCCTTAAAAAAGCCACCTTCAGGGTGTGGCTCCATATTTAGTTTTTCTATCCAATCGTTCGCTGTATTCATCACAGCAAAGCTAGGTATTAGCGCTTATCTCACCTAGTTTCTAAAACTTAAAAACAACGTATCCGTCCTGCTGAAAAGTGCTTACAGTAGTAAGCATGGAAGTGGCGATTTCTACATGTTTTAGCAAATCATCAGGATCTACCGATCTGGCCTTCATCGATTGTCCGCAAACAATTATTCTTACCCCAGCATCGTGTAACGCATTGTATAAGTCAATGTGTGGGTTTTCAACTTGAAAACGTGATTGATAGGCATCTTTACTCAATAAACTCGTAGTCATACCACCATGAACAGCTAATACAATGTGAATATTTTCTGGAGGAACACCACCAATGGCATGTAGGTTAATCATTCTTGCTACATTATTGAGAGACCAGGCAAGCTTGGCAGGGTCGTCATCTGCCGAGACGAGGTCAACAATGATTTTATATTGCCGGGCAGGATCTGGTTTTACTGTAGCTTCAGGAATATCATAAATGCCGCCAAAGGTTTTAATAATAGGAAATTCCTGTGCGAAAAGGCCAAAATGAATTGAAAGTAGAAGAGTAGCAAGGATATATTTTTTCATATGACGTGTGTTAATTTTGAACCAATTTAACTCAATTGCGGTCATTGTCAAACGTAATGTGACTAACTACGTATGAAATCTTAACCTCATAACGATATGGTTATTTGATATCGTAAAAAAGCGTTATTTTACCAGAGTGAGAAAAACGAGAAAACTTGCAGCAATTATGTTTACCGATATGGTCGGTTTTACGGCATTGGTACAAGACGATGAGGCAAGAGCAAAAGAAAATCGTGACCGACACAGGCAGGTACTCACACAATCTATAAAAGAACATAATGGCAATATCATACAATACTATGGCGATGGAACGCTCAGTATTTTCGAAAGTGCGTTCGATGCCACCCAATGTGCCATTCAGATTCAAGAGGCACTTACAAAAGAGCCAAAAATTCCCTTGCGCATAGGCATCCATACAGGAGATATCGTGCATGATGAGGATGGTATTTTTGGTGATGGGGTTAACGTAGCTTCCAGAATTGAATCACTGGCTGTCCCCGGTAGTGTTATAATTTCTGATAAAGTATTTGATGAAATAAAGAATCATAGAACAATTAAATCACACGCCTTAGGCGCCTTCGAACTTAAGAATGTAAAAAGACCCATTGAGGTTTTTGCTATCGCTAATGGTTCTTTAGTCGTACCCAAGCGTGACCAGATGGAAGGTAAGGTTAAGGAAAGGATCAGAAGTGTAGCGGTTATACCATTTGTAAACATGAGCACTGATCCGGAGAATGAATACTTCAGTGATGGCATTACAGAAGAACTTATCAATGCACTTACCAAAGTAGATGGCCTGCAAGTCACCTCCCGTACCTCCAGCTTTTCATTTAAAGGCCAAAATACCGACATCAGAGAAATAGCGAAAAAGCTGGATGTGCAATCTGTCCTGGAAGGGAGTGTGAGAAAAGCGGGGAATAAAGTGCGCGTCACAGCGCAGTTGATCAACGCCAGTGATGGCTACCATTTGTGGTCAGAGACCTATGACAGAGCTTTGGAAGACATTTTTGAAGTGCAGGATGAAATATCAAGGGTTATTGCCAATAAATTAAGAAAAAAGCTCTCTAAAGAAGAGCGCACAGAATCTATTGTTACGCCTACAACGGACAACCTCAAGGCCTATAATTACTATTTAAGAGGTCTTTATGAAAGCAACAAGTGGACTCCTTCCGATTCACTTACGGCTATCGAATATTATAAGAAAGCCATCGCGGAAGAGCCTAACTTTTCTTTGCCCTATGGCAAATTGGCTGCTGATTATGCATTTTTAGGAATCACTGGGTTTGTTCCTATTAAGGAGGCGAAACAACAGGCACTTGAGCATGGAGTAAAAGCGCTTCACATCAATCCTGAAGAAACAGAAGCATTACTAGCCTTGGCAACCATTAAGTTTTTCGTGGATTGGGATTGGGAAGGCGCATTGGATAATGTAATGAAGGCCAAGGAAATTAATGAAAACACTCCCAATGCACGTATTCTTCACGCCCTCTATCATATACTCTACGGCCAGTACGATCCGGCATTACTGGAAATGGAAGAGGCCTTGAAAATAGATCCGCTTTCTACCAACACCAATCGTACGCTCGCAGATTTTTACTATTTCCTGGAAGAATACGATAAGGCCATTGAGCTGTATGACAAAATCCTCTCAATCGATCCGGGATTCAAAGCAGCTATTGAGTTTAAGGCCTGGACATTTTTGATGCAAGGGAAATATGATGAAGCCATTGACATGTTTAATACTTTAGGGAGAGACACCGTGCATGCCATTAAGCATGATACACAATTGGGTTACGCCTATGCTTTGAAAGGAGATGTGGAAAAAGCCAACGGCTATCTAAAGGATCTTATTGCAAAGGCTTCTGGAGAACAAGACGTTTCTTATAGCATTGATTTTGCTACACTTTATACAGGCATTGGTGATAAAGAAAATGCTTTTAAATACCTAAATCGATGTGTAGATGAGCGGATTGGAGCCATGATATTTCTTTGTCAAAGTCCGGTGTGGAAACCACTGAGAAATGATAGTCGATTTGAGGAACTTATAGATAGAATGGGATTGCCCAAATTATGAAAAAGACCAAAAAACATATTGAGAACAGCTCCCCTGTGTGCTATGCAAATGCAGATGAACTAAGAGATGAGTTTAAGGACGAGCCTGTAGCAAAGGATTCTAAAAAAAAGAGAAAGCAAAAGGCATAAAAAAAGCCCCGAATTGCTTCGGGGCTCTTTCATCTTAACTAGCTTTTAAAAGTTTATTTTGTTTAATTCTGTACGTCCTAATTTCTTTCTTCTCTAAATCAAACCAGGCACATTCCACTAAGTACGAGCTTTTGTCTTTAATGTACTTTAAGACTTCCATAACACGTCCATCCCTGCTATTTCTTACCCGCTCTCCTTTCTTAAAGAGTCTTTTCATAGGCATTTAAAATAATTGTTTTGTCAAAGATCTTGTTACTTTAATTATACGAAGAAAAATATTTATTGGATACAATATTTACATAAAATCTTCGCCTTTAATTAGTTAATCCAAACCGAGGCCATAATAGTAACTACCCGGGGCATTTTCATAAACACCTTCTATAAGAATTCCACCCTTCTTATTTTTAAGAATGCTATTTACATCCTTTACGCTTGAAACTTCTTTGCCATCAATTTTTGTGATGATAAAACCCTCACGCATTTGTGTGGCTTTGGTCACTTCTCCTGGTCGGAGTGCTTTTACCCTCACGCCATTATCAATGCGTAATCTTTTAAGCGTTTTGGCATCGACAGGTTCCAGTTCAAGGCCAAGAATTGCTAATGCATCTTTCTCTTCTTTTTTAACAAATTCTGTACTGCCCTCTCTGTTTTTTAGCAATACTTCAAAGTTCTTTTCATTACCGTTACGGTTTACTGTGATGTTCACGCGATCGCCTGGTCTTTTACTTCCTACATAGCCAATGAGGTTTGCGGTATTCTTTATGTCTATGCCATCAATTTCTACGATAACATCTCCAGACTTGATACCAGCTTCCATCGCACCACTATTTGCGCTGATGCTATCAACAAGTGCACCTTTCATTACTTCGAGATCCAATTCTCTGACCAGGTCATCATTTACACTTCTGATAGTCACCCCGAGCCAGCCTCGCTGAACTACGCCATATTTCATGAGGTCTTCAACCACCTTGGCTACTATATTAGATGGCACAGCAAACGAATAACCACTGTATGCCCCGGTAGGACTGGCTATGGCTGTATTAATTCCGATCAAATCACCATTTAGGTTGGTAAGCGCTCCACCGCTGTTACCAGGGTTCACTGCAGCATCAGTTTGAATAAATGATTCAATGGAAGTATTTTGCCTGTTCTCCTGTGTAGCATTATTGAGTATGCCAATACTTCTTCCTTTAGCACTTACAATACCTGCTGTTACTGTAGAGTTTAGATTAAATGGATTACCTACTGCTAAAACCCACTCACCGACTTTCACATCGTTAGAATTCACGATGGGTAGGTATGGCAAGTTTTCAGATTTTATTTTTACTAAGCCCAGGTCGGTGCTAGGGTCGGTACCAATTACTTCAGCAATAAAGGTTCTGTTATCATGTAGTGTTACTTCAATTTCATCCGCATTTTCGATTACATGATTGTTGGTCACAATGTACCCTTCACTATTTATGATAACGCCACTTCCCGATCCCTGACGTGGGCCTTGTGGTCTTCTATCCTGAAAAGGACCGAAGAAATCTCTAAATGGCTCTGGTATTTGCGGCATTTGCTGTCTACCGGCATACTGTTGTGTAGAAGTAATGTGTACAACAGCCGGCATCACTTTTTCTGCGGCTTTTGTAAAATCTAAAGGAACAACCTCTCCGTTTTCATTGGTTGAATAAGCCGTATGAAAGGCAGGTACCTTTTCAATAGTAGTATGCTTATGACCAGGTTGATCTTCTTTTAACAGTTGGAAAGAACCCACTGTAAGTGCGCTACCCAAAATGGCAGCTGCAAATAATGCGCTAAACTGTTTCATCTCTTTTGTTATTTTGTTTTAACCGTTTTATAAAAATGTCTGGTTGACAACGGGTTAAACTATTTTGACTTTCTGTGATTTAAATACGCCTAAAGAGGTCGATTGTTGTATCACAAGAAAAAAAGAGGATGAACGGCTAATGTGCTCATCCTCTGGTTTTTATTTAATGTAAATTATGAGATCGCTATCAATCGGGATGGCTTCTGTTTAGCCTCTTCCTTTTTAGGGATGCTTAAGGTTAACAATCCATCCTTATATTTCGCTTCGATCTTATCAGCTTCTACCGTGTTTGGTAGAGTAAACGATCTGCTAAATGACTGGTAGTTAAACTCACGCTTGGTGTATCTACCTTCGTCATTTTTGTTTTCCGTGCTTTCTTCTTTTTCATATGAGATTGTCAAAGTATCGTTGTCTAACTCTACTTTGAAATCTTTCTTATTCATTCCGGGTGCTGCCATTTCTACAGCATATCCATCCTCGTTTTCTTTAATGTTTACTGAAGGAAGCGTGCTTCCTTGTTGATCATTATTGAAAAACCAATCTCTTCCAAAAAAGTCGTCAAAGAAAGTAGGAAACATGTCATTTGATCTTTTAATAAGTGTCATAATTACCTCCTTGTTTTATTGGTTTAACATTTTAATTTTTTGTTTCACTCAATAAAATACAAGTCGCATGCCAATGGCTTAGAAGCCATGAAAGACTGCAAAAATGGCATTAAAATACCTTAAAATCTTAGAAAAATGACAGTATGACAGTTATTGATTGACTAACTGACCGTTTTCGTATTCATAACGAATGGTCTCGTTACCGTCCTGGTCGTACCAAATAGCTACACCATGTCGCTTTCCGTCCACATATGGACTTTCTTCCATAGTATTGCCATTGTCGTAGAAGATTTTTACAGTACCATTTAATGCACCATTTTGATAGGTACGTTCTTCTTTTACACGGTTACGGTTAAACTTAACCCACTGACCATGGAGTTGATCGTTGTGATAATAAGCCTTGGTTTCCAGTTGTCCACGGTCACTAAGGTCTACATAGACACCTTGCTTAAGACCATTTACGTAACTTGTCACATTTTTCACTAAACCATCGCTGTAAAAGGTCGTCCAGGCGCCTTCTCTTTTGCCATTGAGATAATCTCCCATGGCAGAAGTACCATTTGTATAGTTGACTGATACTTTGACCAGGTCTGGGTTATTTTCATAAGGTTCTTTAATGGCACCGGCTGGTAGATCAGACATGCCAGCCACTGTGGCCTCGCTGAAGTCTGTAGATTGGTTACAACCTGCGGCAACTAGCACCAACAAAATAAAAATAGAGTTTTTCATCGCTTTCGTTATTTTGATTTATTTAAAACCTCATCAATATTAATCATTGGGGGGATATTTCTAAAACAGATATGCGACAAATTGCTATTCTGTAATAAGAAAAATAGCAGTAACTTGTACTTACTATGAAATATGCAAGTATTAGGCAGTTGTCTGTGGCCTTGTTGTTGATTTTTGGTTTATATGCATGTAACCAAACTTCTTCCGATGCTGATTACACGTGGCTTATTGGCCAATGGCAAAGAATTGACATGGAAGATGGTCAAATAGCGTTTGAAAGCTGGCAGCTACAAAATAATCAACTAGAGGGCATTGGGTGTACGATGGAGGGAAATGACACAGTATTTGTCGAGTATTTGAGTATTTATAAAAACAATGGAAAGTATCTTTATACTGCAGATGTCGCACACAATCCTGAAGCAGTAGCCTTTGAAATTACGCCAACGGACAAGGGGTTTATTTGTGTAAATGAGAAGCATGATTTTCCTAATAAAATCAGCTACACACAAAATGGCGACAGTCTGGTAGTTTTCATTTCAGACATGTCTGAAGAAAATAAAAGGTTCTTCAGGTTTGTAAGGAAGGAATGATGTATTCCTATTAGCAATAAAGTCATCCGACCACTTTGAGTGGTCGGATGACTATCTTCTTTCCGATTAATTCAATAGAAAATTAATGGGTACTACTTTCCAGACCTTCACAGGTTTACCTCTCTGCTTTCCGGGATTCCATTTAGGAGCTTTTTCCAATACTCTTATCGTTTCTTCATCGCAACCTGCACCAATTCCTCTGAGTATATGAATTTGATCTAGCTCTCCATTTTCAAGCACTACAAATTTTACGTACACTTTACCTTCCACACCCATACGCTGAGCTTGTTTGGGGTATTTTAAGTTTTTGCTGACGAATTTATAAAAAGCTTCTTCGCCACCCACTGGAGTTGGCATTTCTTCTACAATGTCAAAGGGCGCTTCCACAGCCTTTTCAACTGGAGGCTCAACTTCAGGCACATCAATTTCACCAATATCAATAATATCAAAAGTTACGTCTGGGGTTTCGATGGGCTCTTCTTCAATCACTTCAACTACTTTTGGCACCACTTTGGGCTTAGGTGGTTTTGGTGGAGGATTTACAGTTATTGGAGGTTTCCAATTATCCAATGGCTCACCAGAAGAGATATCTGCAGGTTTGTATTCTTTCTTTGCGGTGTACTCAAAGGCACTCACACAAAGCATCATGGCGATAAGCAAACCAATCTGAAAAAATAGGCCGGATTGTCTGCGTAAATCTTTGTTTAAATTTTTACGATGTTCCATAATCACGTTTGTTTAGGTAATACATACCACTTATGGCTTGTAAGCCATTAATGGTTTTGTTTAAATCACCCGGCCGGGATGTATGAGCATCAAACTTGTTGCTCAGTCTTTATTTTTACTCTGTAAGAGGTGTTTTCTTCTTGCGATTGATCCGCTTCACTCACTTTGGTCAGTAGGGAATAAGAAAAGAAGATCAGTGCCAGGAAAAAGATGAGCAATATCAATAACTTAAATACTTTTTTAAGCCGGCTCGTTTTCTGGTGTCTGCGCATCACCTCATAGTAGTTCTTATGGCTTTCAATTCGTCTTGAAGTCATGCGTTTTCTTCTCAATCTGATGTCATGTCTTCCCATTATTCGTCCCAGTTGACTTTAAAGTGTTTTTTCAATTTCTCCAGTGCCCTGTACAAGCGCATTTTGGCACCACTCTCACCAATATTTAATATAAAACTTATTTCCTTAAAGCTTCTATCCTCAAAAAACCTCAATTCCAATACCTCCATCACATCGGTAGGCAGGTCTTTCAGAGTTTTTATCAACAGTTCGATCTGTGCTTCGCTAAAATCATGTTCATCATTACTTTCGATAATTTGAAACACGCGCTCTTCTTCCAGGCTGTACACCCGCTTTTTCTTTTTCTTATTGTAGTGCTTGTTCACTTCATTGCTGGCAATTCTAAAAAGCCAGGCAGAAAAAGGCAGTCCGCGATATTCGTACTTCTTTAGGTTTTGCAATGCCTTCAAAAAAGTTTGAGAACATAGGTCAGCAGTCAGTATTTCGTCATCGGTACGCCTTAATATAAAATTAAAAATACCTTCGAAATAGCGGTCATAAAGCTTACCAAAGGCCTTCGGACTACGTTTTGCCTCGTTTACCAGGCGGTTTTCATAGTCAATTTCTTGTTCGGTCATATGTCTGGCCGTATTCAAATTCGTCAGGTCAATGGTTTTATTCTTATAAGCGGCATTGTGTGTTTTAGTCACAATAGAAATTTCAATTAATTTAAAATAGCTTCATTCTACATTAATTATGTGCTTTGGATTGAAATGATCCTTTGTTCTCCTCAAGGAGGAGATAAAGAGGAGGACAAATCAATACAATAACATTTCAATTCAAAAGCACATTTAAAACCTTAATAACAACCTTGTCTTATTAAACCTTCCCCCAATCCCTTCCATAAAGGGGATAAATTGAGTTTCTATTAAGGTTTTATCGAGTTCAGGTAAATTACACCTTAAAATTCAAAAGCCACGATGTATATCGACAGACTCCGGCTATCACATTTAAGATTGCTTATCGGCCGATTAATTAATACATTAGGTTGCTATTAAAAATCAATCCATATGAACAAACTATACATCTTTCTGGCCATCTTATTAGTAGGATGCGCGGCCACTACAAATTCCACAAAAACCTCTGATAACTCCCGCCAATCAAATTCAGGCATCGCTGGCAAAACCGCAGGGATGACTAAGTATGAGGGCTTTTTCGAGTACTATTATGATGGGAAATCGGATAAAATTTATTTAGTGATAGATAAGTTCGACCAGGAGTTTATTTATGTAAACTCACTTGCGGCTGGTGTCGGATCAAATGACATAGGCTTAGACAGAAACCAGCTGGGCAATACGCGAGTTGTAAAGTTTGAGCGCAGAGGACCAAAGGTGTTGATGGTAGAGCCAAACTATAGCTACAGAGCCATTAGTGACAACCCGGCAGAACAAAAGGCGGTGAGAGATGCATTTGCCCAGTCGGTGTTACATGGCTTTGAAATGGTGACTGAAGAGGAAGGCAAAGTTTTAGTTGATGCTACAGACTTTTTGATGCGTGATGCACATGATGTATCCGCGAGACTAAAAAGAGCGAATCAAGGTAGCTACTCACTTAACAAAAGCATGTCGGCTTTTTATCTTGACAGAACAAAAAACTTCCCTAAAAACTCTGAGTTTGAAGTAACGCTGACCTTTACTGGAACTCCTTCCGGAGGCTATATACGCAGTGTAACACCAACCCCTACCAATGTAACCGTGCGTATGCACCACTCTTTTGTAGAGCTACCTGATGATGGGTATACACCGAGAAAATTTGATCCGCGTGCAGGCTATTTTGGCATTTCTTATTACGACTATGCCACTCCCATTAGTGAGGATATAGAAAAGCGTTTTATCTCAAGACATAGGTTAGAAAAGAAAGATCCAACAGCAGAAGTAAGTGAGGCCGTTGAGCCAATTGTATACTACCTCGATCCGGGTACACCAGAACCGATTCGCTCGGCTCTGCTAGATGGTGCCCGTTGGTGGAATCAGGCGTTTGAGGCAGCAGGTTATAAAGATGCCTTTCAGGTAAAAATGCTGCCAGAAGATGCTGACCCGCTAGATGTGAGATACAACGTAATCAATTGGGTGCACCGCTCTACCAGAGGCTGGTCTTATGGGTCTTCAGTAACGGATCCGCGCACGGGAGAAATCATTAAAGGGCATGTGCTTTTAGGCTCGTTAAGAGTACGACAAGATTTCCTTATTGCAGAAGGCCTATTGTCGCCTTATGAAGACGGAACAACCGTGCCTCCAGAAATGGAAGCAATGGCATTGGCCAGGTTAAGACAACTTTCCGCACATGAGGTAGGGCATACCATTGGGTTAGCCCACAGCTATGCTAGTAGTGCCGAAGGCCGAGCTTCAGTGATGGATTATCCACACCCATTAGCAGAGTTAAAAGATGGAAAAATTGACCTTTCTAATGCATATGATGACAAAATTGGAGCATGGGATAAAGTTTCAGTTGAATATGGCTATCAGGACTTTCCTGAAGGGGTAGATGAAGAAAAAGCATTGAACAACATCATTCAATATGGTTTTGATCAAGGCTTAAGCTTTTTGTCAGACCAGGATGCACGACCACAGGGTGGTGCACACCCTTATGCGCACCTTTGGGACAATGGAAAGAACGCACCTGAGGAGTTGACCAGGGTGTTGAGCGTGAGACAAGTGGCATTGAAAAATTTCGGTGAGAAAAGTATTAGAAGTGGAGAGCCATATGCCAATATTGAAGAAGTATTGGTGCCCATCTATTTCTTTCACAGATATCAGACAGAGGCTGCGGTGAAACTTATTGGAGGTTTAAATTATCGCTATGCCTTACGCGGAGACGGCCAATTGATCACTGAAGTGGTCAGCAAAGAAGAACAGCAAAAGGCACTTCAGGCACTCTTTATGACGCTATCTTCGAGTCAACTGGTCTTGCCTGAGGAGTTGTTAAAATTGATACCACCAAGGCCATTGCGGTCATATCGCACCCGAGAGTTGGTCAATATCAGAACCGGTCTTACGTTTGATCCTTTAAGTGCTGCGGAAAGTGCTGCAAACATGACTTTAGAGTTACTGTTTCACCCAGCCAGGGCACAAAGACTACTTGAATATAAAGCCAGGGATAATAACCAATTAGGGCTTGATGGTGTGATAGACCAGCTTATAGCTGCGACTTGGAAGAAGAATCATAACCAACAACTCAGTGGAGAAATTGAAAGGCTGGTTGATGGATTGGTACTTGATCATTTATTTAGATTAGCCAATGAGAAAGAAGTTTCTGATCAGGTGCGTGCGATTGCGTTGCTCAAAATCAAGGCATTAAACTCTTGGTTAAAGTCAGCGAGAGCTATTAACTCTTCTCAAGAGGCGCATTATAACCTGGCTATGCATAAGATTAGTCAATTTTTGGAGAATCCTGAGGAGTATGAAATCATAAACCCGCTTGATCCGCCTGCTGGTAGCCCGATTGGCTGTGAGTAGGCTTTACACCACCACCCATCATACGCTACCCATCGGATGGCTCCAAGCCATCCGATGGGTTAATTAAAATTTTAAGTGCTACTTTTGTACGTGATTAGCTATCGGATGGCTTCAAACCATCCGATAGCTTTCTATTTATATAGATTTTATTATATGAGCGAAAGCAATTACGATCCGGAAGAGGAAGAGTTATACGAACACCACAAAATAGTGGCCGATCCGAAGCAGGCGTTGTTGAGGATCGACAAGTTTTTAATGGATCGACTGCCCAATGCTACTCGTAGTAAATTGCAGGCGGGAATTAAGGATGGATTCGTAAAAGTAAATGATGAAGACGTAAAGCCTAATTATAAGGTACGACCTGGAGATGTCATTACGGTTGAACTTCCTGAACCTCCACGCGATACAGAGGTAGTGCCTGAAGATATTCCTCTTAACATTGTTTATGAAGATGAGCATCTGCTGGTAGTCAATAAAGAAGCCGGGATGGTGGTGCATCCGGCTTATCAGAACTGGTCGGGTACATTGGTCAATGCACTGGCATTCCATTTTCAAAACTTACCGGAAATGGAAGGTAATGAAGGTAGACCTGGCCTGGTTCATAGAATTGACAAAGACACCTCTGGGCTGTTGGTGATTGCCAAGTCAGAAAAAGCAATGACGGGACTGGCGAAGCAGTTTTTTGATCACTCAATTGAGCGTACCTACCTGGCCATTGTTTGGGGTGAACCGGCAGAGGAAAGGGGGACTATTAATATCAATTTGGGTAGAAGTCTGAAAGATCGAAGGATAACAGTACCTTATGAGGATGAGACGATTGGAAGACATGCTATTACGCATTACAAAGTGTTGGAAACGCTCCGCTACGTTTCTTTATTAAAGTGTAATTTAGAAACAGGACGGACGCATCAGATAAGAGCCCACATGAAGCATTTGGGGCATACACTGTTTAATGATGCCACTTACGGAGGAGATAAAATACTTAAGGGGACACCTTTCTCAAAGTATAAACAATTTGTAGAAAATTGCTTTAAAATATTGCCCCGACAAGCACTACATGCCAAATCATTAGGGTTTATTCACCCGATAACCAAAAAGCAAATGCAATTTGATTCGGACCTACCCGAAGATTTCGAGGCAGTGCTCGAGAAGTGGAGGCACTATGTACAGTATACTTAAGCCTGTGCTATACTATTCTTATTTAGCGCATCCTTTATTTCCTTCAATGCCTGACTTTTGAAGTCCTGGTAGCTTAAGTCATTTGACTCGTTGTATAGCATGTTTTTAACATACTTCAATACTTGCTCCATTTCTTCAGCACTCATTGCTTCCAATGACTGCATGATGGCTTGTTTTTTTGTAATAGATTTCATTGTAGTAGTGGTTTATACTAAAATAACGTTTTATATACTCTGATGTTTCTATGTGAACAATGTTTAACGATTTAGAAACATACATTTAACGTTGACTATCAGTGACTTGTATTCAAATACCAGGCCAATGCGTTTTGCTGCAAAGCAGGAGATTTGCATGTAAAGGAGTGTGGAATTTTGACCTCGAAATTCTACAATGAGAAGGCTAATTCGGTGATTGCAAACTTGGCATAAGGGCCAATAGACTCTGGGTCATCAGGGTCTTTTGTTTTGTGGCTTACTTCCACCACCCAGATGAGGTATATTTTGTTTTTCACTTGCTCTATGATGTACGATCTTCTGTAAATCTGACTTTCAAGGGCAATATTACCAGAACCATTTTCTACCAGTTGAAACTGTGAAAAGTCATTGGCAAACCCAGTTGTTTTGATCTTAAATGGAATAGGGGTAAGGTTATTTTCTGCCATTAAGGTGAGCCTATCAGTTACTACAAAATTCTCCGTCTTGGAAAGGTTGTCAAAAAAGCCAGCTTCGTTGAGTTCACTGATTGCTATGTTCCCAAAATAGAAAGTGGTATCCGACTCTGGCATAACTAAGAACCGGTTGCCGTTTTTCTTCATCACCAATCGATTGTTTTTTAATGCGGAACCTGAAGGGGTTGGCAGAGTTTTACCTGTTTCATTGATTTTTACTTCAACAGGACTTCCATTGGTTTTGTCAATGGCCATCCAGCTCGAGCGCTGTGGCGTAAAATTGATTTCAGCAGGCATGTTGTTACTTTCAGAATCATCGGTTTTAGTAGAGGTTTGCTTGATTAACTCGCCATTGATAAAATAGGCACTTGCTAAAAGTGCAGCAATAGAACCTGATAGTTTGATCGTACCCATCACCATGCTGGCACCATCAATACCTCCCAAAAACCTATAAACCAATGCCGCGATGCCTGTGCCCAAAAATATGGAGATCACAATAGGGGGTAGTTTTAAAAAGAAAAGGATTATACTTCCAATGAACCCGGTAAGTATGGCTATGAGGATTACTTTATTTTCGAATGTAGAGGTGCTGGGTAATTCTTCTTCTGGCATAGTGCCAATTTATAAATAATTACAGATTATTTCACCAAACACAGTCGGTCTCACCACAGTCTTTCGGGTCTTTCCCTAATTTACATAAGTGCTTCGGATCATGGTCTTCGTTAGAACACTTTACAAAAGCCGAATAATTAACTACGGAATTAAATTCGTCCGTTTTTAGCCTGCCTTTAAGTGTTCCGTCATTCTTAAATTTTAACTCAACCATTTCATTGGAGTCACCTTCTTTTAGATAAATTTTACCATGATTAAAGACGATTTCATTAAATCTTGATCCATCGCTCATTTCAATTAACCCGTTTGGGTTAATAATCAGCTTATCTGGAAGGTTTAAGTCGCGAGCAATATTTTCATCTAAGATGTAAATTTTTTCAGATTGGGAAAGGTCTTGTGAGTAACCATATACTGAAATACTCAGGCATATGAATAAAGGGGCAACTACTTTCATTTTTTAGTATCTATTATTTTGGAAAATCTTTTTTCAATATTCTGAATAAATTGGTCTGAAAATAGTCCGGCAAAAAGTGCAAAACAAATCAACGTGGTTCTTCGAATTTCGCTCTCGCCAGAAGCAAATATGGTTGGGATTAAATATGATAGACCTAGGGTTAATAGACCCATTAGAAGTCCAAAAAAAGGATTTAATAAAACATGAAAATCCCCAAAGTCAATTTCATTTTTTGAGAGCTGGTACACTGATTTTGTGACTCCACCAAGCAGACCAAATGCAATTGCTGTAATAAAGAGCATGGCTAACTCTGGTAGATCTGTTATCCATTTGCCATATGTACATGCCAAATCATTAAATTCTATCATTGCTTCGGCCATTTCCTGATTTCTGTAGGTATTACCATCAATAGTTACTTTTTCTACAGGAAGTAATTCTGCGGCTATGACCCTTTCTTTTAGATCTTCTCGAATAAACCCAACAACACCTACATACAGACCAAAAGCTGAGGTTATGAGTAGAGCAGTAATATTTGCTACTATTTTAAGTGCTTTCATTTCTTCTAATTTGTTTATACCCCTCCCAATCAAACCCTTCTAAAAATTCTACTGCCTTTTTTGCTCCAAGCTCAAACATAGCTACTTGTTGGGCTTCTGAGAGGTTGAAATCAAGCCAGTTAAATTGCTGGTCGGCATCGATACGGCAAATGAGCTTTCTGTAATCCGGATTTTTTAGCAAGAAATCATAATCATGAATTTGACGCATAGTGCTTATCATGGCCCCACTCATACCAAATACAGTTGATGTTTTACTAAAACTTTGTCGATAGGCACTCAATCGGGCACCAAAAGTTGGCATTCTTGGTACACCCCCATCTTCACGATGGAATACGTTGATTGGAAAATTAGAGAGCATGCCACCATCAACAAACTTGACAGAAGCGGGTACCGTGCCATAATAACGCGCATATTGATCCCATATAGGGTCGTTTTCATTACCTGCATTTGGCACTGACTCAATGGGAAAAGGTTCAAAAAAGAAAGGAATCGACATCGAAGCCCTTACTAGTAGCGCGGGATTTATACTATCAGGGTTTTGCCAATACAGCGAGGCCATTTTCGGAAACTCCACCTTGGTATGTGTAGTAATGTCTGAGGTGATAATGGCCAGTCGGGGGTTCATATTTTCAGCTGGCGAGCCGTTAAATAGTAACTCAGGCACCTGGCGTCTTAAATTTTCCAGCTCTTTAAGGCTGTTAATATTGGCCTTTCCGAGTTCTGCGGTAATCCAATTGGTAAAGTTGTCACCCGGGTTAAGTCCAAGCTTTTTGGTGAGGGTTTTATATATTCTGAGTGCATTCCATGCCAAGGCCCAGCCTAATCCACTTTCTTTTTTGATGACTTTTTGAATCAGCTTTTTTATGGCTTTATGGCCATCTACCAGATCGAAGAGATTTTTTTCACTTAAAATCTCCAGTATTTTTTCCGATTTAGGTTCGTTGACCTTACCGAGAGCAGCAATCATCATGGTATTAATGGCTCCTGCAGAGGTGCCAGCTAGGCTAAAGAAACGAATGCCGGCTTGCTCTAAAATATAAGTATAACCTACTAGTGCAATACCTAATACACCACCCCCTTCCTGTACCAAATCGACATATTGATTGCCAGCGGCATCGGTGATATCAGAGTATTGCTTGCCCTTAAGTTTTGCGACTCTGGCAAGTGATTCCTGGATGCTAGGGGAAGAGGTGAAGGTTTGCATTTTAGAAAAGTTTTAGTTTCTCAGGGATTGTAAACCTCAAATCGAAATGAGATACAAATGCAGAATTATTATCCGTCCAATTACGTTCGAGACCTGCCGAAATGTTTGCCCATATTCCATCTTTAATATTGATTTCTCCCCCAAGTGCCATGTAGATAAAATTTGATTCAAGATTTTCATCACGCTTTATCTGAAGTTCACCAAAACCTTTGTAACTGTTGGAACCACCATAAAGCCGTGATGTAAGCGATGTTACACCATACTCAGTACTGTCATTGGAGAAATAGTTGTAGTTAAACCCAAGTAATAACTGACCATTTTTACCTACAGGAGATCCATAAGTAGACCACAATGAAAACTTATTGAATTCGACATTTTTAGCAAGACTATCAGGAGATGACCCCAACATACCCACAGCAACATCAAGCTTTTTCTTATTCCAGTTTCTTTGTTTGAAGCCTTGCTTTAATGTATCTAAGCGGTAATCAAAGTTCTGCTCATATTTATCTAATTTATCATCAATAAAATCACTCATTTCTTGTCTGAGGCTGTCATTCTGTACCACTGTTTGAATGGTCAGGTTATTCTGTATGAGAAACTCAGATTGAAACTTATCTTTTATTATCGATTTATTGCTCAAGAACTTTAGAACATAATCACGATATTCTTTATCATTTTTCAAATCGCCTTCATCCATAAGGGTCATTCTTGCACCGACTGCAAGTCGGCTTGTTGAGTTGTTTTCAGGGTCTCTTTCAGTTCCTATGGATAACCTTAAACTGTATATTTCAGAATTTTTATCATAGTCATCAAGTGTTAATGATCCAGATTTGATCAATATGTATGGTGCAATCTCTGCCGCAAATGATTTTGGAAGAATAAGTTCATCACCACCTCCGAATTCTGAAATCATGAGTGATAACGCCTGAGGTGAAGATGGTCTTAGGATATTGCTTGGATTTGTTCCAAGCATTTTAAAGGCCGGCATGTCGGGTACGGCAAAATCAAGTCGGAAATTCTTGACAAGGGTGGTGTCTTCTGGGCTCTGTGCCAACAAGGTAGTAGTAACAAGCCAACTTAAAATGAATACTAATTTTTTCATGATGCTTTCAGTTTGATAAAGATGAGAGAACTCTGTGCAGATCCAGTATTATCGCCCTGGTCTTCAGCTTTATCAAGTAAAGTGTCTCCTTGATAGACTTCTGCAGTTATAGTATACTTTTCAACATTGTCAGGGTCTTGGGCTAGAAATTCAGTTCTGAGTTGAATCAATCGACCGTCATTGGCCTTCACTGGCATGGGAAGTTGATACGAATCATCCTGAGGGTTTTGATTATTACCTTTTTCATACACGACCTTATGATTGCTTTCAGCCTCCCATAGTGTATAAGTATATGAGGCAAGTATGAACCCTGAAAATTTAAAGTTTACCTTTAAAATCGGTCCATTTGGGTCAAATTCTATCGTTTTCATTGTTTATTGGGTTTTTCACTATTTTTTGCTTTCTCGCTAATCGTACCTCTCAGTTTCATAAACTTATTAAGCAAATCAAACCAAAAAGGGGCGCCCATTGACAGAGCTAAAGCGGTTAGCGCATAACCAAAAAAATTTGCTTTGATCATACGCCAGAGGTATAGCCACTTATCACCACTTGTAAATTTTGTATAAGTAATTGTGCCGGCTTTCATGATGGCTGCATCAGGTAAGATGTCCTTGTTTATATACTCTGGGAGTAAGTTTTCAGACTTATTTTTCTCAGGAAGATCCTTCTGTAAAGCCAAAGAATCAGGAAGCCAGCTACCACCACCAAGTATCGTTTGTGTTTTTTCAATTTCAGTGTCTAGTTGTTCTTTAATGGCCAGTAAACTATCCATTCTTTGATTATAATCTTCGATATTGGAAGAATCAGATAGGCCAGCGGGCATTTCAATACTATTCGGGTTGTTGGCAATATATGCCCCTGCCAACTCAACCATTTGAGCACGCGCACCTTTATCTACTGAAAGTTTCTCAACAATCTGCATGGTGTTCAAATTGAAAATTATTGCTACCATCAAGCCAATAAAGAAAAGGAGCACCTGGAGGTTTCTTTTATACCACTCAGTCGCCTGCTTCATTGTATTATCATACCAATCTCCAATTTGCTTTTTGAAATTTTCCAGGTCACTGCCTGCGTCTTCTAGAAGGTTTAAAAGGTATTGCTTCGTTTCACTATTTAAGCCAAGTTGGTTGATGCCGTCAATTACCTTACTCTTGGTGTCAAGGCCCTGGCCATTATCTTTAAAGAGATAAAAAAGTGTTTTGGCGAAACTTTCGGCTTTAATTGAAGATGGTCGGCTGAAGAATTTGTTGGCAGATAGAAATTTAACCTCTGGGTGATCGTAAAATTTAGAAACAATATCAATGTTTTTATTGCCTCTGAAGGATTTAAATACATTTACATTTTCGTCTTTGAGCATTCTGGAGATAGCACTTTGTAGGTTGCGAGCTCTTAGGCCCAGATTTGTTGCAATAATTTCTGCAATCAAGGTCACCAAAAGACTGTATATAAGATAGATAAAAACCAATCCTATGATTACATCAAGTACTATACTTCCCGTCATAACTTATTCATTTAGGATACTTAGTAAATAGTCTTTAGACTTCGCACCATACACGCCATCGATTTTTAAGAACCCGCTGGTTGCCTGGCAGTTTTTTAACGCAGCTTCGGTTTTATTACCAAAATCACCATCAGAAGTGCCACAATTAAACCCCACAGCTTTAAGCGCATTTTGCAGAAGTTTTACCGCGTCACCTTTATCCCCACGTTTGAGAGGAGGATCCGGTAGTGTAATCATTTGACTGGATTTGAGTCGTCTAAACCCAAGAATAGTTTCTGTTGGATAGGCGGATACTGACACCTGATTTCCCTGGTTTCCGCCAAGGCAGTAAACACGGTCACCGTTTTTTGAAAAACCTAAGAAAAACCCTACATGACCTTTCCAGGAGGAAGGACTCTCACGCCAAAATATTACCACGTCACCAGGCTCTGGTTCGCTGTCCACGGGCTTGCCTACCAGGAGCCACGATCGGGCATTGGCCTTATTGCTTGCCTGAAGTTTATGTTTTTTTGCCACCCAATTGACAAAGATGCTGCACCAGGGAGTTTCATCGTCATTCACCCATTTAAAACCAGCCTCCTGGGCATAGCTTACAATAGTTGGGTTGTGAGCATCAGGGCCACTCACTTCTTTTTCACCAAGTTCTGCAACGGCAGTTTTTAAAATAGAGTCCATAGGTAGTGAACATTTTAAGCGTTCTCAACCCTTCAAAGCCAACAAAAGTAATTTAGTGTAAAAGTTACTAAGTGTTAATAAAGAATAAGCGAAAAAGGTACACAGGAGAGATTAGTACCTTTTATGCGTAGTGATATCTATAACCAGTTAAAACCTGACTCTTACAAGCTTCATAGCTAGCTGGTGCTTTATTTAAGTTTACTTCAAGTTGCTCCTCATCAAGTGCTCGTTTGATGGCATAGATAAGTGAGTTATCAATGTATGGTTTAATTAAGAATGCCTTGACATCAAGTAGTTTTGCTTTATTTATAACCGATAAGTCCAGCTCATCGTGCAGCAAGATCAAGGGCACATTTTTAAGTAGTGGATTTTTATGAAATGTAGCACCTACCTCTATACCATTAACTACAGCAATATTTACCTGACAAATGATCAAGTCAGGTTTCTTGTATTTAGCAGTTTCCAAACCTTGGAGTCCATCGTCTGCATAGGTAATATCAAAATTGAATCGCGAAAGAATATTATGGATTTCTCTTCTTGCCGTATTGTCTCTGTGAATGATTAAAATGTGTGTTCTGCGCTTCATACCCATTAGTTCTTGATTTAATCTAGAAGCGAAAGGTATTAAATGAAGAGATCAGAAATTTTAAGGACTAAGGCATTATAAGGAGAAATTAAAAGTTAATAAGATCGTAAGTAACTGTAAGGCAATGATTTAAAAAATTTGATTGAATTGGTCATGTGGGTAAAATAGCCCATCATATTAGGTAAAAATACCTAATGATCGTTTTCAGGTTATTTAGCTGATTAAGCCACTTTCATAGGCATACTTCACTAAACCTACAGTGTTGCGTACACCTAGCTTGTCCATCATACGGGCGCGATGGTTTTGTATGGTCTTTTCAGAAAGGGATAATTTCTCACCAATTTCTTTCATAGTGAGCTCTCGGCAGATAAGCAACAAAATTTCACGCTCTCGATCAGACAGGGCAACGTTATGGTCAAACATTGGCCTTCCCTGGTTTTTCTTTCGGTTGATAGCTCCTTTTCTCAGTGCCTCTACAACAAGATCATTTTGGTAAAAGTCATTTTCGATAACCAGCCTGATGGCTTTCTCGACCTCTTCAGGTTCTGCGTTTTTTAATAGAAAAGCATGAGCCCCAAGCTCCATCAGGTAAAATACATGTTGGTGTGTATCATGCATCGATAATACGATAATCTTTGTATTGGGGTATTTGTTCAATACTTTTTCCGTGGCCTCAACGCCATCCATTACAGGCATATCAAGGTCCATGAGAACTACGTCAGGCTGCTCGTTTTTAACCAGGTCTAATAATTCCTGCCCATTACCGGCTTCTTTTACCAGTGTCACGTTGTCAAATGTATTTACCAGCTGACTCATGCCCTTACGAAATAAGGTCTGATCATCTGCTATATATACTTTTAGTTCTTTCATATAATTCCCACAATCCTTAATGGATCTATAAATCAATGTGTGAAAGATAAGTCTTTACCCTCCTGTTTCAAAGCAAAATTCCTTATGATCAAACGAGTATATTACAGGCTATAATATTTCACTGATAGATTTTAACAATTATTATTTAATTTAGATTCTAAATGCTTTAAAACATGACGCTCATACAGTTTGAATATATTGTAGCGGTAGACAATTATCGCCATTTTGGTCGTGCAGCGGCTGCTTGCTTTGTTACTCAACCTACGCTCAGTATGCAGATCCACAAATTAGAGGATCAGCTGGGTGTGATTATTTTCGATCGTAGCAAACAACCTGTAGTACCTACTGATATTGGTAAACGCATTATTTCACAGGCTAGAACGGTGATCAATGAATCTAAAAAGGTAAAAGAGCTAGTGGAGGATGAAAAAGGAGAGGTTGCAGGAGAATTAACTATTGGAATAATACCAACCCTTTCGCCTTATTTGCTGCCACTTTTTATCAACTCTTTTATTGAAAAATATCCACATGTAAAGGTAAAGGTGGAGGAGCTAATTACGGAGCAGGTTGTGCATAAACTAAAAAATGAGCTCCTGGATATTGGCATTATTGTAACTCCATATGATGATCCCGGACTTATTACAAAACCACTTTTCTATGAGGAGTTTTTTGGCTACGTTTCTAATAGAAGTGAGCTGTATAAAAATAAGGAGTTGACCTCTAATGGGATACCTACAGAAGAAGTGTGGCTGCTAAACGAAGGGCATTGTTTTAGAGATCAGGTGCTGAATGTGTGCCAGTCTTATAAGGAAAGAGACAGCCAATTTAAGTACGAAAGTGGATCTTTAGAAGCTCTTAAACGCATTGTAGATAAGCATGGAGGTATGACGCTCTTGCCCGAACTGGCGACATTGGATTTTGATAAAGAAACGAAGGCAAAACTAAGGCCTTTTACCAACCCCAAACCAGTGAGAGAAGTGAGTCTGGTGATGCACCGTAGTTATCTGAAACGAAAACTTGTGGAGGCCTTGCACAAAGAAATTCTGGATGCAATACCCGGATATATCAATATCCAAAAACATGGTGAAGTTATTAAATGGAAATAAATCGACTATAAATGAAATACAATAAATCAACGCAGTGTGTACATACAGGAGGCATTGTAGACCAGGCCACGCGTGGTACCATCACACCAATTTACACTTCAAGTGCATACGATTACCTGGATGTACCCACACATGCTTACCCAAGATACTTTAATACGCCCAATCAAAAGGTTGTAAGTGAGAAAATAGCTGCCCTTGAAAATGGAGAAGCAGGCATGATTTTTAGTTCTGGAATGGCCGCTATTTCAACGGTGCTTTTTGCTTTACTCAAACAAGGCGATCATGCGATCTTTCAAAATGATCTCTATGGCGGTACACACCATGCAATTGCTAATGAAATGGAACGCTATGGCATATCATATGATTTTGTAGAATCGATTGAAACCGAGGATTTCGCTTCCAAAATAAAGCCCAACACCAAGGTCATTTATATAGAAACGCCATCCAACCCACTTTTAAAACTTATCGATATTGAAAGTATCGCCAGCTTAGCGAAATCCAATGACATTACAACTGTAATAGACAATACTTTTGCTAGTCCAATCAATCAAAATCCTATTGATCTGGGTATAGATGTAGTTACTCACAGCGGAACCAAGTATTTAGGAGGCCATAGTGACCTTTGCTGTGGCGCAGTGGTTACCACACATGCTCTGGCAGAACAAATTTGGGGTTCAGCGATTCATTTTGGAGGTAGCCTTAATGCGCAGATGTGTGCATTACTTGAAAGAAGCCTTAAAACTTTGGCACTACGCGTGAAGCAACAAAATGCAAATGCCCAGGCCATAGCTTCATTTTTAGAAAAGCATGATAAAGTGGATACAGTCTATTATCCGGGGCTTACCAGCCATCCGCAATATGAGTTGGCAAAGAAGCAGATGCATGGCTTTGGAGGTATGCTTTCGTTTGAAGTACAAGCAGACCCGGACGTGTTTGTAAAAAAACTCAAAATTATACCCTCAGCAATGAGTCTTGGTGGTGTTGAATCTACCATCACCTCACCTGTACAAACCTCACACTCGAAGGTGAGCAAAGAAGGTAGAGCCAAAGTAGGAATAAAAGACAACCTTGTTCGACTTTCCGTGGGTATAGAAGACGCTAACGATCTGATTGCTGATATTGACCAAGCTCTTAAAGACGCATGATTTCCACTATCCCCGATGAAATATTAAACTTTTGTAAAAAAGCATTCGGGGATGTTTACTCCTTCAGGCATGCCTCGGGAGGATGCATCAATAATGGTGGTACGTTAGAAACCCAAAATGGACGTATCTTTTTAAAGTGGAACAGCGCTGACCGCTATCCGGATATGTTCGACAAAGAAGCCTGGGGACTTAACCTACTTCGGGAAACTCAAGCTATTGCCATCCCCGAAGTGGTAGAAGTATTCGCAGGAAAAAAATATGCCTGTTTGGTGCTGGAGCACATCAATTCATCAGCACCTGCTGAAGGGTTTTGGAGTAATTTTGGGAAACAACTTGCCCGATTGCACAAATCCGAAGCCGAACAATACGGCCTTGATCACGATAATTACATGGGATCACTGCGGCAGATCAATGACCAAAAGCAAGATCTTGTTTCTTTTTTCAAGAGATGCCGTTTAATACCTCAAATTGAGTTGGCAAAAAAGGATAATAAAATGGATGTTAAAGGCCTTGCACTGTTTGATCAGCTATTTGAAAAATTACCCGAATTATTGATTGATGACGCTCCATCTCTTATCCATGGGGACCTGTGGAGTGGCAATTTTATGGTCGGAGAGGATGGGCAAGCGGTGCTGATCGATCCGGCTGTAGCGTATGGGCATAGGGAAATGGATCTTGCGATGACCCGATTGTTTGGAGGCTTTAATCAAACATTTTACGAGGCTTATCATGATGCCTACCCGCTGGAAGCCGGTTTTGAAGATCGTCTCGAAATCTATAACCTTTATCCGCTGATGATACATGTTAACCTGTTTGGTGGAGGATACTATCAGCAGGTAGTAAATATTCTAAAACGTTACACATAACGTGACGATTATTCCACACCACTTTTCCCCTCAAAGCGCTTTATAAAACTCTAATTGCTATTTCTACACTTGGAATGATCTTTTTATGATCTGTACCACAACCAAGAATTTGATATTATGAATTACAAAGAAAACAACACAATCGGCACGGTACTTACGACTGGTATATTGGCTACACTATTTTTAGTGGCAAGCTGTAGTACCCCATCTACAAAAGATGAAAGTGAAAGTGATTCAACAGCAGTTGAAGAGGTAGCAACAAGTCAGTCTGATGCTCAAATGAGTAGCACAGGTATGAGAGATAAAGCGATTAGGGAATATACTAATAAGTACCCTGAGTTAGAATACACCTTTGTACGTACAGAAGATGGACAATTAGCTACTAGCAGAGGTAACTTCGAACTTAAAGTACAAGGTATTGAAGATGAAAAAGACATGCAGGATTTCGTCACATATTTGGAAGAGACTTATGCCTCAAATAAAAAGTTACGTAGTGAATTCAACAAAAACATTGAAGAAAAGGCAGCTCCATCAAAGGGTTATGAGGCCTATTACACTGCATTGTCAGAAAATACTCAATATCCTGAAGAAGCTCTTGAGGCAGAAGTTGGAGCAACCGTGTTTGTAGAATTTGTTGTTACCGAAAATGGTGAAGTAACAAATGTGAAACCTCAGGAAGGCATGTATTATACGAGAGACAGGTTATACATGAATCAACTTGATGAGGCGGCAGTTGAAGCTGTTAAATCAACAAATTGGGATTGGGAACCGGCTAAACAGGGTGATCAAGCAGTAAAAATGAAGCTTGAGATTCCAATCACATTTGATCCAAGCGCTTAGAATAACTTATAGGTGAATTTTAAGGGGTGTTAAAGCACCCCTTTTTTAATTTCATACAATACGGGTTGTTGCTTAAAAGGAGACATCTCCGCTTATAAAATGTCAGGCCTTATATTTTGGAGCTATTTCATAACTTAGCCAAAAATAAATTGATACCAATGAAACATATATTAATCGTATTATGTGCGCTACTGGCGCTTCCTGCCATAGCACAGGAAAAAATTACAGTCGCTGACATTTATGAGAAAGGGACATTCAGTCAAAAATCTGTTTACGGGATTAACTGGATGAACGATGGGCAGTATTACAGTGCTCAGGAAGGCAACGACATTCTTAAATATGATATCGCCACGGGAGAGTCCGTTGAGACCATTCTTGATGGAGATGCTTTGGAGCCAAAAATTAGATTTAGCAGCTACTCTTTTAGTAAAGATGAGTCGAAATTATTGCTGATGACTGACCGTGAGAGTATCTATCGTAGATCGTACACTGCAGAGTTTTACATCTATGATTTAGAAAGCAATGAGTTAACTAAACTGTCAGACGGAGGTAAGCAGGCCTATGCTACCTTCTCTCCGGATAATTCTAAAGTGGCTTTCGTAAGGGATAACAATCTCTATTATGTAAACCTTGCCGATATGTCGGAAACACAAATCACTTCAGATGGGATGTTTAACAAACTCATACATGGTAGCACCGACTGGGTGTATGAAGAAGAACTTTCTATGACCAGGGCTTTCGAATGGTCTGGTGATGGCAAACAAATATTCTACTTAACTTTTGATGAAAGTGATGTAAGGGAGTATAACATGCAAAAGTGGAACAAAGGGCAGTTATATCCGGAAGATTACAAATTTAAATATCCGAAAGCTGGAGAAGACAACTCTAAAGTAACAGCTACACTTTACACCCTTGAAGGAGGTACAAAAACAGCTGTTGACCTTGGTACAGATCAGGAGTATTATGTGGCCAGAATTTATCAAACACCTAACCCACAGACGCTTTCTTTGATGAGACTCAACAGGCTGCAAAATCAGCTTGACATATTACATGTAAATACTGCTACGGCTAAAACAGAGATTGTTTTGTCAGAAAAGTATGACACATATGTAGACCTGGACTTCATAGATGATCTTACGTATTTAAAAGACGGAAAGCATTTTGTACATGCGAGTGAAAAAAGTGGTTATAAGCACCTTTACCTTTATGGCATTGATGGTACTTTGAAAAACCAGATTACAAGCGGGGAGTGGGAAGTGAACTCATTCGAAGGTGTAGATGAATCTTCTCGCAGAGCAAAAGTTTACTTTACCTCTACTGAAAAGTCTCCATTGGATAGAACTTTCTACAGCATAGATATTAATGGTAAGAACAAGAAAGCCCTAAGAGATGAGGCGGGTGTGCATGGCATCAATATGAGCAGTGATTTTAAATACTATATCGATTATCACAGCAGTGCCGAGCAACCATTGCAAGTAAGCTTGTATAAAACAGCTAATAACAGCCTGGTAAAAGTGTTGGAAGAAAATAAGGAGCTAACAGCTACCATCGATGAGTATGGGATTTCTAAAAAGGAGTTCTTCACTTTTGAAACAGTTGACGGCACACCCCTCAATGGTTATATGGTCAAACCACAGGATTTTGACGCAAATAAGGAGTATCCGGTACTTGTTTATCAGTATAGCGGTCCTGGCTCACAGCAGGTAATGAACAACTGGTCAGGTGGAAATTATTACTGGCACATGATGCTGGCACAGGATGGCTACATCGTAGCTGTAATTGACACGCGTGGTACTGGTGGTAGAGGCGCTGAATTTAAGAAAATGACTTACGAACAGTTGGGTAAGTATGAGGCGGAAGATCACATAGAAGGAGCCAAGTATTTAGGCGGATTGCCTTATGTTGATGAGTCCAGGATTGGTATTTGGGGATGGAGCTATGGTGGCTACATGTCGTCATTGGCCATGTTTAAAGGCGAAGGAATTTTTAAAGCTGCCATTGCTGTGGCACCCGTAACTAATTGGAGGTATTATGATACCATTTATACGGAACGATACATGGGCTTACCTCAAGACAATGCTTCTGGCTATGATGATAATTCACCAACAAGTCACGTAGAGAAATTGCAAGGAAATTACCTGTTGGTGCATGGTACTGGAGATGACAATGTGCATTTTCAAAATGCTGTAGCAATCCAGGATGCTTTGATTGCAGCGGGTAAACAGTTCGATTCTTTTTACTATCCAGATAGAGCGCACGGCATCTATAGAAATAATGCCAGACCGCACTTATTTACCATGCTTACTGATTGGGTAAAGGAGAATTTGTAGGGAGGAGCACTATTATCCATCCGATGGCTCTGAGCCACCGGATGGTTGTTTGACTATATGAGTTTCAAACTTTGGAAAAGATGCCTTGTCTTGATATATGTAAAAATCACCCGATGACTTTAAGTCACCGGGTGATTTTTTTAAGCCAATATATTTTAGCCCTGAGCTTCAAATGTGCCTGAGTTCATGCACCCATCGCTTGGATCTTCAAAGGAAATGGTCAAAGTGTTACCCGAGATAGAGAAAGTAACATCAAAAGAAATTGAGAATCCGCCATCAGAGAAAGTAACTGTAATGGTATTGCCACTTACGACATAAGTACCACTACTTGTTTCTGTTACCCCACCTTCAATTTCAGTACTGGTAAAAGTACCTCCTGACAAAAGTATTGTGGAACAGTTACTCGAGGTACAGGTTGAAGAGCCACTCTCATTATCATCAGGATCGTCACAGCCTGTAGAGCTGAAAGATTTCTCTACCCAGACTGTACCTTCTAAAGAGATACCAGAGTCCTCATCATCATCGCCACAGGAAGTCAGTATAAATGCTACCATGGCAGCCAGCATAAAGAATTTGATTAATTGTTTCATAGGTGTTGGGATTAGGTTCAAAATGTTACATTATTTACAAAAAATACACGGGTTTTCCTATACTTATTTAACGTAAAACCAGCTTTTAAATGGCGCAAGACAAACAATTGTACTTCATTGCCATCATTCCCCCCGAGCCCATCTATTCTCAAGTGATGGACTATAAGCACATGTTTGCCGTTGAGCATAACAGTAAAGCGGCACTCAAGTCACCGCCACATATCACCTTACACATGCCGTTTAAACTCAAGTTAGAGCGAGAAGATAATCTTGGTAAGGTTTTACAAGAGGCCGCCTCAGGCCATGAGGCCTTTAAGGTCGAGTTGAGAGATTATGGACAGTTTAATGAGCGTACTATTTTTATCGATATTGTGGAAAATGCCCAACTACATGCGTTGTTTAAAAGTATAATGAGATCGATGAAGATCAATTTCAATATTTTTAATGCAGACTATAAGAACAGAGGCTATAACCCGCACATGACATTGGCCTTTCGTGATTTAAAGCGAGACGAGTTTAAGAGAGCCTGGCCTGATATTAAAGACAAGACCTACCATCAGCATTTTACAGCCACATCATTTACCTTACTAAAACATAATGGTAAGCATTGGGAAGTCTTTCGAGAGATGAGTCTAGGGTCCTAATGCGTCACTATTTAAACTTATATTCCGTAGTTGCAAACTACGGACAGAGGTTAGGATATTAATTATTCGTCTGACCACACAGAGTGGCCTGACGAATAATTTCACCGGGCGACTCAGAGTCACCCGGTGAATATTCAACAAACTTTACTGTTGACACACATCACTGAACAAAAAAAGGGCTACCCTTTCGAGCAGCCCTAAACCAGCTAAACTATATGAAGTTGTTTTTCAGATTATTTACTGCACTAGTCAATAAGTACAGTGCCTAAAACATTTCCTGAATAAGTAGTACCAGACTCGTTAAATACTCCTCCTCCATCTTGATCTACTGCTACACCATATCCGTCAGAATCTGTAATGGTACAGTTAGTGATAGAAAGAAAAGCATTTTTCTCGACTCCTATATTGCATTGGTAATCTGCACTACTGCCAAAAGGCATAACAGAGAAACCACCTCGGCTTACAATAACATATTCAAGACTGTTGTTTGCGTTAGAGGAAGAAATAAATAAACCATCCCATTTTATTCCACTTGTAGAGGTAAAAGTAATTTCTCCGCCTGAAATTCCGTTGGCATCTATTGAGCCATCTACTTTGAATATTACATCCTCTACGGATTCGAAGTATGCTCCAGCGTCAATGGTTAAATTACCTTCAATGGTGATGTTTCCTGTAATTCGGTAATGCGCATTTCCATTCAAATCAACCCAGGTTGAAGTCTTGGATGAGGCCAGTGTCGATCCAAAAATTTCTACTTCGGTTTGAGTGTTTCCAGAAAAAGTAGTGGCTCCATCCAGAGATTCTACATGATTGGCGAGTAGCCCAACTCCTGTCTGGTTATTTGTGATGTTGTTTGCACTGAAGTCACCTAGCTCAGATTCGTTATCGTGAACTAATATACCATAACCATCACCATCAGATATTGTAGAGTTGGTGATACTTACATACCCTCCATTATCAAGACCAATATTTACCTTGTAGTCAGTACCGCTCCCGAAAGGGTATTGAGAATTACCGGCATGAGAGACTTCTACAAAGTTTAAAAGGTTATTGGTATTTGAAGACCTGAAAGCAAGTGCCTGCCATTTAGTACCACCACTTATATTATTGCTTGTAAATACAATCTCATTTCCACTACTTCCTGATGCTACAAACTGCGCATTTTCTGCTACATAGAGCTGTACATTTTCTGCCATTTCAAATATGGCGCCTTCAGCAATTGTTAGATTACCTTCAAAGCTAATATTACCAGAAACGTAATATGATCCACCTGCATCAAGAGCTGGCCAGGTAACAGTTTCTGTACTGGCTAGTGTAGATGTCAATATTTCTACCTTTTCATCAGCGTTATTGTTAAAAGAGGTATTTGCATCAAGTTTACTTACGTGTAAGGCATTAAGTCCAATGGCAGTAACATTGTCAGAAAATGAGTTATTGGCAAAGTCACCAAGGTCACTTTCATCATCATGGATAAACAATCCATAGCCCAAACTATTAGATACAACACTATTTTGAATATTCATATATCCACCGGCATCAAGCCCAATGTTGGCCTGATAGTCAGTTCCGCTTGCAAATGCCATTTGGCTATTACCGGCATACGAAACCACCGTAAATTCAAGACTATTTCTTGTATCTGAAGATTGTACTAAAATCCCTTTCCAATATTGTCCGCCAGCTACATTTGATGATGTAAACATCACTCCATTGGTAGCTGTACCATTGGCATCGATCACACCACCGCTGGTGACATTGATTTGCAGGTCTTCATTAACATGAACCACAACTCCAGCATCAACAGTCATTATTGCCGAAAGATTAATGTTACCTACAACAATATAATCAGGGGTGTTAGGGTCTGTAAAGATGTCTTGTAGTGTAATATCAGTGTCTATTGTGCCACTAAGCTCTATGGCCTGTGTTACAGGTTCTACCGTAATTACCACTTCATCAGAGTCAGCCGATGTTTGGTTAGCAATGGTGAGTGTAATCGTGTAATCACCAGCTTCATCTGGAGTAAATGTGGGATTAGCAGTTGTAGATCCACTAAGTATTGCTGCACTACCTGCCGGGGCACTGGTTATTACCCAGGCAAACTCAAATGAACTGCCGTCTGAAGAAGACGAGGCCCCTCCGTTAAGCGTGACTTCTTCTCCTAAATCAACCGTTTGGTCTACACCAGCATCGGCTGTTAATGTTATTTGTGGGGTTGGCTCGGTATCGTCATCGCTGCAACCTGCCATAACGAACAGGCCGACTAGTGCGATTACGTTTAAAGCCATTATTAAATTCGATAATTTCATAGTCATAGTATTTTTGGTTTAAATTCTTTTGAAGTGGCCTTTATCCAATGAGAATATTAATTGTAAACATTAGTCAAAAAGAAATTGTAAATGTTATAAACTAGGAGCATCTTAGTTATTTAAGACAGGATGATGTTTACAACCCTGATTATTGGTGTATTAATAAAGGACCAAGCCCTTGAGTAAGGATACTAAAGATTGGATTTTACGTATAAAAGAAGGAGCTGAGGAAGAGCTTAAAGGCTTGTACACCTTATATGAGGAGGAGTTCAAGACTTGGTCTGGTGCTATGTATAGTTTAAGTGAGGCAGAGGCAGCTGATGTATTTCAGGATGCTGTCATTACGTTTTACTTTAATGTGAAAAAAGGAAAACTCACTACGCTAACCAGTACTGTGAAAACTTATCTTTTTGCGATTGGTAAGAATTTAGCACTCAAAAAAATAAGAAAAGACAATCGGCTGGTTGTCGACAATGAGGTGATGGAGTTTAACGCCAATGTAGCATACGAAGAATTACGAGTTGAGTGCTCGGAACGTCAGCAGTTGATTGCTGGCTGTTTGCAACAATTGGGTGATCCTTGTTATTCAATCTTAAGGATGTTTTACTTCGACCGATTTTCTATGGACTCGATTGCTCAGCGATTGGGATATAAAAATGAACACGTAGTAAAATCACAAAAATTACGATGCCTTCAGAGACTCAGGGGCATGTTGGAAAAGAAGGCAGTAAATAATGAAGATGATGTGTAGATGGCTTTAGATGAGCAACATATTACCCGGGCGGAGAAATATATCCGAGAAGAAATGTCCGCTGAGGAGCGAACTTCATTCGAAGCCGAGTTATCGACAAATGACGCGCTTAGGGTTGCGTTCGATTTTGTAAAAGACACAGAAAAGGCATTGGAAGTTACAGAGTACAAACGCCTGAAATCAATGCTCAAAGAAAACTCAAAAAGTTCTGGGTTTCGCTTCAAGCGATGGTTAGGGATTGCAGCTTCAGTAGCCTTAGTGGCTACTTTTGGTTATCTAATTTTTGGCGTAGACCAAACCACCACCGAAGATCTCTATAATCAATATTATGAAGCTTACCCTAATATCGTGGATCCTGTAAATCGATCTTCTGACGGTGGTAATAGTCCTTTTCAGCTTTATGAGCTGGGAAATTTAGATGAGGCGCTTGATTACTTTTCTGTAATGGCGACAAGTGACACTACTTTATTTTATAAAGGACAAGTGCACATGTCATTGGGCAACTATGAAAAGTCGGTTACTGCTTTTAGTCGGCTTGATAAAAGCTCAACCTTCTATGTATCGAGCCAATGGTATTTGGCACTTGCGCACCTTAAGCTTGGAGATAATAAAAATGCAGAGCGAATTTTAAAGCCATTATCTGAAGGGGATAGCAACTATGCCGACAGAGCTAGAAAAATTATTGAATCACTTTAGCCATTTTGAGATTTTTTCTTCCGTCTGATGCCCGCAACGATTACAATAACAATTACAGCTGCTCCCAAAACCATCCATAATTTTGAGTTGCTGTTATCCATCTCCGGGCTACCGATATAAACAAATCCAGCCCAGTAATAAGGATTACTCGTGTTTTCATCGGCTTTGGCGAGGTAGTCTAGTTTGGCCTGTCGCAGTGCCTCGGGCTTACTTTTGCCATTTTTCAAGTGCTGATAAAAACTTTGCATAATCTCTGAGGTAGATGCATCAGGTACCGACCACAGACTCATCATTACATTTGGCACACCTGCATACATAAACCCTCTGGCCAGACTCATCACACCTTCACCTTTGTAGTATTTGCCCACACCCGTATTGCAGGCACTTAACGCTACTAGATTGGCATTCAACTTCATATTATATAGCTCATAGGTATGCAGAAGGCCGTCATTGAGGGAGTCAGATTCCTGACTCATTACAAGCCTGGATTGCAAAGGGTTTTCATTATTTATCATAGCATGTGTAGCAAGGTGTAAAATATTATAATCCTTTGCATACATTTTAAAGTCTGACTCTGTAGCCACTGCACCTTGTCTCAACTCACCAGAAAGCATTTTAGCAATTTGTGCGGCTTCAGTTTGTGCTTGAGGTAAGTTGATTAATTCACTCACAAGACTACTGTCCTCTGCGGTCCTTGTGGCAAGTAGTGTATTAGTGGTATTATTGAAAGTCGGGGCATATGCTAGCACAGATTTGCTATTGGCTTTTTCTAAACTGTTCTTTTGGGAAAGGTTTAGCAGGTTTGCCGAGTAATGGTAGCTAATGCGATACTTCTCTATGAGATAAGTGGGTTTATTGTTTTCTAAGAGGGTGAGCAATTCAAATGGAACTACCCCTGTTTTACCATCCGGCATGATGATTAAAGAATTATTATTTTGAATTTGAGGCTCGAAAGGAGCGACAAGTTTTTGGTACAACGCAATTGATCGGGCACGCTGATTGTCTCTGTTTTGCATGGATATAAGGTCTCTGCTTATTTCATTATCAAGATTGATAAGTTTAAAAGAATAGGCTGACTTTGAGATGGCGATAGCATAATAGCTTGTGTCTGAAGATTCGAAATATTGTATTAGGCTTGTTTTGTTTGGTAAGTTGTTTCTCACTTCGCTTAAAGAAGCCATATCTATGTCCAGGCTGTTTTCGAAATAGCTTGCGAAATCGTTTCTTATTGTTTTATTAAGATTTTCAAGGACGAGCTGCTGTGAAATAATGGAGTCTCTTAAAACATTAGCTTCGCTGTCGGCTTTGGCATGTAGTAAACTTCTGTATTTCCTTCTGTTATCATCAATCTGCAGTTTTATGTTGCTAATTGCTATTTGTAATGAATCTGGTATGTCGAGTGATCTGGCTTTAGTCAGATTTCGATATAAAATAATTGCCTTATTACTTTCTATGATATTGTGTGCCCTTGAAATATACTGTTCATCATTTGTAAGTCGATATAAATCGTAACACACACTGATCGCCTCTTTATAATTCGCTTGTTTATCTTGTGACAGGCCAAGTTGTTGAGACTCACTCGTAGCAGCATTTATTTGCTTGGAATATATGTCAATGCCTTTCTGAAAATAGGCCAAAGCTTTTTCTAAAGTCTCTGGCTTATTGTTGTCAAGTCCTTTGGCATGCAATGTTTTCCCTTTTTCCAACAATACATTATTCACCATGAGACCCAGGTAGTCAAATGGAACAAAATCCAATGTTGGTACCACCTCATTGCCTTCTACATATTCGGGCAAGATGTATTTAATGGCCTCATCAAAATGTATTAAGGCCTGATCGTAATTATCCATTGCAGAAGCCACCTTACCCTTACCTACAAAAGCAAGGAAAACATCCGGGCTGGCTTCGCTCGATGCAACTGCCTCTGCTGATAGAATGGATTCAAAATAGTAATTTGCTGAATCATAGTTTTCCAATTCGAAATGTGCTGTCCCAACTTCATGTGATACCAGCCAAATAGCGGGATGACCTGCAGGAACCAACTCTTTTAACAGACTCAAGGCTTTTTGAAAGTTTTTTAAGGCATCAGCGGCATTATCCATTTCCAGGTAAATTTGTCCCCTTTTGATGTTTATACTGGGGTTATTTCTCCCTGACTTAGCCACAAAATTCAAAGCTTCCTGGTTTACTTCAAGAGCTTTTTCATACAGGCCTCTCTCCATATAAACCCCGGAAATGTTATTGGTGATAGTGGCTAGCGCACCGTAATTATCGGGATCAAAGTCTTCTAGCAAATCAATGGTTTTTTCGTAGTAGGTGATCGCGTTCTTAAAATCACCCATAGATTTATAGGTGATGCCTATATTGTTATAGAGCACAGCCGTACGCTCACTTTTTTCTCCATTAAGTTTAATAGAAAGCCCTAACGCTTTTTTGAGATTTTCAAGTCCCTTATCACGAATAAATAAGTTGGCTTGCATCATGCCTACGTAGTAAGTAAAATCGACTCGGTCAGCGTTTAACTCATCAAACAACTGTTGGTTGAGCCTTAATAAAATTTTACTGGTCTCCAATACACTCTGATGATGATCAAGCATGCCATGGGCTTTATTATAGACCTTTAAAAAGTCATACAAATGCTTTGTTTTAGTCTCATAGCCCATAAAGTCAATAGAATCAAACCTCTGAATGACACCTGAGGGATTTCGTTGCCTTAAAAGTAGATCTCCCCACGCTGCAAGTGCCGAGAGTAGTACAATTGAATCACCTTGTTGTGACGCAATAGTTGCAGCTGAATCATAAAGTGATTGATCTTTTTTTTCATTAGCCAGCTTTAACAAAGCTGAGGGGCTGCTCTGGCCAATTGCGTATGCTGATATAAGCGAAAATGTAGTTGCAAGGAGAACAAATTTCATGAGTTGTTTACAAGTTAAATTATCAGGGTATAAAGCCAGTTTATAACCCAAAAATTAGATGAAAACCATGAAAAATAAAATTTTACCCCTGCTAACAGTTATTTTAATTGCTACATGCACGCAATCTTTTTCACAAATTAACCTGGGAGGAGGCCTTGTTTATGGCTCCGAAATTGAAAATATCGGTATTAACATCCACGGAGAATATTTTTTCAATGACCAATGGTCTGCTGAAGCCGGCTTTGTTTATTTCTTACCTAAGAATATCGTAGGAGATTTAGACCTAAAATGGTTTGAAATAAACACCAATGCGCATTATTATTTTGATGTTGACAATATCGAGCCGTATGCCCTCGGGGGTATAAATATCGCCATAGTGAGTAGCGATTTTGTAAACCCATTTACCGGGGAGCAAAGCTCCGTTTCCAACACAGAGGTGGGCTTAAACATCGGAGGTGGTATAAGCTTCGATATTGGAAGCTCCGTAAAGCCATTTGGAGAGTTACGCTATGTACTTGGTGAAGCTGATCAGCTTGTGATAGGCGGTGGGATCAGGTTTGCCTTGAACTGAGAATTAAAGTAAAGTTGTATACAATTACCTTGATTCGGAATCCTGTGAAAGGATTCTGAATCAAGCTTCAGAATCACAATAATAAGTAAGCATTACTCATACTCGAGTATGTCTTCTTCGTTCCCCTCTTCGAGCTTAAGACTTCTAATTTTACCATCCACTTTTACATGTACCAGGTTTACCTGATCGTCATATAGAGCCAGCAAGGTTTCATTCCTTACTGAGATGGATTTGAGTTTTTTTACTTTTTCAACCTCTATGTACACATAGATTGCTCCGGCTTCTCTTTCAAACCCAAGGTAATTGTAGTCAACTGGCTTGCTATTTACCTTTATCGCAAATCGATCAGCAAGATAATTTTTAATCAACCCATCGGTAGTGTATTTATCTCCCGGTTTGAGGATATCTAAATAGGCCTCTTTTTTAAGGATTCTGATGTGTTTTTCAATATCATCTAAGAATATGTGAGAAGTAACTTCCAGGGCCTTGCGTTCCTCGTCAAACTCTATGTCTGTGACGCTTACATGTATAGGATGAACAAAACTGGCTAACACCCAGACCGTTGATAAAATATACTGTAGCATTTAAATAATATCTTTAAAAGGTTTGACAAATAAGCCATATACTTGGCATTCAAAAAAACTCAATTCAAATGTCCGAATTTCTATTGTATTTAGAACTTGGTTTTGATCATATTTTAGACCTCAATGGTTACGATCACATCTTGTTTGTAATTGCATTGTGTGCGACTTACATGATTCATGATTGGAAAAAGTTGCTGATTTTAATCACTGCTTTCACCATTGGCCATTCTATTACACTAGCTTTGGCTACATTTCAGGTAGTCAACTTTCGTGCCGAGCTCATTGAGTTTCTTATACCAGTAACGATATTCGTTACGGCCTTGCTCAATTTGTTTAAAAAAGAGCGAGCCTTTGAGGCACCTAAGGTAAGGTCTAACTATTGGTTGGCACTTGTTTTTGGACTGATACATGGGCTTGGCTTCTCAAACTATCTGCGAGCACTTTTAGGCAAAGACACCAGTATTGTATCACAATTATTGGCCTTTAATGTAGGCTTAGAGCTAGGCCAGATAATAATCGTTGCCATTTTCCTTATTATTAGTTTTATATTGGTGGATATTTTCGGGGTGAAAAGAAGGGATTGGAAGATGATCATATCATCGGCAGTGGCGGGAATCGCCCTGATGCTTATGTTTGAAACAAAATTTTGGTAATTACTAACTTTTAAGAATGATGAAGAAATTATTAATTGCGTTGGTAGCCGTATTTACATTTGGCTTTACTTATGCGCAGGAAGACCAGCAATGGCAAGGAAAGTTTGAACAACTAGGTGCAGAACTACCTACACCTAACGAATACAGAACAGGTTCTGGCGCACCTGGTGAAGAATACTGGCAGCAAAAAGCTGACTATGTAATTGATGTGACTATCGATGACGAAAAGCAGGTACTTACAGGAAAAGAAACGATCACATACTACAACAATTCACCACATGCTCTCAATTACCTTTGGGTGCAGCTCGACCAAAACGTAAGAGAGACAGGTACCAACACGCTTAAAGTATCACAAACGGCAATCAGAGATTCTTTGCCAGCAAAATTTGCTGCTCAGGGTTTTGGAATGCACGACTATGATGGTGGTTTTAAAATACAGAAGGTGACAGGAGCCGATGGCAACAAACTGCCTTACACCATCAACAAAACAATGATGCGTGTTGACTTAGCGAAGCCTTTGAAAACAGGCGAAAACTTCGTGATGAATATCGACTGGTATTACAACATCAATGACAGAATGCAGCTTGGTGGCCGTGGAGGTTATGAGTACTTCCCGGAAGATGACAACTACGTTTATACCATTGCACAATGGTACCCACGTATGGCTGTATATGATGACTTTGAAGGATGGCAAAACAAGCAGTTTTTAGGAAGAGGGGAGTTTGCACTGACTTTCGGAGACTACAAAGTAAGCATTACAGTACCCGAAGATCATATTGTAGCATCAACTGGTGCTTTGCAAAATGCAAAAGATGTGCTATCAAAGACACATTTAGAGCGATTTGAGCAAGCCAAAAAATCTTTTGATAAGCCGGTAATCATCGTTACGGAAGAAGAAGCAATTGAAAATGAAAAAGAAAAGGCTTCTAAAACAAAAACATGGGTATACCATGCTGACAATGTAAGAGACTTTGCTTTTGCTACATCTCGTAAGTTTATCTGGGATGCGCAAGCTGTAAAGCTTGACAACTATACACCATTGGCGATGTCTTACTACCCTAAAGAAGGAAATCCTCTTTGGGAAGAAGAGTCAACTTTAGCGGTTAAAAATACTTTAGAGACTTATTCAAAATACACTATAGAGTACCCTTACCCGGTGGCAATATCTGTTCATGGAGCTTCTATCGGTATGGAGTATCCTATGATATGCTTCAACTTCGGTAGACCAAACCCTGACGGAACGTACTCTGACAGAACTAAGTACAGAATGATTGGTGTAATCATCCACGAAGTGGGCCATAACTTCTTCCCGATGATCATCAACTCTGACGAACGTCAGTGGACATGGATGGACGAAGGGTTGAATACTTTTGTACAGTACAGAACAGAGCAGGAACAGTATGAAAACTTCCCTTCTCGAAGAGGACCTGCAGCGGGTATCACTGGCTATATGAAAGGCGATAAAAAATTTATCAGACCAATCATGACAAACTCTGAGCAGATCATGCAGTTTGGTGCTAATGCGTACGCTAAACCAGCTACAGCATTGAATATTTTAAGAGAAACAGTTATGGGCCCTGAGCTTTTTGACAAAGCGTTTAAAACTTACTCTGAGCGTTGGGCATTTAAACACCCTAAACCAGCTGACTTCTTCCGTTCTATGGAAGACGCATCAGCGGTTGATTTAGATTGGTTCTGGAGAGGCTGGTTCTACTCTGTAGATCACGTAGATATTGCCATTGACGAAGTGAAGTGGTTTAGAATGAGATCAGAGGAAACTGACGTAGAAAACAAAGGCAAGAAAGTGAAGAAAGGTGACCTTAACGCTAGCGCTGGTGATGGCGAGATGATGGATTTTGGTGATGAGCCTGAGCCATTCTCTCTGACTGAAACTGATGACAGATACTATGGCGAGTTTAAAAACAGAGTGGACGACAAAGCGATCATGGCCAAGTTTGCCGATAAGAACTTCTACCAAATGAAGTTTAAAAACGAAGGTGGCTTAGTAATGCCAGTCATCGTTGAGTTTACTTTCGAAGATGGTTCTAAGACTATTGAGAAAATACCTGCAGAAATCTGGAGATACAACGAAAATGAGATCACCAAAACTTTTGCTTTCGACAAAAAGGTGACCAACATCGTTTTAGATCCTAACCTGGAGACGGCAGACACCGATGTGGAAGACAATGTTTTCCCACGCAAAAAGTCTACCTCTAAGTTTGACGAGTATAAAGAAAACGCTGGTGAGTAAAGTCAGCGTTCATAATTGATTTTGTAGAAAAGGCTCCGATTGGGGCCTTTTTTACGACTAATTTTTAATAAGAGATTAACCATAATTATAAATCAGATCAAATGAAAAGATATTTCTTCAGCATAATACTCTTGTGTGCCTTTACAAATATCAAAGCCCAGGGAATAGATGAAAACCAGCCAGGTGCATGGTATATGTACTTTTTCAATAAAAAAATTGGCGATAGCCGTTTTGGCCTTCAAGGTGATTATCAATTTAGATTTTGGAATGCCGGTAGCGACTTGGAGCAAATCCTATTAAGAACGGGAGTGACTTATAGACCAGAAAATGCCAACGCGCTGTTTACACTTGGGTATGGCAACATCACAACGGGTGAATTTGGCGATAGTGATGCGACAGTCAAAGAGAGTAGAATTTATCAGGAGGCGTTACTTCCGCATAAAATTGGCTCTCGATTTTTACTCACCCATAGATTCAGATTTGAGCAACGTTGGGTTGAAAATCAGGACTTTAGAACACGCTATCGTTACAACATTTTTGTAAACGTTCCTTTTAATGATACCGAGCTGACTAAAGGTGTGGTATATCTGGCGTTGTATAATGAGATATTCATCAATGGCCAGCGTGACATTGGCAATGGCCAAACGGTAGAATATTTTGACCGTAACCGTACCTACACTGGTTTAGGCTATGGCCTACTTGACAATTTACGTGTGCAGTTAGGCTGGATGAAACAAACTACAAATAACTGGGCTAAAGGACAGGCACAGGTCAGCCTGCATCATAGTTTTTAGTGGCAGAAAGCACGTATCAAATAAAAAAATGGCCCCAATAGGAGCCTTTATTTTTGAAGTGGTAGTATCAGAGCCCTGCTTAAATGAATAAGCAAGGCATCTGACATACACACACTATTCACTTATTAGGTGAAATTGGTATTCTCCAGAGACTGACGAATTACGTCCCCCTGTGCTAACGCCATTCGCATTAAAAGTCAATGTCAAATTGCTTGATGAGACATTGACTGTAATCAGCACACCATCATCTCTTAAAATCAAACCGGGATCATTATTTTGAAAATCCCAGGTTCCAGAGGTTGGCCAAACAGGATTAAGTCCGTTTTCTGAACTATAAGTTTTATTACCAATGTTTAGTTTGAAACCAGTAAACTGAGATGTCACATTAAAGCCATCTTTGATTACACCGTTCGATGCCAATACCCAGTTGGTTCCTCCATTCATCAATGTGTTGAGCTGTATTTCTGTTTGGCTTGGAGTTGCCTCATCATAGTCTTTGCAACCTACGAGTGTTACAAACCAAATAAAAACAAGTGCGAGTATGCTATATTTTATAATTTTCATGATTTCTAATATTTAGTTTTTTATGATTTTGTGAGTTTTAGTGCCGCGTGTGCTTGATATTTTTAAGAAGTAAATACCCTTATCTAACTGAGAAATATCATTGCTCACATTTGGCGTTATATTCATTACCTCTGACCCGCGGATGTTCAACAGCTTCAGAGTAATATTCTCTTGTGGCGTTTGCACCGTAATCATATCCATGGCGGGATTTGGATAAATCAGTAAGGCAGAAGCCTCATCTTCCAATCCGGTAACCGCGATGACTTCAAAAGATTGCTCTTTTGATTCGGCAGGCAGAAATTCTTCATTACCTGCCTGGCTGGCACTGACTACTACAGTGCCTAAATCTGAAAAAGAAATGATATTTCCGGAAACTGTAGCCGGACCACTTACAACATCATAACTCACTTCTAAACCTGATGAAGCTGTGGCTGATAACGTTAAAGAACCTGCTTCAAAGAATTGGTTTTCAATAGCATTGAAGGTGATGGTTTGTGCTACTCTTTCTTCTAAATCATTAATTGATAAAGTAAATTCCTTTTCAAATAATCCGCCACGGCCATCATCAGTTTGAACTCTGATGGAGTACGATGATTTGGTTTCGAAATCAAATACTTCTTTGGCGATTAGGCTATTTTCGGAAATACCGAATGAAGCATTATCGGAGTCGCCAGTACCTGAAATTAATGTATAGGTATGCATATCTGATTCATCAGCATCTGTAGTAGTAAATTCACCTATAACATCGTCAATCGAATTGTTTTCGTCTATTGTCGAATTACCCAGCGTTATACCTGTTGGAGCACTATTCTCTTCCCTAACGGTAATTGTCCACTCCTGAACGGCTGTAGGATTCTCAGCGGTGATAGTGTAAACGAATGCGCTGCTAAAATCCTGAGCTACTCCGGAAGCAGGGTCAGCGGTAGCGCCAGAAGAAACCGTGAAAGTAGGAGTGAGAGCACTCATATCCGTACCGGAAACCACATCAATTACCACAGTATGATCAGCAGCGTCAATGATGGCGCCAATGGCCTGTTCCGCAAAACTGAAAGCTGTAATATCATTGGCTGTGTTGTTGCAGTTGGTACTGAAATTGGCAGTTGCATCTACATCTGTAAAGTTAGCTTCAGCATAAGCAACATCGTCTACAGTAATGCAGGTTAGGTTAGGGTTATTCCGAAAGTCAAAATCTTCAAATAAATCATTAATGCCATTCGCTGCGTTAACCTCGGTTAATTGATTTGCATTTGCCCATACATAAGTTAATGACGAATTGGCTGAAAAGTCTAAGCTTGTTATTTGATTATTTTCACAACCAAATTCTTGAAGTGCGCTATTTTGAGATATGTCAATTGAGGTCAATTCATTTCCATTACAAAAGAAATATTTTAAGGCAGCATTATTTGAAACATCAATGGCTGATATGAGATTATTAGCCACATCAAAATCCTCTAGGGAACTGAGTTGGCTAACATCTAGCTCAGTTAGTTGATTATTTCTAGCCGTTAAAGACTCTAAGCTTAAATTCGAAGAGACATCTAAGCTTGTGAGCGAATTAAATGAACAAATGAGATTAGTAATGTTAGTAAATGCTTCAATACCGGTTAGGTCAGAAATAGATTCGTTTGATACATTCATTGTGCCTGTAAAAGCTTTCGCTTCCTCAAAGCTTATTTCTCCATCATCGATGGTGTTGATACTTGGGTTGGCTAATAATGCTGCCTTGAAGTTAGCATCTGGAATATTAACAGGTGTCCAGGCCTCAGCGCAATCTTCACTGAAGCTTGCCCCAGCATCTATGTCAGTCCAATTTGTTGTGCTGTAAGCAGCATCATCTACTTGTATGCAAGACAGGTTGGGGTTATCGGTGGCATCAAATGCAGTAAGGTTAACATTATTTCCATTGGCCACATTTAACTGCATGAGTTGATTGTTGTAGCAGGTAAGCTGAACCAAATTAGGGTTTTGACTTACGTCTAAACTAGTAAGCTGACTCTCATGACTATATAAATTAATAAGTGAAGTGTTGTTGCTTACATCTAAAGTTGAAATAGGGTTATCAAAGGTATATAGATACTGCAAAGCAGTATTATTAGTAACATCAATAGCAGATATCTGATTACCATAGAAAAATAGTTGGGTTAGTTGAGTATTTTGGCTCACATCCAATGCTGTCAGCTGATTGGTATAACATCTTAGGTGCTCTAAAGACGTATTATTGCTCAGGTCAAGCGAGGTGATAGAGTTATTGCCACAATTTAATTCTAGTAATGCTGTGTTTTGACTTAAGTCTAATGAAGTAAGCTGGTTGCTACTACATTGTAAATACTGAAGAGCGGTATTATTACTTACATCTAAAGCGGTAAGTGAAGCGTTAGTAACATTAATACTAAATAATGCTGTATTCTGACTCACATCCATTGATGTTAGGGAAGGGTTCCCTCCACATATCAATTGAGTCAAAGATGTAAATGCCTCGAGTCCGGTGAGGTCTGCAATACCCAAGTCCTTACAATTAATTACTCCTGTAAAAGCCTGTGCTTCGCTAACCTGTATTTCAGTATCTGCATTGGTATTTATGGAAGAGTTCCCTACCAAATAAGCTTTAAAGTTTGCATCAGGGATAGTTACATTTTGTGCTTTAATAGTAGAAGCACTAAGTAATGCAATTAGCATGGTGAGCATGATAACATTTAAAGGTCTGTCGCTCCAAAAGCGTTTGTGAAAGATGAGATTACGGAACCTGCCGTCCACCAAATCAGTCACATGTAAAAGTGTGTGTGTAATTCTTTTCATGACATTTAGGTTTTATTATTAATGCCATGAATGTCATAAATCCAAGAATTTATTTACCTGACCTTATGGGTTAGTTTTGTAACAATAATTTATAACTGATTGATAATCAGCTTGTTTTAAGCATAAGCTGAAATGCTTCTTTTCTATTGCCCACACCCATCTTTGAGTAAGTATTTCGCAGATGAAACTTTACGGTAGATACAGAAATGAATAATTGGTCGGCAATTTCAGTATTGGTCTTGCCTTCGAGGCTAAGCTTTAAGCATTCAAATTCTCTTTCGGTAAGCTCGGTATTTAACTTGCTATTAAGTTCCTCAAACTCTAGTGAGACTGCAAGTTCGGATGGGCTGGCATGCAGTTCCATAAAGCGTTTTTTGAGCGCCTCCATTTGAAGTTCCTGCGCCTCTCTTTCCGCTTTTTGTTTTTTATATGTAAAGCTAAAAAACAGTACCAGTATGAAAATTGACATGACACCCCCAGTTCCTATGGCATATTGCTTATTCCTGCTACTTATAAGTTTTTCATCTTTCAGAGCGTTGGCCAATGTTAAGTTTTCAATCTCGGCTTCTTTCCTTGCAGTTTCGTATTGCGTTTGAAGCTCATACACTCTGTTGACCATCTTATCATTTTTAATGGAATCGTTGAGCGCATAAATCTCCTCTTGGAGGCGAATGGCCTCATTTAGTTTCCCTTGCTTAACTGCCAACTCTTTCGCCAACAGTTTTAAGCTTTTGACTTCCTGCTGGTCTTGCTGCCTCGCGAAAATGGGTTCTGCTTCTTTAATTAATTGCTGTGTTCTGGAAAGGTTGTTTGTACCTAAAGCATGTTCTATTTTTTGCAAATACAATCCTTGATACTGATAGCCCAATTTACCTAAAATTACTTCGGCCGTATCCAGGTAATTTTTAGCCAAACTATAGTTTTCTAAAAACAGGTGAGCAGTTGCTATGTTGACATAATTTACCCCAAGAGCTATAGAATCCCTTCCCTCGGTAATGATAAGTTTTCTGGTTTTATCAAGACTTTTTAGTGCAGACTCATATTGCCCAAGTCCATTTAGATAATTACCAATTTTCATGTGGCTTCTGGGACGTATAACGCCAGTTTTATCAGATATTTCTTCAGATTTAAGGGCGTACTCAAGTGCCAGGGGCAAATTTTCAAGCTTTGAATAAATGCCCGCTATATTCCCCAAAAGCGAAATTTGAAATTCCGGATCTTTTACTTCATAGCTAATATTGAGTGCTTTTTCATAATTGTTGAGTGCTATATTGTAAAAATTACGAGCCCAGTTTACATTGCCATATGCTCGAAGTATTTGTATCTCTATGATGGGATATTGTTCCACAGGTAAAGCTTCGCTGGCCTTATCGAGAAAGTAAATAGCTGAGTCGAACCTGGACAATTGACCATGGGCCGAACCTTTATAGTAGTAGAAATAAGACTTCAGAGAATCTTCAGCAACTTGCTCGATATTCACTCCATTTAGCAAATCAATAACTACATTGGGGTTTCTGGTAGATAAAATTTCATTGTAAATATTAATAGCCGATTGGTTATCAATTGAGTTATTAACCTGTCCATTTGTACTCGCCCAAAAGAAACAAATGAGAGATGAAAGAAAAACCTGCTTTACCATACTAACTGATGTGAAGTGATAGCCTATTTAATAGCTAATAATAGAGAAATATTTTGAATAAATATAAATAAAAAGATAGCATTCTATTGAAATGGATTCATTAAAACGATTCTCTTTTATATGGACAAAACACCTGATCGTGATAAAAAACTTTATCACTGTTAGTTAATTTCAGCTTCTCAGAATACTCTCCATTTTCTTGCCTCTCGCCAATTCGTCTACCAGCTTATCCAGGTATCGTACTTTCTGTGTGAGAGGATTTTCTATGTCTTCTACACGATAGCCACAGATGACACCTTTAATGAGATTTGCATTTGGGTTGAGCTGCGCCTTTTCAAAAAATAACTCAAAAGTGGCCTTTTCTTCAATGAGTTGATCAAGGTCATATTTATTGTAGCCAGTGAGCCATTCTATGACTTTGAGTAGTTCTTCTTTAGTATGCCCTTTTTTCTCCACTTTAGTGATATAGTGTGGGTAAACTGACCCAAAGGTCATTTTTGCTATACGTTCGTCTTGTGTGGGCTTGCTCATAGTAGTATGGTTTAAGCAATATGCTACAAACAATTTAATTTAAAAAACTAAATGATGCAGCCATTTACAACTATCAAATACTATTTCTGATAAGCTCCTGAGGAGTAAGTCAGTTCGTAACTGTGAGTATATATTTCGAAAACAATGCCGAATGGGTCTTCGACATATACCATTTTAAAGGGTTTTTCGTCAGGGTAGTACTCTCTGATCGGCATACGTTGCTTACCGCCACGGTCAACTATTGCTTTTGTCAATGCTTCAATGCCTGGATCTTGCACGCAAAAATGAAACAAGCCTGTATTGAAGGGGTTAAATGCCGGGGCTTCCTTCACTCCATGTGGGAAGCTAAATAGCTCTATACCCACCCCATCGGACGTTGACATATGAGCGATCTCAAACTCTTCCCAATCTTCTCCGAATACATCAATGCACATTTGACCTATAGCGGTGTCTCTTTCTTTTTTAACTACTGAAGGTTCCATGATCATGTACCAGCCCATGACTTCAGTATAGAATTTTACCGCTTCTTTAATATCAGGTACGGTTATACCGATATGTGAAAATGATCTTGGGTATGTAGTTGATTTCATAATAGTATTTTTGAATTAGCGTAATACTTACGGTTATTAAATACTATTGTTCAAGAAAGTTTGAAAAAACATACCACGGTGTTATCAATAAGCTCAGGTATACAATAGTTAGTATGAAGGACGTTTTAATGTCGTTTACTGTTATGAGTCCTTTTGTCGCTCAAGTATTTTAGCGATTCTATTATTGATGATTTCTGACAAATTCCAATTGTAAAGATCAGGATCGGTTGTACTGTAGAACGCCACAACCACGGCATCAATTTCTTTATGGTATTCAGCAAAACTTTGGTACCCCGGCACCCAACCGGAATGCTCAAACTCATAAATGGAAGCATATATTTCCGCTTCTCCTGGTGCAAACAATGAGCCATCGTTCAAAGCTCTTAGGAAAGTTCCCACGTCTTGTGCTGTGGCATGCATGCCATAATCGTTCGTCTTTAAATCATGGGGATATCCTACATGATAACCACTCATCACATGGTCTATATTCACTTCGCTGAGCGAACTGAAAGTATGGTTAAGATTTAGCGGATTTAGAATTTCTTCCTGAATGAATTGAAAGTTGCCATAACCTAGCGCATCATCCATTATCTTATTGATTAAGAGGTAATTTGTATTACAATATTCGTAGTCTTCCCCGGGTTCAAAATTGGCCGGTTGGTCCAAAATCAAGGCAAGGCCTTCTTCATAGGTTGCTGTTGGGGCTGCCCAAAAACCTGGAGCGTCTGTAAAATTGGGTATGCCACTTCTATGTTGTATCATCAACCTCAAAGTGATTTTTTCAGCATTTTCGATTCTGTCTGCAAGCTCAGGTAAATAATCAGCAATGGTCTTATCCAGAGAAAGCCGCCCGTCACTTACCAATTTGGTGACAGCTACAGCGTCATATAACTTGCTAATGCTGGCAATTTTAAAAAGCGCATGAGGATCGACAGGTTTCTTTGCTTCTCTATCATGCCATCCAGAAGCAAAATATTGAGGAGGTTTCCCTGCTTGGTCTACATAAACAATTACACCCTCAAACCCATGACTTATGGCCTCATCGGCTTGTTCTTGAACGGTATCAGGTAGCGGAAGTATCCATGCTTTAACCAAAAGCCAGGGCACAAAGAACAAAGAGATAGCCGTACCTAAAAATAGCACTACTCTAAATAGCTGTTTGTTTCGTTTTTTTGTCATTTATCTAAAGACGGTTTTTCACGTGTTAGGTTTTCAAATGAAAAACTGAATCTCTTCATTACTAAAATTTAATAACATCATATCCTTAAAAAGTCAGAAAACCTCTTACTTGATGTTATGGGTGGTCTTAAGTTGCAATAGCTTGCCCGCTATACTTTTATACACCGTGTTATCTAGTGTGTCGACATCAAACTTTTTCTTTTTAAGTTTTAATTTTAGTTCTTCAATATTATCCGATTCGTGGATGTCAATTTTTCTTGACTTCCTGATCCCGAAGGAAGCTGATTTAAAGTATGTATTTGATTCAATTAATGATGCGTATGGTTCATTTGCCAGTCTTTCTCGTTTATATATTAAAACATCTTGACCGACCATTCGTTGTGCAAACAGGAAATTATTCTTTGAATAATAACTTATCTTTAGCTCTACAAGATTATCATAATCATAAGTAACGCTTAATTTTGTGACATCATCAGCAATAAACTTCGTGACGGTAGTCTGACCATTCTTTTCTTTTTGAGTTATTGAGTCTACAAGCGTTGCGTTATTGTTAGCTTCAACAACATAATTCTGAGCATCTTTTAACCAGTATGTCTGAACTAAGAAAAATGTTACTAAAAGGGCTAAAAGTTTATGCATATTTTAATATCAGCTACCTATATCGTCTAACTAAAATGAGTATGCGCCCCAGTTGCTAGAAGCACCTAGGTTTCTTGCTCGTAATGTCCTTTCAAATAGCTCAGTTCGCATATTCATTTTAGTGTTTGTTAGCTACTTTTTACTTACTTTTTTTTGGTGGTGGCGGAGGTGGCGGTTGCTGTCTTCCTTCCTTTATCAATCTCGGAGGTGGTGGTGGCGGTGGAGTCGGCTTTTTTGGATTCTTGTCGCTCATAATTTCTCATTTTCAAGTTTTCGATCTCTATATCTTTTAGAATGTCTTTAAAGTCATCGATGTTTTTTATTTCAATGCTTTCTGTCTTCTTAACGTTCTTAAAGTTAAAATAATTTACAGTGAACGGTATAGTACTCAATGTTGTGAAGAGAAAGCAAATCAAAAGGAATTTTTTAGCCACATGTAAATAGGTTGATTTTTTATCGTTATTGGCAATATTCCTATTTAAATACTCTGAAAACATCTCAATGAGCTGTTTGTCAAATAGCTTGTCAGGTGTAGTGCCTTCGTCTAATTGATCTTTATTCTCATCAACAAAGTCAGTCAAATCTTTGTGTTGCTTATTTAATACGGTTGGGTAAGGTATTCCCTTATATTCATATCCATTAAACAGATTATTGTAAGCAAGGAACAAGTTTATGACAACAACTACCCAACAAATAATTGAAATAATGATAAGAGCAATAAATGCCCATTTCAGAAGGCCGTTTGTCTCTTGGCCAAATTCATAGCTTTTTGACAAGAAGAAGAATGCAGCCAATAAACCGGACAGAATTCCAATGGGAATACTCAATGAATTATTTATTGAGGATTGTCTGTCGTTCTCTTTATGGTACCAATCAATTAAGAAATCCAACTTATTCATAGAATTTCCTTTCTGCTTCAATTAATGGTTCATGCCACTTCCATAGCTCTTCTAAAGAACTAAAGTTATCTGGTATTCTGTTTCCATCTTGAAATGCATCACTTGGAGTCATAGACATAGACCAGTGATGGTAGCTTTCTACAGTTCTTCGAGGGTGAAGAGCCATAGATGAGTTAAAATAGTCTGTGGAGTAATTGTAATGATGCGAATGAATGAAGCTGTTCCAAGAGTCTCTGACTTCTTTTTCTTTTCGGATATCAATAAGCTCAAACTGTTCCATTGCACGTTCCTCAGGGTTTCCCCAAGCAGTTTGCAATAATTCAATGGCCTCTACATCAGATATCGGTGCTGAATACCCAAAGACTGTTACCCTTTCAGCAATCTTTAATTCATATGCCAATGCATCCCATTGCCCTTTTATAAAAGGATCAGAGTTGTAGTCTTTTTTCTCAACCGGATATAATAATTTTGTAGGAACAAACTCCTTCTTTGTGGCCTTTGAGTACCAGCCCGCTGGCCCAGAGGTCCCATTAGAACTATCGAAACCAAGTGAAACACATCCATGTAAGAATAGGATTCCAGGGCTTTTAACAAATTCTCCATTTCGAACATAGGCTTTGTACAAAAATGGATCCCAGTTAAACGTTGCAATTACATCCCTTTCATGTCGTAGTGACAAGACTAAGTAATCGTAAATAGTAGGTTCTTCAGGTAAATCAAGTGAATTGAAGTAATCATATACCAGTACCTCTATTTCCTCTCTTTCAGATTTAAACTCGTCAGAAAGAGAAAGATTAGTATATAATTTTTCAAAATCTTCCCTCAGTTCTTGATATTGTTTAGGTAAGTGTTTCAGAATTGAGTCTAAACCAACCACATCAACCACATTGCTCATTAAAGGAAGCTTTTTTCCATTCTTCTCAGGGGTTCTTAAGGTTGAGGCATAGGAAGCACCAGCACCCAATATCACAACATGGGAACCATTTCCATGTACTTTTTCAATTTCTTCTTCCCTAGTCATAATTGTAGCTAACGCCCAACTATCATCCGTAAGCTGGACATTTCAAATTTCAATAAAAGTGTCTCATCGCACAAGGCTTTGCAAATTGCTCAGTTAGCTTATGGATGATAGTGTTTGTTGGGCATAGTTGTTTAAAGTGTTATATGTATTTATCTCTAAGCACGCGAAACTCAGAAATAGCAATATTCCCAAATTCAATACAATGTTCCATGAATTGTTTGTAACCAGTTTCATTTAAGATTTTAGTCGGAATATTCTTCTTTAAATCATCTGTTACACGTAACCTGCTAATCAGAGGTAAGGTTGGTATTTCTTTATTTCCAACCATTCTTGCGTATGGAGTGAACATCATAACTATCCATCCAAATGCGTCATACTTATCTTTCAACTCATAATAAGTATCTTTTTCCTCAGAGGTCATTTTACTAAACCATTTTGGTAAAATTGGTTCGGAATATGTGAGGATAGGATCTAGTTCTTTGGCTATTGACGGAGAAAAATATTCTTCATACCAGCTTTCAAAGAATTTGTTTTGGAAATTTTCCCAAGTCATTAATTCCACATTAGTCATTTCTGATGCCGCTAATGAGCCAGATTGAAAGTCACTAGTGGTTATAATATAACCTATGTTGCAACCTAAATCAGAAACTACAGTTCTGAAACCATGAATAATAGTTTGAGGGACATTCGCTTTCCAGTGCTTACATTCACAAGCAATTGAATATTTTCTTCCTTTAATTGTTTCCTCAGCATACACATCCAATTCAACCCGCCCTCTAGCCGTTGCTGCTTTTTTTTCTATTTCAACAGAAAAACCACATTGTTCTAAAATTCGGCCTACTTCAGTCTGTAAATCTCTCCATGTATCAGGTGTTAAATTTGTAATCATAGGTTTGATTAAAATGGAATATGACCGTAATTGTCAAAGGAGTAGAGTTCGTCTATCTCACCGTTTGATTTTATTCCCAGTGTAACAGTCCATCGATCATTGATTTCAAATGTTGTGATAAAAACTGTATATGGATGCGCCAGAAAATCACCAGTTCGTCTGTCATTAAATGCGCCACTCAAGTCCAACGCAGGTATTGAGTGTTCATAAACAATTTTTATTGAATGCAAATCGAATTTTTGAGATAGAAATTCAATCCCGAGTATATTCGCTAGATCCTTATCAACATAGACTCGATCAGATTTTTTGAAGATATTTTTTATTCTATAGCCAATTGCAATCCATCCTTCAATCCCTTTGTTAATCTTGTCCCCAAGAAGGAAAACTGTAGTTAGGCCGTTCAAAATTGCCATAATCAAAATCCAATCTGCACCTGTTCCTAAGTTGGCAGACTTTAATTGGAAGGATTTATCTAGTTCAGATAGTTCCTTTTGAATATCCTCAAGTTCAGCAGACTCGATTTCATCAATTTCAAAGTTCATCAGGTCTTCTGCTTTGTCTTTTGGTATAAATAGGAGATTCATGATGCTATAATTATGCCCAACAACCGTATATAACACTGCGTGATATACCTTATGCAAAACAATAATAGCATTTATTTTGCAAAAATTATACTTATTCTATTAAAACAGTGCGTGGTATTACCAAGACAAATATTTACAAATAATTACAAACAGGTGTATCACGCACGACCAGCGGTGATTTTAATAACCAAATTGTCTGCTCCACCACCCATATTTACCGCTTAATGCGACCTCTTAGGGCATCAAATAATTCTGATCGATAGTACGTTTATTTTATTTAGATTTGTTATCCCGAAAAATCTATAAAACCGATTAATGAAGTATTGGGCTTTCACAAAGCGTCTGGCTTTGGTCAGTCTCAGACAAAAAACAAACAACACATATGAGAAAGATTAAATTTTTAGCACTGCTGTGCTTCTTAAGTACCAGCTTATTTGCACAGGAAGAGTGGGGTCAAAAATTTGAGCAGCTAGGCAGCATGTTGCCTACACCTAACTCTTACCGTGCGGGCTCCGGAGCTCCTGGTGAAAACTACTGGCAGCAAAGAGCTGATTATAAAATTGATGTCGCTATCGATGATGAGACGCAGGTGCTCACAGGTAGCGAAACCATCACCTACTATAACAATTCGCCCAACCCACTTACTTATTTATGGGTGCAGCTCGATCAGAACGTGAGAGCAAAAGGCAATTTATCAGACATCACCAGCAACTCAACCATGCGTGATTCACTTCCGGCCAAATTTTTCGAAGGCCGTGTAGAGGGCCACGATTATGATGGCGGCTATAAAATTAAAGCTGTGAAAGGTGCTGATGGTAAAGCATTGCCTCACACTATCAATCGTACGATGATGCGTATTGATTTGGCGCAGCCACTCAAAACAGGAGAGACGTTTACTTTCTCAATCGACTGGTCATACAACATCTACGACCGTATGGTCATTGGTGGCCGTGGGGGTTACGAGTTTTTCCCTGAAGATGGCAACTACGCTTACACTTGCGCGCAGTGGTTTCCACGTATGGCTGTGTATGACGACTACGAAGGGTGGCAAAACAAGCAGTTTATCGGAAGAGGGGAGTTTGCCCTTACTTTTGGTAACTACGAAGTAAACATCACCGTGCCGGAAGACCACATTGTAGCTTCTACAGGTGTATTGCAAAATGCCAAAAAAGTGTTGAGCAAAACACAGTACGAGCGTTATGAGAAAGCAAAAACCACTTTTGATGAGCCAGTATTTATCGTAACAGAAGAAGAGGCCATTGAGAATGAAAAGTCAAACGCTAAGAAAACAGCTACCTGGACATACAAGGCAGAAAACGTAAGAGACTTTGCTTTTGCTTCTTCAAGAAAATACATCTGGGATGCGCAAGCAGTAAAGCTCGAAAACGGAGCTACGCCATTGGCCATGTCTTACTACCCTAAAGAAGGGTTGCCGTTGTGGGCAGATGAGTCTACAGAGGCGGTTAAAAACACGTTAGAAGTTTACTCTGAGAGAACATTTGACTACCCTTATCCGGTAGCTATTTCGGTACATGCAGCCAATCAGGGTATGGAATATCCGATGATCTGCTTCAACTATGGTCGTCCGGCTCCTGATGGGTCTGTTTCAGAAAGACTAAGAGACGGTATGATCAGCGTGATCGTGCACGAGGTGGGGCACAACTACTTCCCGATGATCGTAAACTCAGACGAGCGCCAGTGGACCTGGATGGACGAAGGTCTCAACTCTTTCTTAGAGAGAGAAACCAAAAGAGTAAGATATAATGACCTTGATTTAAATTGGGGATCACCTCAGGGGATCACCGCTTATATGAAAATGGAGAAAAGCCAGATTCGTCCGATCATGACAAACTCTGAGCAGGTGAAGCAGTTTGGTTATAATGCGTATGGCAAACCCTCTGCAGCACTTACGGTATTGAGAGAAACAGTAATGGGCCCTGAGCTATTCGACACAGCCTTTAAAGCATATGCCAACAGATGGAAGTTTAAGCACCCTAAGCCGGCAGACTTTTTCAGAACGATGGAAGATGCTTCAGCGGTTGATTTAGATTGGTTTTGGAGAGGCTGGTTCTACAGCGTAGACCATGTAGACATTTCGCTTGACGAAGTAAAATGGTTTAGAATGAGATCTGAAGAAACTGATGTGGAGAACAAAGCCAAAACGGTGAAGAAGGGTGACCTTTCTGCCAGCAGTAATAGCGATATGATGACATTTGGCGATGAGCCTGAGATGTTTTCTTTAACAGAAACCGATGACCGCTACTACGGTGAGTTTATGAACCGTGTAGACGACAAAGCCATTATGGCCAAGTTTGCGGATAAGAATTTCTACCAAATGAAGTTTAGCAATAAAGGTGGGTTGGTGATGCCATTGATTATTGAGTTTACTTTTGCTGATGGTACTAAAACTACCGAGCATATACCAGCAGAAATCTGGAGGTACAATGAGCAGGAGATTACAAAAACTTTTGCTTTTGAGAAAGAGGTCACCAACATTGTAGTGGACCCTAACAATGACACGGCTGATACCGATACGGAAAACAATGCATTTCCAAGAGTAGATAAGGCTTCGAGGTTTGAAAGGTTTGCTAAGAAAGCCGATGCAAAAGTAGATCCTGTAGGTACCTGGACATATACTGCGAAATCACCGCAAGGTGATCAATCAGGTACAATTACCATAAGCAAAAAGAAGAACAAACTGGAAGGAACACTTACAGGTAGCAACGGTGAATATGAGCTGCAAGACATAAGCGTAAACGGTAATGAACTTACCTTTTCCTTTATGATCGAACAGGGAGGAGGAATCAAAATTGATACAAGTGTAATTATTCTTGATGATGAGTTTCTTGGTAAAATGAATATTGGCACCTTGGGGTCTTATGACTTAAGCGGTGCACGTAAGTAAGGATTCTTAAAATAAATATCTGAATATCAACAAAGTACGGCCAATTGGCCGTACTTTTTTTATTTATACTTACTTACTCTTCCCAAATAGCCAATTTTTTATCATTTTGGTCTGATTGTTGGTTTATGAAAGAAAAAGGAAGAGAGATATGAAAAAATTAGTACTAGTATTTGCAGCATTATTTACCATGCAACATGCCATGAGCCAGGGTCTCTCTGGTGATAGTTGGGTAAAAGCAAAGCAAAGCAAGCAGGCAACTATCGTAGTGACTTATACAGATGCCCCTAAGTTTTCTGAAAAAGTAAATGGTAAGTACAGCGGAGTTTGTTTCGATATTATGGACAGCTTCACAAAGTTTGTGAAAGACAAGTATGGAGTTACATTAAATGTGAGTTATAGAGATTTAGCCAGGAGTGGCGACTTTGATTTATTTCTAAATACTGTAAAAGCAAGTAGTGGCGGAGTATTCGGCCTGGGTGATGTGACGATTACAGACGCCAGAAAAAGAGTATATAATTTTAGCCCGCCTTATTTTTCAAATGTAGCTATTATGGCCACACACCCAAGTGCTCCTAAGTTGTCTAGCATGAGCAATATTGCTCAGGAATTTGCCGGCATGACAGCCGTGGTTCAGAAGGGTACTACGCATGAGAAACGCATGCAAGAAATAAAGTCAAAGTACTTTCCATCTTTACAAATTGAGACTACAACAACCTTTGATCAGGCCAACCAAAAAGTGGTGGCTAACCCAAAATATTTTACCTATGTAGACTTCTCTACTTACATGCAGGTATTGGAACAAAACCTGAAGATTGAGAGACAAACAGCTGGTGATCAGAAAGGCGAAAGTTTTGGTTTCATCATGCCAAACAACAGCGACTGGACGGTGCCAATGAATGAGTTCTTTGCTCAAAATGGCGGCTACACCAACTCTACAGAGTATAGAAAAATATTAGCTACCAACTTAGGCAACTATGTGCTTAGGCTGTTAGATGCGATGAATAAGTAATTATTCTCGTCATTGCGAACGCAGTGAAGCAATTTATCAAAGGCCCGTGTCACCACGGGCTTTTTTTATACCTGCCACCAAGGTCTGTGTCTTCACAGACCTCTATTATTACTTGGCATTCACCGGGTGACTCAAAGTCACCCGGTGAATCTTTTCACAACACATTCTTGTCGTGCTGAACTTCCCTCCCAGGTCTGTGTTTTCACATACCTTCATTTTAGACATCAAAAAGGCAACTTACCTAAATCCACATTACCACCACTAATGATAATGCCAATGCGTTTGCCCTGAAATCGCTCTTTATTGCGAATTAATGAGGCAAATGGCACCGCCCCGGAAGGTTCAGTGACGATTTTCATGCGTTCCCACATCAGTTGCATGGCAGCTACAATTTCTTCCTCATTGACCACTAACACATCTTCAACCTCTTGCATGATAATTTCAAATGTCTTGTCACTTAATGTCGTAAGCAAACCATCAGCTATTGTCTTAGGTGGAGTTTCATGTGGTAATATCTTACCCGCTTTAAAGGACCTGAAGGCATCATCTGCCTCCTCTGGCTCAGCGCCAATGACTTTCGTATTTGGTGATAAATATTTGGCCACTAATGCACTCCCAGAGACTAAACCACCACCACCTATGGGTGTAAAGATATAGTCAAGATCAGGTTGCGATTCCAATAGCTCGATAGCCGCAGTGCCTTGCCCGGCAATAATGTTGTAATCGTTGAAAGGGTGTATGAGTACTGCGCCTTTCTCGTTAATAATTTGGTCAACAGTGCTTTCTCTGGCTTCGAGTGTAGGTTCACATTCGATCACTTCTGCTCCATAGCCAATCACAGCATCCTTTTTCACTTTCGGGGCGGTAGAGGGCATCACGATATATGCTTTTACCCCCAGTGTTTTTGCCGCTAGCGCCACCGCTTGTGCATGATTGCCCGATGAGTGAGCTGTTACACCCTTTTTTCTTTCATCTTCAGACAAAGAAAGCAAAGCATTAAATCCACCTCTTGCTTTAAAAGCACCTACCTTTTGCAAGTTTTCACATTTAAAATATACTTCACAACCAGTGAGTGTATTGAGCTGCTGCGATGACAGTACTGGTGTGTTGTGTATGTAGGGCTTTATTCTTTCATGAGCCGCTTTAAAGTCTTGTAATGTGGGTATCATAATTCCGATTAGTCAATGCCTGATCTAAAATACAAATATGGTGCTCAAAGCATTATACCGTTAAGAGAAAACCAATTAGTAATGCGTATGTTATTAACGATATTAGTCGCAGAATTAAAATCTCAGAACCAATGAAACCAACCTACTTACTTTCTATTATACTTTTCGTTGTATCAACAGCGGCCATTGCACAAAAAGAAACTGACCCAAGACATTATGATATTATTGAAGCTGTTTCAGCAGATAGAATTGAAGCGGACATTAAAAAATTAGTGTCGTTTGGTACGAGACATACGTTGTCAGATACGGTTTCAGAAACTAGAGGGATAGGAGCAGCCAGAAGATGGATAAAAAGTGAGTTTGAGTCAATCTCTAAAGATTGCAACAACTGTCTGGAAGTGCAATACATGCGCAACATGGTGGAAGGTGACCCTAAGACCAGAATCAAAGAGGATGTCGAAATCGTAAATGTGCTGGCCATTCAAAGAGGTACGAAATATCCTAATCGCTACGTGATCATGTCAGGTGATATCGATAGTAGAGTGAGTGATCCTTTGAATGCCACTGATGATTCGCCAGGAGCCAATGACAATGCATCGGGTATGGCAGGAGCCATAGAGGCGGCCAGGGTGTTGTCGAAATATAAATTTGCTGCCAGCATTATTTATGTTGGGTTGTCTGGTGAGGAGCAAGGCCTTTTCGGAGGAAAACACATGGCCAAATACGCCAAAGAAAATGATTGGGATATCATTGGTGTGTTGAACAATGATATGATTGGTAACATCGAGGGAGTGAACCAGGTGATTGATAATAGAAGCTTTAGAATATTTTCTGAGCCAACTCCAGTTACAGAAACTGATCGCCAGCGCATGATGCGCAGATTTTATGGGGGTGAGGTAGATGGGATTTCGAGGCAATTGGCAAGATACGTACATCATATGACAGAGACCTACATGCCAGAAATGAATCCTACAATGATTTATAGACTGGACAGGTTTGGCCGTGGTGGGCATCATAGGCCTTTTAATGATGAAGGCTTTGCCGGTGTCAGAATCATGGAGACTAATGAAAATTATACCAGACAGCACCAGGATTTAAGAACAGAAGACGGCATTAAGTATGGTGATGTTATTGAGGGAGTAGACTTTGACTACGCTGCTAAACTAACTGCTGTAAATGCGATCAATCTTGCTGGACTTGCCTGGGCTCCTAAAGCCCCAACAAATGTAGAGATAGCTGGTGTAGTAGAACCTTCAACCTCATTAAGATGGGAACAAGTGGAAGATGACAATCTCGCAGGATACAAAATCTATTGGAGAGAGACCACAGCCCCTCAGTGGGAATACTCAAAATTTGTCGGCAATGTGAGCGAATACTTACTGGAAAACGTGGTAATAGACAATTACTTATTTGGTGTCGCTGCAGTCGGTAAAGATGGTAATGAAAGCGTGGTGGTATTTCCTTCTGGAGTGTATCGCAGGGAGTAAGTTATTGTATCGTGTAAAAGTGTGATTTGGAGTGGCTATCATCCTTATTGATCACTTCAATTTCAATGGCTTTATATTGGCTGAATTTATTCTTATAAAACACCAGTTGGCTATGTCTTCTTGGATCGAATTTGACATCTAAATCCCTGATTAATTTGCCAGAGCTTACATCTTTGAAATTGATTTTAAGAAATGTCCCTCTTCTGTAATCCAAAGGCAGAATAATTAATGACTCCTGCTTACTGCCATACCTGCTGGATGTGTTAAAGTCATAGTCTCCGGCAAAAAGTTGCCTGCCATCCTGCAAAACTAAAGCCAGGCGATATTGGTAGTTGCCAGGAAACAACAGCGTGTCACGAAAAGAATAACCATACCGCATATCACCATATGCATTATACTGTACAGGCACTGCGCTGATCGAGTCAAACTTAAAATCTGTAACTTGTTTCCTCAAAACTTGTGTAGCCATTACTGCGTGCGACAAGCTATCGGGCAACGACCATCGGATGTCAAAAATGTTTTGGTCAGCCCTTACCTTCACTGAGTCCAGCGGATATTCTTTTTTTGACATCCCTTTTGGTGTATAACTGACTTCGATAAAAAACTTACAGAAGTCATGTAAATAGCCGTCTATATTGAGCCAGTATTTTTGATTTGGTTCGAGATCAAGAGCTACGTAAATATCGTCCTGGGTTGCTGTAGAGATACAATCGTAGATTTTGTAAGTCTCAGGTTTACACAACTCTCCAGATAACACTACCAATTGCACCCCACGCATATCACGACAATCTTGTCCGGAAAGGTTGATATAAACATGTGGATTGTCGCCAATCTCAAAAGTGTACCATTGGTCATTGTGGTAGTCTATGCATTTGCCTGTAAGCGTTTCATCTACGCAGCTATGCTCAACTGTATTTCCATTGGTGAGTGAGTATACAAACTGATCAACAATCAGCTTCTCTGCATTGGCCATATTATCATTCACAGTTTGCCCCATCACTGGAGTGGTGAGCAATAGCAAGCATGCCATATGGAAGAGTATTACTTGCCTCAAGAATTAATCTTTGCGTCTAAGGCCTGTTTAAATTCTGATGGAGCATCTACATGTAAGGCCAGGCCGTCACAAGTTTTGTTAAAGCCATAAAGACTATTGAAAGTAGAGGTTTCATTGAAATGAACTATAACATTATGAGCCTCGAGATTTCCCAGAATAGATAGCTTTCTTACTGTAGTATTTTCATCTAAATCTTTTGTTGAAAGCTCAACAGTGTCTATTAACTCAAATGGCACTTTCATAGAGGCCATCAAACCATGCCTAAGCAATAGCTGGTTGTCAGTGATTTCGATGGGCAGCTTGCTCATCGAGCGCATAAATCCAAATAATTGCAGACCAGTATAAATGCTAATGCCTGATAAAATCCAGGCTGCCAATGGGCTCCATCTGGTAAGTAGCAAGTGAATGATTCCTGTTTCAACCACCACAAGACCAATAATCACTATGAAAAGAGCAATAGCTCCATTGACCTTATGGTAAGAAAACTCATTGGGTTTTAATTGATGCTTTTTCCAATGAAAAAAGCCATAGTAAAACGTAGCGATTTCAGTAGCAAAGAATACATCGACAGGTTTGGGCAAGATTTCTGCTACAGCTTGTTTCAAGGTATCATAAAAGTTGGCTTGCTCCGCTTTCTGCCTTTTAAACTCAAGGTTTATTTGTCTGATTTTATAAATAATGAAAGTCAACACAACCAACTCCACGACTGGTATAATCCAGGTTTTTATTTGAGTTAAGTAAAATTGTTGACCCTGAGGGATGACATAAGAAGCGATGATTGTACCAATGATAAATATTGGCACAACTGTAATATTCGGGATGCCTGTTTTCCGTACGATTAGAAAATAAATAATGGGAATCGTCAAAGTAAAATCAAACACCAGTCCGATGGAAAGGGCTTCTGGCTGAGCAATAAACCAACTCGTCCTTGCAAGCAATACCATCGTTATGAAAAGTATTACAGGAACGATTAGAGCCAGTGTTTGTCTTTTGATTGTCATCCTACATTTTTTAGTGTGCTTTTAGCCAATTGTCACCAACTCCTGCTTCAACTTCCATAGGTACTTCAAGATCTACTGCGTTTTTCATCAAATCAATAATCTTTGGCTTGACAGTTTCTAATTCATTTTCAGGGACTTCAAATACCAATTCATCATGCACCTGCATAATCATTGTGGTTTTCAGCTTTTCTTTCTCCAGCCAGTCTTGCACCCTTACCATTGCTACTTTGATGATATCTGCAGCACTTCCTTGTATAGGCGCATTAATGGCATTTCGCTCGGCATAACCTCTCATCGTGGCGTTTCTAGAGTTGATATCCCTAAGGTATCTTCTACGCCCCATAATGGTTTCTACATACTCATCCTTTTTGGCTTTCTCAATGCATGCATCCATGTAGGCCTTGATAGAAGAAAACTCCTTGAAATATGCATTGATGATATCGCTGGCCTCTGAGCGTGGAATGTTGAGGTTTTGAGAAAGACCAAATGCCGAGATGCCATAAATAATACCGAAGTTTACCTCCTTGGCTTTCCTTCTCATATTCGGGTCTACCTTGTCTACATCCACGCCAAATACCTTGGCAGCCGTAGTTGCATGAATATCACGGCCATTTTTAAAGGCCTCCATCATGTGTTCGTCTTTGGCGAAAGCTGCAGCTATCCTCAGTTCTATTTGAGAGTAATCAGCGGCTAGCAATACATGGCCATCCTTTGGCACAAATGCTTTACGTATTTCACGGCCTTTTTTAGTACGGATCGGTATATTCTGTAAGTTCGGATTATTGGAGCTTAGCCGACCGGTTGCTGCTACTGCCTGACCATAGTCGGTATGAATTCTACCATCGCGTGGACTTATCAGTTTTGGCAGGGCATCTACATAGGTAGACTTCAGCTTTTGATATTCTCTAAACTCTAAAATTTTGCCTGCTATCTCATGCTCATTGGCCAGTCGGCTCAATATCTCTTCTCCTGTAGCGTATTGCCCGGATTTCGTCTTCTTAGGCTTTTCTACCAGTTTGAGCTTATCAAACAACACCTCGCCCAATTGTTTAGGTGAAGCAATATTAAATTCATGTCCGGCAATTTCGAAGATTTTGGTCTGGACCTCCAGACTGATCTCCTGCAACTCTTTAGACATGCTTTCCAGCGCAGACTGATCTATTCTTACGCCTTCAAACTCCATCTGAGCCAAAACATAAACGAGTGGGTGTTCTACATCATTGAGTAGTTTAAGCAGTCTTTCGTCCAACTCTTTAGACAAAGCTTCTTTGAGCTGAAGTGTGATGTCAGCGTCTTCACAAGCATAGTTTACGACTTCCTCGGGATCGAGGTCGCGCATGTTCTTTTGCTTCTTTCCCTTAGGTCCTAATATATCTGTAATGGGAATGGTGGTGTAATTCAGGTATTGATCTGCAATTACATCCATGCTATGCTTTGTTTCTGGTTCTATAATGTAGTGTGCCAACATAGTATCAAACAAAGCGCCCTTCACATGTATGCCATATTTTTTGAGTGTGAGAATATCATACTTGATATTCTGACCTACTTTTTGAATTGATTCATTCTCTAGTGCCTTCTTCAGAGGTGCTAGCACCTGCTTTACAGTATCAGCATTTTCAGAAACTGGCACATAGAAAGCCTCACCTTTTTTAAAGGAGAATGACATACCCACCAGGTCGGCTTCAAAAGCATCGATACCGGTGGTTTCTGTATCAAAGCAAAATTCTTTTTGGTTATTAAGCTCTCGAGCCAGCGCTTTGATGTCCTCAGCATTGGTAAGTAACTTATAATTTACTTTAGCCATATCAAGACTGGTTTTTTCTACAGAGGTAGTTTCGGCAACTTCTATAGCTTCTTTACTGGCTGCACTAAACATATCTAACTGACCATCTGATGAAGCCGAGCTGCCTCCCTGTTTCATTTCTTCGCCAAAAACCCTTCTGATAATCGTGCGAAACTCTAATTCTTCAAAAATGGGTTTGAGCAGCTCTTCATTTGGTTCATCGTAGGTCAGGTCTTTTTCATTGAACTCGATAGGAACCTCGATGTTAATGGTGGCCAACTCCTTAGACATGATGCCTTGCTGACCAAAATTCACCACATTTTCTTTTTGTTTCCCTTTCAATTTATCAGCGTTGGCCACCAGGTTTTCCACAGAGCCAAATTCCTGAATTAATTTAGAAGCTGTTTTTGGGCCAATGCCTGGAATTCCCGGGATGTTATCCGAAGCGTCACCTTGCAGGCCTAGCATATCAGTAACCTGGTCGATACGCTCAATATTCCATTTTGCCAATACCTCTGGTACACCCATTACATCTACGGCATTACCCATGTACGAAGGTTTGTATAAGTAGATATGGTCTTCAACTAATTGCCCAAAATCTTTATCAGGGGTCATCATAAACACCTCAAAGCCATTTTTTGAAGCCTTTTTAGCAATGGTACCAATAATATCATCTGCTTCATAACCATCTATTTCCAGTATAGGAATGTTAAATGCTCTGACGATATCTTTCACCACCGGTATTCCGACTTTTATATCCTCAGGGGTTTCTTGCCTGTTGGCCTTGTACTCTTCGTATTGTTCGTGTCTGAAGGTAGGTGCAGAGGTATCAAACGCCACGGCTATGTGAGTGGGCTTTTCTTTTTGAAGGATCTCCAGTAATGTGTTCGTAAAGCCAAACATCACGCCTGTGTTTACTCCTTTAGAACTTATTCTTGGATTACGACTAAATGCGAAATGTGCTCTGTAGATTAAGGCATATGCATCAAGCAAAAACAGCTTTTTATCAGGTTTACTCATAGCATAAAGGTATGAGCTATTTGTAAAACTTACTTATATGCTCTCCGCTTTTTTACTAAATGTGGAGTCTTTTTCCTCGTATGGTGTGGTCTTTGGAATTGTTATCATTTGCTGAACGCTCTGCTTTGATGTAGGCACCTACAAACCGGCTGGCGAGAACAAGTGAGTTGAGGAAAAATACAGTTAAGTAACCAAAGTTTAAAAACACATAGTTGACCTTAAGCACCCACACATAAGAAATGATCTCATAACCCAAAACAAGGACGCCCAGCAGTATGCTTATCGCTGAAAACCATGCATCTTTTCTTTTATCAAATACTGCTTTGGTGATGACATACACAGCAAATAGTAGATTAATAACTATAAAAATCTGATAAGCCGGAAGCAGCATTGTAAATAGAACTGGCGGCAATATCAATGTCAATAAGATGAAAACTGCATTGATGATATTGATAGCATATTTGACTAGCTTACTCTCTTTGGGGTCAAAAACCTTAGCCAAGAATAAGATTCCAAATAATACACTGAGGTAAAGAGATATATACTCTATTCTTAAAGCCAATATCCAATTGAAGGCATCAAAAAAAGTAGATACCAGATAAATATTAGAAAATACTGATCTGATCGCCCACAACAGACAAAAAAGACCGAAATAAATCGTTGACTTTTGTTTAGCTCGAAATAAATAAAATGCAATAAAAAAGCATCCCAGAGCAAAAAGACCACCAGTTAACAGCATGTTGGCGATTACTTTGCTTTCTCTTATAGAAGCTACACTGTCGAAATTACCAATTACAAAGGGCTTGTGAATACCACCCCTATTGTGGGCAAAGTTGGCCACCTGCACAATTATTTCCAGGGTGTCTGTGGCATTAAAGACTTTTAATGTTGGGTTCCATTCAGGCTTATACGTTTGCTTGGTTTCACCAACGATTCCATTTGTGGCGATTAGCTCATCGTTGACAAAAAGTTTGTAGCTGGTATAAACATTTGGGATTTCTATGGCCAATAACTTTGGCGCATTGGATGTGATTACCGTTAACCGATACGTTGCAAACCCTTGCCCATCCAGTTCTTCACCTTTATAAAATTGACCGTTCCAAACAGAAGGCACTTTGATATACCCAGGCCTTAAGCCTCGACTTTCAAAGTGTTTAGAGGTGAGGAGTTTATTCCAATAAAACTCCCACTCTCCTGTGAGTGCTATTGTTTGATTTTCCTGGAGGTTAATATGGGAGGCATCAATTACTCCCTTAGTTGCACTATTATCACTTTGTGCTGTTGCAGAGGAATATATGCAACATAACAAAAAGAGTGTTGCCCATCTTTTTTTCATAATAGTTTTCAGGTTGAAAACAAGTTCATAAGAGCTTCATGAATTGCACTAATTCATGATTACCTACAAAATTGCAACATGCAAACTATTAATAATTCATTAAAAATCCTAAAAGTTTAATCGAGTTTTGGCTTGATAAAGGCCATCACCGCTCTGTAGGCATCTTCAGTGGCATCTTTGTCATATTCAGGGTTACTTGGGTTGGCAAATGCATGCTTTGCATCATACATTTTCACCGTCAACTCCTCCTCAACCTGTGCCATATTTGCTTTGAAATTATCTACCACTTCAGGGGTTATCCAGCCATCTTGTTTGGCAAAAATTCCAAGTACTGGAGCATTGAGCATTTTTAACCTGTTTATATCTTTTTCTGGCATGCCATAGTACATCACACAACCCTTTAATGCATCACCGGCCATGATTGCTGCTTGCAGTGACCAACCACCCCCGAAGCACCAACCAATGGTCATTACTTCTGCTCCACTACCGCCAAAGTCTAGCGCTCCTTTAATGATGGTTTTAGCTCGCTCTGAGTCAACACTGCTCATGAGTTCACTGGCTTTTTCCCTGGTTGTAGCAATTTTACCATCATAAAGATCAAGCGCAATTACATTCACCAGGCCTCCAAGGTCATCGTATAGTTTATTTGCCTCCCTTTTGATATGGTCATTAAGACCCCACCATTCATGTATAACAAATAGATAGCTATCAGTTGTAACTTTTGCTTTAAGCATGTAGGCATTGGCATCTTCACCACTAGTAGGGTAAGTGATCATTTTACCCACTTCACTTTGATGCACATAGGCTTCTGGTGTGGGGTGATCTGCATTGAAGTCCTGATTTGAAGCAAATAATGCAAAACTTTCAGTTGCAGGCGTGTGGCAAATGGTAATGTCATCCTGCGCAAAAGCAGACATCGTAAATACTGTGAAAATAAATAGGGCTATAGTTTTCATAATCATATACTTTATTTTTTCAAACAAGAGATATTTATAATTGTTTACTCCCTCGCAAATACAATATAATCAGTTGCAGGTGGTTGAATACCCTGTTCTTTAAGTTTAGTAGCTAATTGACCTCTGTGGTATGTGCTGTGGTTAATCACATGAGCTATAATTTGGCGAAGGGTGTTTTCAAACTTCTTCCCTGCTGAATTCTGATAGTTTATCATTTCTTCAAAGGTCTGATTGGGGTGAGCCTGTATAAAGCTCATCCAATTTCTCGAACTCTCTTCGGTCATGCTTCTCAGTTCGCGTAGGTTATATGTTTCCCATAAAGGAAATGGAGAAACAGGAATATCTTTTATTCTATTGAGCCAAATGATTTGCGCACTTAAGGTGTGGCTATATAGTTGAAGAATGTCCTTATCATCAACCTCACTTTCCTCTAGTGTAATAAGTATTCGAGAGTTAGCCCAATCATTGTATCTTAAGAGATCAATAAAATGATTTTTCATTGTAGTAGTTTATAGTGTTATTAAAGTACCTCAATTTAAAAAATATGATTAAGAATATCTTGAAAGCCGCAGCCTTATTTATGGTGATTCAAAGCTGTGAATCATCTTCCGAAAAAAATTATGAGCATATTGATACACTTGCTTATATAGAGCCAATTTTGGGCATACGACTTACGCAAGCAGAACGAGATTCTCTAAAAGACGGACTAAAGAGAAACGTGAATAGTGTAAAATCTATACATGAATTTGAAATTGAAAATAGCACAGCACCAGCTTTAGTGTTTGATCCACGACCACAGCAATTTAAGATGCCAGAGGGTTCTGATAATATAAATTGGAATTTGCCATCAAATGTGGTGTTACCAGATGATCAAGAAAATTTGGCTTTCTATACTGTAGAAGAGCTATCAGTATTAATCAAATCAAGAAAAATCTCCTCTGAGGAGTTGACCACCTTCTTCATAGAAAGGTTAAAAAAACATGGCGACACCCTTCAGAGTGTAATTACGATTACAGAGGAGCGGGCATTGGAGCAAGCAAGAAAAGCCGATAGAGAAATAGCATCCGGTAATTACCGGGGACCATTACATGGCATACCCTATGGGGCAAAAGATTTACTGGCAGTGGAAGGCTATAAAACCACCTGGGGAGCAATGCCATTCAAAGATCAGGAAGTGGAAGGTACAGCCACTGTGATAAAAAAGCTGGATGAAGCAGGAGCCGTGTTGGTAGCCAAACTCACATTAGGAGCCCTTGCCATGGGCGATATTTGGTACGGAGGCAAAACAAAAAATCCATGGAATATGGAACAGGGTTCAAGTGGTTCGTCAGCAGGGTCAGCTTCTGCAACGGCAGCCGGATTGGTACCATTTGCCATTGGCACGGAAACCTGGGGTTCGATTGTTTCGCCATCTACAAGATGTGGTGTTACGGGACTTCGTCCAACTTTCGGACGTGTAAGCAAACATGGCGCTATGGCCCTAAGCTGGTCTATGGACAAAATTGGTCCTATCGCGCGATCTGCCAGAGATTGTGCCATTGTGTTTGAGACCATCAGAGGCACTGATGGGAAAGATTTATCAGTGATTGATGCACCATTTAATTATAATGCCGGAGGAGATGTAAAATCCATGAAGGTAGGTTACGTAAAAGAACTGTTTGAAAGAGACTATGGAAACAGAACTAATGACAGTCTTACTTTAAAGCAGTTTGAATCTATGGGGCTTAAACTCCATGAGGTGCAACTTCCTGAAGATATTCCAACTTCAGCGCTATCTATAATATTGGCTTCAGAGGCTTCGGCTGCTTTTGATTTACTGACAAGGTCAAACCAAGATAGCTTATTGGTAAATCAGAAAAAGAATGCGTGGCCAAATTATTTCAGAACATCGAGGTTTATCTCAGCGGTTGATTACATCAACGCCAACCGCATCAGGTCACTTTTGATCGAAAAGCTAAACGACACTTTGAAAGACTATGATGCGGTACTCGTCCCAAGTTTTGGCGGGAATCAATTGCTCATGACCAACCTCACGGGCAACCCATGTGTGGTTTTTCCTAATGGATTCAACGAAGAAGGAAGCCCGACAAGCTTTTCTATTATTGGCAACTTGTATGAGGAGGGCAAGCTGCTTGAACTGGCTGCGGCTTACCAACAGGCCACTGAGCATGATGAGGCTCACCCTGAGTATTTTAGCAGGTAATCCTATTCAAAACCATTTAGGAAGCCTTCCGCAGTATCAAGGTGGGCTTCCAATTTTTCTTTATCCATTCGATTAAGCAGACTCACCATCATATTCATGCGTTGGTTGTTACTAAATTCTTGTTCATGAACTTTCATAAATCGCCAATACAAGGCATCCCATGTATCACACCAGTCGGCCTTGCCATAGTTGCTCATTTTTTTAACATAGTTGGAGCTTGATATGTAGGGTTTAGTGGTTATTAAACCCCCATCTGCATATTGCGTCATACCATAGACATTGGGTACCATCACCCAGTCGTAAGCATCTATATACATTTCCATAAACCATTGGTAGATTTGATCAGGGTCAAATTCACAGAGCAACATGAAGTTTCCCATGATCATAAGCCGCTCAATATGGTGGTTGTATGCGCTTTTGAGCACTTTTTTTATTGTGTCATCTACGGGTAGAATTCCAGTATTTCCCTTCCAAAACGAATCCGGTATTTCTCTGCTGTTATTCCAATGGTTATTGGTACGCTCAAAAACACCTTCCAACTCGTAGATACCTCGCATAAATTCTCTCCAGCCAATGATTTGCCTGACAAATCCTTCCAGGCAGTTAATCGGATAATTTTTCTTATGGTGCATTTCCATGGTACGGTCGATCACGTATTTTGGTGTGAGCAATCCAATGTTCAAAGCCGGAGTGAGTAAACTATGGTACAAAAAAGATTCATTGGAATGAATCGCATCTTCATAGTCACCGAAATTTTGCATTCTATTTTCTAAGAAATCATCCAACCACTTTTCTGCCTGGTAGTGTGTTACAGGGTAGAAAAAGTCATTGGTCTTGCCATAGTTATTACTGAAATGCTTTTGAACATAATCAATGGCCTCTTTTACATATTCATTGACTTGAGGCTTGTAAATTTCAGGAGTCTTGTGTCCTTTTGGCAGCTTTTTACGATTTTCCTCATCAAAACTCCATTGGCCTCCTAGCGGTTCATCTCCATCCATTAGGAGGTTGAGTCGTTTGCGTTGTTTTTTGTAAAATGAAGCCATGAAGTAACCCGACTTATTTTTTGTTAAAAGCGCTTTTAACTCCTCTTTTTTTGTCAGAAAGTTTGGGGTTTCTTTTTCTTCAAAGTCGATGTTAAGCTCGTCTGCTGAGGTTATTAGCCGTTTAGACAGTAGAAAGTCTGTAGGGTCAGTATATACAATTGAGTTTGCTCCTTGATTTTTCAACTCTTTCATCAACAATCTCAAACTTTTAAATTGGTGATGTTCAACGTACTCAACCTCATGCCCATTTTGTTCGAGATGATTTTGATAGTACTTCATCGAAGCCCTATGCAATACCAATTTCTTTTTATGAAACTTGTATTGCGTGAAGAATAAGTGGTCTTCAACTAAATAGACTTTGTCGGTATGGCCTACAGCTGGGTTGTTTTTATAGAGTTGATGTGGAAAAACCAACGTACATTTCATGCGTGAATAACACCACCCTCTATTTAATGTTTATGGTGCTATTCGAAATACAGGGTATTGCATATGCACGCTTTCGTAGTATGGAGAGTTTTTGTAGATGTAATCTAGTTGTGTGTACCAGCTGTTGGCAAATTCTTTGTCTTCGGCTTTCTTTTTCTCAAAATCTGTTCGAAGGGCATCGTTTGATGCTAATAGTTTTTTGGCGGTATCTTCAAACACATAAGGAGAGAAATACTCTTTCTGCTGTAGAATGGTATCAAAGAAATTCCAGTTAAAAAATGAATCCGGTGCTTCTGGCTCCAGAGTTTCAACAAGGTATCTACCGGCTGCTTGATCAACATAAAATATGTAGTCTCCAGCCATCAAGCTTACTTCCTTCTTTTCTTTACTTATTTCAACACGATTGTGAGGATAATGACCTTCATATGGTGATGAGGAGGTGTTAAATTTCTCAATCCGGTAGGCTTCTACATTTATGGTACTATCAGAGGTAAGTTGCTTAAAAGGCACTTGATTTAACTTTAACCTTTCGATCACTTGATGCCAACCTTGTGGGATGACATAGCCAAATGGAATCTCGACCTCAGCGGCTGGCACAAAAGTATTGTAATAGGGTATAGTTTTAGTGAAAGGTTGATTTACATCATAAAATAGCCTCATCTGACCTGTTACCTCACTTTCCTGCTGTTCTCCAACGTATCCTTTAAACTCAATCTGTTTTGGTTCTGAGCGATCTAATTTCCATGCTATCGGATGCAAATTACCTGGAGAGAAAAATTTTGCTCTTTCTTTTCTTAGTACTTGTATATTTTCACCTTGCTCATTAGCCAGTTCGATCATTGATTCAATAAAACTATAGGAGGCTTTCACTCTCACATCAAATGGTTTGAGCATGTGAGTTTCTATCATAAAACCCAGCGTGTGAAACAAGGTGGTGTAACCCGTAGAGTATCTCGCGCCATCTAAAAACTGCGTAAATCCTGCTTCATCGGGAGTCGAGTTAAAAACATTAACGTATGGTGTTATTTCACTTCCTTTGGCTTTCATTTTGGCCTCTAGATTTGGGGTAAATTTGTTTTCAATATAGGCTCCCAAATCACCGCCCATTTTGTTGTGTTGTGTTGCCAGATGTGTAATGCTGTATTGGTAATCAGCGCCATTGCTAACATGTGTATCGATAAACATGTCAGGTTTGACTTCATGAAATATTTCATAAAATGAACGCGTATTTTTGGTATCTGCCTTGATGAAATCACGGTTTAGGTCAAAATTTCGTGCATTGCCTCTAAAACCATATTCCACAGGCCCATTTTGATTGGCCCGCGAGTGGCTGTTTCTGTTGAGCGCTCCACCAATGTTATATACTGGGATAACTCCAATTACAATATCTTTTAGCAAAGACTGTTTTGATGGGTCAGCTATATAATCACGCAATAACATTTTACAGGCTTCTATGCCATCAGGCTCCCCAGGGTGAATGCCGTTATTTATAAATAGAATGAACTTGCCTTTGTCTCGTGATTTTTCGAAATCAAAATCCTGATCGAGATCTAAGATTACCAGGTGAAGTGGTTTTCCACTATCTGCTAAACCTTTTTCAACCACTTTCACGTAAGGAGAAGAAGTGTCTAATGAATGATAATAAGTTATGGTTTCATCATATGTAGCTGTTTCTTTGCCATTTGATTTTTCAAATTCAGTCTCAAGGTTTTGTTGTGCATAAGAAAAGTGAGTGATAAGCAGTAATGCAAACAGGAAGAGCGCCTTATTCATTAGATTTAGCATTTAAGATTAGACCTAAAAATAATAAATAATAAGATACATGGACTTAAAAGCAGCAGCAGATAAAGTAATAACACACAGGAGAGCAATTTATACCAATATGTTTGGTGAAGGAGCAGTGGATGATGAGATAATACAACAGATGCTGGAAAATGCAAATTGGGCTCCTACACACAGGCACACCGAGCCATGGAGGTTTGTTGTTTTCAAGGGCGAGGGTTTGAAAAAACTAGCTGATTTTCAGGCTACATTGTACAAGCTTAAAAACTCTGATAATTTCAATGATGCCCAATTTGAAAAACTTAAAAAGAAGCCCTTGGAGTGCTCTCATGTGATTGCCATAGGTATGCATCGCGATGATAAAGAAAGTGTACCTGAGATTGAGGAAGTAAGCGCTACAGCTGCTGCGGTGCAAAACGCATGGCTCACTGCCTCTGCACATGGTATTGGGTGCTATTGGAGTACCGGAGGCATTACCTTTTATGAAGAGGCGAAGCCATTTTTTGGTTTGCGGGAGCAAGACAAGCTCATGGGATTTTTATTTATTGGACCTATGAAGTCTGAAAAATGGCCACAAGGTAAAAGAAAAGCGATAGAAGATAAAGTTACCTGGGTAGGGTAGACTGACAGTTTTCTAATTGGGTTTTAAGCGTTACGAGCTCTTCTTTAAGTGTGTTGTTTTGAGTTTGCTTGTAGAAAGCATAGATTAAGAATCCTATGGATACTATAGTCTGAAGAGCTAGTATAACCGCTAGTAGTTTTTTGTTGAGTTTTCTTTTCATTTTTTGAATGAATGGCCTCTTAGGTTTTGTCTATTAAGACCAATCTTTGGTTATCATATTTGACAACAGCATTAATAAACGCTTTGAAGCTTTCATATTCCTCTTTGGAATAATTTCCATCATTTAGGGTAAATTCTCTTGTGTAGATATATTTATCACTATTAGGAGCTTTGACTAATTGTCTCTTATACACACCGAATTTATTTTCAATAGTAACTATCTCCAGGCTGCTTTCTACACTCATGAAACCTGGCAATGAATAAATTATACTGTCTTTTTGAGCGTAGCCGTACTTAATTTTAATGCCTTTTTCTCGTGTTTCAGGTGTCAATTTCGACACATAGCTTCTAATATATTTATCGGGTTGTATAAAATATCGCTTTCCCATTTTCTTAGCCTCACGGGCTACTTCGAAAGAGGCTTTGTAACCAGCTTCTGGAACAAAACCCTCTCTTAACTCAATTAATTCTACCTTTGACACTTCTAAGCTCCCAAAACTGTGGTTATCTACAAACCACTTAAATGGTTCATCTGACTCACCATGATATAATCTTGAAAACCCATGATTATCTATTTCCAGACCAGAATATTGTCTTTTGAAGTTAACTGTAGCAGTTCCATCGTCCTTCAATGAAATTTCTACCAATGTTTGCTGTAAATTTTGAGCGGGGTTGTACTTTTTTGTTCTGATTAATTTACCGCCATCTGCAGTAATCATAAGTGCATTTCGATTACTCGTAAATTTACCCATATATCCAAATGGGTTTGTTTGAGAGGTGCATTCAAGAAATATAGTGTCCGTTTTAATAGGAACCGTGAGAATAGCGTGATTAAAATGCGCGTTGGGAAATTCAGGTTTAACATCTGCTTCGTAACTTCCAGCACGTATTAGGGTATAGTATCCATTTATTCCATATTTTTCTAATAGGCTTTTGGTGAAAAACGATAATGCCTTACAATCACCATATCTCTTTTCTTGAACATATGAAGCGCTAAACGGTTGCCATCCCCCGATGCCAAGCTGTATGCTCACATATCGCGTGTTATTTTGAAGATATTCATAAATGACTTTTATTTTCTCTAACTCATTCTCGGCTTTAGATACTTTTTCATCTAAATCAGTAAGTAGATCAAAATTGAGATCATTTTTACCTTCATATAGTTTCTTGCTCCAATCTCCAAATGACTCCCATGATGACATATCTCCCACAAAGCCATCTACTTCAAAATTATTTGGAGCGGTGTATAATATTGGAGTGTAATCCTCAATGTCATAATTGTAATCCTCATATTTATATGGAGCTAAATCATTCGCCTCCCATTTATATTCATCATAGGTGGCGGTAGAATTTTTTTCAGGCTCATCAAGCTTTACAGAGTAATATCGAAAAGAATTTTTAGAAAAATCTTTGACAATAAATTTAGATGAAAGTACTCTAATCTTATCATCCTGTTGGGGTTGCCATGAAGGAAAGTGTAGTGATCCAGATTTGGCTACAGAATACTTTACCTCAATCTTTACAGGATATCTGGAGTAGGTTGGTTCTAGTAATTTAAGTCTGCCATCTGATGCTGTATTGCTTAAGCCAAGGGCAACATCTTCAAAGTCTTTTAACTTATACTTTTCAATTTCCTTGCCCAATAAATCTGAGATAATCACCTCCGCGTCTTCAACATGGTTAAACTGATCGTAGTAGATGTATACGTTTTTTAGATGGCTAGCTCTTTTATTTTTTATAATTGCTGTGTAAGACCGAGAAGTAACTGAATTTCTGATATCACTTATTGTAAGTGTTACCGCATCTTTTAAAAGAATTGAGTTGGACTCGGATTCTTTTAGAAAATCAGAAAGATCCTGACCAATGGCTGTTAGAGAAGTGAGAAGAAGTAAAAAGATGATATTTCTCATATTATTTACTTAATACTATCAGTTCTTGATTTTTGTCGACAACCATCTGGAAAAAAGCTTTCAATGTAGGGTATTCGTTTATACCAAATTCGGTACCAGAAATCTTTAGATCACTAATGACAGAAATCATATTTGCTGTATGAGATATATTAAATAAAAAGTGACCTTTATCGTCAGGTAGTTTAATCATCATAGGTTCAGGTAGTTCAACCGTATAGTCTTCTGGAACCTTTATTTGAGATATCACCTTGAAGTTTTGACTATAAGGAAAGTCAATAATTGAAATTCGTTCCTCACGCTTAAAAGGATTACTACTAATAGCTCCTACTAAAATTGGTTGTATGTAAATAATATCTGACGACTGATTTTCTTTTAATATTTCGTAATTAATCATTACAGGCTCTGACACTTTTGGTTCTGATATTGTGATTTCCTGTATTGTCGCATCATCAAAAGAAGACTTTAGGTCTTCTTCAAATTCTTCGATTGAGGATTTTTTAATGTCGTTAATTGTACTATATGCCGCGTAATCAGTTTCTTTTTGAGAAACGGTAGTCTTAATTTGATTGGCAGAAATGTCGGTGGTTAACATGGTAGTTTTATCATAATTTGCTGCAACCTTCATATTTATCCACTGACCACCATTTTCGGAAACAAGCCAACCTCTGTCATTCCTACATTTCAAAGGCAGCTGACCAAAGGGTAATTTCGATGTTGCATCACAAAGAATTATCTTTTCATTTATTACAATACCTACGGTCACATAGTTAAAATCGTCATATGAAGGATAAAAAGGGTGAACTCTTCCATTGCCACGAGTACTAGAAATGATCGGATATGCTTGAATATTCTTTTCTCTTAAAGCGGCTATTAAGGTGAGGTTAATATCTGCGACCCCACCTGTTTGATCTTTGTAAACCGGACGACCTGCATCTCCGCTCATAAAGCTATGAGTTTGATCCCATGTTAGCTGATTTACAATATGATAATAAATGTTTTGTGCTATTTCGAGTTGATCTGTGCTGGAAATTGTCTCCGCAAAATCATTGATAAAATTTCCGTTTTTTAATCTCTGACCGAAAGAGTTACTTGCCAAAAGCTCATGATTAAACTTTTCATAATTCCCTGCCACCATTTCTACTGGACTATTTGGAAATTGAGTAGAAACAAGCTGAAATTCTAACCTACTTGGTACATCACCTTTATTAGTCATGTAAGGCTCTTCTTCAATAGGAGGGATGTTGGTAGCGACATATCTCCTATACTCGCTATTTGACTCCAGTGTTCCGGTTCCTCTTTCAATTCTACCACCTTTTTGTGGGCCAGATTCCCACCTATAGCGAAATGTTTCAGGACGATATTTTGACTCCTGACTTATTTGATAAATGTTTCCTAATTGCGATACCTGATAATTAAAGTACTGAGGTAAAATAAAGCGGAACTCACTATGTGCTGTAGGTATATCAGTTTGGAAATACCAAGTAGATAGGTTATAAATATAATCTGAGGTTTTTACATAAGAGTATTCGATTACAGACCCATTCTTTATACCTGGAATGGCAAAACTTATCTCAACCCAATAATCATTTAATCTTTTTGTAAAATACTCTTCCCGATCCAGTTTTTCCCGTTCAATTTTTCCATTTACAAGATTGTGAGTATAAGCTTTTAACGAACTAATCTTTTCCTCTGTTGAACCTGTTAGTGGTTCGTAGAGTCTAATTTTAATATTTCCTTCATCAGCATCGCTTGTTTTAAAAATCTTTTTTCTGACAGCAACCTCCATAATATACTGCCACCCTTTGTTATCCACATAATTAAATCTAAGGTCACCATATTCAGCAAGTACCATTGAGTTGGCCTCAGGGTAAAAGCTGCATTCCTTCAAGTTCATTTCTTCGTTTGATACTTTACCGAATTTAAAAGGAAGCTTTTGTGCTTGAAGGTCGGTTGACAATAAAAGGGAAGTAACTAATAGGGTGAGGAGTCTGATTTGCATTGTATTCTGATTGATAGTAATAAATAAAACCTCAAATATATAAGTAAATCACTTTATATTTTAATTATTCCCTAAAAATTACCACTTGCCACCTAAAAGCCCACCTCCAGTTTATTTGATACTTAGGAACTTCTGCAGCTTCTAAACACTGAATCAAGTCATCTTTCTTAAAAGCTCTCAACACAGAAACAGCTGCATCGTTCCGTACCATAGGAGAATTAGAAAATAGATTTGTCAGCCACTTGATGGAATAATAGGCAAACCAATGACGATGAATGTCATTGATTACAACACCAAGTTTTGCCTGATCATTTAGTTGTTTTAATAACCCTGAGAGTACCGGTCCGTCAAAATGGTGAGTGAATAAAGTGGCTGTAAAAATATCGGCCTCGATTTTCTTAAACTCTTCAGAAAAGATATTGATACACCTGAATTCAATTTCAGGATAATCTGTGTTATGCTTTTCCGCAAATGCTATGACATGTGGGTTGGCATCTATCCCAATGAGCGTAATATCGATGTTTGCAGAACGCGCCCACCTTGCAATAATTTTCAGTATGTCACCACTTCCGCAGCCGAGGTCAACAATTGTTAACGATTCTGTGCGTTTACCAACTAGCTTTTTGACCCCATCTATGGTCACATGATTGCCCCCTAGCCATTTATTTATTACGTCAAGCTCTTTGAGCGTTTGATCCATTACGGGACCGCCAGATTCCAGGTCATCCATGATTTCGACCTCTTCAGAGCGTTGAGCAAACTTATTTGGCATAGATTACAGTAAGTATCATACTTTCTAGTGTGAGGCCAGGTCCAAAGGCAAAGCTTAAAACTTTATCATTTTGGTTGTCGATAGACAAATTATTTAGAATTTCTTTTAAGACAAAGAGAATGGTGGGAGAAGACATATTTCCATAATTCTTCAGCACATTATGAGCATGTCTATTTTCCTCTTTGCTAATGGACAGTGCATTTTCCAGTACTCCAAGAATTTTTTTACCTCCCGGATGAATAGCATAATGTCGGGGGTTTACCTCTTCAAGCGCATGATTTAATTTATCAACCAGTTGGCCAACACCACCTTGAATGATATCCGGAACATAGGAAGAAAGCTTCATTTCGAAGCCATGATCACCCACCTCCCAGGCCATTTCTTCACTTCCATTGGGTAGCAGGTCGCAAAAGAATTGTTCAAGGGATAAGTTAACGCCTTTTTTCTTTTCGCTGGTTATTAAAAGTGCGGCTGACCCATCTCCAAAAAGCGCATTGGCCAATAGATTATTGTCGTTATTTTCTTTTTGAAAATGCAAGCTGCAAATTTCGGTGCACACAACTAATACACTTGCCTTAGGCTGCGAGCAGCATATGTTTTTGGCGACTTTTATGGCATTAAATGCAGCATAACAACCCATATAGTTGATGGCAGTTCGCTCAACAGTAGACTTGAGTCCTAGTTTGTTTACTAAAGCAATATCAAGCCCAGGCGCAAATAAACCCGTACAACTTACAGTGATCAGGTGAGTGACTTGGCCAAAGTCAAATTCTTTTCCGACAGCATTAAAAATAGCTTCTGCACTAAGGTCAACTACATGATCTTTATATAATTGATTGCGTGTTGAGGTGGCCGGGAAGGGGCTGAGAGATTCATTGTTAGGAAAGAAAGAATACCCAGAAGATTTTTTGTAATCTTCAATAACGGAATACCTTGATTGAATTCCTGTTGCTCTGTAAAGTACTTCCAGTTTACGTGCTTCCTCCTGATTTAAACCATGAGCTTTTTGCATAAATCGAAGCACCTCGTGTTGAGTTATTTTGTGTTTTGGTGTTGCGGTACCAATGTCTGTAATGAATACGCTCATGTAACTCAATAATACTTAAAATTTGATATCTTGGCTTTAAACAAACAGGCATATGTTTAAAAAATCTACCTGGCTTCATTTAAGAATTCCATTTTCCTACTTTCTACTACCAGTGTTTTTGTTTGCGCTGGCCGTCTCAGTTAACATCAACCCTACGAGCATAGTTATTGTTTTGGTTGCGTTGCACATTTTCTTATATCCTGCGAGCAATGGGTTTAATAGCTATTTTGACAAGGATACAGATAGCATTGGCGGGCTAAAAAATCCGCCACCAGTCAGCAAAGGACTTTATTATGTGTCATTAACTTTCGATGTCATTGCGGTCGCACTGGGGCTGATGATAAATTATGATTTTGCCATTATGCTGGTGATTTATGGGCTTGTCTCCAAAGCATATAGCCACCCATCAATTCGATTAAAAAAACATCCTATTACCAGCTGGCTCGTGGCAGGCTTCTTTCAAGGCTGCTTCACGTTTTTAATGGTATATGTGGGACTCAATGATTTTAGTTTTACAACTGTGCTAAACCCAACAGTGCTTACACCCGCTATCCTTACTTCTATGATTTTATGGGGCTCTTACCCTATGACACAAATTTATCAACACCAGGCAGACAAAGAGCGAGGAGATATTACTTTGAGTTACAAACTCGGTATTAATGGTACTTTCTATTTTACTGCCATCATGTTTGCTATAAGCACCCTGGGCTTCCTTTATTATTTTCAAACGTATTATTCTTTTAGCTACTGGCTGGATTTTCTAATTGCTCTATCACCTGTTTTGCTCTATTTTACTATTTGGTTCATTCAGGTTAAACAAGAAGCTACTAAAGCAAACTACACACGCACTATGTGGCTCAATTTTATATCAGCTACTTGTCTGAACGCTTTTTTTGTTTACTTTTTTTTAGATTCAAGCCAATTAGTGCAGGCTATTCATGGAGGTTTCTAGAATGGTTTCCCATGAGTTTTTTCCATAAGGAAATGTGCCAGCGGCTTTGCTGTTTTCATCAATCCAACGGTAAAGCCCGACAAGGTGCCAGCGCCAAAGAGTTTTTGAAGATTTCGGCCTACCGATAGTCTTCTGGCGAATAGTTTACGCCATTGTGAAGAATACTCACCCTCAAGCGCTGTTCTATTAAAACCATTATTGCTTTCGAAATGGGTGATGATACATTCGGATAGCATTTTAGCCGAATGAATGGCCATGGCCATACCATTTCCACACAGAGGGGCTATCATACCAGCAGCATCTCCGCACATAAAAATATGATCTTCTACAGGCTTTTTGGTTTCAAAAGAGATCTCATTGATAACCTCAGGCTTGTCAAATAAAAACTCAGCATGATCGAAAATGTCTTTTAAAAGCGGATTTTGTGCAAGAACTTCTTTTTCCATTGTGGGTACATCACCATACATCTGTAGGTTCGATCGTGTGCTTAAGTAGCATAAATTGGATACTCCATTCTCAACTGCATTAATACCACAATAGCCACCATGAAAATTGTGTAAGGCTACTTCATTTTTAGCATGGTCGTGCTTGATGTGATATTTCACACCTATATAGGGAGACCTTCTTTCAATAAATTTACGCTTAAGTTGCTTGTCAACCTTTGACCGTTTACCATACGCACCAATGACCACTTTAGAGGTAATCGTACTGCCATCTGCAATGCTGATACGATGTTGGTCTTCCAAGTAATAAATTTCGGACACAGATTTACCCACCAAACACTCAACACCTTCTGCATGGGCTATTTCATAAAGATGGTTATCAAGGGTATATCTACTAATTCCAAACCCACCCAGATCTAACTTTAAAGTGGCATATTTACCATTAATAGCACTGAGTTTAAACGAATCTATTTGTGCAATGTCTACCTTGGGCAAAAGGTTTTCACGTTTAAAAAAAGGTATTACCTCATTTGAAATGTACTCTCCACAGACTTTATGAAAAGGGTAGTGTTTCTTTTCGATAAGTACAACATCAAGCCCTGACCTTCGTAATAGAATTGCCGAAATAAGCCCAGCCAGGCCGCCACCTATGATCGTAATGTCTCTCAATGCCTTGTATTAAAATTTGTGGATAAATTGTGAATAAATAAATGACCCTTTCTTAACAATTGGTTACTATTTAACGTTAACCTTACATATACCCCAAACATCGTGATAGCTGGCAATAATAATATAGAACCGATCAATGTATTTCTCATAGGTAACAACCCTATTGAACTTAGTAACATTTATGAGAAGCTAAAAGAAATTAGAAGTAAAACCTACCAAACGGAGATTGGTTTTGAGCTGCGAGGACTTTTTAAGAAAATCATGAAGTTTAATCCCGCATGTATCTTAATAGATGACAATGTGGAACGTAGCTACATGAAAAAACTAACCCTAAAGCTGGCGTCTAATAAGCATACAAGAGATATACCTATCACAATTTTAAAAAATGCTAACCGCGATAGTTATATCACAAATGCAGAAGAGTTTGTATTAAAAGAGAGCGTTACCGCAGAGTTGCTTTCCAGATCAATTGTAAACTCTATTCGATTGAAAAAAATGCGAACTAGAATTTCTTTAATGTATAGAAAAAGAAAGTCTCAGGTTAAAAGCTGGTTGTCCTAGTTTTATATCTGGCTTTTTAGCCTAATAATTTTCTTAAGCTTTTCTCCATCCCGGTCAACTTCAATTTTAAGACGTTTATTTTCTTTGGCGTTTAGAAAATTGGTAACGTGGCCAAGCGTCATATTTTTTGACCCTATGTTATTAATGGAAAGGATAATGTCTCCAGGCTTGAATCCTGCTTCCTTTCCAACAGATTTGTCACGAACATCTACAATTTCATAGGTGTGAAGTCTACTACCTTTTGCTTTTACTACAAGGCCGCTTAAATTATAATCGAAATCGTGATTGTAGCTTTTCCCCCTTTTTATGTAAATCTTTTCCCCAGGAAAATCAAGAACCACTTTCATTCGACTTAAAATCTCACCGCCAATGGACCCGTTGCGATAGACATTGCCATACTTTAGGCTATCTAAAAAGCTGTTTGTTGTAGGAAAGGTAGCGATAGGCTGTTTCCAACAGTACTTCCCGATATGAAAGTAGTTTATCCTGGCAATCTTACCTTCCAGTTTGCCTCCAATACCCCGCCCCAGTTCGCTATCTACATGTTTTTCAGGCACATAAAGCCCTTCATGCGAGTCAGGTTCTATCAAAATGCCATGACTCGCACCGGTATCGATAAGCATCTTTACGGGTATAAAAGAGCCGTCTTCATATGAAACTTTCGCATTCAAATAGGGTTTGGTGTCCTCTACTGTAATTGGAATGGACTGATACGATCTCTTCGGCTTAAAGTGTTCAGGTGTCGTTAGTGTTAGTAATTTACTATCGTAGTTGATGGTAACTATAAAGCGGCTAAATAACTCATATCCCAAAATACCGTGCACCTCTGTACCGAGGTAGTTTCTCAGTTCGAGGTAGTCTTCATTCAGTACCAGCATAGCATGCCCACGACCTTTTATTCCGGGTAATGTAAGTGATACGTTGTTGGTGATAAAAGCTTCAACTGTCGATTCTTCCCCAATTCCGGAAATAAGAAACCTTTTGGAGTACTCTAAGCCCAGTATATCACTAAACGCTTTCTCAGTAAGTATAGCAGTGCGCACTCCTGTGTCAATAATAAATTTTAACGGAATCTGATTGTTGAGGATAACCGGAACTACAATCAGATTATTGTATGTCTCGAAAGGGATGGTAACTCTTTTTACATCACTATTTATTTGGAAACCAAGAGTTTGCGGAAATACGGCTGTTTTAAAAGAAAAGATTAAAAAAATACAGAGTAAAAGTCTCTTCATATGATTCCAAACAATGACGTTAGCTAAAAATTAATAAATTTTAGGGGAGTATTTTATAAACCGGAAACTTATTTCAATTGTCAGATAATTACCTAACGCAAATTGGGGGAAATAAAAATTATTTTGAAATCGACATTTCTGTGAGTTGAAATCTTAAATAATAGAACAATGATAAAGCACAACTCAGAATAACCGTACAAAGTGGGGCTATCCATATTTTTTCACTAAGCATTAATACGTTTAGCCTGAAATCAACGGGCAGGCCATCTATAAGTGCAATAGCAATTAATGAAGCAATTACAGATAAGATTGATGACTGAATTATTACAAAAGGCAGAATATGCTTTCTGCGGGCACCCCATATTTTGTATAATTCCATGTCTTTTTTATCGATTATTGGATGGCTACCTAAGCTTATGGCAGCGATTATTATAATAACACCCGCCAATTTAAACCAAGTGGCATAAAATAAGCCAGAGTAGAGCAGTAAATAGCAAATAGTTAAGACACCAAGAAAAAGACCCGATGCTACCCATTGGGATCGGAGTTTTCTAAAAGTGAGTATGATGCCATTTTTCAACATGCTTATTAAAATTCAATAAGCATACCAAAGTATTATTGTTCGCTATTTCAATTTAAATGAAGTTTGGCTCGAAGGGGGTGTTCAAACAGCTACAAATTTTTGTACATAACTGAACACTTAGGTTCTCTTGAGGTCCGGGCTTTCATCACTATGAGGGTCACTTCCAATCAATAACAAGTCAAGCAGGGCATCGGGAGTATGAGCAGATTTTAGAATTGTTCTATGTTTCTTAGACGTAAAGCCATTGCTTGCCATCACGTCTAACTGAGCCAATAGATGGTCGAAGTAACCTTCTACATTGAGTAATGCCACTGGCTTATGTATAATTTCCAGTTGCACCCAGGTGACAATTTCAGCTACTTCTTCGAGGGTGCCAAAACCTCCGGGCATGGCAATAAATGCATCTGCCAGACTGGCCATTTTTTGCTTACGCTCATGCATAGATTTCACCACAATGAGTTCTGTAAGACCAAGGTGCCCCACTTCTCGTTTTAACAGGAAGTCTGGAATAACACCAATTACACTTCCTCCTTCTTTCATTACAGTATCAGCCACAATGCCCATGAGGCCGATGTTGCCCCCGCCATAAATGAGGGTTTTGTTTTGTTTGGCTATAAGTTTACCCAATCGCCTGGCGGCAGACGCAAACTCAGGCCCATTTCCAGTACTCGACCCACAAAAGACACAAATATTATTCATAATTTAGGTAGCTGATAGAAATAGTAAAGCTAATAATAAATAAAAGTATTTTATGGGCAGAGAGAATTTTTCAACAGGAGCTAAGTGGGAAGACAAAGTGGGTTATTCCCGAGCAGTTAGAATTGGTGATACAATTGAGGTTTCTGGAACTGTAGCCTTAGTAGATGGAGAACTTATTGGACTAAATGATCCGTATACTCAGACTAAATGTATTCTTCAAATTATTGAGAAAACGCTTAAAAAAGCTGGGGCAAAATTGGAAGATGTGATCAGGACCCGAATTTTTGTCACTGATATTTCACAATGGGAGGAAATAGGGCGTGCCCATGGCGAGGTTTTTGCTGCAATAAAACCGGCAACCTCCATGGTGGAGGTGAGTGCTTTAATTAGCCCTGAGTTCTTATTGGAGATTGAGGCTACTGCTATTCTTCAGTAGAACCGTTAACGTCATGCTCGTTATCACTCACCATTTTATTTGGGAAAATCCAGGGAGCTAAAATTGCTAATACGAACAATACTAAAACTAAATATAAAGCTGCCATTTTTGTTTTTATTTTAAATATGCAAGAACAAAGATAACAAGCCACCAATACTTTATAAACAAAACCGAAATCTAATTTATGAAGCGATACTTATTTTTGTCATTAGCCGCATTTATTACCCTTGGCTGCTATGGTCAACAAAACACAACTATTTACTCCAAAGACAGCACCATCCGTGCAACAGGAACCATGGTTGATGGGAAAAAGCAAGGAGCGTGGACATACTTTAACCAACAAAATAAAATAATTGAAGAGGGGTCTTTTGTTGATGATAATCGCGATGACGTTTGGCACACTTACTATGATAATGGTGTCATTGAATCTAAAATTACATATCAAATGGGTGTGGCCGTAGATTACATAGGTTATAACCCAAACGGCCAGAAAATGCTCTCGGGTGAGTTTAAAGATGGAAAAAAATCTGGTGAGTGGATTACATTTTACCCGACTGGAGCAAGGCAAATGGTGGTAACACTCAAAAATGATCTAAAAAATGGAATAAGAAAGAAATACACAGAATTCGGAGTTTTAGAAGAAGAAGCATATTTTAAAAATGATACCCTCCATGGTGATTTTGAGACGTTCGATGGGGCCGGAAAAACTATTTTTAAGGGTCAGTTTGACAAAGGTGTAAAAACAGGCACATGGAAGGAGTTCTATGAAACGGGGAACGTCTATGAAGTCAGCCATTTTCACAAAGATGAACCAGATAGCGTTTGGATTGCTCTTTTTCAAGATGGTGATACGCTATCGGTTAGGAAATATAATGAAGGTACTCCCATTGGCACCTGGAGGTTTTACCATGAAAATGGAAAAATTTTTGAGAAGTACAGCTACAAAGAGGGTTGGTTAGATGGAGTTTATTTAAAAAACTTTTCAAATGGTAAACCAGAGGTGCAGGGTTTTTATAAAAACGGACTGAAGGTTGATAACTGGAGGTATTTCAATGATGATGGCTATATCATTGAAGAAGGAAAGTACAAAGATGGAGAGCAACATGGTCAATGGTTTAACTACTATAATGAAGGAGAACTTAAATCTGTAGGTAGCTTTGTAAATGGTCTGGAAGATGGCACATGGGGCCTCTTTCATGTTACTGGCTTGCTCATGCAGGAAGAAGAGTGGAAAATGGGAAAGTTATGGAATGTGAGCCCTTATGTGACAGTCTATGGAGATACGCTGTCTGCAGGCTCCTTTAAAGATGGTAGCGGTGAAAAAGTAAACTATTTCAGATCAGGAAAAGTTGAAGTAAAATGTGAGTTTAAGAATGGTGTGCCACATGGAAGTTGGGTGTATTACTATGAAGATGGAGAGGTGGCAGAGAGAGGTAATTTTACCAACGGTATCAAAGATGGCCAATGGATATATTATCATAGTAATGGAGAAGCCGCTTCTATTGGAGATTACACCAAAGGTGAAAAAACCGGCACATGGGTTTTCTACAATAGAAATGGCTCTGTACGTGAGCGAGTTAATCATTCAAAAGAGTAACTTTATCAGCCATTTTTCAGTTTAAGTCATACTATGAAGAAATTAATCATAATTGCAGGTGTAGTTATTGCCATTATCGCTTTGGCTTTCGTTGGGTTGAGAATTTATACAAAGCAGTTTAGCCCACAAGATACGGTTAGCTACAGTAGAGATAATGTAGAGATAAACGTGAGTTACAGTCGTCCTTTTAAGAAAGGAAGAGATGTATTTGGTGGTCTGGTACCTTATGGAGAGACTTGGAGAACAGGAGCCAATGAGGCTACTGTATTTACTACAACTGCTGATTTAAATATAAAAGGCAAAGTATTGCCAGCAGGTTCCTACTCTTTATTTACCGTTCCTACAGAAAATACCTGGAAAGTGATTTTTAACTCGCAAACAGGTCAGTGGGGAGTTAACTTCTCAGGGGAGGTCAATAAATCAGACGAACAGGATGTACTTACCGTTGAGGCTGGTACGGTTAATTCACCTGACGTGTTTGAACAGTTTACAATCTCTTTTGAACAGATGGGTGAAGAAATTGAAATGATCTTAATGTGGGATCAAACGCTTGTTGTAGTTCCAATGACGGTAGCTGAATAATTACATAGACCTTAGTCTTAGATATACTTTAATTGTTGACCCTTCCTCTTCAGGAGGGTTTTCTTTTTTCACCCTTTGAGTTTTCGCAGAAATTTGCTCAGGTTTAACTCCTCTATCTATTAAAAAGTCAATGATCGCTTGCGATTGAGCTGACGTACGATCGTTGTGATAGACAGTGACGGTCTTATATTTGATTAATGGATAACTTGCCTTCAAAGTATCAGCAGGCATTGGGGGAGCTTTTACAACTGCTAAGCTATCTGTAGATAAACTGTCCATAACTGGGGTTTTCGGTACGATTATTTTAAATGACTTAACGATTAATGAGTCAGCAGTCAGCGTTGTTTGATAAATGGTACTATCAATAGTTGTTTCATACTGCGCGGGCCAATCAACAGACAATAAAGTCATGATAGAGTCGTAAGCCTCATCTACCAAAGCCATATCAAATACCGGTTTTTCATGCCAAATAGTATCAATTCTTTGTTCAGTTAGATCTGGGTCACTTTGAACGGTATCTTCTACATAGGCTGATTGCTCGACCACCACTTCAGCTTGCATAGAGGGTGTTTTTCTGATAAAATCGCCTAACCTTCTCAATTCGTAGGTAGATATTTCTTTGACTTCGCTGCCATGAGACTCAAATAAAATGTCTAATGGATATTCCTCTCCCACTTTAAGTGGCATGAGCTTAATATTGAGTCGCTCCTTATCTCTTGGCCCCATCTCCTCCAAATCATATAGCTTTGAGAAGTACATATAATTGGGTTCGGTATGAAAAACTGATAAATCGTAAGCGGCCCCTTCTTTTAAAACAATGGCAAACTCTCCTGCCTTTCCAACTTTTTCGTTCCAAAGTCTGTCACGTGCATCAATATTGAAAATAGTCAGCTGTGCATTTACTGGCTCACCACTAATATCAGTTATTTTCCCTTGTATGCGCATTACACTCTTGGGTTGAAGTTCTTCAGGAATAAGGACTTGCACCAATTCGTTGTCGCGCGCTCCTTTCATATCTTTAAACATATACCTGCCTTTAGCAGGAATACTTACAAAAGCGTCATCTTCTGGTGTGTTGGCAAAGTCCAGAGCAATAGGTTTTGAATAAGTGTTTTCTCCTGTTTTCTTAGACATAAAAAGATCTAAACCTCCCTTGCCCCCCATTTGGTCTGAAGCAAAGATGAGCGTTTCTCCATCTGCCAATAACCGTGGGGTTTGTGAGTTGCCGGTATTAATATTATCTGGTAAAGCCACTGGTTCGCTCCATCCATTGTAGTTTAGTTTACTCACATATAGCTTACACCCGGAGGCTCCACCATATGTTTTCATCTGCTCGCAACGCATAAAATACAGGTATTCACCATCTGGGGATAACATTGGTGATCCTTCATCTTCTCTCGAATTGATGGGTAATCCCATGTTTTTAGGAGCTTCCCAATCTTTGCCTCTTCTTTTACTGCTCCATAAATCAAAGCCCCCTAACCCTGCTTTTTGAGAGCTAAAAAATAATTGATCGCCATCGAAACTAAGGCTATAGCCCCCTCTGAAATTTAAAGTCGGCCGATTAATAAGCTTGTTGACTTCATTGCCATCATTCCAGGTAGAAACTGTCCTTTTTGTTGCCCAGTGCATAGAATGATGGCCATCATCTGTATAATCTGAGAGATACAAGATGGTTTGTCCATCGCCACTGATAAATGGCGCATAAAGATTGATACTGGGTCGGTTTATGTTGCTTGGTAACGCTTTGAGCTGTGTTTGAGCATAGCTAGTTCCTACAACTAAAAGAAGAATACACAGGAGGGGATATATTTTTGACATTGTGCTACAGGTTAGGTTATTTCTCAATATAATCATTAGTGCAAAAACTTTTCCAAAACAAATTCATAAATTCAAGTAAGATATAACCACATATGAAGTTACTCCTACTTTCTTTATTTATTATAAGCGCTATAAATGCCCATTGTCAAGAGCTACAAACTGTGGTTCAACGCGGCCATAATGCATCTGTAAAGGCAGTTACTTTTACTAAAGATGGTAAATACCTACTCACCGGAAGTAGGGATAAAACGGTCAAACTATGGGAAATTGCCACAGGTCGCGAGCTTAGATCATTTTATGGTCATGAATCAACAATAAACGACCTGGCATTAAGCCCTGACGGAAAGCAATTCCTATCAAGCAGCGCAGATAAATCGGCAAAGCTCTGGGATATCGAATCAGGTAAACTGATCAAAAGCTTTGAAGGACATGAAGAGTTATTAACCAGTGTTTCATTTCACCCAAGTGGAAAAACAATCCTAACGGCAGGATATGACAACCAGGCAATTTTATGGGATGTAGCTAGCGGTGAGCAGCTAAATACTTTTAAGGTTAACCCAGATAAAGGATTAGGCTATGGGATAAATACAACATTTAGCTCAGATGGAAAATATATTGTCATAGGCAACGACAATCGAACAGCCAATATTTATGACTATCAGTCTGGGGAGTTGATTAAGGAAATAAAACCAGCCGAAGGGTGGTGTGGCGGCTGCGCAACTTTTGTAAGTATAAATAAAGCCAGTGATAAGTTACTCAAAGCGACAAAAGGACCTGGTCTGCAACTTTTTAACTTGAACTCAGGTGAAAAACTCATTGACTACATGCTTTTTGATGATGACATTACGGCTGTCGACTTAAATAGTGAAGGCAAAGCATTAATGAGTACTGAAGACTCAATATATGTTTTTGATAGAAAAGGAACATTGATTTTTAAGAAGGTTAAAGATCACACCATGCCGATCACTGATGCGACCTTTAGCCCTGATGGAAAAACAATAGCCACAGCTAGTGACGATTTATCGGTTGTGCTAATCAATGCTGCGTCAGGAAAAACCATACAAAGAATAGAAGGATATCTAAAACAAGCCGATAAAGGGGGTCTGGACTATGACCCAAACTCCAGATGGGATTACTACATAAAAAAGTATACAGATCTTAAAAATGAGTTTGCCATCAGTCCTGATGGTAAATACATGGTAAAAGGGAAAATTGGCTCAATTGCTAGAATGTGGGAAATGAATACTGGTATGATCATACAGGAATTCAGGGGCCATGACAAGGCAGTATTGTGCATGGATTTTTCAGAGGATGGTTCCAAACTTATCACTGGAAGTGCCGACAACACTATCAAGATATGGGATACTTCATCGGGAGCTGAGTTGGCTACATTAAAAGGCCATCGAGAGCTTGTGTTTTCGGTAATGTTTAATGAAAGTCAGAATAAAATTATTTCAAGTAGTTGGGATGGCACGATACGTATTTGGGATGCAGGCGACTATACCCAGCTCAACTATCTCACACTAGAGCAAGGCTCTTCTTATGAAACTAAATTTTATACTGACGATATATATGCCTTAAGTGCAGGTTTGGATAAAACATTGAAGCTTTGGGAGCTAGATAGCAAGCAAGCTGTGAGAGAGTTTACTGGTCATACCGATATTATACATGACATTGACAAACATCCATTTGCTTCTCAAATGGCCTCCGTCAGTTGGGATGGTAAAATTAAAATTTGGGATATAGCTAGTGGACTGCAGCTAAAACGATTTGAGCATCACAACGGGCCTGTTTATGGAGTAACCTATAATGTTTTAGGAAATGAAATAGCCACTGGAGGTGCCGATCGAGAGATACTCATCACAGATGTAGAAAGTGGAGTTGTAAAGGCAAAATTGTCGGGACACACCGGAGCAGTAACGAATGTTAAATATATGCCTAATCAAAATAGGCTTGTCTCCGCAAGCGATAATGGTGAAATCAAAATATGGGACTTGGATAAAAAGGAGGAACTAGTCTCTTACCTTATTTTAAATGAGCAAGACTGGATGGCCATCAATCAAGAAGGCTATTTTAATGCTACAGACGGGGCCACAAGATCTATTGCCTTCGTGAAAGGGATGGAAAGCTATGCTGCAGAACAATTCTTCGATCAATTTTATCAACCTGATTTGTTGAATAAGGCACTTTCAAAAACAGATGAGCGACTCAATATGAACGAAAAAATTGAGCAGTTTCCGCCTCCTTCCATTGAAATACTGGCTCCACATAAAGCAGAGAAGGTAAGATCAGCTAAAGTTGATGTGTTGGCTTCCGTCAATGACGTAGGAGGAGGAATTGATATGGTTAAAGTTATTCATAATGGTAAAACCGTTTTGCTCGAAAAAGCAGATGTCAAAAATAAACGTGCGACAATAAATCACACATTAGAGTTGGTTCCAGGTAACAATTCAATTGAAGTGTCGGGTTTTAGCAAAGGAGGTATTGAATCTACAAAACAAACAGTTGAAATAGAATTAGAAGGAAAAGTCAACTCTACACTTTACGTATTTGCTGTTGGGATCAATAAATATAAAAATGAGGCCTTGAATCTGAATTATGCTGCAGCTGATGCACAGAGTGTGGTTAATACAATTGGCACAAGGGCCAAAAAGCTTTTTGATAGGGTAGAAACTATAAGCTTATTTGATACGGACGCTTCTAGAGAGAATATACTTGCAAAGCTCAACGCCCTTTCAAAAGTCATTAAACCACAAGATGTGCTCGTGTTTTACTATGCTGGTCATGGAAGCATGGTTGATGGTAAGTTTTATTTTATACCTACAGAAAATGTGAGGTTGTACAACGAAGAAAAACTTAAAAAGAATGCCATTTATGCAGGAGAACTTCAGGAAAAGCTAAAAAATATTGCAGCGCTAAAGCAGCTTCTCATTATCGATGCTTGTCAATCTGGAGGAAGTGTAGAACTATTAGCCACCAGGGGTGCGCGAGAAGAAAAGGCACTCGCGCAACTTTCAAGGAGTACGGGCATTCATGTGCTGGCAGCTGCCGGTAGCGAACAGTTTGCGGTTGAGTTTGAAGATTTAGGGCACGGCTTGTTCACTTATGTGCTGTTAGAGGCGCTAAACGGTGCCGCTGATGGCGCTCCTAAAGATGGTAAAGTCACAATCTATGAGCTCAAATCGTTTATAGACGATCAGGTGCCGGAATACTCCAGAAAGTACAAAGGGAAGATGCAATTTCCTTATACGTTTTCCAGGGGCCATGATTTTCCGGTTGTGATAGAGTAGCCAAACTATATTCATTTAATTCTGTTCAAAAGCTAAGAGGATTTTACATTTGTACTATGAAATTGAATTATAAAACAATGGGGGAAGGCAAGCCCCTAATTATTTTACACGGGCTTTTTGGTTCATTAGACAACTGGTTGAGTATAGCCAAAGAATTAACCGATACTTATCAAATATTTTTAGTCGATCAGCGAAACCATGGTATGTCTCCACATAACGATGAGTTTAACTATGGTGTGATGGCTGAAGATTTAAAAGAATTTATAAAAGAACACAACATTGACAGGCCTTATATTCTTGGACACTCCATGGGTGGCAAAACAGCCATGAAATTTGCGCTTCAAAATGGCGATCTGTGGGATAAACTTATTGTTGTTGATATTTCACCTAAAGCCTACCCTGTTCATCATGATGTTATCTTAGAAGGGTTGTCAGCAATTGACGTAGATGCATTGAAATCAAGAGGTGAGGCAGATAAGAAGTTGGCTGAGTACGTTTCGGATTTTGGAACACGCCAGTTTTTACTCAAAAATTTGAATCGCAAGAAGTCTGGAGGTTTTGAGTGGAAAATAAATCTACCTGTGATTAAAGAAAACATCGAGATCATTGGTGAAGGTATGGAGGAGCAATTGGCGATTGAAAAGGACGTGTTATTCATTAGAGGTGAGAAATCTGACTATATCAATAATGATGACGTGATTTTGATCACGCAACACTTCCCCAATGCCAAGTTAGAAACCGTAAAAAATGCCGGCCATTGGGTGCATGCAGAGCAACCAGAAGCATTGCTGGATTTAGTGAAAAACTTCTTAAGATAGGCATGACCAAAGGCAAACTATACTTGATTCCAACGGTAATTTCAGAAAACCAAAATGAAGTGATACCAGAGCAAGTCAGGGCTGTGATCAAAGGGGTCGATTACTATTTAGTGGAAAACCTCCGTACCGCCAGAAGATTTATTAGTAGCCTAAAACTCGGTTTGACTATTGAAGACTTAAAGTTTGAGCAACTAAATAAAAAGACTTCAACCCAAAAGGTAGAACAACTCATGAAACAGATCCTTGAGGGTAAAAACATTGGCCTTATGTCTGAGTCGGGTTGCCCCGGCATAGCAGATCCAGGTTCTTTAGCTGTCAACTATGCACATACAATTGGGGCTAGTGTGGTGCCATTAGTTGGCCCCTCATCGATACTTCTGACATTGATGGCATCAGGGTTTAATGGTCAGCAATTTGCCTTTCATGGCTATTTGCCTATTGATAAAAAGCACCTCGATCAGAAAATAAAGGCATTGGAAGAGGAAAGTAGAAGAAAAAATCAGACCCAACTGTTTATTGAAACTCCCTATAGAAATAATCAGTTGTTTGAGCAATTAAAAAAGCAGTGCTATCCACAAACGCAGCTGTGCGTAGCTCGAGATGTGAGTGGTAAAGATGAGTTTATCAAAACTGCAAGTATAAAGGACTGGCGTCAGATAAAGGTAGACCTACATAAAATACCCACTGTTTTTGCACTTTTTGCGGGAGATGGCGGCCGTTAGCCAAATAGCTGACCAAATAAAATTCGGTTGATTTTATTTTAAAACCGTTTGCCCTAAATTTGTGGGCTTCAAATCATTGAATCAAAATATTTTAATTTATATAATATGCCATATTTATTCACCTCCGAGTCCGTGTCTGAGGGACATCCAGATAAAGTAGCAGATCAGATTTCTGACGCACTTATCGATAATTTTCTTGCCTTTGATAGAGATTCTAAGGTGGCCTGTGAAACATTGGTGACTACTGGTTTAACTGTACTAAGTGGAGAGGTAAAGTCAGAAGCCTACCTTGATGTGCAACAAATCGCCAGAGATGTGATCAACAAAATAGGCTATACCAAGGGTGAATATATGTTTGATGGCAACTCGTGTGGTGTAATCAGTGCGATTCATGAGCAGTCACCAGATATCAATCAGGGTGTAGATCGTGGCAACCCTGAAGAGCAGGGAGCAGGTGATCAAGGGATGATGTTTGGCTATGCTACCAACGAGACAGATGACTACATGCCATTGGCACTTAATATATCGCACAAGCTTTTAAAAGAGCTGGCTGAATTAAGAAGAGAAAACAATGAAATTCAGTATTTAAGACCTGATGCCAAATCGCAGGTGACTATTGAATACTCTGATGATAATGTACCTCAAAGAATTGACTCTATTGTGGTTTCAACACAGCATGATGACTTTGATGAAGAAGGCAAAATGTTAGCCAAGATTAAAAGTGACATTATCAATATTCTAATTCCACGAGTAAAGGAGCAACTTAAGCCTGAGATTCAGAAGTTATTCAACGATCAGATAAAATACCACATCAACCCAACGGGTAAGTTTGTAATTGGCGGGCCTCATGGCGATACAGGTCTTACTGGTCGTAAGATCATCGTTGATACATATGGAGGCAAGGGCGCACATGGAGGAGGAGCATTTTCAGGTAAAGACCCATCAAAAGTAGATAGGTCTGCGGCTTATGCCACAAGACATATTGCCAAAAACATGGTTGCGGCAGGTGTTGCAGATGAAATTTTAATTCAGGTTTCTTATGCCATTGGTGTAGTAGAGCCTATGGGAGTTTTTGTGAACACTTACGGTAAGTCAAATATTGAAATGAGTGATGGAGAGATTGCTAAGAAAGTGGCAGAGATATTTGACATGCGACCATTTGCAATTGAGACCAGACTTAAATTAAGAAATCCAATTTATTCTGAAACTGCGGCTTATGGTCACATGGGCAGAAAAAATGAGGTGGTAAAAAAGACATTTAAATCTGCAGACGGTAAGTCAAAGGAGCTAGAAGTTGAGCTTTTCCCCTGGGAAAAACTAGATTATGTAGATAAGGTAAAAGAGGCCTTTAATTTATAGTTTACTAAAACACAAAAATAAAAAAGGGGCTTGCAAGCCCCTTTTTTTGTTTTATTTAACCAAGCTACTTAGTGCGTTGCTAGTTTTACTTTATATTTTCTGATTTGTCTTCTCAAAGCTTCAGTAGCCTGATCTGTAGCTTCTTCAAATGAAGACGCTTGTTCCTTAGCAAAAAGTTGTTGGCCTGGTACATTAATTTTAATTTCTACAGTTTTATTTTCTATCCCTGAGTTATTGATCCTTAAAAACACTTCACCATCGACCATACGGTCATAAAAGGTTTCTAATTTGTCAACTTTTCTCTGAATGAAATCAAGCAACTTTTGGTCGGCATCGAAGTGGATTGAGTGCATTTGTAATTTCATAATCTTACAATTTTAAAAGGTTAGAAAATATTTATTAAGCTTTTGGGTGCGCCTGGTCAAAGACCGTCTTTAATTTTTCGAGCGAGTTGTGGGTATAAACCTGTGTAGCAGCTAAACTGGTATGACCCAATAAGTCTTTAACTGCATTTAACTCAGCCCCTTTGTTTAGAAGGTGCGTAGCAAAAGTATGGCGCAATACATGTGGGCTACGCTTTTCTATTGTCGTAAATAGATCTAAATATTTTTTTACAGTTCTGTAAATCAACATCGGATAGCATTGGTCTCCATTATCTGTAACGAGTAAATAATCACCTTCGTTTGTTGAAACTGTATTATTTTTTTGTGTTTGATAAGAGGCTATTAATAAGCCAAGGCTCTTAGAAAAAGGGATGACACGTTCTTTATTTCTTTTACCTAAAACTTTGATAGTTTGTGAACGAAAGTTTACATCAGAAGCTTTGAGTCCGATCAGTTCAGACAGGCGAATCCCCGTCCCGTAAAGAAGCTCAAGGATAAGCTGGTCACGCTTACCCATAAAATCATCAGTAAACTCACACTGGTCTAAAAGCCGTGTGATGTCTGGTTCGTTAATGAATTGTGGAAGTGCCTTGCTGGTTTTTAAGGATTGTATTTTCCAGGTTGGATCCTTTTTTATGACTTCTCTCTTCATCAAGAACTTATAAAAAGTTCTAAGGGAAGCCATTTTTCGATTTACGGTCTTCGGTGAAGTACCAATCTCCATTAATGTAACTATCCAATGCCTAATCGCATTGTGATTGGCCTTTTCTAATGGAATGTCATAATTCTCATTGAGAAAAGTCTGAAATTGATTGAGGTCATTTTCATACGATGTGATCGTATGTGGGCTGAATCGCCTTTCGAATTGTATGTATTTAAGGAAGGACTCCCGCATAAAAAAATAGTACTACAAGCCGAAGCTCTGTAGTACTAAATCTAATAAATATTAGCGGGAAATTACAGACAATTAATAGTTTTCTTCTGCGTACTTTTTCTGTCTGTACTTCGCTTTGATTATCTCCGTTCTTCTTTGAACAGAAGGCTTTTCGTAGAAATTTCTGGCTCTTAATTCTTTCAAAACACCAGTTTTTTCAAACTTCTTCTTAAATCTCTTTAGAGCCTTCTCTATTGATTCGTTCTCTTTTACGTTTACTACGATCATTTTTATACACCTCCTTTCAAATGGATTGCAAAGATAGATATTATTTTAAACTATTACTCACTTTAAATAAAAAAAGGGAATCATGAAATGATTCCCTCTTCTCATATTTAATTATTACGCGGTTTATTTCAAGATAGCTCTTGCAATTACCAGCTTTTGTATCTCGGAAGTACCTTCACCAATGGTGCATAACTTTACATCTCTGTAGAATTTTTCAACAGGGTAGTCTTTCGTAAAGCCATAGCCACCGAATATTTGCACGGCTTCATTAGCAACTTCTACAGCGATTTCAGAAGCGTAGAGTTTGGCCATGGCAGACTCTTTATTTACTGACTTACCTTTATTTTTAAGGTCAGCCGACTGGTGGATTAACAATTTGGCAGCTTCTATTTTAGTTGCCATGTCAGATAACTTAAAAGATATACCCTGGAATTTAGATATAGACTGGTTAAACTGTTTTCTCTCCTGAGCATACTGGAGAGAAGCTTCAAATGCTCCTTGTGCAATGCCTAAACTAAGAGCAGCAATTGAAATTCTTCCTCCATCAAGGACTTTCATTGCTTGAATAAAGCCTTCGCCTTCTTCACCTAACATCTGATCCTTATGTACTCTACAGTTGTCAAAAATGAGTTCTGCAGTTTCAGAAGCTCTCATACCAAGCTTATTTTCTTTTCTACCAGCAGCAAATCCTTCGGTTCCTTTTTCAATGATAAAGGCTGTCATTCCATGTGAGTCACCTGTTTCTCCGGTGCGAACAATTACAACTGCCACATCGCCTGAAACGCCATGTGTAATAAAGTTCTTAGCTCCGTTAATTACATAGTGGTCACCATCTCTTTCGGCAACAGTACGCATGTTACCTGCATCAGATCCCGTATTTGGCTCTGTGAGTCCCCATGCGCCTATAAATTCAGCGGTTGCTAATTTGGGTAAATATTTTTGCTTCTGCTCTTCGTTACCAAACTGCATGATATGTCCGGTACAAAGCGAGTTGTGTGCAGCCATCGAAAGACCAATCGATCCATCAATTTTAGATAACTCGGCAATGGCAGTTACATATTCATGGTATCCAAAACCCGACCCACCATATTCTTGAGGCACTAAAACGCCCATCAAACCTAGTTCACCAAGTTTCTTGAATAGGGGCACTGGAAATTCTTGTGATTCATCCCACTCCATCATCTTTGGCTTGATCTCTTTTTCACCAAAGTCTCTCACCATCTGTGCGATCATCTTTTGATTTTCGGTTTCCTCAAAAGAGATACCGTGTTGTTCTGCTACTGCTTGCATTTTTTAGTCTTGTTTTTTTACAAAATTACTCATTAAAATAACATACCCAAACGAATGTTAGTTTGGGTGTTTATTTAACATAATCTTAATCCTGTTATAGAACAATGATTTAAAATAATAATCCTTATTTTTGCGCGCGCATTGAATTGAAATAATAAGATTTATGAAAATAGCAGTTGTAGGTACTGGATATGTTGGACTAGTTACAGGAACATGCTTTGCTGAAACAGGAAATACAGTCACTTGTATTGATATCGATGAAAAGAAAGTCGAGAGTTTAAATAACGGTAAAATCACTATTTATGAACCAGGGCTAGAGGCACTATTCGAAAGAAATATCAAGCAAGAACGGTTGCACTTTACAACTGACTTAAAAGAAGGAATAGAAGGAGCAAAAATAATTTTTCTTGCTTTACCAACCCCTCCCGGTGAAGACGGATCTGCTGACCTACAATATGTGCTTAAGGTAGCGGAAGATCTAGGACCACTATTAAAGGATTATGCTGTTATCGTTGATAAAAGTACTGTGCCTGTTGGAACTGCTGATAAGGTTCATGAAAAGATTGCTGCTAACGCAAAAGTAGATTTTGATGTGGTTTCTAACCCTGAATTTCTAAGAGAGGGGGTTGCTGTTGAAGATTTTATGAAGCCAGACCGTGTGGTGGTTGGCACTGAATCTGACAAAGCAAAGAAGCTCATGGAGACCTTATATGCTCCTTTGGTTAGACAGGGAAATCCGGTAATTTTTATGGATGAAAAATCTGCTGAGTTGACAAAATATGCAGCTAACTCATTCCTTGCAACCAAGATTACTTTTATGAATGAGATCGCTAACATGTGTGAGCTACTTGGTGCAGACGTAGACGCAGTGAGAAAGGGTGTTGGTACCGACACACGTATTGGTAAAAGGTTTTTATTTGCAGGTATAGGATATGGGGGGAGTTGTTTTCCTAAAGATGTTCAGGCCTTGGAAAAATCTGCCCGACAGGTAAATTATGACTTTGATATTTTGAAGTCGGTTATGAAAGTAAATGATAACCAAAAAACAAAATTAGTCCCTCGTATAAAGGAATATTTTGGAGGTGATTTAAAAGGAAAGAAAATTGCAATTTGGGGGCTTTCATTTAAGCCCTACACTGATGACATTAGAGAAGCACCTGCATTGTATAATATTAATGCACTCTTAGAAGCAGGTGCTGAGGTTGTTGCTTATGACCCAGAGGCCATGGACAATGTAAAAGGTGTTGTGGGTGATAAAATAGGCTATGCTGATGATGCTTATAAAGCACTTGATGGTGCAGACGCTCTACTTATTGCAACGGAATGGCCGGTATTCAGAACACCAGATTTTGATAAAGTGTCTGGTTTGTTGAAAAATAAGGTCATCTTTGATGGTCGTAATCTTTACAGTATGGTAGATATGGAAGATTTAGGTTATACCTATTTTAGTATCGGAAGAAAAACAGTTAATGGATAAGCAAAGAGTCTTAATAACGGGGGCAGCAGGTTTTTTAGGGTCGCACTTATGTGACCGGTTCATCAAAGAAGGGTTTCATGTCATAGGCATGGACAACCTCATTACGGGAAACATTAAAAATCTGGAGCATTTGTTTAAGAACAAGGACTTCGAATTTTTTCATCATGATGTTTCTAAGTTTGTACATGTTCCTGGGGAACTAGACTATATCCTGCATTTTGCTTCTCCGGCTTCACCGATAGACTATCTAAAAATCCCCATACAAACTTTGAAAGTGGGCTCTTTAGGAACTCATAACTTGTTGGGATTAGCTAAAGCTAAAGGAGCGAGAATGCTCATTGCATCAACTTCTGAAGTGTATGGAGATCCTACAGTACATCCTCAAACTGAAGCTTACTATGGTAATGTAAATCCTGTGGGGCCAAGAGGGGTTTATGATGAGGCCAAGCGTTTTCAAGAGGCTATGACAATGGCTTACCATACCTACCATGGTGTTGAAACACGCATAGTGAGAATATTTAACACTTATGGACCAAGGATGAGGCTAAATGACGGTCGTGTACTTCCTGCATTTATCGGCCAGGCGTTGAGAGGAGAAGACCTTACAGTGTTTGGTGACGGCTCTCAAACAAGATCCTTTTGCTATGTGGATGATTTGGTAGAAGGTATTTATCGCCTTTTACATAGCGATCATGCGCAGCCAGTGAATATTGGCAACCCTGATGAAATAACAATCAAGGACTTTGCTGAAGAAATAATCAAACTTACGGGTACAGACCAGAAGGTTATTTATATGCCGCTACCAAAGGATGACCCAATGCAGCGACAGCCTGACATCACCAAGGCCAGGGAAATCTTAAATTGGGAGCCAAAGGTAAGCAGAGCAGAAGGACTAAAGATCACCTATGAATATTTCAAAGGCCTCTCAGAGGAGGAGTTGAATGCCTCCGAGCATTATGATTTTGAAGGATATATAAGAAAATAAAAAAAGGCCAGTTTAAAACTGGCCTTTTACATTTAGCAATCTACGTCTTGAAAATCCGTATCCCAACAACGGAAATTATCGTCTCCATAGAACACAGGGTTTTTTATGCGACCATTTCCATTCTCATGGTGCCAGTCTATTTCTACTCTATTATCATCCTTATCAATATAGATATCATATGATCTATTAAAATCTGATTCATTTGTTTGTGAGTACTCGATATAGCTATCTTCTAATTCTGCACCTGTTTCAACGCTGGTATATCTTATAGTGCCTATATCATCACCAGATTTCTCCCAATCTGCCCGAAGGTAGGTAGTTGGATTATCGCCATCTCTGTTGAGTAACCAATATCCACTGCTTCCATCGATTTGCATTTCTCCTGTATACCACAACACGTTTTGAAAGCCGTTTTCTTCACTTGCATACATATTCCATTCAACAGTACCTGATACCAACTTTCCAGTTAGTTCAAAAGAGTAAGTGCGCCCTAACACAGTATGATCAAATCTCCAAACCCATAGCTCTCTATCGGCATTATATGAAGGGCTTTGGGTTACAGCTACTTTAAATGAAGCAACTGGAACGGCTAGATTCAGCACAAGAATGGTGTTCCAAACGCCTACATGTATGGCGGCTCTTGACCAGTTTTGGTCTGACTCCATTCTTCCGCCTGAGTTACCATCATTAAAGTTGGAAAAATTCATCTCCATTGATTCCACTGGAGGAAGTTCGGGAGCAGGATATGCCGGTGTAACTTCATCATCCGAATTACATGAAGCCAAAATGACAACTAACGAAAGCATAATTGCTGTTAATGATTTAATCTGTTTCATAACTTTATTTTTTAAAAAATATTAATTGAGAGACCAACTACTCTATTTCATCTAAATCTATTACAATGGTAATGCCATCTGCCTGTATGGTCAAAATGTTATCACAAGTACCATCCCCAAAATCAACTGCGGCAGAGTCTCCATTATAGTTGTAGACTTCTGTCCCCTTAGTGTAAATGTATGTATCTGTACAGCTGAAATCATAGATTAATGGATCTACTGTAACACCGCTGAAGACATCGCCCTCGGCATTAGTTCCTTGAAAGTTGTGTTTGGTAACTGCTATTCCAAAATCGTTTGCAAAAAACTGGCCTTCTGCAGCAAAATTCTCCTGATCTCCATTGAGATAATTTAATTCAAATGCTTCTGAAAATGCTTCAGTATATTTAAACTCATCGGAAGGATTGGCGGTCCATTCACCCTGGTACCATCCAGATAGTGTAAAGGTGATGTCATCAGGGGCCTCATTAGGATTTAGTTCAGCAAAATTCTCAAACCCTATTGTAAAGGCACCTGAAGAGTCGGTCTCATAGCCGGTAAAGGCAACAACACCTTGTATAAAACGGCCATCAGCTTCTTCACAACCCTCTCCAAAGTCAAGAATTATTGTGTAGGTGCCGTCTTCATTTTCCTTGATTGTAATGAGTGCACAGGTATCCCATACTTCGGCTACTCTTTGCGCTTCTTTTCTGTCTTTAAAAAGGTGGCTAAAACGATGCACACCAGCTCTTCTTCCTCCTTGATCATTATTCTTTAGTCCATTACTGAATCTATTGAAGGTAATATTGTCAATTTCAGACTTAAATTTTACCAACTCTTCAGTATTGTCGGTGGCCTGCATATCTTCTTTTGGCTCAAGTTGCTCGTCATCGCAGGCAACAAAAATTATTGCCAAAAACACGAGCGTCAAATATTTTACATAATTCGTTTTCATCGTTTTTTAAATTTAGTTAAAGATTTTATTAGTTGATATGATTATATTTTTTGAAGATCTTGTATCGTATTTGAGCCCCAGTGGTATACAAACCATTTTTAAGGCTACATCTATGTCATTATTTTGAAAAAAACCTGTGTAGAACCTTTCACGCTCTACATCCAGCTCAATGTCGATATTGTATTGTCTTTCTATTTCTGCCACAACATCCGATAGCTTGGCATTATCGAAATAAAACTCACCATATTGCCAAGCTGTAATGTTCTTATCAAAAGTTACAGGAGTACTTAGATGATCATTTTGACGAGAAGTGGTGTTACCAGGTGTGAGAATCACACTGTTATTGGTGTTGTAAACTTTGACTTTACCCGTAACACACGCCACTTCGAACTTATCTGACCGGGTGTAAACATTGAAGCTTGTACCGAGCACTTCTACATTGCCGTTGTCGGTAGATACAGTAAATCGACTTCCTTTTGTTACTTCAAAAAAGCCTTCGCCTTCAAACACAACATTTCTATCAAAAAGCCAGAGAAGCTTATTGTAACTTAGAGATGATTCAGCATTTAATTTTATCTGTGAATCGTCAGGTAGACTAACAGTTTTATGTTCACCTCTTGCTGACAGCACTTCCACCTGTGTGATGCTGTAAGTTGTGAGAAGTGTAACAATAATAAAGACTACTGAAGCGGCTAGTTTAAGATAAGGGTGAAAGAAAACTTGTTTTGACGGCTTCAATGCAAGCCTATTCCAGGCAGTGTCTTTATCCTCGGCTGAGGCTACCTTAAAACGAGCGGCCACATCCATGATTTTGGAATATTGTGCTTGTTGCGATATGTTCGAGTGTTTACCCATTGAAAATGTGCTTCAATGAGTAGTACAAGTGAATTAGGTAATACCCTACCTCGAGTCCAAAAAAACTTTTTTAGAAAGTGAAGTTTACGAAAAGGCTGGGAGTGAATCCGATGAGTACAAGGTCGCGATATACAGGTTGTGGTTGGTTTTGTGTTCCTATGGCCTTTTGTAACTCTGAAATATTGACTTTTCTGGTTTTTACATTTTTTCTGCCATAGGCATTGAAAATAGAAAGCCCGATTTGGCCATCACCTTTCTTAAGCCTGAGATCATAGGCGCAGGAGAGATCCAGACGGTGATACGCTGGGAGCCTTGATGTATTTGTTCTGTCTTTCACTACAATGAAGTCTTCGACAGTTCCATTGTCATTTGTAAAGTACAATACATCAAACTCCGGATAGGGCACACCGGAACCGTACACCCAGGCTGCCGAAAGGTCCCATCGGCCCAGTTTCATCATATTTACAAAATTTACTTCATGGGCCTGGTCTTGCAGTGATGGATAATATGTCCCTAAGTCCACCTGAGGAAAGGCTTGTAAGCTTCTGGCTAAGGAATAACTCACCCATCCTTTATAGCTGCCGATCTGCTTTTGTATCATCAAATCAATTCCTCGCATACGACCTTTACCATTTACGAGAAAACCAAAATCGAGGGATTGTTCCCTTACAAAAAATGGCACAAGATTAAACTCAACGATGCCTTCAAGGTCTTTGTAATATGCTTCTAAATCAATAAGTAAACCATTGTGCTGATAGGATACACCCGCAACATAATGCTTTGATTTTACAACAGGGATCCCTTCATTGTTTGAGAAGGCCCAAAAGTTTTGTGATCCATTGTAGGGGTGGTCATATAATACCTGATTGATAAACTGGTGGTAAATCCCATAAGCGGCTTTAATATTTACTTTATCACTGATTTTGTAGCTGGAAGAAATCCTTGGCTCAAAGTATGAAGTGTCGTTGAGTTCATGCCTGTTGGTTCTGAACCCAACCGAAGTTCTTAATCTTTCTGTGATGTCGTAATTTCCGGTCGCGTAGAAGCTGCTGATATTTCCTTCATTGTCCTGCTCATCGGCTACTTCACCATTTGATGTGGTTTTGTAGATAATCCGATATCCATTGGCATGTAAGCCAAAATCAAGTGAAAATTTATTGTTGAATGTGTACACATTGTCAATCAGTAAATTGGCATCTTCTATTTTGTTTTCCTGGAAAAACGTGAAGTTGGCACTGCGTGTATCTTGGGCTGAGTCGAGTTGATACCTGTAATCAAAGTTGTAATTGCGTTCGAAGCCCGAAAAGGTAAATTGTAAGTTGGAATAGTATTTATCGTTCCACTGCCTGCCCCACCTTAGACCTGCTCCACCATTGCCCCAATCGCTATTTTCGGTTAAAGTTTCTTCATAAAAAACATCAAACTGTGGAAATGAAGTTGTATTCGCGGTTTCTCCAAAGAGATGATCGCGACCACCATAAGCTGTAAAAGAGATGATATCTTTAGTTGATGGCCTATAAGTGGTCTTAAAGTTTACATCTGTGAAATAGAAGTCAGGCTCAATAGTTTCAAATTTAGGGTCGTCTACAGGACGGTTAATTTGTTCATCATTTTCACGGGCGGCATCAAAAAGCTTTTTGTATAAATCGCTTTGAACAGCATCCGTAAAAGATCTTCTAAAAGAGGCCAAAACGGAAACCTTTTTACCGATGGGCACCTGAGCCGTAGCTCTTAGGCTAATGAGGTTTGCTCCAATGCTATATTTAGCCTTATTGGTACCACCACTTTTGCCTGTGATATCAACTACACCAGATACACGTCCACCATATTTAGATTGGTAGCCACTTTTAAAAATCTGAACATCTTTAATTACGTCTGAGTTTAGGGCACTGAACACCCCAAAAAAATGGTCTAAATGGTACAGTGTAAATCCATCGAGTCTGACTAGGTTTTGACTAGGCAAAGATCCTCGGATGGCTAACCCGGAGGACGATTCATTGGTGCCACTCACACCCGGCATATATTGTAGGGTACGAAATAAGTCATGTTCACCCAGTGTAGGTAGTGCATTTAATTCGTTGGGGTTAAATGCCATCCTACTCACTTCCCTATTTACTTCAATGGGTTGATCGTAAGCGTCAGAAATAGTGATATCATCTAAAATTTCTATATCGCTTTGAAGAGAAATATCAAGCTGACTCAGCGGTACATCTGGCGATAGCTTGATTTCTTTTGTCATATACCCCAGATAATCAATGATGATTGTACTCGTGTCCGTTGGCACTTTAAACAAGGTGAAGTGTCCATCGATATTACTGACAGTACCTTTGTTGGTGCCTTTTATTTTTATAAGCGCGTTAGGTAAACTTTCACCTGAAGTGCCGTCTGAGATTTTACCTGAGAGTGCAAAGTTAAATTTCTGTGGACCGCCTGTGTCCACTGGTTTGGGGAAGATGAGTATTTTGCCATTGATAATACTGTAGCTCAGTGTGCTTCCTTCGAGGATGGCTTCCAGGCATTCAGCAATTGGTTGCTTACTGAAAGAGATGGTAACAACTTGTTGTGCTACGGCCTCATTGTCATAGGCGATCTTTAAGTCATAGGTTTGATGAAACCAATCTAGTACTCCTGAAAGTGGCTCCTCAACAAATTGCTTCGTAATCAACAATGAGTCGATTGAATCTTGCGCCTGACAGACTACACCCGTGAGTAACAATATGACTAAAGCAACTCCCCTCACTTAATGATAATTTTACCTTCATTTTTCTCGTAAGAAAGCCCCATGGGCACAAGCACGAGTTGCAGTGCTTCATCAAGGTCTTTATCGTTGAAATACCCTGTATACACTCGGCCAGAGAGGTCAGGATGTTGGATGGTGATGGCGTATTGCCTCTCTAGTTCATCAATTACCAACTCCAGAGGCTCGTTTTGGTAGTTAAACTCTCCAACTAACCAGGAGGCAGTACTATTTTCTTGTGTAAAAGGATGTTTTTCGGTTGCATCTGTGGTTTTCTCACCTTTCTCCAGTATCACTTGATTTTTGTTTGAGGTTACTTTAACACTGCCTTCATAGCATTTTACCTCTGCGGTTTCTCTGAAGTACGCATTAAATTGAGTCCCCAACACAGTTATGGTAGCTAGATCGCCAACTACACTAAATGATTGTCCTTTTTCAACATTAAAAAACGCTTCACCTGTTAATTTCACTTCTCGATTATTTTCCCAATTGAATGCAGTATAAGATAATTGTGAAGAAGCATTTAAAGTTACATTAGAGCCATCAGGCAAGTTTTGTACCAGGCGCTCACCAGGTGCTGTTTCTATTGTTGTGGCACTAAAAACAAAAATATAGGCTACGACAGCCAAAGCTAATGCCGCTGCAATCGCAATTGGAAATATTGGGTTAAGTCTCCTGACTTTAGCCTGTGGCTTTTCCTCCACTTTCGAAACAAAGTCATTCCAGGCTGCTTCTTTTGACTTTCCTTGGGGCACAGATAATTGAGCAGATTTATTTATAATCTCCTCAAGTGACTGAAGGTCCTTATCTTCCCTTTTTGCTCGTTCAAGCTCCTCGGACGATAGGTTCCCTTCCAACCAATTTCTTATTTGATCATCATTTTTCATAATTATAATTTATGATCAATCATTTGTCGTAACGCTTCTAAGGCGTTATGCATTCTTTTTTCTACGGCTTTAACACTTAAATCAAGCCGTTTGGCGATCTCTTTATAGGTGAGATCATCGATTCGATTCATTAAAAAAACCACTCGTTGGTTTTCAGTAAGCGATCCGATCGCACTTTCCAATTGCTTCGCAAACTCATCCTTTTCCATAGTATAGTCGGGTTGTTCCGTGCTACTTGGGGTTGGATTTTCCGGCTTTAACTCAAACTCATAATTGCTTTTTGCACTTTTGAAATGGTTGATAGCCAGGTTGCCTGCGATCTTATATAAATAGCTCTTAACTGTCTCAACAACAATTTGATCTTTTTTCTCCCATGCTTTCATGAAAACTTCTTGAGTGATGTCTTCTGCTAAAGCCACATCGCCCAACTTATAGTATAAGAAGTTCTTAAGGGGATGATAGTATTCATCAAATATGGACTTAAACTGCGCGAGCTCCATAAGGTGAATTTAGTTATTTTCCGTCTTCGTCCCAGTCAAAATAGTCATCTTCCTCCAACTCTACTGTTTTATTTTTATCAAGGCCCTTGTTTTTAAAAGCATTTTTAAGCTCTTGAACTTCTTTTTTAAGGTCACTTACTATTTTTTGTTTCACGCTTTCTTTGTCATAAATGATTTTATAGTCATCAGTAGAACCCACAATTTTCAAATAGAGCATCGACCTCCCTTGATTGTCTTGTTCAATTGCACCAAATGCCTCATCACTATCTATTTTTTGCTTGCTTCTGAGAGGAGCAATTACTCGGTAATCTATCTTCTGATCAAAAGTATGCGTTCCGCTGATTCTGATATCAGTCACATTGCTGCTTACTTCCATTTCTGGTAGGTAAATGGTCTGATTTTCAACAAATATTTCATTGCGAAGCTCAGAAAAGGTTAAATGATCTAATTTATCTTCATCAACATACCTTGCCAGTTTTTGCATCGGCTCAAAATTGTTAAGCTCGCCCCCAATAATGCTCGTATTGATATTGGCTGTGAGCGTAGCTGGCTGTAGACGTAATTGCTTAGTGAGTTGCATATTGGTTTGCACATCAGCGACTATCTGGCCCTCCAGGTGACGATCCTCCAAAAAGGTCTGATTGAAGTTTTCAAAAACATAGAAAATACTATCTATATAAACCTTGTTTACAGTAAAACTGCTATTGACATCAATATCGTTGGTTGTGGCATCAACTAAACCTGACAAACCGATGTCGCCACCCATCGCTTTGAACTGAAGCTTATCGGTATAAGCTACCTGGTTTTTGATTTTCAGGTCACCTCGAATTTGTTTTGGTTTGAACCTTCTGAATTGTAGACGATCTACATTACAATTGAATTTCAAAATTAAACGAGGCGAGATGTTAAAAAGGTAGTCTTCTCCATCAGAGGAGCTGTTATTTTGAGCCAGTAGTTCATCAAGGTTAATGAATGAAGATTTCAAATCGGCCTCTATACCCACGGGTTCGTCTTCGAAAAGTAGGTAAGCAATGATATTCTTGAAAAAACCGTTGAGCAGAAAGTCTGAGGAGCCGTAATTTCCGGAAACATCGCTAATGGCGAGGTCATTATTGTTAAAGAGTAAGTTGCCGTTGACCTTCTTTAAGGGAAATTGAAAGCTAGTGTGTTCAATGTTAAGATTTTCGATATCAACCTCACCAGAAGTACGCATTTTAGCGGATGTAGCTCTAGATTTCAGGTCATTGATTTTTCCGGCTAAACTTAGGTTAACATGTAATACTCCATCTGCCTCTACTATGTCTTTCGAATCAAGAAATTTGAATAATGACCCTACAGCTATCTCACCATCAAAGTCCATTCTCAAAAAGATGTCCTTTAAGTTATCCAACAATAGGTTTCCTGTGAATTTTCTGTTTTCTAACTCGCCACTTATATTCCTTAAGTCAAGACTGCCAGCCTCTAAGTCTGTGATTTTTTGTGCTGTGAATGTACCCTCAGCATTGGCTTCGGTAATTTTCACATTCTTTTCCGGGTATAGCAATTGCGCCTGATGCAAACCAAAGTTGACTTTTAAAGCAGGTGCAAGATCATTTCCAAACTCACCAATTAAAGACAAATCAAAGTATACATCACCACTACTTTTATATTTGGCCAGACGTTCAGTGTATTTTTCAGGGAGAATAGCTACTAAAGATTTTAAGTCCGAGTCTTTGGCCTCTACATAAAACTCCACTTTTGGTGTATTCAGAAATTCGTAATTTCCATAGGTCTGGAAGTCTGCACCTTCGAGTGTTAGTGACGATTGTTTAAAGTTGACATACTTTGTTTCATCATTGTAAATAAAGTCTGACATCGCACTTACAGATTTGTTTTCTAGCAACAAGTTGTTTTGAGCAATGAGCTTAGTCAGGTAGTATTCCCCTTTAGTTTTAAAGTCAAAAGTCCTGCCTTCAATGCCAACATTTGCATTTGCCTGATAGGCCTCGGCCTCAATGTAGACATCACTTTTATAGTTGGAATATTTAAAGTCGATTTCACTCAGTGTAACCTTCGACAGGTCAAGACGCACTTTTTGAGCATTGGTGGAATCATTTTTTTTGAAAATGCGATAATTGGTTTCGCCCGATTCATTTACTTTAAAATGGCATGAGGCTTTTGAAATATGAATTTGTTCTATGGCATAATTCCCCTTGTATATTTCCAGTGGATTAAACGTGAATTCAATTTTTTCTGAAGTGAGTAAAGGGTAGCTGCTTTTAGAAAAACTTTCCTGAATGTAGACGTCTTCAAACTTGAGCGTCATCTGGGGAAAGTTATCAATAGCTGATACAGATATTTTTCCAATATTAATTGGGGTGTTGAGTTGCTTGTTAGCCTCTCTTATGAAGTGGTCTATGAGTTGATCTTTAAATAAATACGCACTCGTGATGCTGGCGATCACTAGTACAATAAAAGCCGATAGTAGGACAACGAACGTCTTTTTTATGGCTTTTTTGATGTTCAAGGTAGGTTGAAGATTAAAATTTAATATAAAATCGAAAGCTACAGCAATATTCGATAATCTTCAAACGTGTTTTGGAGGAATAAATTTTATTCTTTTAATGTGAAAAATATTTGCATTAAAAAAAATCTATATTACATTTGCATTCCCTTACGCAAACGCGCGGAGATTAAATAAAAAAGGGCGCTTAGCTCAGTTGGTTCAGAGCACCTCGTTTACACCGAGGGGGTCGGGAGTTCGAATCTCTCAGCGCCCACAAAAAGACAGTCAGAAATGGCTGTCTTTTTTTGTTTTCACCTAGTTTATGGCTTACTGCTACATACTATATAGTCATAGTTTAAATAGATTTTATATCGGCTCAACTCAGGATATGCCGGAGTCGAGGCTTATTCGTCATCTCCTAAAAGGGTATGGAACCCATTCGTTTAGTGCGAAAGCAAATGACTGGGAGATTTTTCACGCAATTGAATGTAATGATATAGATCAGGCTCGAAAAATTGAGCAAGACGTGAAAAAGATGAAAAGCTCAACCTACATAAAGAATTTGAAAAAATATCCTGAAATGACCCAGAAATTATTAAAGAGATTTGGGGGTTGAATGGTCGGGAGTTCCCCCGATAGCTATCGGGGTCTCAGCGCCCACAAAAAGACAGTTAGAAATGGCTGTCTTTTCTGTTTTCACCTAGTTTATGGCTTACTGCTACATACTATATAGTCATAGTTTAAATAGATTTTACATCGGCTCAACTCAGGATATGCCGGAGTCGAGGCTTACTCGTCATCTCCTAAAAGGGTATGGAACCCATTCGTTTAGTGCGAAAGCAAATGACTGGGAGATTTTTCACGCAATTGTATGTAACGATATAAAGCAGGCTCGTGAAATTGAGCGACACGTGAAAAAGATGAAAGGCTCAACCTACATAAAGAACTTGAAAAAATATCCTGAAATGACCCAGAAATTATTAAAGAGATTTGGAGATTGAATGGTCGGGAGTTCCCCCGATAGCTATCGGGGTCTCAGCGCCCACAGAAAGACAGTCAAATATGGCTGTCTTTTTTTGTTTCTGCTCATATCAAAAACTTTTTTGATATGAAAGTCCACCCGCCTATTATTGAAATTAAACGCCTGTATATTAGTCTATTACAGTTACACTATTGATGATCATATCAAAAGTCAATATCAGGAGTTTTAATATCGACTCGTTGTGCTCTTAAGCAACACTCTATTTTGAGGTTTTAAAATCAATAATCAGATTAAACCTCATGAAGAGACTCAAAGACAAAGTGGTGATAATAACCGGTGGAGCCCGAGGCATTGGCTTCTCAGCTGTAAATAAATTTTTGCAAGAAGGCGCTTCTGTAACCATATGGGATATAAGCGAAGAAGATGGTAACAAAGCCCTCGAAAGCTTGAAAGGCAAAGGCGAAGTTTACTTTTCAAAAGTTGATACCACCAACCCTGATTCAGTTCAAAGTGCACTCAAAGATCAATTGGATCGGTCTCAGAAAATTGATGTACTCATTAATAATGCGGGAATCACACGGGATGCGACTGTGAAAAAAATGACGCTGGCCGAATGGCAGCAAGTAATTGATGTAAACCTAACTGGCGTTTTTAATTGCACACAGGCTGTTGTACCTATAATGATTGAGCAACAATCAGGTAGCATCATCAATACCTCTTCAGTAGTTGGTTTGCACGGAAATTTTGGCCAGGCCAACTATGCGGCTACCAAATCAGGCTTGATAGGCCTTACAAAAACCCTCGCAAAGGAGCTAGGCAAATACAACATTACGGTTAACGCTGTTGCACCAGGGTTTATCGCTACGGACATGATTAAAACCATTCCAGAGAAAGTCATTAACATGATGGTAGATAAAACACCACTTGCTCGTTTGGGCAAACCTGAAGATATTGCCAATGCCTATGCATTTTTAGCATCAGCAGAAGCTAATTTCATCAGCGGCACAGTATTAAGTGTAGACGGAGCAGTTTCTATTTAATCAACTTTGAAAAACAACGCATGCGAAAGGCAATAATAAAATCAACGGGAGCATATGCGCCTGAAAATGTAATTCCCAATAGTTATTTTAAAGAGCTTCTCAACGAAGATGTAGATCAGTGGCTGCGGGAGAACGTGAATATTCACGAGAGACGCTGGTGCAGCGAAGATGAATCAGTGGCTGATTTGTGTGAATCTGCCAGCCGGCAGGCCCTCGATAGAGCAGATCTGAAGGCTACTGACCTGGATCTCATCATTGTGGCAACGGATACTCCGGAATACATTTCGCCTTCAACCGCGGCCGTACTTCAAGATCGACTCAAAGCCAAAAATGCAGGCACATTTGACTTAAATACTGCTTGTGCCGGATTTGTGACAGCGCTGGATGTTGCAGCCAAGTACATTATAGCGGATGAACGCTACAATAATATATTGGTCGTTGGCGCATATGCCATGAGCAAGCATTTGAACAAGACGGATAAAAAAACGGCCACACTTTTTGCTGACGGAGCAGGGGCCCTTATTCTGGCCTCTGAAGAAAATACCGATAGAGGCTTTGTAGCTTCTGAGTTAAAAACACGCGGTGAGTACAACAGCTGGATGGGCATTTATAGTGGAGGCGCTCACGAGCCCGTCAATCAGGATGTAATTAGTAGAAATGATCACAAGCTGAAGTTTGTACACAAATTTCCAAAAGAGATCAATCCTGAAATGTGGACTGAAATGACTTTGAAAATGTGTGCTCGATTGAATATCAAGCCCACTGATATAGATCAGTATCTTATTACGCAGCTCAACTTTAATTCTATCGATGAAACGATGGAGCGACTTGGCGTTGAAAAAGAGAAAGCCCACAAAATCATGAAGTATTATGGTTATACCGGTTCTGCGTGTATACCCATGGCACTGGATGATGCCATTCAGAAAAACAAGATAAAACGTGGTGATATGCTTTTTCTCATAGGATCAGGTGGAGGATTGGCGTTCGCTTGTGCAGCTATAAAATATTAATATGAACAATCTGGCATCACAAGAGCAAATCATAGCTACAACAATACTTATCGCGATTTATATGGCGGTAGTGTTATGGCTGGTAATAAGAGGAGCGAAAAAAACTACAAATATTGGTGAGTATGCACTCGGCACCATTGGGTTTTCACCCATTGCAGTAGGCCTGGCATTAGCTGCCTCCATGACGAGTGCAGCAACCTTCATCATCAATCCTGGATTTATTGCACTCTATGGCTTTAGCGGCTTTTTATCATTTGGCATCGTCATGCCGATCGCCATATTTTTTTCATTGATCATTATTACCAAAGGCTTTAGAAAATATGGTTCAAGTGTGAAAGCTTTAACTATGGCTCAATGGATAGGCAAGATGTATAATAGCCAGCGGTATGCTATATTCTTTGCATTTCTATCCCTATTGCTCATCACTTTTATAGTACTTATTTGTGTAGGCATCACACAAGTATTGTCAAATGCGCTGAATGCAGATCCTTTTTGGGTCTTGTTGGCGGTAGTAGTTTTTGTGTTTGGTTATATGATGTTTGGCGGAGCCAACTCGCTGGTTTATACCAATGCAATTCAGGCCTCTATAATGTTGGTTGTGGCCATAATTTTATTATCCTCAGGACTTGAATATTTTGAAGGTGGCGTTGATGGGTTCATGGCCAAATTGGCAAGTATCGATCCTGCCTTAGTAAAACCAACCAACCCTGATAGCCTGCTATTCAGAGATTATTTTGAAATTATTTTTTGCCAGTTAGTGATCGGTATAGCAATTGTGTGCCAGCCACACATCATGACCAAAAGCCTATTACTTAAGAAGGATGAAGATGTGAATAAGTACCTGGTTGTAAGTATTATAGCACTCACTTTCTTTTTCCTGGTCGTATTTGTCGGACTTTATGTAAGAGTATATTTCCCAGACCTTAAGGTGGGAGGTCAGGTATTGCCAATGGACAGCCTGGTTTCGGCCTATGTAGTCAGTAAGTTTTCGGTATACGTAAGTCTGATAGTAATTATTGGTCTCATATCAGCAGGGCTGTCAACCCTCGAAGGTCTGATCCAGTCTATCAGTTCTACTATTACTGCCGACCTCCTCGATCCACTATTGAGAAAAGAACTTAGGTTAGATAAAGATTCTAATCAAATATTAACCAATAAGGTGGTGATTGTACTACTTGCCACGATAAGCTTTGGCTTGTCATACCAACAGTTGGTGAGTCCTAACCTGAGCGTGGGCATTTTTGCTCAAAATGGAGTGTATGCATACTTCTCAGCTGCTTTTGTGCCAGTCATATTTGGCACATTTCTAAAGAAGACCTCTCTGAAGGCAGTAGCTGTCGCCTCTATCACGGCAATAGTTGTTCATTTTTCGGTCTATTACGGTAAATTCATGCCTTACATGAAAGAAGAAGTAAACAATCCGGCCATTGCAGCTACAGTGGCCATTTTAATTTCTGTGGTTGTAGGTGGGCTGATCCATCAGTTCGAGTTTGGTAAAGTCAATAGAAAAGAAGCTTTGAATGTACACTAAAGATTGGTTTGAGCGATGGGCAACTTATTCACCCGACAAGGTGGCTATAGAAGAATATGAGCCGGAACGGACGGTCACATATGCTGAAATAAATAAACAAGCGGCTCAGTTGGCCAATTATTTTCAGGCTAAAAATATCAACAAAGGTGATCGTGTGATGCTTCTTGGAGAGCACAGTATTGAGATGGTGATGATATTCGCAGCCGCTATTAAAAGTGGAATCGTCATGGTGCCAATAAATTTTAGACTTGCTCCTGCCGAGATGGATTACCTAATTGACAACTGTGACCCGGCACTTCTTATATATGACGATCGCTTCATCGAAAAAATTACCCACCGTACTGACATTAAAAAGAATTCATTTCATGATGTTTTCGAAGTGATTGACGATGAATCAACGGTATTCGAAAGCGTTGAAGCCGAAGAGGAGGATCCTATTTTTATTTTATATACATCAGGTACAACAGGTTTTCCAAAAGGAGCAATCTATACCTATAAGATGCTTTTTTGGAATAGCATCAATACTACTATGAGCCTGGCACTAACCCCTGATGACCATACCATTAACTGTATGCCGGCTTTTCATACAGGCGGCTGGAATGTGCTGCTAACACCTATGTTGCATCGCGGTGGCACTGTCGGAATTTTAAGGAAGTTTGATGCTGAAAAATTGCTTCAGCTCCTTGAAGAAAAACAGTCTACATTATTTATGGGCGTGCCCACTATGCTCAAGATGATGCAAGACACAAAAATATTTACTCAAGTAAACTTAAGGTCATTACGCTACTTTATCGTTGGAGGCGAAGCGCTCCCCCTGCCAGTCATCAAGTCATGGCATAAGAAGGGCGTAAGCATACGGCAGGGTTACGGGCTCACCGAAGTAGGTCCTAATCTCACCTCACTGCATCAGGATGACGCAGAAAGAAAACAAGGTTCGATTGGAAAGCCGAACTATTACCTCTCTACAAAATTGATCGATGAGGTCGGGCAGGAAGTACAACCTGGAGAGATTGGGGAGTTTTGTTTGAAAGGTGAAGTCGTCACCCCCGGCTATTGGAAGAATGAAAAAGCTACTACTGAGGCCAAAATTGATGGCTGGTTTAAAACGGCAGACCTGATGAAGCAGGACGAAGAGGGTTTTTTATACGTGGTTGACCGCAAGAAATGTATGTTTATTTCTGGCGGTGAGAATGTTTATCCTGCAGAAGTTGAGAAAGTCCTGCTTGAGCTTCCTGAAATTGAGGAGGCCGCTGTGATTGGCGTCTCCGATGAGAAATGGGGTGAAGTAGGCCAGGCATTTTTGGTTACAACCTCGACTTGTAATCTAGAAAAAGTTAAGGCACACTGTATAGCAAAAATGGCCAAATTTAAAGTGCCTAAATACTTTAAAGCTATAGAAGCACTTCCTAAAAACGATAGTGGAAAAATTGATCGCAAAGCACTAAAAGAAAACACAAAATGAGCAAGACACTATTTGCAATTAGCATATTCCTTGTCACATCAATTATGACCCAGGCACAACAAATATCAATAGCTGAGAGTATAAAGCCTTATGATTTTAACACTCAATATGTTTTACTTAATGATAGCATCAATATAGCTTACATAGATAAAGGTGAAGGTGAAGAAACATTAATATTTATTCATGGTCTGGCTACCTACTTGCCGTCATGGAATAAGAATATACCTGCGCTAAGTCAGAAGTATCGGTGCATTGCTATTGACTTACCTGGATACGGAAGGTCATCGAAGGGTGACTACCCCGGAAGTATGTCGTTTTATGCGTCAATTGTTAATCAGCTGATTGTAGCGTTGAACCTGGAGAACGTATCGTTAGTTGGGCATTCGATGGGTGCTCAGGTGAGTATTACCACTGCATTGCAGTATTCAGATAAAATCAAGTCTTTGATATTGGCATCACCAGCTGGCTTTGAGCGATTTAGTGAGCAGGAAAGCGTTTGGTTAAAATCAGTATTTAAGCCACAAATTATTGCCGCTGCTACCCCTGATCAAATCCGTGCAAACTATGGGCTTAATTTTTATCAAATGCCGGCCGATGTAGAGTTTATGATTGAGGACAGGCTAAAGATGACAAATGCCAATGATTTTATGTCCTACTGCCAGACTGTGGCCAATGGCGTGGTTGGAATGCTTGATGAGCCCGTTTTGAATAGATTTTCAGAGGTAGACATGCCTGTTTTGGTGGTGTATGGAGCTAATGATGCGCTTATTCCAAACCAAATTCTTCATAAAAACCTTACAACGAAACAGGTGGCTGAGGCAGGCATTGAGGAGCTTCCAAATGCAAGCCTTGAAATCATTCCAGCATGCGGCCATTTTGTTCCGTTTGAAAAAGCTGATATATTCAACCAATTGATTGTTGAATTTCTCTCAGAATAGGTGGCTAAAAAACAAAAACTCAAGAAGTTCTCTGAATTTTCCGAAAAGATTCTTCCGCATGAGGCTTCTTACCTGCTAAGTATTGAAAATTTTGAAGATGATACTAAGAGAGGCATACTTGAGCGCATAGCACACAACAGTAATAATTTTAATCGGCCGATTGCCTACGACACAACTGTCAATAAACGCAAATACTCAAACCTTAAAAACTGGATTGAGTCTAAGCTAAATGATATCAACGTAGATTATCATTTCGAATGGATCAACGAAATGGACCGAAAAGTGATGACAGATTCCATCACTCCAAAAGACGAGGTGGTTTTGCTTAAAGCCATAAAAAACTATCAGCATCCCATCTACAATTTTATCAAACTCTATGAGCTGCTGTTAAATTACCGCCACTTCTTATTGATTCGTTTGCGTTATGATGACCATCAAAAGGTAAACCTGTGGATCACTAAATATAAAGAGGAATATCAGCGTGCTCGTGATGTCAATGACAAATTACACCAGGCGACTGTAGATATCATTGATCAATACTCTTTAAATAATACCGAATCAAGGCATTGGGAAAGCTGGCTTACAGAAATCTTTTATGACAGCACACTTGACGGGAATAACCGCTACCTGGCCATCATCAGGCTTACATTCATGTACTTCAATTACCGTGAGTTTGAAAAACTAAAAGTAATCTATGATGACCTCGATAAACTCTTAGCTCAAGGCTTTTTCTACTCAAAAAGAATACTTTATAACTACTATGCCAATCGCCTGATGCTGCATAGTAAATTTGATGTATTGCAACAAGCCGAAGAGTACGGCTATCTGTCTATTAGGCAAAAGAATGCAGACCATTTGCAATACCTTACCAATTTCAGCTCAATACTTCTAAGAAGAGGTAAAATTGACGAGGCACTTAGCCTGATGAAAGAATCGATGGCTGAGATGAAAACCACACATAATTTTCATAATAAAATAGGCTTTGTCGCATTCTATGTAAAATGCCTTAATCTAAATGGTCAGCCAGCTGATGGGGAAAGATATGCCGAAAGCTTTTTACGCATAAATAAAGAGCATGTCTTGTCTAAGCGCTGGTACATTTTTTTTACTGCCTATATACACGCTTTGTTACTACAAGAGAAGTATGAGAAGGTAATTTCTATTTGTAAAAAATATGGCCTACTCGTCCGTGATGAGCAGGATCAAAAGAAACCGATATATTTACCTACCATTCGATGGTACTACGAAATGTCACTTTACATGGAAGGCCGTATTGGCGATGATAAACTCATAGATGCGATAACCACGTCCGGTAAGGATTACTTGCACAATCATCAGAAGTCTTCAGTCATTACCAACCTGCTTGATGATCTCAAAATTCATGTACCTCATATAATAAAAGATGTAAAGTCAGCGCTTGATTATTAATACATAAATATCTGATAATCAAATAAATAAAAAACAATTGATCTTAGAATTAGACAAAAGTCACCCCATTCTAATTTTAGTCATGATTAAAGTCACCAGAACTAATGATTAGGTTAGCTCAAAGACTAAAACCATAACTGTATTATGAAAAGATATTTTACATTGTTAGCATTTATTATGCTTACCACTGCAGTGAGCTACGCACAATCTGGGGAAATTACAGGTCGCGTACTTGAATCAAGTGGAGATCCGCTTATTGGTGCCAACGTGGCCATTCAGGGCACCACTCAGGGTAGTACCACAGATGTTTACGGAAACTTTACAATAAGTGGCCTTGATAGTCGTCAATATACGATTGTTATCACGTATGTGGGCTATGAAGAACTAGTTCAAAGTGTTGATGTATCTGGAACAACAGAGTTAGGTGATATTTACTTAACGCCTTCTATGCTCTTCCTTTCTAATCAAATTGTTGTTTCTGGTACAAGAAGAGCTGAAAAGCTCACAGAGACACCTGCGACAATACAAGTAATCAGCTCTAAACAAATCGCTGAACTACCTTCTTTTAACCCGGGTGAGCTGCTTGCACGCCTCAAAGGTGTGGAGTTTGTCAGGTCAGGTGTAGTGGGCACAGGAGTTAATATTCGTGGTTTTAACAGCAACTTTAATGCAAAAAACCTGCAGATTAATGACGGTCGATATGCGACATTAATTGCTACTGGTCTTCCATTTGGTCCGCTTTCTACTATCATTAAAGAAGATGTTGATCGTGTAGAGGTAATTTTGGGACCAAATGCCGCGCTTTATGGGCCAAATGCTCATAATGGACTTGTGAATACAGTATTAAAAGACCCACGAGCCACACCAGGTACTACATTTGCTTTGGGAGCTGGTAATCAAAGCATGTTTACCAGTAGGATAAGACACGCTCAAAAGATCAATGATAAATGGGCGTTTAAAATTACAGGGGAATACACACGCGGTGAAGAATTTGAGTTTGCAGATTCTGTTTACATCGATAGACAAGACGCTGCTGGAAACCCGGGTCCTGACGGTGTACCTGAAGGCTATGAGGAATTAGAGTTGGACAACGATTTTGAATTCTTCAAAGGAGGAGCTTCCGTTTACTATAGCGTAAATGATGAATCTGATATCATTTTAGGGTATACTGGTAGCAATAGTACTTACCTGGCGCCTACAAATGTGGGTAGAAATCAGATTGTCGATTGGAAGCTAAACGTATTTTCTTTGAAGTACACCTCACCACATTGGTTTGCACAGGCATACATGACTACCAGTAAAACTGATGACACCTACGCCATAGATGAGCGTACCAAGCAATACTATCGCTTGCTGGATGCCGGTATGTCAGATGCCCAAGCTCGCGGTGAACAGTCGTATGCCAGTGGAGCGAGATTTATAGACGATTCGCAACGTTACAATGCGGAGATACAGTATAACAATGAATTTGGTGACTTCAATTTAGTTACAGGAGTGCAATGGCAAAGAGATCTTGCTAATAGCCATGGAACGTACCTGCTAGATCAGAATGAAGATGATTATATTAAAGTTGATCAGGTTGGGGTCTATGCACAGGGAGAGTATAAATTTGGGGGTGGTCTTAAAGCTACTGCAGCATTCAGAGGAGATAATCACGAGGTTTATGGTTTCAACTTTGTGCCAAAAGTAGGATTAGTAAAATCTGTGGAAAATGGGGCTTTCCGTCTGACATATAGCGAGGGTATTGCTGCACCAACTATCCTTAATATGTATGGAAATCTTTTCTCAGGCCTAATATTAGGTAATGCTGAAGGCTTTACATTAAATGATGGTACTACAGTAGAAAAACAAAAGGTAGAAAAAATCAAATCATTTGAATTGGGCTATAAAGGTCAGGCCTTTGATAAACTTTTTGTAGATGTAAACGCCTATTACAATATGTCGGAAGATTTCTTAAGCCCGGTGACAGTTGTCGGTGTTACTACACAAAGAGGTGATCAACCAATTTCTGAAGTACAGAGTGGGTATGGGGTCTTTGGAGGATTGGTAGCAACATATGTAAACTTCGGTGAGATTGATACTTATGGTTTTGACTTAGGCTTGAACTACAGGTTTAGCAATAAGGTGAATTTAGATTTCAATTACTCATTCTTCGATTACTCAGTGGATGAAGATAACCTGGAAGAAAATGACTTTAATAATGATGGCGAGGTAAATAAACTTGATGTACTCGTAAATGCGGCAACGCATAAAGCTGGTCTCGGAATCAACTATAGTGATACGAAATGGTTTGGAACTGTATTCGCCCGATGGGTACAAGAGTATGATTATTTCTCTAGTTTCCAGATAGCTGCCGAAACTCAGGATCTTGTATACCGAGGAACCCCAGTGGTTGAAGATGCCAGGAGTACCGACACCTGGAATTATGGGCCACTAGGAGGCTTTGTGAATGTTGATTTAGGCTTGGGTTATCATTTTAATGAGAAGTTTACATTGTCAGGTCAGGTTACAAACTTGTTTGACGCTGAGTTTAGAGAATTTACTGCATCACCGTTTATTGGTAGACTTTACTCAGTTGAACTAAAAATAGATTTACCAGCTATCAAGTAAGTTTTTCTTCATAGATTGATTGGTTAAGGCACCTCGGCATAATGCTTGGGTGTTTTTTCATTTATAGATCATTTGAATTTTGTATATTGAGAAACATCAAATAGCTAAATCAATATGAAAGTTCAAGGAATATTCATCATCGGATTATTTTGTTGCATAAGCTGTGAAGCCCAGGTACCTAATAAAGAGGCACAATTGGCCATGGCTGTTCAAGCAGCTCCCGAAGATAAAAGAGACGGTGCTACCGTATATGGCTATGACGAAAACGGTGAATTAGTGCTCCTCAAAGAAGGCACTAACGAGCTCATCTGCCTTTCGGATGACCCCAATAGCAAGGGGCTCAACATTGCTTGCTATCACCAGGATTTGGAAGCTTTTATGGCCAGAGGGCGTGAACTTAAAGCAGAAGGTAAGTCGAGATCTGAAATATTTGACATTAGAGAGGAAGAAGCTAAAAGTGGCGCATTGAAGATGCCTGAAAATCCTAGTACGTTGCATGTGCTGTCAGGGCCTGATGGTTTATACAATGCGGATTCTATGCGGGTAGAAAATGCCAACTATAGATATGTGGTTTACATTCCTTTTGCCACACCAGAGTCTACAGGGTTGCCAATCAGACCCATGGTACCGGGTGGGCCATGGATTATGGATCCGGGAACGCATAAAGCACATATCATGATTACACCACCACCTAAAAATTAATTTGTTTTTATTAATATTGCCTGAGTAAAAATAAATGGAGTGTTAGCTCAGTTGGTTTACCTGCCAGCTGTACTAGGAAGTTAGCTCAGTTGGTTCAGAGCATCGCCTTGACAGGGCGGGGGTCACCGGTTCGAGTCCGGTACTTCCTACTAAGGCAGGTTGGAGCATCCCGACATTTAGTCGCGAGGGTCGCTGGTTCTCCCGATAATTATCGGGACAATACACTCCACATTTATCTCGTTTAGTTTATTGTCAACTATTTCTTCGACTCGCTGTTCATATCCTTAATTCACAAGTAACATATTATTGGTACTTTTGTCGATCAAATGAAGCGAGGTTGATTATATGAAAAAAGCACTTCTTCTCATTTTATTTCTCACTCAGGCTATGACAGGAATTAGCCAAAATACTGTAGACATTCAGGGCCACAGAGGCGCTCGTGGAATGATGCCCGAAAACACAATTCCAGCATTTATCTATGCCCTTGACCAGGGAGTGACCACACTGGAACTCGATGTTGTGATTTCTAAAGATGGTAAAGTCGTGGTGAGTCATGAGCCCTGGATGTCTCACGACATTTGCCTGAAACCTGATAGTACAGCTATCTCTAAAAATCAGGAAAAGGATTTCAATATTTATCAAATGACGTATGATCAAATAAAGCAATTTGATTGTGGCTCCCTGGGAAATAAACGGTTTGATGAACAACAGCAAATGGCAGTTTCAAAACCATTATTATCGGATGTCATCAAAGCCGTAGAGTGGCATATAAAAAGCTATACTAAATATGAGGTTGACTATAACATCGAACTAAAAAGCAGTCCGCAAGGTGATAATGAGTATCATCCATCGCCTCAGGAGTTTTCTGATATTGTTTATAACCTCATAGATCAATACCTCCCGTTCGAACGTATAGTCATTCAGTCATTCGATTTCAGAATTTTACGATATTGGAATAAGGCATATCCCGAAGTACGGCTAGCTGTGCTAATAGAAAATTTAAGGTCTGTAAAGTCTAATCTGGCAAGCCTTGGCTTCAAGCCGTCAATTTACAGTCCTTACTATAAGCTTTTATCAAAGTCAAAAATTGAGGACCTCCATAAGGAGGAGATTAAGGTCATCCCCTGGACGGTTAATAATCCCCATGAAATGCTAGAGCTTATAGAGTGGGGAGTTGATGGCATTATTACTGACTACCCAAACAAGGCCAATGAAATAGGCTTAACACGTCAAAAAACCGATGACCGTCCTTAGGTTTTAAATATAAATTAAGAGTTTTAACTTAGCGCTTCAAAATTAAATTTTATGAGTAAAAAATATGATATATATGGCATTGGTAATGCCTTAGTAGACATTGTAACGGAAGTAGGAGACGACTTTTTAGAAAAGCATAAGGTAGAGAAAGGTCTCATGACCTTAGTCGATGCGGAAAGGCAATTTGAGTTATCAGAAGCAATAGACCTTTCCAGGAGTGAGAAAGCCTGTGGTGGATCTGCTGCTAATTCTATTATTGCTGCGAGTCAGTTTGGTGGAAAGTGCTACTATTCGTGTAAAGTGGCTAATGATGATATGGGTAGGTTTTACCTTGCAGACCTCAAAGACAATGGTGTGGAGACAAACCTGACACCAGAAACGGCCGGAGAAGGTATCACGGGCAAGTGTCTTGTAATGACAACTCCGGACGCCAATAGAACAATGAATACTTTTCTTGGCATCACCGCTACTTATTCTGTAGATGAAATTAATGAAGCGGCTTTGAAAGACTCTTCCTATGTCTATATCGAAGGCTACCTGGTTACTTCTGAAAATGGACTTGAAGCAATGAAAAAAGCCAAAAAATTGGCTGAGCAAGCTGGTGTAAAAGTAGCATTAACTTTTTCTGACCCGAGTATGGTAAAATACTTTAAAAGTCAGATGGAAGAAGTAGTAGGAGCAAGTGTTGATCTACTTTTCTGTAATGAAGAAGAAGCGATGCTTTTCACTGATAAAGATAATATCCAGCAAGCCAGAGAGGAACTGAAAAAGGTAGCTAAGAAATTTGCTATCACGCAAGGTGCTAACGGAGCGATGATCTATGATGGAGACACTTTTATAGACATTGAGCCTTACAAAGTAAATGCCGTGGATACAAATGGAGCAGGAGACATGTTTGCCGGAGCCTTTTTATATGGCATTACGCATGGTCATAGTTATGCTGAGGCTGGAAAAATTGCCAGCCTTGCTTCATCAAAAGTAGTTTCAAAATTTGGGCCTAGATTGGCCTGGGCTGATACCAAAGATATATTAAATCACCTATTCGAATAATTTCAATTTTAACCTTAAACCACAAATAATGAAAAAACCAATTTTATCATTAATTCTACTCTTAGGCATTTTTGCGTTTGTCAGAGCGCAGGATAATGAGATAGAATTTACCGAGTACGATCTTGACAATGGTATGCATGTAATCCTGCACCAGGATAATAGCACACCAATTGTTGCAGTTACGATCATGTATCATGTCGGGTCCAAAAACGAGGACCCTGAAAGAACAGGGTTTGCACACTTTTTTGAGCATTTGCTTTTTGAAGGTTCTAAAAACATAGACAGAGGTCAATTTGATAAATACATTACCAATGCGGGTGGTGTTAACAATGCCAACACTTCAAATGACAGAACTTTTTATTATGAAATTCTTCCTTCAAATCAATTGGAGTTAGGTCTTTGGCTTGAGTCAGAAAGACTAATGCATGCAAAGATCGATGAAGTAGGTGTTGAGACGCAAAGAGAGGTTGTAAAAGAAGAGAAAAGGCAACGTGTGGATAACAGACCTTACGGCTCAATACTTGAAGAAATAAGTAAAAGAGCTTACACTAAACACCCATACCGCTGGACGACCATCGGCTCGATGGACCACTTAAATGCTGCGACTCTCGATGAGTTTATGGACTTCTATAACACCTTTTATGTGCCAGAGAATGCTACACTTTCTGTAGCTGGCGACATCGACATAGAGGAGACTAAAAAAATGATCGACAAGTACTTTGCGGGTATACCTAGAGGAGGCAAGGAGATACCACGTCCTAATGTTGTGGAGCCTAAGCAAACAGAGGAAATCAGAGATGTTGTTTATGACAAAATTCAGCTGCCTGCAGTAATTCAGGCATACCATATGCCGGCACAGGGTACAGATGATTACTACGCACTGAATATGTTAAGTACATTGCTTTCTGGAGGCCAAAGTTCAAGAATGTACAAGTCATTGGTTGATGAGCAGCAAAAAGCGCTTCAGGTGGTAGCGATTCCTTTTGGTTCTGAAGATCCAGGACTTTATTTAACATTTGGTCTGGCCAATATGGGCGTAAGCCTTGAAGACCTTGAAGCAGGTATGGATGCGGAAATAAGTAAAGTAAAAGAAGAGCTTATTTCTGAAAAAGAGTTTCAAAAAATCAGAAATCAAGTAGAAAACAATATCGTTTCGCAAAACAGCACTGTTTCTGGTATTGCTGAAAATCTGGCGAATTATCACGTGTATTTCGGAGATGCAAATCTTGTAAATACTGAGATTGAGAAGTATATGAATGTGACTCGTGAGGATATCATGGAAGTGGCAAAAAAATACCTCAACAAAGAAAATCGTGTGGTGCTTTACTACTTGCCAGAGTCTGCAAAGAACAAGCCGGAAGATGTTGAACTAAAAACTGATAACTAAGATGAAAAGCTATATATCTACATTAATCATATTATTGAGCTTTGCAGTATCAGCATTTGCTCAGGTAGACCGAACAAAGGCTCCCGAGCCAGGTCCGGCACCAAAAATACAAATAGGCGACTACCAGTCGTTTGAGTTAAAAAATGGGTTAAAAGTTTTTGTGGTAGAAAACCACAAGCTTCCTCGAGTGGCTTTCTCTCTTATTCTCGATAACGAACCAATTATTGAAGGAGAAAAAGCGGGCTATGTAAGTATTACTGGTCAACTTTTGAGAAACGGTACTACTAATAGGACTAAAGCACAACTTGATGAAGAGATTGATTTTATCGGTGCTTCAATAAGCACATCATCAAGTGGAGTTTTTGCTTCTTCACTAACAAAGCACAAAGATAAATTGCTTGAGTTGATGACTGATGTTTTGTTTAATCCTGCTTTCCCTGAAGATGAGCTAGAGAAAATAAGAAAACAGACATTGTCTGGTTTGGCGGCTAACAAGGAAGATCCTAGTGCCATCGCAAATAATGTGAGTAGCGTGCTTGTATATGGAAAGGATCATCCTTATGGTGAGCTTACCCAGGAAGAAACAGTTGAGAACATCACCTTAGAAGACTGCAAAAATTACTACCAGAAGTATTTTAAGCCAAATGTAGGCTACCTGGCGGTGGTTGGTGATATTGAAATGAAAGAAGCTAAGAAATTAGTAACAGAGTATTTCAGCAAATGGGAGAAAGGTGATATCGAGCAACCAAAATACGAAACGCCTAAAGCGCCTGAAAAGACTTTCGTAGCCATGGTTGACAGACCTTCATCTGTACAATCTGTGATTGATGTGACTTACCCTATAAGTCTTGAGCCGGGTAATCCTGATGTCATTAAATCAAGAGTACTCAATCAAATTTTAGGAGGAGGATTTTCATCTCGTTTGATGCAAAACCTCAGAGAAGATAAAGCCTTTACTTATGGTGCTAGATCTTCACTTTCCAGTGATGACTTAGTTGGGTCTTTTTCAGCAGGAGCAAGTGTTAGAAACGAAGTGACTGATAGTGCAGTGGCAGAGTTCTTATTTGAGCTTAAGAAAATTCGTGAAGAACAGGTTACTGAAGACGAATTGTCAGCGGCAAAAGCATCGATAATAGGTAGTTTTGCCAGGTCATTAGAACGCCCGCAGACTATTGCCAACTTTGCAATTAATACAGCCAGATATAATTTGCCAGAAGATTACTATGCTAATTATTTAAAGGATGTATCGGCTACCTCTTTGGCTGATGTTCAGGCTATGGCACATAAGTATATCAAACCAGGTCAATCAAATATTCTAATTGTTGGTAAGGCCAATGAAGTGGCTGAAAACTTAAAGCAATTTGGTAACATTAAGTATTTCGATATCTATGGTAATGAATATGAGCCATCAGCGGCATCAGCATTACCAGCAGGGTTAACGGCTCAAAAGGTTATTGATAACTACATCAAAGCGCTTGGAGGTGAAGAAAAGCTTAAGTCTGTTAAGTCACTTAAGATAAACGCTAGTGCTGATATGATGGGTAATGCTGTTTCGATCGTTATGCAACAAAAATCTCCAAATATGATGCTTATGGAAATGACAATGGGTGGAAATGTAGCAGTAAAGCAGGTTTTTGATGGTGAGAATGGATCTTTTGTTCAAATGGGTCGACAGATTCCTCTGGATGAGAACAAGTTAAAAGAGATGGCTATTGAAGGTCATATATTTCCACAGTTAGCATACGATGAGCTTGAAGTTGAGACGAAGTTAGTTGGTGTGGAAAAGATAGAAGGAGCTGATGCATATGCCGTGGAAGTTACTCTACCTACAGGCACAAAATCCACACATTACTTTGATGCAACCACCAATCTGCTTGTAAGAAAAAGTCAAGTAGCTCAAACCCCTCAGGGTGAAATGGCCCTGGCCACGGATATTGGCAATTATCAGGAGGTAGAAGGAGTTAAGTTTCCGTTTGAAATTAAACTACCTCTTGGTGGAGGGATGAAGATGGTTCAAAAAGTAGAAAGTGTTGAGGTAAATCCTGAAATCAGTGAGGATGTGTTTAAGTAGTTAGGAGATATCTAAATATATCACGGCCTGTCTGGTATTATACCGGGCAGGCTTTTTTATATTGTTTTTTGGTACTAGGGATTAAGTGTAGGAATGATTAGAATACCGTGACCATATCTTGTAATCTTCCGAGTAGGTTATTATAATCAGCAGGTGTTAATCCCTGTTGTTGGTCATAAAGCTGTATACTTATCATAGGGAAGGGTATTATCTGAAAACCCAATAACACAAAAAAGGCCTTACACTGTAAGGCCTTTTTGATATTGTTTTAAAGAGTAAGCTATGCAGTAGCAGTAGAAGATTGTTCTTCTTCAGTCGCATTTACATCTCTTAGCATTGCAATTTTAAATGTCTTCTTCGCTTTGTGTCCACAATAGCCACACTCAAAATGCTTAAGTAGTTCTCCTTCTTCTGTAGTTGAAGGAGACTTGATAATATCTTCTTTATTAACTCTAAATGTCTGGTAGTTACACTCAGGGCACTGCAATGCATGTAAGTGACCAGAGTATTTCTCAATTTTTGTATAACCAGTTTCTTCATCAACCCATACATCATAGTCGATAGAAAAGATATCTTCCTCGGCCTGCATACCCTCGTCAAGATAAACGTCTTCTTCTTCTTCACTAAGAAGTTTCATTGGCTTACCTGTTTTAGGAGAAATACGTGGCTTATAGCGAAGCTTCTTAAGTCGTTTCTCAATATAGAATGGGTAATAAAATTTTAAAAGGTTTTGAACGATTACGCCAATGATCAATCCCATTGAAACCGTTACAAATAATCTAACAAACAACCAAAGCATTCCTAACTCCTGTATGAAAGAGTTGGCATAAAAAGCGCCAGCAATAATTAAAATTACACTGCATGACATTAGCACGTTTATTTCCGTACGATTGATGTAGTCATATTTTGTTTTAGAGTCGCTTGTGGCGGCTAATTTCAAAATATGGCCTATTAGAATCAATACAGATAAGCCTGCTAATCCAAATGCAATATACTGAGCCCACATATTCCATGCTTCAAAGGATTGTGTAGAGGTTTCTTCCATGGCCAAATAATTTAAATGGTATCGTAAGTTTGGTTAAACAAATATAATTCTAAATCGACCTTCAATTTAGAAATAACTGCGGATTTTTCTCATTCTTTTTTATAAAAAAGAAGAAAATAATATACAATAGCAAGTATTAATCTTACAACTTTCTTACACGAGATTACTTATATTCTTTAGAAAAATTTAATATTTTATAAAAAAAATTTTACTCGCTCATTAGTTGGCAACAAAAAAAGGGCGCATTGGCCCTTTCTTTATAAACTTTATGATGCTTGTTATAAGGTTCTTTTTACTTCTCTCTCCTCGTAACTTTCAATCACATCACCTTCTTTTATGTCGTTGAAGTTTTTGATACTGATACCACATTCGTATCCGTTTTTAACTTCATTCACATCATCCTTAAATCGTTTAAGTTGTCCCATTTCACCAGAATAAACCACGATACCATCGCGAATCAATCTGATAGGGTTGTTACGTTTGATATAACCATCAATAACCATACAACCAGCAACGGTTCCAACTTTTGAGATTTTGAATACATCTCTTACTTCTACATTACCCACGATTACTTCTTCAACATCCGGATCAAGCATGCCTTCCATAGCATCTTTCACATCGTTGATAGCATCGTAGATTACTGAGTAAAGTCTGATTTCAATTTCTTCATTTTCAGCAATTTTCTTAGCCGAACCAGAAGGTCTCACCTGGAAACCAACGATCACCGCGTCAGAAGTGGAAGCAAGAAGTACATCAGATTCAGAAATCTGACCTACACCTTTATGTATGATGTTTACTTGTATTTCTTCAGTACTTAACTTGAGTAAAGAATCTGATAATGCTTCAACAGAACCATCCACATCACCTTTAACAATTACGTTAAGTTCTTTAAACGAACCGATAGCAAGTCTACGGCCGATCTCATCAAGCGTAATATGTTTCTTGGTACGTATGCTTTGTTCACGTAATATCTGCTCACGCTTAGTAGCAATCTCTCTTGCTTCACGGTCGCTCTCCATTACATTGAACTTATCACCTGCTTGTGGGGCACCATCCAGGCCGAGCATTAACACGGGAGTAGATGGTCCAGCTTTATCAAGCTTTGTGCCTTTATGGTCAAACATGGCTTTTACACGTCCATGATATGCACCAGCAAGTATTACGTCACCAACTTTCATTGTACCGCTTTGTACAAGAAGGGTTGCTACGTAACCTCTACCTTTATCTAGTGAAGCTTCAATTACTGCACCAACGGCAGGTTTGTCGTGAACGGCTTTTAACTCCAGTAATTCTGCTTCTAATAAAACTTTCTCTAATAAATCATCAATTCCCTGACCGGTTTTAGCAGAAATTTCCTGGCACTGATATTTACCACCCCAGTCTTCAACAAGGATGTTTATACCTGACAAACCTTCTTTAATCTTATCAGGATTAGCACCTGGCTTATCAATTTTATTGATTGCGATTACTATTGGTACTCCGGCAACCTGAGCGTGATTAATAGCTTCTTTGGTTTGAGGCATGATGTCGTCATCAGCCGCAACCACAATAATTACAATATCAGTTACTTTAGCACCACGAGCACGCATCGCTGTAAAGGCTTCGTGACCCGGTGTATCAAGGAATGCTATCTTTTGGCCACTCTCTGTCATTACATCATAAGCACCAATGTGCTGGGTAATACCTCCGGCTTCACCCGCAGTTACTTTCGCACTTCTGATATAGTCAAGTAGTGAAGTTTTACCGTGGTCAACGTGACCCATGATTGTAACAATAGGTGCTCTATCCGTTAAATCTTCTACAGCATCTTCTTCAACCTCAACTTCCATCTCATCATCGGCAGATGTAAAGTCTACACTATAGCCAAACTCATCTGCAATCACAGTGATTGATTCAGCATCCAATCTTTGGTTGATAGAAACGAACATACCCAGACTCATACAAGCACTGATTACATCTTGTACAGGTACATCCATTAGAGAAGCTAAATCATTGGCGGAAACGAATTCCGTCACTTTTAGTGTTTTAGACTCCTCCTGCTCTTTTAGCATTTGCTCTTCCTGAGCTTCAGCAGCAGCAGAACGCTTCTCTCTTCTATACTTAGAGCCTGAGCTCTTTTTCTTATTTCCACTCAGCTTAGCGAGAGTGGCTTTAATTTTATCCTGAATTTCCTTATCAGAAGGTTCTTCTTTATCGGCTCTTCTACTACCTTTTCCTCGGTTATCCTGGCGCGCGATACGTTTTCTAGGCCTTTTCTTTTTCTTTTGTTCCTTTTGGTCATCTGAAGAAGCAACGGGCTGGTCTTTCTTCTTCTCTTTAGCCTTAGGGAGGTCAATTTTACCTACTACTTTAAGACCTTTAAGTTTATCGGCTCTCGCTGAGATAACTTTTTCTTCTTCTTTCTTCTCTTCTTTAGGAGCTTCCTCTTTCTTCTCTTCGGCAGGTTTTTCTTCTTTAGGAGCTTCCTCTTTGGCCTTTACCTCTTCTTTCTTTTCTTCTTTAGGAGCTTCCTCTTTCTTAGGTTCTTCCTTTTTAGGCTCTTCCTTCTTAGGTTTCTCTTTTTTAGCTTCAGCCTTCTCTTCAGCTTCTTTAGCTTTTTTCTTTTCGAGGTCTATTTTTCCAACAACATTGAGTCCTTTAAGCTTAGGCTTTTCAGATTCAACTTTATCAGACTTAGGCTCTTCTTTTTTGGGCTCTTCTTTCTTAGGTGTCTCTTTTTGAGGCTCTTCCTTGTTGGCAGCAGAAAGATTTTTGATAAGCACACTCTCTTCATCATCGCCTTTTTTGCTTGTAGCATCACTATCGCTATCAATAACTACATGCTCATTGTGCTTAGTGCCAATCGTCAGTCCAGAGGCTTCTTCTTTTTCTGATGCAGACGCAGCAAACTCCTTTGACAACATGCCGAATTGCTCCGCTGTCACTTTGGAGTTGGGGCTACTATCTACCTCAAAGCCTTTATCGGCCAGAAAATCAATGATGGTCGTGCGACCTACATTTAGCTTTCTGGCAACCTGACTAAGCCTCATGCTTTTTTCTTCTGCCATACTCAAATATCCCGTTTTTTTTTGTTATAATAAAAATTATTCGAACTCCTGCTTGAGGACTCTCAATACATTATTGATCGTTTCTTCCTCTAAGTCAGTCCTTCTTTCCAGGTCTTCTTTTGATAAAGTCAATACGCTTTTTGCTGTATCAAGACCAATGCTCTTTAAGGCATCAATCACCCAGTCTTCAATTTCATCTGTGAACTCATCAAGATCCACATCTTCTTCCTCTGTTGCACCAAGTTCTCTAAACACGTCTATCTCAAGACCAACCAGCTTGCTGGCCAATTTGATGTTCTGACCACCTTTACCAATAGCTAAGGACACCTGATCAGGTTTGAGATAAACAGAAACCCTGCCATCCTCCTCATCAATTTTCATGCTGGTGAGCTTAGCCGGGCTAAGTGCACGTGTTATATATAGGTCCATGTTATCGGTAAAATTGATAACATCGATATTTTCATTTTGAAGCTCTCTTACAATACTGTGAATTCTGGAACCTTTCATACCTACACATGCGCCAACAGGGTCTATTCTGTCATCATAAGATTCAACAGCTACTTTTGCTCTCTCTCCTGGCTCTCGTACAACTTTCTTAATGGTGATAAGGCCATCATAAACTTCTGGCACTTCACTTTCAAAAAGTCTTTCAAGGAATACAGGGCTTGTTCTTGAAAGGATAATCTTAGGATTACCATTGATCATTTCAACACGATCTACAATAGCTCTTACCTGATCCCCTTTTCTAAACCTATCTTTTTGTATTTGCTCACTTTTTGGGATCGATATTTCATTACCTTCCGCATCAATAAGCAATACTTCTCTGCTCAATATTTGATAAACCTCTCCGCTAATAATCTCACCTACCAACTCTTTGTATTTCTCAAAAAGGATGTCTTTTTCAAGATCTTTCACCTTCTGAATAAGTGTTTGGCGAGCTGTCATCACGGCTCTTCTTCCAAAATCGATCAAAGTGATCTCTTCAGCCACCTCTTCACCGATTTCAAAATCTGGCTCAATCTTACGAGCTTCACTTAAGCTAATCTTGTCGTGATCCCAGATATCTTCTGAGTTGTCATCAACGATTTCTCTAAATCTCCAGATCTCAAGGTCACCCTTGTCGGCATTTATAATAATGTCGAAATTTTCGTCAGTCTCAAACTTCTTTCTGATCATGGTTCTGAAAACATCTTCCAGAATTCTGATCATTGTTGGTCTGTCAATGTTCTTTTGTTTAGCAAAATCTGCAAATGATTCGATTAATACTGCAGCATCCATCTTTGTTTCTATTTAAATGAAATCTGAACTATTGTTTTTTTAATATCCTGAAGAGGTATTTCTATCTCCTCAATTTCTTTTTTCTTACCCTTACCTTTTTCTTTTTGAAGGGTTATCGATTTATCGTTATAAGCCTTAAGCTCACCTTTAATATCTTTTCCGTCTTCTTTAGTGACTTTTACTTGCCTACCAATGTTCTTTTGAAATTGGCGGCCCAGAGTGAGCGGATAATCAACACCAGGAGAGGATACCTCTAAGGTATAAGCCGACTCCATAGTATCATTCTCTTCCAACTCAGCACTGATGGCCCTGCTTAAATCTGCACAATCATCAATGTTTACGCCTTCATCACCATCTAGTAGCACCAGGACTTTACTTGGCCCTTTTCTGGTAGAGATATTTACATCCACAACAAAGTGGCTCTTATCGGCCAAATGCTTGTTTGCAATCTCTTTTATTTTGTCTTCTAGATTCATCGTTTTACGGAATATGAAAAGAGGGGGCTAATGCCCCCTCTGAAACTATTTCATATATTTCGATGCAAATTTAAGCCAATTTTGTTTGCTTTACAAACAATAGTATAAAACATAATTTATTGGTAAAATCACACGTTTTACCTCAAGTAAGATTTTAAAATCTATTGTATGCAATTTAAATATCGCTTAATCTATATAAGCATAGCAGGGCTTACACTTCTAAGTGCTTGTGACAGTAACAAAAAGAAAGCCGAAGAAGTGTCTGAAGAACCGGAAAAAGTAGTGAATGTTCCAAATTTCAATGCTGATTCGGCCTATGCCTATGTTAAAAAACAAGTCGCGTTTGGCCCAAGAGTACCCGGGACAGAAGCACACGCTCAGGCGGCTTCATATTTCATTGATCAATTTGAAAGCTTTGGCGCCAAGGTGCAAGTACAGGAGTTTGAAGTGACCACCTTTGATAATCAGACCGTAACGCTTAAAAACATAATAGCCAGTTTAAATCCTACCGCCAGTAAACGAATTTTACTGGCAGCTCACTGGGACTCAAGGCCTTTTGCCGACAAGGACGATAAGGATCAATATAAAGCTATTGAAGGTGCGAATGATGGAGCCAGTGGGATAGGTGTATTGCTCGAAATGGCTCGATCAATGACCGCCAACAACATGCCTGACGTGGGAGTTGATTTCATTTTATTTGATGGAGAAGACTGGGGAAATGATACTGCTTTTCATGGAGATGTGCCTTTGAGAGATGGTTGGTCGAGTTGGTGGTGTCTGGGTTCTCAATACTGGTCTAAAAACAAGCATGAGCCTGGGTACTCTGCTTATTATGGCATATTACTAGATATGGTAGGTGCTAAAGGATCTGAATTTCATAAAGAAGGGGGCTCTTTGCGTTATGCTCCTGGCATAGTAGATAAAGTCTGGAGCAGAGCTTCGAGTCTTGGATATGCACAGTACTTTAAAAATAGCAAACAAGCCGAAATTTTGGATGATCATATTTTCATCAACGAATTCGCAAAAATTCCTACCGTAGATATTGTTCATTACGATCCTTCTCACGGTTACTTTGGGGACTACCACCACACACACAGGGATAATATTGAATTAATAAGTAAAGAAACACTCGAGGCGGTAGGCGAGACCGTGATGCATGTATTGTATTATGAATAATGCCCTCTTTGGCATTCTTTTATTTTTGGCCTTTTGAAAGGTGACTAGCGAATGCCAAATTTTATATTAAAAATAAGCTGAGAAGGCCTTACTTCATAAGTGTTGGAAATGTAGGTGTATGGGTTGCTGTAAATGGTATTATAGCTTTTAGTGTTTAAAATATTGTTCCACTTTAGCTCAAGGTCAATTTTGCTTTTTTGTAGAGTGTATTGGTAACTCAGGTTAAGAAAATAACTCTCTGGTGTAGTTGAAAAGTCGTTTGTGAAGTACTCGCCATTAATTTCAAAGATTTGAAAGTCTGACAAGAAGAGTATCAGATTTAAAGAATGGCTTTGGGTTACTATTTGACGAAGTTTCTTAGTGCCTACTTGATTACTATATAACGTAAACGATCCCTTATATTCTGTGGTAATCCATTTTGAGATGTCTGTAAATAGGGTTGGTTTTAACGATATGCTCTCGTTAGTAACCTGGTAAACCTGATCGTTTAAGAACTGTTTGCTTTTTGTTTGATTATAAGTACTCTGAAGCGCAATGTTTGATTTGATAAAATCAAGGGTTTTGTCAACCTTCATATTAAAATGATGTGACTGGATCGTGTTGTCGATGTTGAAAGTTTGAGTTTCTGTAATGCCCGTATTAGAGATTAGTTGAAAGGGTATTAAGTTTCTTTCACCTAAGGTGAAATAATAGTTAACGTTGCCGAAAGTGGAATTTAAGACATCTTTAAACTCTAGTCCTGCTGTGTATACTTGTCGTTTTGTGATTAGCAGATCTGAGTTGTTTTTCTGAGTAGTTCTATATCCAGTTAATATATACCCTCTATATTGCTGACTAATTTGCCCAAAGTCATATTTCAACTGGCCTGAAATATTAACGCTCCAATAGGTGTTGAGCTTCTTATAAATAGAAAGCCTTGGCTCGAAGGTTGGACGTTTAATACCTGGACTAGTAGTTAAATTCTCATCTCTGTATTCTATGAAATGATACTTTAATGGAAGTTTAACCTTAAATACCCACCCTTCAGATGCGAATTCAGCGTCGGTCTGGATATAGGCTTGAGACTTGTTAAATGTAAGGTTGTTTTGAAATTCATTTGATAAGACAGTACTGGTGGAACTATCAGAGATTATTAGTGCACTTGAAAGTTGATCGTGACCTATTGAGAAACCTGTTTGTGAACTAAATGTAAATCTGCCCACTCCAAAAGTTGCATTTAGCGAATTGTCAGTAAAGAAACGATCATGTTGGAGTCGTTGATTAACCTCGTCAAAAGGGTGGGAATTATTTAATAGGTCTTCAAACTGGCCTGGATTGACGACCAGAGATTGATCATTTGAAAAATAGGAAACATAAGATTTCAATGATAATATCTTTTTAGCGGAGGGGAACAAATACCTAAATTTATTCTCCAAAGAGGTTAAGGGGCTTACGTAGTCTTGAGTCGTTTGATTTCTCGTGGTTATTAATTGTTGGTTTTTCGTATTCCAGTGTTTTTTAAATCTCAATTGGTTTTTTAAATAATGTTTTCGATCATTTTTTTCAAGTGTAACATTACCCCGCAGGGTTGTGTTGCTTAGGCTGTTATGTTTTATTTCATTAATAGTAATGGTATCAGTTGGTGTAAAGAAGGAAGTTTCGGTCGAACCAGAGCGGGTTTGATCATCAGTTACAAAATCTATGTTATATTTGATATTGTAGCTATCTCCAAGGGTATTGAGGTAGTTTACTGTGCCCATGTGGATGCTGTTGGTGAGCCAAAATATTTCTGAAAAGGGTGGTGGTGCTATGGTTTGTATGTCCAGCCAGTTTTCAGAGGTTGTATGCAAGCCATTTGAAAGCTCATCTATGGTAAGTCTTCTAAGTTGTTTGCTTACATCATGCCCGGTATTGTTGGATTGGTATGAGGCTATCAGCTGTCTTTTTTTTGTAAATAACATAGGTGTAATATTTGCATTCCAAAGTGCTGGGGCTAAACCTACCCCTAATTGACTCTCGAGGGCGAATGCTGAGTTGTTTTTAAGTTTTATATTCAATGAAGCTCTATCAGAAAAAATGAGACTATCCAGTAATTGTATCGGTTGGTGGTTTTCCAGCACCTGGACTTGGGATACAACATCGACTGGGAGGTTAGAATTTGCCAGGTTATATCGACCCTCTAAAAGGTCAAGACCTTCTATGTAGTATTTCTGTATGGCCTTGCCCTGGTATAAAATTCGACCGTTGCTTTCAACTACAATTCCTGGCAACTTTTCTAATACATCGGCAATAGTGCGGTCATCATTTTTTTTAAAAGAATCGACTTTGTAGCTGATTGTATCACCTGTTTGTAGTACAGAAGACTTTCCTTCAATAGTTACCTCATTAAGCTGAAGAGTTGATTTTTCCAACTCAAAATCTATTACCTGGCTTTTGTTTACAATTTTCTTTGAACTTCTTGAATGGCCTATATGACTTACTTTAATAACAACTGAATCTAAAGGGGACGCTAGTTGTAACTTGTATTTTCCCCTAGCATCTGTAAGTGCATATGCCAATATTGCAGTTTTGTTTTTTTCTGAAACCGTAATATTGGCATAAGCCACTATTTCACCTTCTGTATTGAAGACTTTCCCACTAATAACATTCTGAGCTATTAGAACATGACTCGTAAATACAAATACCATTATGTGCAGAAAAATCTTCATGTAGAAGGGCTAGTTGGCCTTGAGTTCTATCGGGTTATTACGTCTGCTTTCGCGGTCTTTTATTCTTTTACGTTCTGCTGGACTAAGACTAACTGAAGCATATTGTTTTAAGTGTTTTATGGGGTTTTTTCGATAATCAGCCATAAATGATAAAAACTTGGCTTTACTAATGGTTAAGTAATCTTTAGGTTCTTCAAAGGGAAAAATGCCATTATGATTTTGAACCTGTATCAAAGAAAAGTTGTAATGGTTTTGAGTATCAGTAATTTCAACGATAAGACCAGGCAGACCAGAAAAAATGTAAGGGCCATCAGGCACCGGAATTTCATTAGTAAACCAGGCAACATAATTTCTGCCTCCATGTGATACCATGGCCTTCTGACAACTAAGCCCGTTGATACTTTTTATTTCGTTGCTTATTTCCCAACATAATTCTTCCGGATCTTCACTGTATTTAAACCACCCAAGTTTATCATAAAATACATCGATTATTTCTTGTGATTTGTAAATAATGAAACGAAATCGGGTTTGAGGGATACTTACCTGAGATAAATCCAAATGACCAGAACTGGGGTCATAATTTCTTTTAACTACCTTCTTTAGTGAGTCTCGCAACATGAAATTTTTGCTAACAAACTGAGATTCATTTTTTGAAATGTATAACAGCATGAGTTCGTTTTGTTGGTTATTTTTATCTGTTGAGTCAGGTTGAAAGGTCAACTGGTAGGTACATTTTAATGCCTGCGAACCTGGTTGGGCCAACATCACAGAAACGGTAAGGCATGTTGCTAGTAAAGTAATTGCTATTTTCATGTTTAAATAATTTAATTAAGTTTTTAAAAAGGGCCCCATTTAGGAGCCCAATTTTTTATTTATCCACAAATCTCTCCATCTAACTTCCATGCACGATCCACCAAAGATTCGTTAGCATTACCACATACATATCCTGTTGCACCACAAGAGAATGTGACATCTGCACAATCATATTTGAACAAACTATTACCTTCTCCAAAACTAGAGGTTCCAGCAATCATAAATAAAAATAAACAAAGAAGTGATTTGAAATTTTTCATAATTAAAAATATTTATATTAAAATTTTAACTCCTCTCGGCCAAGAGTTGCTGCAATAAGGTAATTGATTTATAACTTGACAAATTACAATAAGCCGATTTATTACATGTATTATATTATAAAAAATGATGATAAAATAATAAATATAACCGTTAGATCAATTTAAAATATCAAACGTGGAGATTAATGAGAATTTCTTACATGTCTTAAAACAAAAAGAGCCCGGTTAGGGCTCTTTTCTTTAAGTTATATTTAATAACATGTTATTGCTTCACAATCTTCTTGATCACGGTGTTCTCTCCATCAGTTGCTTTGATAAAGTAAAACCCTGCTTTCAGATTGCTTACATCTATACTTCCCTGATTGCTACTGAGACTACCAGTTTTCCAAACTTTACCACCAGCGTTGATGATAGAGTAAGAAACGGCACCCATTTTACCGGTGAAGATGTTCAGTTTGTCCTCTGCAGGATTAGGATAAACCCTAAAACCTCCAGGTCTCGCACCTTCCGAAGTGGTATTTAAAGCACTTGTTGTAGTAAAGCTTGTAGTACCTCCTCCAACACAGAAGTTGGTCGTTTCACTCGAACCAAACGATCCGCCTGAGGCAAGTACTGTACTACCGGCTGTCAGTTCGTAAGAACCACTTCCATAAGAACAGCAAATACCATCTCCATAAGTATCGTTGATAACGAAGTCATAACATCCGTCATCAAGAGTTACATTTTCGATTACCGTTGAGCCATCTGGCTGAGAACCATAAGTGCCACCTGAAGCGATAACTGTGCTTCCATCTTTAATTTCCCAGCTTGTTTCTTCAGGGTAGTTATCTAAAACCAGCGTTAAAGTTACATCTGTTGTACCTCCAGTGCTTCCTGCACTTAGCGAAATGTTATCTACAGCCATGTCTCCTTGCCACGTGGTGCCTGTTGTACCTACGAAACGCAGTTTTACGTTTCCTCCAGCATAAGCTGTCATGTCAACATTGGCACTCAACCAACTGTTACCCTGGTTTCCGGCTTTCGACCATACAGTAGACCAGGAATTGTCATCTGTTGTTGCCTGAAGTTCTAAATCTCCCATTGCAGAAGCACCATACATGTGATATCTAAATGCAAAAGTGGCACTTGATTCACCAGAAAGGTCGAAACATGGACTTTCTATGATGGTCACCTTGTTTGAGTAATTAGGGCTTGAAGACTCAACGTAAATATAATAGCTGCCTTCTTGCGCGGAAGATGGGCCTGTGTTGCTTGAAGGAGTGCCTCCTGTACGTCTTGTCCAGTTGAAGTCATCACCACTAGCATTAGTCCAACTACCAAAGCCTGACTCAAAGCCTTCTGAATAAGGTGCTGTTACAGTTGCTGAACAACTCATGCCAGCACTTTGAGTAGTAACATTAGTTGTGGCTTCTGAAGACTCGTTGCCAGCTGCATCTTTGGCCTTTACCGACATTGTATATGAAGTTGCTGCAGTCAGGCCTGTTACACTGTACGTAGTATTTGCAGTTGAGCCATCAAGGGAGCCATCTACATAGATGTCATAACCGGTTACACCTACATTATCGGTAGAGGCTGTCCAAGACAGGTCAGCCGAAGTTTGTGTAACATTTGATGAAGTCAAGTTTGTTGGTGTAGATGGGGCTTCTGTATCTCCTCCTGTGTTTCCGATATTCACAGTATAGTCTTCAACTTCACCATAATTGAAAGACTCACAAGAAGTAGGTACTCCGTTATACTTCATAGAAACTCTCATTCGGGTCGCACCATCTGTGGCTCCTGAAGGAACTGTAAAGTTTCCACTTACCGGTGTGTTTTGGGTTGCTGACTGTGTCCACACTTGCTCACCAGCATCTGTGAAGTCACCGTCCTGATTGTAGTCAATCCAAACACTATACCCTTCGCTGTAAACTGTTCCAGTCCAGGTTGGTGTTACTGTTACCGTATAGGCCGAACCCTTGGCCAGGTCAGTAGATACTGAAGTAAAGTCTTGGTACCCACCTGAACCAGCTCCGGAAGCATTGTTGATTGATCCCACGTTTACGTTGCTGATGTACTCGTCAGCCACGCTATTTCCATTAGATGCACAATAACTTACAGCCGTTGTGCTGAAGTTAACTGTACTGCTATAAGTAGAAGTTGAACCATCATCACACTTGCTTCTCACTTGTGCCTCATACGATGTAGAAGCTGTAAGTCCAGAAAGTGTAGTTGATGTACCTGCTACGTCATTTACGTTGGTCCAAGTAGATGTACCTGCAACTCTATATCTTACATCATAAGTCGCACCGGCCACAGCGTTCCAGCTAAGAGTAGCTGATGTTGCACCAAGGTTTGATGCACCTAGACCCGTTGGAGTAGTAGCATTACAAACAACTGGTGTACCTGTGAGGCCAGTTACTATCAAAGTGTAATCCTGACTTCCACTTGATAATGATCCCTTGTGTGTTACAGTGATGGTGTAAGTACCTGTAGCTCCTGCCACATCCACTCTTTCGTAAGGGTCAACAGTGTTATCTCCAGTTGTGTTTGAGTTTACACCTGTCAATTTATATGGAGAATATGTTGAGCCTCCTTTTGTTACCTCAATGTCAAGGTCGTTTACCAGAACAGGAGTGGATTGGTTGGCCGTTCCTGTGTTGGCTGTACCTGCCGGGTCTGTCCATGAAATTGAAGCCATTAATGGATTTACTCCATCAGAATCAACTGTAATCTGATAAGATTGCCCCTGGCTTAGTGTCAGCTCTTCGATTTTTGACTCATTACCATTCTGTGAAATTGTTTGTGCTGCTGCTTTGGCATTTAGTAAGCCCCAGCCATAAATTACATCAGGGCCAGCAGAACCCGCATCGTCTGCTGTATGAAGCGCAACACCCTTAAGCGTAGCCGCACGCATAAACGAACCGTTTAGGTTGTTGTAATGCTGCTGTAAAAGCAGTAAAGTACCTGTTACGTTTGGAGAGGCCATAGAAGTACCGCTAATGGAATTGTATGCCTGATCACTGTTGTCATAGGTAGAGTAAACACCTGTTCCGTTTCCAGTGATGTCTGGCTTAATTCTTAAATCATCCGTTGGTCCTTCGCTACTGCTACTGTTTATAGTTACACTGTTAAATGTGCCATCGTTGTTTACGTTAGCATCCTGACCATTGGCTACAACAACATTGTTTTTAGATGTTGAGTGGCCACTTAATTTGTCGTAAGAAGAGTTGCCATTTAATGGAGCTCCGTTTGAAGAGTTGTCGTTTCCATCATTACCCGCGGCTACCACCATTAAGTAAAATGGAGAGTTGTACATCAAGTTGTCCCAGTCTCTTGACTCATCGATGTAAGCACCGAAATACCAATCTGGAATTAAACTTGCACGATATCCATACGAGTGGTTAGATACCAACATTCCATTGGCCGCTTCAGTAGTAGCTTCACTTAAGTCGTTGTCCCAGTCATGAGTAAGTGCCTGCGCATGCGGTGCCATCCCTTTTGCGGCAGCTTGTACACCAGAAGCCACAATGGTTCCTGTCACATGCTGTGCATGAAAGCTATTTCCATTTAAGCCAGTGACACCGTCATTAATTGTAACACGGTTGTTCCCTCCTGCACCATCAAACTCTTGATGAGTTGTTCTGGTAGGACCACCATCCCAAACATGAGCTGTCATACTTTGACCATTTAGACTAAGGCCTAAAGAACCACCTGAATGAAGGTGATCTGCTCTGGTTGAACGCGCTGCATCTTCATTGTAGATGGTGTAATAGATAGGTTTACCATCAGCTGAAACAGCTACTAATTGATCAAATGTGCCATCATTGTTGGCTTTTAATACATCCCAACCTTTTTGAGCTGCCATTTGCAATGCTTCTTGCTTTTGAGCATCAGCTTTTTGAGCAAACTCACTTTTTAATTGAGATAATTTTGATTGATCGTATCGGCTGCTGATTTGTTCTTTTTGCAGTTTGGTCTGAGCCAAAACTGTAGTTGCCGACAATAAGAAAATTGAGAGCACTGTATACCAGTGCCTGGTAAAGGTTTGCATAGATTTTTTGGTTTAGGTTGAAAATATTTTTCCTCTCAAAAGATCGCGTCTTTCGAGATTGACACAAATATGGCAAAATTATATTCCGATAAAAAGCCAAATCCCTTAGTGAAACTTACATGTATGCTTAAAATACAGAAGTTATATTCTTAAGTATTTGAATAATTCAATCTAAACTGTGGTTATCCCTTGGCTAAACAGTAACAAAAAAAGCCCGAACATCTGATGTCCGGGCTTTAGGATTTAAAAATCAATTGAAATTATGCCTCTATTGACTCGTCTTCATATTCGTCTAAAGGAAGGCAACTGCACATCAGGTTTCTATCTCCATAGGCATTGTCAACTCTTCCCACAGCTGGCCAAAATTTGTTATCACGAACAAATCCTAAAGGATACACAGCCTTTTCGCGAGAATATGGTTTGTCCCAGTCTGAGCTCAGAGCAAGTGTGGCCGTGTGAGGCGCATTTTTTAGCACGTTGTTGACTTTATCAGCCGTTCCGTCTTCAACTTCAGCAATTTCCTTTCTGATTTCAATGAGTGCTTCGCAAAAGCGATCTAACTCTTCCAGTGTCTCACTTTCCGTAGGTTCAATCATCATGGTACCCGCCACAGGGAATGATACTGTAGGTGCGTGAAAGCCATAATCCATTAATCTTTTGGCAATGTCTTCCACTTCAATACCTGCCTTTTTAAATTCACGGCAATCAATGATCATTTCATGTGCGGCTCTTCCGTTTACTCCGGTATAGAGCACATCGTAGTGGCCTGTCAGTTGCTCTTTGATGTAGTTGGCATTTAAAATAGCCAGTTGTGTAGCTTTAATAAGTCCATTACGACCCATCATCGCTATATATGCATATGATATAGCTAAAATACTTGCACTGCCATAAGGTGCAGCAGATATTGCACTTATCGCATGTTCACCACCGGTTTTTGAAATGGGATTGCCAGGTAAAAATGGCACAAGTTGCTTAGCCACTCCAATAGGACCCATACCAGGGCCACCACCACCATGAGGAATACAAAATGTTTTATGCAGATTTAAGTGACATACATCAGCGCCAATGTTCGCAGGACTAGTTAGGCCAACCTGGGCATTCATGTTGGCTCCATCCATGTACACTTGTCCACCGAATTTATGGATTGTGTCGCAGATTTCAACAATACTTTCTTCAAACACCCCATGTGTGGAAGGATATGTAACCATTAATGCGGCTAAATTATCCTTGTGCTTTTCGGCTTTTTCCTTCAGGTCGTTTAAGTCGATATTTCCTTTATCATCACATCGAACGATTACTACATTCATACCAGCCATTACTGCGCTGGCAGGATTAGTACCATGTGCAGAAGAAGGAATCAATGTGATATTTCTGTTTGATTCGCCTCGGCTTTCATGATAAGCTCTGATTACCATTAGGCCGGCATATTCACCTTGTGCCCCACTATTAGGTTGTAATGAAACCGCATCAAACCCGGTAATGGCACACAACCAGCTTTCAAGCTCTTCAAACATTTGGGTATAGCCTTCAGTCTGATTTTTAGGTGCAAAAGGATGTATTTGCCCAAGCTCTGGCCACGTGACAGGAATCATTTCTGTTGTAGCATTGAGCTTCATGGTACATGACCCTAAGGATATCATGGAGTGCACCAATGAGAGATCTTTGTTTTCCAGCCTTTTAAGGTATCTCAACATTTCATGCTCACTATGATGCATGTTGAATGTCGGGTGTGTCATGAAATCCGATGTTCGAACAAGTTCTTTAGGCCAGTTGATGGCTAATTTATCAGCTTCAATACTTAAATCAAGCGTGTGTGATTTTCCTGAGTAGCTTTCAAATACCGAAAGGATTTCAGCTACATCGTCTAAACGAGTGCTCTCATCTAGTGAGATCCCTACATGCTGCTCATCAAAATATCTGAAGTTTAACTCCTGATCCTCGGCAAGGCCAATTAACTTTTTGGCATCTTCAACTTCAATTTTGAGTGTATCGAAGTAATGTTGGTTAAGTTGGTTGAGCCCTAAAGCCTTGATGCCAGTATCCAATAATTGTGTTAGCCCATGTATGCGTCCTGCAATTTTTTTCAAGCCATCTGGGCCGTGGTAAACAGCGTAAGCTCCGGCCATAACAGCTAATAAAACTTGTGCGGTACAAATATTTGAGGTAGCCTTTTCTCTACGAATGTGTTGCTCTCTTGTTTGTAGGGCCATTCTATAACCGTTATTGCCTTGAGCATCTACAGAGGCACCAATGATTCTGCCTGGTATTTGTCTTTTAAAGGCTTCTTTGGTAGCAAAATACGCTGCATGAGGGCCACCATTGCCCATTGGTACTCCAAATCGTTGACTAGACCCTACCACTACATCTGCACCCATTTCACCCGGAGCGGTAAGCATAACGAGTGACATCAGGTCGGCAGCGACTGTTACAAATACATTATTCTCCTTGGCACTGGCAAACATATCCTCATAAGGAATAACAGCACCATCATTATTTGGGTACTGCACTAATATGCCGTATAGATCAGGATCAGTTAGATCAAGGTTTGATAAGTCATCAATCACTAAATCGATACCAATGGGTAAGGCTCTTGTCTTAAGTACATCTAAAGTTTGCGGGAATGTGTTTTTGTCCACAAAAAACTTAGATGCATTTTTCTTTTCCTTCTTTCTTAAACCTGCCAACATACTCATGGCCTCGGCAGCAGCTGTGCCTTCATCTAATAAAGATGCGTTGGCCAGCTCCATGCCGGTAAGGTCGATCACCATTGTTTGATAATTGATAAGTGCCTCTAACCTACCTTGAGCAATTTCTGCCTGATAAGGTGTGTAGGCGGTATACCATCCCGGATTTTCAAGAATATTTCTTAAAATAACAGGGGGAGTGATGCAGTTATAATAACCTGTGCCTATATATGATTTGAATATTTTATTGCGTTGAGCGGTTTTCTTAAAATCCCTAATAAACTGATATTCACTTTTGGCCAGTGGTAGGTCAAATTGTTTTTTGAGTTGTATGCTTTTTGGGATTGTCTGATCAATAAGATCTTCAAGTGAGTCGGCTTTAATCGCCTTTAACATAGCTGCAATTTGCTCCTCGTCCGGCCCGTTGTGTCGTACATCAAATCGCTCAGAATCTTTAACATTTAACTTCATTGGGATGATCAAAATTAGTGATAAAAATGGCCCCTCAAATGGGACTACAAATGTATAATATTATTAGCATAAAAATTGTTCAGAATAGTAATTAAAGCATTGGAAATTAGTGCTTAAAACAACTTCTTTACCGCTTGTCATTTTTGGAGTGAGAGCAACTTATAACTAAATGAAAATGGGTAGATTTGATGGTTACACAAATTAATAGACAATTATGAGGAAAATTTTAATAGGCAGTTTATGCATTTTGTTTGCATCTGCACTAGCAGTAGCTCAAGATACTGATCCCTCAAAGGATTTTGCAGCTACAATAACTAAAGATGATCTACATGACTACCTTTCTATACTTGCATCTGATGCTCTAGAAGGTAGAGAAACGGGAGAGCGTGGTCAAAAGATGGCGGCTACATTCATAGCTAGTCATTTTCAGGAACTTGGTTTGCAAGGCCCGGTGAAAGGAGGAGACCATCAGGGTCATTTTCAAAAAGTGGTACTTTATACATCCAAGCCTGGTGAAATATACATTAAAACCAAGAAGGCGACCATGAACAACTTTGAAGATGTTGTTTACTACGGTCAGGGAGCTACACAGGGAGAAAAAGCCGCGGAGATTGTGTTTGTAGGTGCAGGTACTGAAGAAAATTTCAAAAATGTCGATGTTAAAGGAAAGGCGGTACTAGCCGTAGTAGACGGTACGAGAGCGTGGAGAGGACCCGCTCAGTTGGCTACAGAAAATGGAGCCTCTATGTTTTTTGTTGTAAATACGAAAACCGATGAGGAGTTTACAGGCCTAGCTGATCAACTGAAACACTATCTTTCTGGAGGAAGGCTTTCGGTAAATAAACCTGAGGCTTCTGATGCAGGAGGTGTATTTTTTGTCAAGCCATCGATGGCTGCTAGCATTTTCAAAAAGGATACTGAAGAGTTAATGGAAGCAGTTACCGATCCATCAAGTATTAAAAAAGCAGACTTGAGCTACAACATAAGTGTGTCAGTAGATGAAATGTATACTGAGAATGTGCTTGGCTATCTTGAAGGCAGTGACTTAAAAGATGAGTTAGTAGTGCTAACTGCGCATTATGACCACGTAGGGGTAGATGGTGAAGAGGTGTATAACGGTGCTGATGACGATGGTTCTGGCACATCTGCTGTTATGGAAATTGCAGAAGCATTTGTTGAAGCAAAGAAAGCGGGTAAAGGCCCAAGAAGAAGCATGTTATTTATGCTCGTGACAGGAGAGGAGAAAGGCTTACTTGGTTCTGAATACTATGCAGCTAATCCGATTTTTCCTTTAGAAAATACTATCGTTGACCTTAATATAGATATGATTGGAAGGATAGACCCTGAGCATAAGGAAAATCCAAATTATGTTTACCTGGTCGGATCAGATCGTCTTTCTACAGAGCTACATGAGATCAGTGAAAAGGTAAATGAAACGTATACTCAGTTTGATCTTGACTACACATACAACGATGAAAATCACCCGGACAGAATCTATTACAGGTCTGATCACTGGAATTTTGCTAAAAACAATGTTCCAATCATTTTCTATTTCAATGGTGTACATGAAGATTATCATCAGCCATCAGACACAATAGATAAAATTGAGTTTGAATTACTGACAAAAAGAACCAAACTTGTTTATCATACCGCTTGGGTATTGGCTAATAGAGACCAAAGGCCAACTGTTGATAAACTGCAAGATCAGAAGCTTAATAATAATTAAGTATCAGATACAGCATAAAAAAAGAGCGACAGGATTTCCTATCGCTCTTTTTTTATGCGTTCAGTTTTGTTTAAATAGGCACGTTGACGTGTCTTTCGGCATGGTAAGATGATCTTACCAATGGGCCGGATTCCACATATTTCAGACCTCTTTTCAGACCTTCTTCTTTATATGCCTCGAACTGATCTGGGTGAATAAACTCTGCCACCTCAAGGTGCATTTTTGTAGGCTGTAAATATTGACCCAGTGTTAATATATCAAGGCCGTTGGCTACCAAATCATCCATGGCGCGGTGTACCTGATCAGGTGTTTCTCCCACACCTAACATAATACCCGACTTGGTTCTTTTGCCAGCTTCTTTAGTAAGTTTTATCTGCTCTAAGCTTCTGTGATATTTAGCCTGTGGCCTTACCCTTCGGTAGAGTTCTTCAACAGTTTCTACATTGTGAGAAACGACCTCCTGGCCAGGCTCAATCATTCTATAGAGAGCCTCCCAATTTCCTTTTACATCAGGAATTAAAGTTTCTATGGTTGTTTCTGGGCTAAGCTCTTTAGTTTTTACTACCGTTTGGTACCAAATTTCTGCACCACGGTCTTTTAACTCATCGCGGTTTACAGAAGTGATTACCGCATGCTTTACGCCCATTAATTTGATAGCTTCTGCTACACGCTGAGGCTCCTCTTCGTCATACTCAGGAGGTCTGCCGGTAGCTACAGCGCAAAAAGTGCAGCTTCTTGTGCACACATTTCCTAAAATCATAAAGGTAGCAGTACCTGCACCCCAACATTCTCCCATATTTGGGCAGTTGCCACTTTCACAAATGGTATGCAATTTATATTCGTCTACCAGCTTCCGAACCTTAGCGTATTCCTTACCAACCGGAAGCTTTACTCTAAGCCAGTCTGGTTTCTTTCTCTTCTTCTTTTCTGCTTCAGAAACTACGGGTAATTCAATCATCTAATGACTTGTTTTTTGATGCAACAAAATTAGGGATTAAAGGATTCAAAAGGATAATGAAAAACTATTATCTTCTGTTTCCATAAAAGAGTGTGATAAATGCTGTAGGAAAAACATTCTTGTTTTCTGGTGCAGTAGGCATCAGTTCGATATCTCCTGCATAGGCGTCTAGTAAAAAACCAGCCTCAAAACCGGTTACATTACTTTTTGAGGTGCCTAATTCAAAGCTTAGGGAAGTTTTGAGGTTAGCTCCAATTTTTATATTGGACTCCTGGATGCCCTGAAATATGTACCCTGTCCCAATGATACAATTTGCGCTACCAGAACAGTTAAGCGTGTGTTTGTTAGGGTTATATTGCTCCCTTACGGAATTAAGGCCCCCATCCTTAATGAACTCAATGTAATACGGAGCATGAAGTCCAATCGAAGGCCCTATTGCGGCATTAAGTTTTATTTCAACACCTTGCTGTGGTGCTTTTCTGAACAATACTAACTCGCGGCCGTACTGAAGGCGAATAGCATATAGATAATTTGTCTTTCCAAATATTACTGTATTGCCAGTGGCTGTACGTACTTGTGATTCGAGTGGATGCTTGACATTCATCAACTCCAGGCCATAGCTTTCATATAGCTTATCGTTAATCTTTTTTGATTTTCTCAACACAAAGCCTCCGATAAGTCCACCGGCTGTATTTTTATTGACACCCCAAATAAACTCTGAGCTGTAATTGTCAGCACTTAACTCCTGACTATGACCAGGAATAGCCACAACCAAAAATGCAGCTGCCAAAAATATTCTAAAATGATTTCCCACCTGAAATATATACACTGATAAAAGTTGTCTAATTTAGTTATTATAAGCTGTAACGCAAATATTCACGATTAAGTTTAAACCCAAATTGCAATTATGAAATCAATGCAATCAGAGTATTTAGGAGAATTGAGAACAAATAATTTGCATCTCAAATCGGGTCAGGAAGTAATCACAGATGCACCAACAGACAACAATGGGAAAGGCGAAGCATTTTCACCGACCGATTTGGTCTGTGCAGCATTGAGCAGTTGTATGATCACAATTATGGGAATAAAGGCCAGGGATGAAGGGTTGAACATTAAAGGATTGCAATCTAGTATAACCAAGCAAATGTCTGCTAACCCAAGAAAGATTGCCAGGATTGCCATTGAGTTTAGCCTGGACGGGCTGAAAGCAACTGATCACCAAAAAGAAATGCTTAAAAAAGCCGCCCTAACTTGTCCGGTTGCACTAAGCCTTGACCCTGCAATCACACAGGAAGTAAGCTTTAATTTTTAGCCAGCTCCTTTAAGTCGTTATAGTTTATACCCATGTGTGAAGTGTCATAAACAGCTTGCCCATTTTTGATCACAATTACTTGCGGAGACTGATGTGGAATATTAAAATCTTCAGCAATTTGATTTGATATGTCTCTGTATGAAATCAAATCAAGATAGTAAGGAGTGAGGCCACCCATGTCGTCTTCTTCCCACGAGCGCTCAAGCCTGCTAAGTGCCATGCTACTAATAGAGCATCTGGTGCTATGTTTAAAAATAAGCACTGGCTTGCTGTTAGATTCTTCTTTTATTTTAAGAAGTATATCACTTTGGTTTAATTGATTCCAGTTCATTGTCTTATTCATTCCATAAACCCTCTTCACCTTTATCATACCTCGGTTTACGAGGTTTTTCTTTTAAGAAGTCAGGTTGATTTTCGCTTTTCTTAAATAGTTTAGACCACAACAGCTTAAAACTAAATTTAGTTTTCTCAACAGTACCATTTGGCTTATCGTTGAACTTAAAACTAGGGTGTTTGTCGCCAAAACGTCCTTTTTTCATTTTAAGGTTACCCTGATAGTTACTTGCTGATATGGCTGCCTTAGACGGCCCTATACCTCTCATTGCACCATCAGCTGCATTTGGCTTTTTCTTGTATGAGGCTGTCATTTTAAATCTGCCCTGAAAACGCATAGCTTTAGTGGTAGCACTTAGTGGAGGCTTGCCAGGCATAGCTTCCTTGCTGGAGTTAGGGTTCCGCTTATAATTGGTAGTTAGCTTAAATCTGCCTTGAAATTTAGATGCCTTATCGTCAGTCGAAGATTTTGATACTTTTGAAAGTAGAGCCTCTTTGTTGGAGTTAGGATTACGTTTGTATTTTGAGGTAAGCTTAAACCGACCTTCATATTTCATTTCGTCTAGTGGCCCGGTTTTATATTTCCATTGCTTTACATTTCCTGTAAATCCCGCCATCTTCCTGTCAATATTGCTTATTCCTTTGCCTTTAAGCGCTCCCCTTGCTGAGTTAGGGTTTTGAACAGGCTTATATTGCCGTTTGAATCTACCTGTATACTTATGCTCAGGCAGTGGCCCTGTATTGTATTTCCATGTTTTAACGTTACCCGTAAAGCCAGCAACTTTTTTGTCCTGGTCAGTAATGTCACTTTTAGGTCGCTGTTTTAGATTGCCTTGAAATTTCGCTATTCTCTCATCCTGATCGCGGTAGCCACGACCTTGAACGGGCTTCCCTTTGTTGTTCCACTGATCTCTTGCTACGCTGCCGCCCCCTTTCAGCGGTTTTGTAGCTTTGATATTTCCCTGAAACTTGGCTACCCTTTCGTCCTGGTCACGATAACCTCTACCCTGTACGGGTTTTCCTTTGTTATTCCATTGGTCTCTGGCAACGCTCCCTCCTCCTTTCAAAGGTTTTCCTGCTTTTATGTTTCCTTGAAATTTAGCCGTACGCTGATCTTGATCTTTTAGGCCACGACCTTGTACAGGTTTCCCGTTATTATTCCAGGTTTTGCCGCTAATACTTCCACCACCCTTAAGTGGTTTACCAGCCTTAATATTTCCCTGAAATCTGGCTGTTCGTTGGTCCTGATCTTTTAGGCCACGTCCTTGAATAGCTTTGCCATTGTTGTTCCATCGGCCGCTGATACTTCCTCCTCCTTTTAATGGTTTTTGTGCCTTAATGTTTCCTTGAAACCTTATGGCCCTTTCCGCTCCGGCAGCTGGCGGCTTTTGAGGGAGAGATTTATTTGTGCGCTCTATTTTTCTTCCAGCCGACTTATAACCACCTCCTGATAGTTTTCCTTTGTATGCCTGGTCACCCTTACGCTTGCGCTTAGGGTATATTTTAAAATGAGCATCATTAAACTTTGGTTGTTGGCTTGTTCTAATACGAAGCTTGTTGCCAGAAATGTCCTTATTCCAGGCCTTTTCCTTGTAGTTACTTACTGATTTATAGCCACCAGTGATTTTACCTTTGTAGGCACGGTCACCCCGTCTGCCACTTCCTTTGAATGAAGAGTTGATTACAGGCGGTTTCTTTATTCCCGGACGGTCTGTTGTTCTTTTAGTCTGAAATTTTCTACCCGTAATATCACCTTTAAAGGCACTTTCCCACTTAGATCTTTCTCTAATGGCATATGGTTTTTCTCTTTTTCTAACACGATATGCTCCAGAGGCAGACCTTGGCACAATTCTTCTTGATTTGAGGGCATTGCGCGACCGACCTGATATGGATCGTATACCTTTAAAACCCTGACCACTAAATCTGGCTCCGTCTCTTTCTCCTGATCGATTACGCTTTAGGTATGGGCTTGTTTGTGGGACTAAGCGCCTACGTTCAGAACGAAATCCTTTATTGCGCAATTTATTACCTGAAATATTACCTTTCCAGGCACGTTCCTTTGGCTTTTGAGAATATCGTATCGTTTTCTTAAAAGCCTTGGCTCTACTTGCTTCAGACTGTCTACTTCGGCCAGCATAGGGGTTTGGTTGTGGGTGTACGGCTTTCGATCTTCTGGAAGGTGAAATTCTGGATCTCACCTTTCTCCCCGCAATGTCACCTTTGTAAGCACGATCTCCCTGTCGACTTTTCTGTTTGAATTTAGTAAAGCTTTTTCGAGCCTTTCGCGATTTATCACCTCTTCGCTTTAGCCTGCGATTAGCTTTATTTTTACGCTCTTGTATTTTTTCGTACCTACTTTTCTTATCCTGAGCCTGCACGTCTGGCGTGCTTGTCAGGTTAAGCATCAATAGTATGATGAGCCCAAAAAATAATTTTAGGAGCGTGTTTTTACAATATTTGAAATTGCTAAAAATCAAAACATTTTTAGTTGGTGTGAAAGCCAACAAATGGGACTATCTAAACGTCCTAATTTAATTAAAATTCCAGCAAATCCTTAATTTTTTCTTCCAGGCGTATTTGAGGAAGGAAATTTTGCTCTAAAGGTGGAGAAAACGGCACCGCTGTATCCAGGCTTCCTTCCCGCATAACTGGGGCATCAAGAGACGTAAAACAGTTTTCACTTATCCATGCTGCTATTTCGCCACCAATTCCACCAGTCAGGCAATCTTCATGCAAGACTAAAACCCGATTGGTCTTCTCAACCGTAGCTTTTACAGCTTCCTTATCCCATGGTAAAAGTGATCTCAGGTCTAAGATATCGGCTGATACACCCATTTTATCCGTAATTTCCTTTGCCCAATGTACACCCATTCCGTAGGTTACGATTGAAAGATCATCTCCTTCTGCCACAAGATTGGCCTTGCCTATTTCAATGGTGTAATAGTCATCAGGTATTTCTGCAGAAAGCGATCGGTAAAGTGCTTTGTGCTCAAAGTAAATTACGGGGTTTGGATCTTCAATGGCTGCCGCTAGCAGACCTTTTGCCTCATAAGGGTTAGATGGAAATACTACTTTTAGACCAGGCGTGTGAAAAAACCAGGCTTCATTGCTTTGGCTATGAAACGGACCAGCTGCTACACCAGCACCTGTAGGCATTCTTACCACCACATCGGCATTTTGATTCCAGCGGTAGTGTGATTTGGCTAAATTGTTTACGATCTGATTAAAGCCGCAGGTAACAAAGTCTGCAAATTGCATTTCGATTACTGACTTTTGTTTCTTTATGGACATTCCCAGACCAATCCCTATAATTGCCGACTCACAAAGGGGTGTATTTCTAATACGATCTTTACCAAACTCGTTGATAAATCCTTCCGTGATTTTAAATACACCACCATAATCTGCTACATCCTGACCCATAACAACAAGTTCGGGATATTTTTGAAGACTTTGCTTTAAGCCATCTGAAATGGCATCAACATATCTCTTGTCACTGGTGGTTTTTGAATTTGATGGCTCAATTACTTTTTGCTCGAAATGAGCGTACATGTCGCTAAGCTCTTTGGTTGTTTCAGCCACAGGTAAAGTTTCACCATAAGCGGCTTCAAGTCCGGCCTCAATATCTTTTTTAATCTTGGCACGTAACGATGTGATTAATTTGTCATCGATTACTTTTTCTTTTAGCAAATAGGCTTCGAAGTTTTCTAAGGGATCTTTTTTGGCCCAATGATCCATAAGTTCTTTTGGGACATACTTGGTTCCTGAGGCTTCCTCATGGCCACGCATTCTAAATGTCATGGCTTCAACTAAAATTGGCCGAGGGTTTTTACGTATACTTTTAGCTAACTTATCAATAGTCTTATAAACCTCAATAACATTATTACCATCAATTTGTACGGCTTCAATGCCATAACCCGGTCCTTTGTCTATGAAATTTTTGAATTTGAATTGCTCATTGCTGGGAGTGGAAAGTCCGTAGCCGTTATTTTCAATTACAAAAATAACAGGTAGGTCCCACACAGCTGCCACGTTGAGTGCTTCATGAAAATCGCCTTCACTAGCACCACCATCACCAGAAAAGACAAGGGTCGCTTTCTTCTCTTTTGTGAGTTTGTTGGCCAGGGCAATACCATCGGCAACAGCTAACTGTGGTCCAAGGTGTGAAATCATGCCTACAATATTGTAGTCGTTGGTACCGAAGTGAAATGAACGATCACGGCCACTGGTGAATCCACCTAATTTACCCTGGAACTGTGCGAATAACTTTGAGTAAGGAATATTACGTGAAGTGAATACTCCCAGGTTACGGTGCATTGGAAGTATATATTCATCTGCAGTCAATGCATGTGTAGCACCAACTGAGATAGCCTCCTGACCTATTCCGGAAAACCACTTGCTGATTTTACCTTGACGAAGTAAGATGAGCATCTTTTCTTCGATCATACGGGGTCTCAATAAACCCTCATATAATTCTTTGAGCTTCTTATCGCTTAGCTTTTTCCGGTCAAATTGCATAATTATCAAATTTAGGAGGCAAAATTAAAGTATTGATTGCATCCTCAAAGTGATGGCTAATTTTTATTTTTGGATAGATACAGATAAATATACCATGAAGATAAGAACAGGATTAGGATACGATGTACATCAGTTGGTAGAGGGGGCTGATTTTTGGCTGGGAGGTATAAAAGTGCCTCACAGTAAAGGTGCGGTTGGTCACTCTGATGCCGATGTATTAATCCATGTGATATGTGATGCGCTTTTGGGTGCTGCAAACATGAGAGACATTGGCTATCATTTTGCAGATACTGATGCTAAATACAAAGGTATCGATAGCAAAATATTATTGAAGGATGTAATGAAGCTCCTACGAGGCAGAGGTTGGGTAGTTGGAAACATAGATAGCACTATCTGTTTGCAACAACCTAAAATAAACCCTCACATACCTGAGATGAAAACCTGCCTGGCCAAAGTGATGGGAATAGAAGAAGAGGATATCTCCATTAAAGCCACGACTACAGAAAAGTTGGGCTTTGTTGGTAAAGAAGAGGGTGTTGCTGCCTTTGCTACTGTACTGATTACTAAATAGATGTCTCGCAAACTAGAACTTATAAAGACAGAGGATGGAAGTCATAGCCTGTATGTTCCGGAGTTAAAGGAGACGTATCACTCCTTTCATGGTGCTGTGCAAGAGTCAAGGCATGTATTTATGAAGCAGGGGCTTGATTTCTACTATCAAAATAATCAGCCAGAATTAATCAATGTACTGGAAGTGGGCTTGGGTACTGGCCTCAATGCCTTACTTACGGCAGAATGGTCCGTGCAAAATGCATACGTAAAAATGACATCACTTGAAGCTTATCCGGTTGAGTCATCTATAGCAAGTCAATTAAATTACCACACCTATATTGAAGACAAGCAAGGCAAGGAGTGGTTTGATCGTATTCATTCTAGTGAATGGGAAAAGACATGCGCTATACATGACACTTTCGATTTGTTAAAGAATAAACTGAAAGTAGAAGAAGCGGAACTAACGAGCGACTTTAACGTTGTCTTTTTTGATGCTTTTGCACCAAACAAACAATCGGAGCTGTGGGAAATGCAGGTACTTGAAAAAATGTATGATGCATTGACAAGTTCAGGAGTGTTTGTTACTTATTGCGCCAAAGGTCAATTGAAAAGAGACCTTGCAACCTTAGGCTTTGAGGTAGAGACACTTGCAGGGCCACCTGGCAAAAAAGAGATGGTGAGAGGTATTAAAAAATAATTCGTACCTTTTATAGGTTACAACAAATAGTTAATACAAATGGCGAAAGAGTCGATAAAGAATGAGCTGCACAAAGCATGTCTTGAGTTTGTGAGAAACAGAATAAAAAATGCTGAAGATGCAATTGTTTCTGCGCAGGAGTCTGCCAATGAGGAAACGAAGAGTTCTTCAGGGGACAAATATGAAACGGGTAGGGCCATGATGCACCGTGAGGTGGAAAACCTCTCGGTACAACTTTCGGAGGCCCGTAAACTCGAGGAAATCCTAATTAACACCAACCCTACAATTAATCATAATGAAGTGAGTAAGGGTGCGGTAGTAAAGACTTCTCTGGGGAACTATTATATATCTGTAAGCGCAGGTAAGATATCTGCCGGAGGAGAAGATTATTTTGCTATTACTCCGGCTTCACCCATTGGCAGCGCGATGGCTGGCTTAAAAAAGGGTGACACATTTAACTGGAATAACAAAAAGGTAACGATTACAGAAATTCAATAGCAGCGCAATCATGCTGTTTTTCATTGACCTTACTTTATTTGCATTACATATTTGCATTATTGGCTTCAACCTCTTTGGTTGGGTTGTGCCAAAATGGAGGAAAGCCCATCTCTGGGTAGTAGGTATCACACTTTTTTCCTGGATTGTATTAGGCTTTTGGTATGGTTTCGGCTATTGTCTGCTCACTGATATTGAGTGGGGTGTTAAAAGGCAGTTGGGCGAGACAGGCTTACCGAATTCTTTTATCGCCTATCTGACCAATAATGTTGTCGGTCTAGATCTGAGTGCTTCTACTGTAGACACAATAACACTTGCAGCTTTTATTCCTGCTGTGGTCGCTTCGATTTATCTAAATTTTTTCAAAAAAAGCTAACATTAGACCGTTGGTTTTATGAATTGGTTTTTAGGGATACAAACCAAGGGCCTTGAGTTTATTTGATTCTACCCAGAGGTGTCAAACTCATACACTTTGAAAGGAGTGATGCAACTATCAAGTCGAACATCCATTTCATCACTAAAAGGAATTAGATCTAAAGTAGGCGCTAAACTTAAACCCACTTTACGTGCATTAGGAATTGTTTTTAAAAACCTGTCATAGTATCCCTTACCATAACCAATGCGATGGCCCAGTCGATCAAAAGTTATTAATGGTACTAGCACTAGGTCTACTTTAGATGGTGAGATTGGTTCGGCCTCTGAAGGTTCAGGTATCCCCCAATTATTAATAACAATTTTGGTGTCTTGATTATACAAATAGTGTGACAGTTGATTGCCTGGTAGTGTCTTGCTTACCAGTACGCTAATGTTAGGATTTTGAGCTAAGGCCTGACCGATAATGGGTTGAGTAAGCACTTCTTTTTTACTGGCGATTGATAAAAAGGTATGTAAGCATTGAAACTTTTTGAAATCTATATGTTTGGCAATGTTTGATTGTAGAAGCGTGTTTCTGTGGAGGTACTCTTCCTCACTTAAAAACAACCTTTTTTCCAGAAAGACTTTTCTCAGTACTTTCTTACTTGCCATACATCAAAACATTAAAATGAAAATCAAATGGGTCGAACACTTCGATTAGTTGGTCAATAAATCGATCGTCCAGCAGGTAAAAATTGAGAAAATTATCTGTCCGTTCCTGTAGGACTCCGTTTGGAAACAAAAAATCCAAAATATCTTCCGTTTGACGCATGCGGTCGGATTGCTTTTTCTTTTCAGCCCGTATGAACTTCTTTTGAATTGTATCAAGCCTGTTGGCTGTTTTAGTTTGCTGGGCTTCCACATGTGGTGCCAGTGTTGGGTCGATAGCCGCGGCTTTAGCTTTAATTTTCTCAAACAAATCAAGAATATCGCTCTTCTGCCCATTGAGATGCACCTCATCACTAGCGTTTTTTAAGGCAAGTTGCTTGAGCAGCTCATGCTTTGGAGTGAACACATCCATCAGTGCAACGCCTGCCTTTTTCATTTTACGTTCAATATGCTCAGGGATGACAAGCGCAAAATTACGCGGCATTAAGATTGGAAATGGCGTATTGTAGTGATCAAACACTGACTTCAACTGAAACCAATAGGCTAATTCCCCCGGACCGCCAAAGTAGGCTAAATTTGGCAAAATCACTTCCTGATAGAGTGGCCTCATAATTACATTAGGACTAAACCTTTCAGGGTGACTTTCAAGTTCTTTAAGTAGCTCTTCTTCTGTAAAACTGATCTCGGTATCCAATACCTTGTACTTGCCCTCTTCCTTAACGATTCGCTCTCTAAGACCGTCTTTGAGGTAGAAAAAGTTGATTTCCCTGGGGAAGACCTGGCATTTATATCCTGCACCATCAAGTTGCTCACTTTGTTTGTTTACTAACTCGTTAGCCTTATGATTTTGGAGATCATCAGCCATTATATCACTAAAGAGCCCTTTTAATTTAGCATTGTCGGCATCTAGTACTACCAGACCTTCACCTTCAAATAAATGGTTGACATATTGCCTGACAGCATCTGCAAGTGATTTACTTTTTAGATAAGCAGTTTTGAAAAAATCTGGTATACCAGGGGTAGTCTCAATCAGGCTTTTTAATTCTTTAGGGTCAAAGCGGCCAACTGCTCCCTGCTGGTCAGTTTTCCATTGATGCTTTTTTCCATTGAGTCTGAAGTAGCTTATCTCATCAAAATCGTGATCTTCCGAGGCCATCCAATAGATGGGAACAAAGTTGTAGTCAGGGTAGGCCTTTTTTAATGCCTTACAGGTGTTAATTACTGAAACAATCTTGTAGATGAAGTAAAGTGGCCCGGTAAATATATTGAGTTGGTGACCTGTTGTAACGGTGAATGTGTTGGAATTTTCCAGTGCCTGTATGTTATCCACTACAGGCTGAGCCGGTGTGAGGGAGTCGTATTGTTCTGTTAAAACCTGACAGAGGATCTTTCGGTATTCCTTTGAGAATTTTTTGCCATTGATTTGATCTTCAAAGGCCTCTAACTTGGGAGGGTTGGCATAAAACGGTCTTAGTTGACTGCCATTACCAATATAGTCTGTAAAAATCTTCGAAAACTGATTGGTACTATCAAAGTCAACTTTTTCTAACCTCATTTTTAGTGTTTTATCATTACTTTATCACTTTCCCATACAGGTCAAACTCCGTTGCATCAGTTATTTTGGCATTTACAAAGTCGCCTATTCTTAAGTGATTGTCTTTAGACTCAATAATTACTTCATTGTCTACTTCGGGTGAATCAAACTCTGTTCTGCCAATAAAGTTGCCCGACTCTCGTCTGTCTATCAAAACTTTCAATGTTTTGCCAACACGCTCCTGATTGATCTCGTATGAAATATTTTCTTGTAACTCCATAACGGCATTAGCCCGCTCTTGTTTCACTTCTTCAGGCACATCATCTTCAAAATTATGTGCATGGGTATTTTCTTCATGCGAATAGGTGAAAATCCCCAGACGCTCAAATCTTGAGCGCTCAATGAAGTCATACATTTCCTGAAAGTCAGCGTCTGTTTCTGTAGGGTACCCTGCAATGAGTGTAGTCCTTAACGCAATATTGGGCACCTTCTCCCTGATGGTTTGTATCAGTGCTTCTTGTTTCTCACGTGTTGTGCCACGTCTCATGTGTTTCAGAATTCTGGTCGATCCATGTTGCAAAGGCATATCCAGATAGTTGCAGATATTATCTCGCTCAGCCATTACATCCAATATATCTGTCGGGAAACCCGTTGGAAACGCATAATGCAGACGTATCCAGTCAATACCCTCTACATCTGAAAGATTTTTCAGCAGCTCGGCCAGGTTTCTTTTCTTGTAAATATCTAAACCGTAGTAGGTCGAGTCCTGCGCAATGAGTAATAGCTCTTTGGTGCCATTCTTAGCTAGATTTTTGGCTTCCAGGACCAGTTGTTCTATTGGTTTAGACACGTGTTTGCCGCGCATCAAGGGTATAGCGCAAAATGAACAGGGTCGGTCACACCCTTCAGCTATTTTCATATAAGCATAGTGGTTGTTGGTGGTGAGTATTCTTTCTCCCACTAACTCCTGCTTGTAGTCAGCCTTAAACTTTTTTAATAAAAGAGGCAGCTCCATGGTGCCAAAGAAACTGTCCACTTGAGGGATCTCTTTTTCAAGGTCATCTTTGTAGCGCTGCGATAAGCAACCAGTAACATAGAGCTTATCAATCATACCCTCTTCTTTGGCATCGGCATAACGCAAAATGGTATCGATAGACTCTTGTTTGGCGTTATCGATAAAGCCACATGTATTTACTATTATCACATTGGCGTCATCCTTCTTCGATTCATGAATGGCATCAATTTTATTGCCGCGAAGCTGCGTAAGCATTACTTCAGAATCGACCAGGTTTTTTGAGCAACCTAATGTTACAATATTGACTTTATCTTTTTTTCTTCCCTTGGTTTTCACTACAAATCCTCCTTCTTAAATAGTCTGCAAAATTAAGAAAAATAAATTTGCTTCTTGGTTGAGACATCAATAGTTATATTTGTGGCTTGCAATTCGATATGCGCCATATTATTCCTATTTTCTTAGCAGTATTACTCCTTTATAGTTGTGAGGAGCCAGATTGTGTGAGTGAAACTTCGTCTACTATTGATCTGAGTTTTTACCAACTGGATTTAAATCAGCCGGATACTGTTTTTGTAAACAAAATATCAGCCATTGGTTCTGATAGTATATTAGTAACGAACACGGCTAATGTGAGTAAGGTATCTCTACCAGCCAACCCACAAACTGGTAGCGCTACTTTTGTATTCGATATTCGAGAATACGGTATTGATACACTTATCGTTACCTATCAAAACGGAGCTCGAATGATAGCAGAAGACTGTCCTTTTGAGCTGATTTTTTCTGACCTCAATTACTCGAGAAATGATTTTGATTCGATAAGAATTGTAAATAAAGTTTTACTGGATGCCATCAATGAAGATATACGGGTTTATAATAATTAGCATACTAGCTTCAACGTTAGCCTTCGGTCAAACGGGACTTGAGCCTGATACGGTTAAAGGTAAGTTTATCCCTACCGGAGTAAGAATAGGTTTTGACTTAATTAGTAGCGGTGAAGCGGTAATTGATAAAGGTATCCAGGTATTTACACAGGGAGAATATAATGAACTTCAATTTTCTGCAGACATTGATTTTTATCGTTATTTCTTAAATGTTGAGTACGGTATTTATGATCGCCAGTGGACCAGAGATGATGGTTATTATATCAATAAAGGCAGTCATTTTAAAATAGGACCAGATATCAATTTTCTTCATAAAGACCCTGATGGTAGTGCGTTATTTTTTGGGTTGCGATACAGCTTCAGTAATTTCTCAGATGAGATTGTTTATGACTATGCCAACCATTTTTGGGGAGATGGAGCTAATCGAATTGAAAACAATAACCTCAAAGCCAATTGGCTGGAACTCACTACTGGACTGAAAGTTAGATTAACCAAAATAATTTGGTTGGGATACACGGCCCGTTTCAAATTCGGCTTTAGCACAGATACATTTGCCGATAAAGCCTTAATTCCACACTGGGTACCCGGCTTTGGTCGTGCATCAGAAACCTCAGCCTGGGGTCTAGATTATTGGTTGATTGTGAAGGTGCCTTTTAAGAAAAAGGATTAATTCACATTCTTAAAAAACGAATCAACAAACTCCATTTTGTTGAATACCTGCAGATCATCTACTTTTTCGCCTACGCCAATATATTTAACAGGTATTTTAAATTCATCTGAAATGCCAATCACTACACCACCTTTAGCGGTACCATCGAGCTTGGTAATAGCTAATGAAGTAACATCGGTTGCTTTGGTAAATTCACGGGCCTGAAGAACAGCATTCTGGCCAGTGCTTCCGTCTAAAACCAGCATGACATCGTGCGGAGCTTCTTCAACGAACTTTTGCATCACTCGTTTGATTTTAGTGAGTTCATTCATCAAGTTCACTTTGTTGTGGAGCCTTCCGGCAGTATCTATGATCACCACATCCGCATCATTTTCAATACCATACTTCACAGCATCAAATGCAACTGCAGAGGGATCAGTATTCATGCCTCGAGCAATTACTGGCACATCAACTCTTTCTCCCCAAAGTTTAATTTGATCGACAGCCGCTGCTCTAAATGTGTCAGCCGCACCTAATACAACTTTGTAACCGTTTTTCTTAAATTGTGCGGCTAGCTTGCCAATCGTAGTTGTTTTTCCTACACCATTTACACCCACTACCATTAGTACATAAGGCTTTTTTACTTCGGGGATAGAAAAATCCTTAAGGTCTTCGGTATTATTTTCTTCAAGTAATCCGGCTATCTCTTCTTTAAGTATTTGATCCAGTTCCTCTACTCCCATATACTTGTCACGGGCGACACGTTCCTCGATACGCTCGATGATTTTAATGGTCGTATTCACACCTACATCTGAGGTTATAAGTACTTCCTCCAACTCATCGAGTACCTGATCATCAACTTTACTTTTGCCGACAACAGCTTTGCCGAGTTTGGTGAAGAAACTCTCTTTAGTCTTTTCGAGTCCTTTGTCTAAAGACTCTTTTTTTTCTTTGGAAAACAGACCGCCAAATAATGCCATAGTATTGGAGGGGTTTGGTTTTTATAGCTTAAAGCTAAATGGAAATATAAGAAAAAAGTCCCTTCCGATTATTATCCGAAAGGGACTTCTGTACCTTTTCAAAAAGGAGCTAAAAAATTAGCCGTTTAAAACATCTTTTACCTGATCAACAGGTACAATTTCTTCTCTGAAAGTATAAGCGCCTGATTTTTCAGATCTTACAGCCTTAATTACTTTGGCCATGTTCTTACTTTCTTTCTTCTGGAGGGTTGCAACTACTTTCTTAGCCATAATTACTTAATTTCTTTGTGGACAGTATATTTCTTAAGTATAGGGTTATACTTTTTAAGCTCCATTCTGTCTGGAGTGTTTTTTCTGTTTTTTGTAGTGATGTGTCTTGAAGTACCTGGCTGACCACTGTTTTTGTGTTCAGTACACTCCAATATTACCTGCACTCTATTACCTTTCTTTGCCATGATAAAATATCTTTATGCCTTATTACTCTTAAACTAATGTGTTACCGTTTGCTCTGGCTTTTTTCAAAACCGCAGAGATCCCGTTTTTGTTAATTGTTCTTAAGGCCGAAGTTGAAACCTTCAACGTTACCCACTTATCTTCTTCAGGGATATAAAATCTTTTCTTCTGAAGGTTAGGGTAAAATTTTCTCTTCACTTTATTGTTTGCGTGAGAAACGTTGTTACCTACCTGAGGCCTTTTTCCTGAAATCTGGCAAACTCTTGACATCTTTATATAAACTTAAATATTCGAACCTTTTTTAATTTGGGTCTGCAAATATCGCAAAAAGAATATTATTAACAAAAGTACTTATATATATTTTTTATTGACTTTCCGCTTGATCCAGTGAACGATGTGCCGACTTTTTTACTTAATAATAAGGCAATTGTTTACATTTGCCGACCGGGATGATTTCTCTCCAGCATAAATGAGGAAAGGATGGCTACTCTCCGCAAGGAGTAGTGCATTATAATAACCTTTTAATTTACTATCATGGAAACTACACAAAAACTAACGTCACAAGAGGCAATTCAACTGGAAGACAAGCATGGAGCGCATAATTATCATCCACTTCCTGTAGTATTGGCAAGAGGCGAAGGCGTACATGTCTGGGATGTGGAAGGTAAGAAATATTATGATTTTCTTTCTGCCTACAGCGCTGTAAACCAAGGACACTGTCACCCAAAAATAATAGGTACACTAAAAGAACAAGCGGAAACCTTAACGCTTACTTCCAGAGCATTTCATAATGATGTACTTGGTGTTTATGAGAAATATGTAACAGAATTTTTTGGCTTTGACAAGGTATTGCCAATGAATACAGGAGCAGAAGGGGTTGAAACGGCTATAAAAATCTGTAGAAAATATGCCTACGAAAAGAAAGGCATTCCTGAGAATAGAGCTAAAATAATTGTCTGCGATGGCAACTTTCATGGAAGAACTACAACGGTTATTTCATTTTCAAACGATGAGGATGCCAGAAATAACTTTGGTCCATACACTCCGGGTTTTATAAATATACCTTACAATGATCTAGAAGCATTAGAGATTGCTTTAGAAGATGAAGATGTTGCTGGATTTTTGGTGGAACCGATTCAGGGTGAGGCAGGTGTGTTTGTTCCTGACGAGGGATACCTCAAAGGAGCTGCTGAATTATGCAGAAAAAATGGTGCATTATTTATTGCGGATGAAGTACAAACAGGAATTGCTCGAACAGGGTCGCTATTGAGAGTATGTGGAGATTGTAATTGTGAAAACAAATGTGAGAGGCAACCAGCAACCTATACAAGACCAGATATGGTTATTTTAGGTAAAGCGATTTCAGGAGGTGCTTATCCGGTTTCTGCAGTATTGGCAGACAATGAAGTGATGAATGTAATCAAGCCAGGGCAGCACGGCAGTACATTTGGTGGTAATCCTCTGGGCTGTAAAGTTGCTATGGCGGCATTAGATGTTATATATGATGAAGATCTCATGCAGAACGCCCGAAAGCTTGGTGATATCTTTAGAGATAGAATGAACCAGTTTATCGAAAAATCTGACCTTGTAACCTTGGTTAGAGGTAAAGGCTTGTTAAACGCGATAGTGATTAACGACTCACCAGATAGCTCAACCGCCTGGGATATATGCATGGCATTGAAAGAAAATGGTCTATTGGCAAAGCCAACACATGGTAATATCATTCGCTTTGCACCACCTTTGGTAATGACTGAAGAACAGTTGCATGAGTGCTGCGATATCATCGAGAAAACAATCAAAGAGTTTTAAGACAATTATATATACATAAAGTTAGAGGGGCCATGAGCCCCTTTTTTATGCAAGCCATATGCAAAAAATTAGACTGTCAACCCGGTGATATATTAGAGTTTAAGAATGAAGAATAGTACATCGGAGGCCAATTATTTACCGCTTAAAAAAATAAAAACTGTCTATTTGCTTTTTCAAATCAAATCTTACTATATTACCATTTAGTTGGCTATGGAATATAATTTTAAGATCACCGAAAACGGCTCTGAGCGTAGTATCATTCTCAAAAATGACCTATTGCACTATGTAGTGGATAACGCTATTTATGAGGTGCCTTATAGTAGTATCAATGCAGTATGGCTCAACAAACCCGGAGGGTTATGTACACCCAACAACTACTCTTGTACGCTAAATATCGAAGATGACAAACCGATATTTATTTCCAGCCGCAACTGGGATGAAAATAAACGTGAGATAAGTCAGCAAAATCATTATAACTCTTTTGTGAGAGTGATGCATATGCATTTAAAAGAAAAAAGTAAGGCAAAGTATGGGTTTGGTGTAAAACCAAAGTATTACTTCTTACGGGTGGTGGCAATTTTGACTATCATTTCTCTTGCGGTATTTACAGCACTCACTTTTCAGGATAGTTGGTACATTTTGATAGGCCCTGTGATAGTGAGTGTGTTTGTACTTACTTGTGGTCTCAATTTTTGCGTGAAAAACTTTCCCTCTAAATACAAACCAGACCAGATCCCTCTACGACTATTACCCGTACAGAGTTAGTCTAAATGTTTTAGATTTGTAGGTATGTATATCAGACCTAGAAGAAATCGCAAAAGTAAAGCTGTAAGAAACCTGGTTAGAGAAACGCAGGTAACAACCAACGACTTTATTTACCCATTGTTTTTATTGGAAGACCCATCTGCGAAAGTAGAGGTAAATTCGATGCCGGGCATTTACAGGCATGGACTTAACAGCCTACTCAAAGAGATTGATGAGTGTCTTAAGCTGGGCATACAATCCTTTGACATTTTTCCTGTGGTTGATGATAAACACAAAGACAAAATGGCCACTAAAAGTTATGAGAGTGAGTTTTTCTATCTCAAAGCATTAAAAGCAATTAAGGAACGCTTTCCAGAGGCTTGTATTATGACTGACGTAGCGATGGATCCATACAGTAGCGATGGGCATGATGGCATCGTAGATAATCAAGGGAATATACTTAATGATGAGACCCTGGAGGTTTTAGGAAAAATGGCCCTGGCTCAAGCCGAAATGGGGATTGACATTATTGGCCCATCAGATATGATGGACGGAAGGGTAGGTTACATCAGAGAAACGCTTGATGACAATGGGTTTACCGATGTTTCAATTATGTCATATACGGCCAAGTATGCCAGTGCATTTTATGGTCCGTTTAGAGATGCACTAGACTCAGCTCCAAAAAGTGGCGATAAGAAAACCTACCAGATGGATCCTGCCAACCAAGCCGAAGCACTGATTGAAGCAGACCTTGACGTAGATGAAGGAGCTGATTTTTTGATGGTAAAGCCAGCGCTAGCATATCTTGATGTTATCAAACTTCTAAAAGAAAATTACACGCAGCCGATTGCAGCCTACAATGTAAGTGGTGAGTACGCCATGGTAGCCGCTGCTGCTGAAAAAGGTTGGCTGGATAAAGAGGCAGTAATGAATGAAATGTTGCTTAGTATTAAAAGAGCTGGTGCGGATATAATTCTTACGTACTTTGCTAAGGAGTGGGCTATAGCGAACAAAAGCTAAAGCTCACCAATCTCAAAATCCTTCCCTTTGCCAAAGGCAATAAATTCCGATAGGTTATAAGTTTCCAGTGAGTTTAAATCTTTCACGATAAAGTCTTCTTCCGATAGCCTTTTCATAACCTCAAATTCAAACTTTTCGCCATAGTTGACCAGTGAATATTTCTTCCCCACTCGCATTGCATTGAAATACACTCCCGCCATTATTCTGATCTGTCTATAAGTTTCTGATCTAAAGATTTACTTGTTTTAGCGCCAAGCTCTTTAAGTCGTTCTGTTTTTCTCACTAAGTTGTCTTTACCCTCAGAAAGCTTTTTCATGGCATCCTGATAGGTAGCTTGTGTCTGACCTAGCTGTCGGCCCACCTTAATGAGGTCTTCTGTAAAGTTGGTAAACTTATCATACAAACTGCCAGCTTGAGTAGCTATTTCAATGGCATTCTTATTTTGTAAATCTTGCTTCCAGATATAGGAGATGGTACGCATCGTAGCCATCAGAGTAGATGTAGAAACTAAAACGATATTTTTATTTAATGCAGCTTCGAACAAATCCGGTTTTTGTTGAAAAGCGATGTTCAGCGCAGGCTCATTGGCGACAAACATGAGTATATAATCTGGCTGATTGATCTCGTAGAGGTTCTGATAGTTTTTGTCACTTAAGGTTTTGATGTGCATTAATATACTATCAAGGTGCTGCTTTAGAAACCGCTCTTTTTCGGCTTCATCAGTGGCCTCGAAATAATTGCTGTAGGCCGTAAGAGAGACCTTTGAGTCAAGTACCAAATACTTATCGTCTGGAAGGTTAATAATATAATCTAACCTTTGGTTGGCCCCATCCTCATTTTTGTAGTTTTTCTCTTTTTCGTAATGTACTCCTTTTTGAAGGCCAACATTTTCCAAAATGGCCTCAAGCTGCATTTCTCCCCAGTTTCCTTGCGCTTTCGAGTCTCCTTTAAGGGCCTTAGTCAAACTCTCGGCTTCTTTTGTCATCTGCTGGTTGAGTTCTTTCAGACTTTTTAGCTGCTCTCTCAGTGCAGTGCTTTGTTGAAGACTCTCTTTGCTGTTGACCTCAATCTTTTTTTCAAACTCTGTAATCCTTTCTTTCAGCGGGTTAAGTAATTCGCCTAGATTGGTTTTATTTTGGTCAGTAAACTTTTTACTTTTCTCTTCAAAAATTTCGTTGGCCAGGTGTTTAAATTCTAAACTGAATTTTTCCTGGAGTTTGCCAAGCTCTTCTTTTTGGTCGTTGAGTTTTTCCTGAAGATTGCGATAGTCTGCCTCCGTGGTTGAAAGATTGTTGTTGAGTTGAAGGACTTTAGACCTTTCTTTTTCCAGCTCAGCCTTAAGTGAGGTGGTTTCGCTTTGAAGATTGGCTACCCGCTCTTTTTCAATTTGTAAACCGGCTGAATCAACAGCCTCGCTGGCAAACTTATACTTTGCGATAAACCACGCGCCAATGCCACCAATAACAATACCTGCCAGTAACCAAACCAATTCAATCATGCTGTAAATATCTGTGATCAATCAGCAATTAGCAATTAAAAAAGCCTCAAGCTTTAAGCTGCTAGTCTTATGTCTAGATCAGCTTATGGCTTGAAGCTAACTACTTATAGCTAATGTTATTCGCTCCAACTCATAGGATAGTCCTTATCCACGTACTCTAAAGCATCTTTTGTAAGATAAAGTGGCTTGAAGGTGTCGACCATCACAGCAATTTCGTGTGTTTCTTTGGCCCCAATGCTTTTTTCTACTGTACCTGGATGAGGGCCGTGTGGCAAACCTCCTGGGTGTAATGTAAAAGAACCTCTATCAATCCCTTTGCGACTCATAAACTCACCTTCAGCATAATATAGTACTTCATCGGAGTCAATATTTGAGTGATTATAAGGGGCAGGGATCGACTGTGGGTGATAGTCAAATAGCCTCGGTACGAAAGAGCAGATTACAAAACCCCAGGCCTGGAAGGTCTGATGAACTGGTGGTGGTTGATGAATGCGGCCTGTGATAGGCTCAAAATCGTGAATTGAAAAAGCATACGGCCATAAAAATCCATCCCAACCGACAAGATCGAAAGGACTGTGTTCATACTTATAGTTATGTAGCTGGTTATGCTTTTTGATTTTAACAACATACTCGCCCTTTTCTTCCTCAGTTACTAGTTGTTCCGGAGGCCTGATGTCTCTTTCACAATAAGGTGAATGTTCCAGTAATTGCCCTAATTCGTTTCTATACCTCTTTGGAGTTTCAATGGGGTTGGCAGACTCTACAATCAGAAGTTTAAGTGGCCCTTCGTCCCACTCAAACTTATAGATGACAGTGCGTGGTATCACCACATAGTCGCCTTGTTTGACTTTGATGCTACCCAACTGCGAATGTAAATAGCCGCTACCATCATGTATGTAAATGACCTCATCACCCTCAGCATTTTTGTAGTAATAGTCCATCTGATGACTCTCGGGTCTGCAGAGTGAAATTGTTACTTCATTGTTTTTAAGTAATTCCTTGCGTCCGCTGAGGTAATCTTTTCCTGTGATGCCAATTTTAGAAGTATCTAGATGTGTTTGTTTCAGCCCGTAGTCTTTTGCGATCTCACTGCCGAAAGCTGTGGGTTTTTCCATGCCTGAAATTTTTGTGGGCATGTAAATGTGGTACAGATTGGAATATATTCCTGAAAAACCACGAGAACTCACAAGCTCTTCCTTATACAAACTGTCATCAGGTTGCCTAAATTGCGTGTGTCTTTTGGGAGGTATATTTCCAAGTTTATGATAAAACATATGCTAGTATCTTGTTCTGTCTAAATTATCTGCTTTGTCAAACATTTTTACTGCCTGCTGTAGCACCTCGTTTGTCTGATTGAAGATAGGGTAAAAACCGTTGTTATTCCAAATCTGTCTGGCGATTTGGGCTTTCATATGAAGTGCAAACAAGTCCTTGTGTTGTTCTAATTCTTTCCTGTTTCTCTTGACACCATTGCTTTCCCCAATCTTTACAAGGCTACTAAACATGTCGTTTGACACATTAAAATTGTTGTAGAAGTCACTATACTCCATGTTTTCAAGCATATTTTTATTTTGAGCTACATAGTTGAATGTAAACTCCTGCATGGCGTTGCTTGTAAAGAGTTGGTTTAAATAAGCTGATGTTTGCGTGGTATCGAGTGGCACGAAATAATCAGGCATGATGCCTCCACCGCCATATACGGCACGACCACTTTTAGTCTGGTACTTAAGCGAGTCATTAAACTTTATACTATCAGCACTGAAGAACTCACCATGATTAAAGCGCTCCATCAAATCTCTACCATAATCAGTATCATCTTCATAAGGTTTTTGAATAGACCTGCCACTAGGGGTATAATATCTAGAAATAGTAAGGCGTAATTCCGAGCCATCGCTTAAGTCAAGTGGCGCTTGTACCAGTCCTTTTCCAAAAGTTCTTCGTCCTACTACCAAGGCACGGTCATTATCCTGCAAAGCACCTGTTACAATTTCAGAAGCAGAAGCACTGCCTTCATTTACGAGGACAATCAAGTCACCTTTTTCAAAAAGGCCTTTTCTATCTGCAAGAGCTTGTGTGTTGTATCGCGCCTGCTTACCAAGGGTGTAAACAATCTTTTCTTTACCAGCGATAAACTCATCTACAATGTTTATGGCCTGATTCATATATCCACCCGGATTTCCCTGAAGGTCAAGGATAAGCTTTTTCATACCTTTAGATTCCAGATCTTCCATGGCAGACTTAAATTCTTCATAAGTCGTAGCAGAAAAACGGCTGATTTTAATGTATCCCTTCTCGTCATCAATCATGTAATGTGCATCTACAGAAAATTGAGGTATTTTATCTCTGATGATTTCAAAGTCAATAGGCTGTTTACGGCCCTTACGTTTTACTGTGATTTTTACCTTAGTACCTTTTGGTCCCTTTAAAGTATTCTGCACATCTCTATTTGTAAATCCAACACCTGCTACCGTTTCCCCATCAACCTTAATGATTTTATCACCAGATTGTAAGCCAACGGCTTCGCTTGGTCCGCCACTCAATGGCGAAACCACCACAATTGTATCTTTGAAAATATTGAACTCAATGCCGATTCCTTCAAAATTTCCCTGTAGATCTTCATTGGCTCTTGTCCGTTCTTCAGCCGTAATATAGCTACTATGTGGGTCTAATTCTGATAGCATGTGCTCTATGGCGCCATCAACAAGTTTATCAGTATCTACCTCATCTACATAATTACGATCAATGAGGGTGAGTACTTCTTTTAATTTTTGCACATTGCTATTTAAGTCACCTTTAACAGGAGAGGTATCAGCAAATGTGGCACCGATAAGGATTCCGGCTGCGATTCCCATAGAAATAAATAATGGTAATCTAATCTGATACTTTGTGTTTTTATGCTCGTTCACGATGATATCTTTTGACCTTAATTAAAATTTAAATTTATCAATAATATACATCTATAACGAAAGGCAAATGATATTTGTTAGCAACACCTTTATCTGGGCAACAATTTTCATATATTTACATAGTTCAAAATGACAAGAAGTTGAGTTTCAACAAGAAAAAAATATCAGATATAGTAGATAACAACTACGTAAATGCAAGCGTACTCTATTATTTTGGTATTTCATTTTATGACTATTCAGAGGCTACACTTGAGCAGGCCTGCTTTGATATGGGCCTGGATGTACGCAATGTAGTGAGAAAACTAGAAGCTGATCCTGGACAAGATCCAAGCGATGTTTTGTCATTAAATGAGTACCCAATTGATTTGATCGTTGAGTACCTGAAGCATACCCATTTCTTATTTATAAAGCAGAAACTCCCTTACTTAGCACAATTAATTGAAGGCATGAAAGTGCCCACTGATGAACTGGGACTAATAGCTCGCGATCTGCAATTTATATTTCCAATTTTTGTGGAGGACTTCATACATCATATCTATGAAGAAGAGGACACGCTTTTTAGTTACATCTTAGGCCTTAATGATTACTTAAAATATCAAAGAAACCAATCTTCCATTTATTGGAAAATGGAAGAAAGCTCACTGCAAAAATTTGCCATGGAGCATGACCAGCATGATGATGAGATGAGGGGAATAAGAAATATCACAAATGACTATGACGTAAACGTCAATACTCCACTACACATGAAAGTGATATATTCCGAACTTCAGTCTTTAGAGCAAGATTTAAAAACCCACGCCAGAATAGAAAATGATATCCTATTTCCTAAGGCCATGATGCTCGAAAAGGAGGCAATTCTGAAATTACAAAGCAAGATTAAACTGAACTAGTGGGCAGAATACTAGCTTTAGATTATGGGCTTAAACGTACTGGAATAGCGGCCACAGACCCTTTACAAATCATAGCCTCTCCTGTAACAACCGTAGCAACAAAAGAGCTTTTTAGTTATCTAAAAGAGTACGTGAGTCGAGAAGATGTTGATACGCTGGTAATTGGTATGCCCAAAAGATTAGATGATAGTGACACACATTCAACGAGTGCTGTAGTAAGATTTATAAGTGAGTTTAAGTCAAAATACCCTGAAATAGAAGTAGTGGAAGAAGACGAACGATTTACTAGTAAGATGGCTGTGCAGGCGATGGTGGCTGGTGGTATGAAGAAAAAAGACAGAAGGAAAAAAGAAAATGTTGACAAAATCAGCGCTGTACTCATTCTACAATCATATTTAGAGAGCCATTCTTAGCAGAAATTCTTAATTTTGCTTTTTCAAGCAGTAAACAGAAGAGGTTGTATGATCTATCCCATAGTAGTATACGGAGATCCGGTTTTAAAAAAGAAAGCGCAAGACATAAAGAAAGGCGAAATTGATGTCAAGGAATTAAGCCAGGATATGTTTGAAACGATGGAAAGTGCAAGTGGTATAGGATTAGCTGCACCACAAATTGGGAAAAGCATCAGAATGTTTGTGGTTGATGGCACACCTATAGAAGATGAGGATATGGAGGGCTTTCGTAAAGTGTTCATCAATCCTCAGATGGTCGAAGAGACAGGAGAGCCGTGGGCATTTGAAGAAGGGTGTTTGAGTATACCAAATATCCGAGAAGATGTCTCCAGAAAAGAAAACATCAAAATTAAATACTACGATGAAGACTGGAACTTGCATGAAGATGCATATGATGGCATGAAAGCTCGTATTATTCAGCACGAATATGATCACATCGAAGGTATACTGTTTACTGATTACCTCACACCGCTTAAAAAGCGTATGTTAAAAGGAAAACTTACCAACATCACCAAAGGCAAAATGAAGGTTGACTACCGCGTGGCGGTGCCAGCAAAAAAGTAGCTTAGAGTTAATTATTGTTACTTTTATAATATTTTTTTATCCTTTTTTACAAGGATAACTTACCTTTTTTTATTAACTCACATTAATATTTATTCACAGTTAATGGCTTTATAATGTCATTTCTTTTTTAAGAATGTATTATATTGCCTTAATGTTGTCTAACGTCACATGCTGATTATCAGCATGATGTAATAGTTGATTTTAATAATTTTACTTGCTTGCAAAGTATAGAATAACCTCAAACCTCACCATTATGAAAGGATTTTGCATGTCAACCCCATGTATCCGCAACCTATTTTTTCTTTTTCTTATTGCGGCAATATCAATAAGTCAAAATGCTAAAGCTCAGGATAACTCTGTCACCATTGGTGGAACAGAGATAAAATCTGATGCGGTGTTGTATTTAATCGCAAATGGTGATCAGGGTCTCATTTTACCAGCGGTGGATAACGTGAATGCATTCACACCATCTGAGCCAGGTATGGTGGCTTATAATCGAGCAGACAGTCGTGTGTATTACTACGATGGCAGCACTTGGGTTGGCGTTGGCGGAGGATCTTCAGGGGGAGCAGATCAAACACTTACATATAACGGATCTACAGGTGAGCTTACGATTAGTGGATCAGGCAATACAGTGGCGCTTACTTTAGGTGGAGATTTAAGCGGTACTACTGGTAATGCGCAATTGGCTAGCGGTGTGGTTGGTTTGTCTGAGTTGTCAGATATGGGTGCAACTAATGGAGATATTTTACAATACAATGGTAGCAACTGGGAAGTAGTTGCTAACTCTGGTGGTATAACTTATACAGCAGGTAATGGTATAAATATCAATGGTAGCAATCAGATTAGTGTTGATGAAACGCAATTAGACGGGTCCCTGATTTCGGGTCTACCGGATAATAGTGCCACCAATGAATTACAAGATATTGCTGGAGTTTTAGGTCAAGGTAATAACACCTCGGGGGCAACGATTACCGGTTTGCCAGCACCAATTAACAATTCGGACGCTGCTACTAAGGCGTATGTAGATGCCAATGTCGGAGGAGCACAAGATTTACAAGGCGTTCTGACACAAGGTAATGATGCTGGAGGTTCCGTAATTACTAATTTGGGTACTCCATCTGTGGCGTCTGATGCTGCTACAAAAGGTTATGTGGATGCACAAATTGGTGGTGTTGGATTACAAGACTTAAGCCTGACCGGAACAGGGACAGCAGCAACTGGCGAAATATTTAATGTGGATATCGACAATGCTACTGGCATTACGATCACCGAAGGGTCAAATATTGCCATTCAGCGATCAGGCAACAACTTAACCATCGGATCTACTGCAGCTGCCTCAGGAGAAGCGAATACAGCAAGTAATGTTGGTAGTGGTGGGGTTGGTGTATTTAAGCAAAAAGTAGCCGCTGATCTTGAGTTCAAGAATATCAATGCAGGCAGTAACCTTATCTCAATTACTGATGATACTGGAAATGACGAGATTGATATAGATGTCAATCAGGGTAACTTATCAATTGCTAATACTCAAGTAACTGGATTAGGAACTCTATCTACATTGAATAACATCTCTACTACTCAAATTACAGATGGTACAATTACAGGAGCCGACATATCCTCTGCTGCTAATATATCCGCCAATAGTTTTACTGGTGACGGTAGTGCTTTAACTAACATTAATGCATCACAACTACAGGGCACTAATATTTCAGGAACCATAACACCTTCACTTGATGATGTGCTAAAGTGGGATGGTTCTCAATGGACAGCTCAACCAGATGTAACAACGGGAACACCAAATACATTTGCAGGTGCGGGTAACCCCGGAATTGTACCTGATCCAGTTACAGAAACAGGTAGGTTTTTATCGGATGACGGCACTTGGGCAACCCCTCCAGGAGGAGGTGATCTTTTGAGTACAAATAATCTTAGTGATGTTGCAGATGTTGCAACGGCAAGAACGAACCTTGGCCTAGGCACACTTGCTAGTTTAAGTACTGTGACAAGTACTGAAATTACGGATGGTACAATTACCGGAGCTGATATTTCCACCGGAGCTGATATTACAGCAAACTCTTTTACCGGTGATGGTTCTGGGTTGACAGGAATCACATCAACAGTGCAGAGCGATGGAGCTACCGTTTTGGGTGATGGTACTGGTGGTGATCAGCTGAGAGTGGGAACAATAGGAACTGCTCAAATCACTGATGGCGCCATTACATCAGCTGATATTGCCAATTCTACAATACAAAACGCTGATATCTCACCGGCAGCAGGTATAAATGTATCAAAGCTTAGTGGATTGGTGGACAATGATGCATCAAATGAGATACAGGACTTGTCTCAAGTTTTAACTCAGGGGAATAGTGCAGGAAACACAGCAATTATTGATGTCTCAGACCCGACCAACCCACAAGATGCAGCGACCAAGGCATATGTAGATGCTAATGCTGGGTCAGGGGATATGTCGACTGGTACTTATGACACAGATACAGACAATGTTGTAGACAATGCGGAACAGCTTGCAGGACAATTTCCAGCCTTCTATCTGGACAATACTGATGCTCAGGATTTAGCCAATGTATTAACTGTGAATAATGATGCTGGGGGATCTGATATTGTAAATCTTGCAGACCCGACTAACCCACAAGATGCAGCAACCAAGGCATATGTAGATGCCAATGTCGGAGCCGGTGATATGTCTACTGGCGTCTATGACACTGACACGGATAATATAGTAGATGATGCAGAGCAATTGGGTGGTCAGCTGCCTGCATTTTATTTAGACAATACAGATGCACAAGATTTGGCTAATGTTTTAGGCGTTAGCAACGATGCAGGAGGAAATGACATTGTAAATCTAGCGGATCCAACTAACCCTCAGGATGCCGCAACAAAAGCTTATGTTGATGCAAATGGTGGCGTCACTGACCTTTCAGGTCTTTCTGATGCAAACGTAACAGCACCAACCGATGCGCAAATCTTGGTCTATGATGGTACTACCGATAATCAATTTGAGAATGTATCAATTTTAGGAGATATATCCATGGCGGCTGATGGATCGACAACCATTCAAACAGGTGCAGGTGATAATATTGTCGCTGCAATTAATGATGCAGCAACAACCCAAGCAGTAAATATTAATCGTATAAACCCTCCGGGGGGTTCAGACAAAGGTTTTTTAACAACAGATGGTACCAATAATACATGGTTAACTACTGCATCTCCCAATAGAGTATTTGGCACTGACCAGGCAAATGCACTCACTGTGCGAACTGTAGCACTAAGCACAGGAGCAGCAGTTGATAATATTGGTGTACGCGCTGCTGGAACAGCCTCAGATGCTAATTTGGTTTCAGAAGCAGCTGTAAGGGAAGCTATTGATGCTGTTGTCGGAGGGTGGTCTCTTACTGGTAATGCCAGTACAGTAGATGGCACAAATTTCATAGGTACTACTGATAATGTTCCATTAAGCTTTAGAGTAGGAAATGTTCAGTCGGGTAGAATTGAATTCAATAATTTAACTGCCAATACCTTTTTTGGCTACTCATCCGGAAGTGCTAATAGTGGTGATTTTAATACAGGTATTGGCTGGAGTGCATTGCAAGTTAATACTGGACACAGCAATACAGCTGTAGGCAGCTATAGTCTTTTAAATAATGGGTCTGGTTTTGCCAATACAGTAGTTGGAAGGGATGCCATGCGACTCAATACTGATGGGGCAGCTAATACGGCCATCGGTGTAACCAGTTTGTATCAAAACACAAGTGGAAATAGCAACACTGCGATTGGAGGAAGTGCGATGAACTCAAATACCACAGGGTTTGAGAATGTTGCTGTCGGTAATCAGGCACTACAGAATAACACAGTAGGTAATAACAATACAGCTGTGGGTTACTATGCTTTGATTAATAATACTTCAAATAATAATGTGGCCCTAGGTCACAGAGCATTATCTGAAAACACGACCGGTACGGGTAATACAGGCATAGGTTATTTTGCTGGGTATACCACAACATTTGCCAATGCAAACACTACAGGGTCTGATAATACATTTATCGGCTACAATTCCGGTCCTGGAACGACAACTCAGTATAATAATGCTACTGCCATAGGTGCAAATGCGCGAGTTAATCAAAGTAATAGTCTCATTTTAGGAAATAATGCATTTGTAGGGATTGGAACTTCAACTCCAGCATCACTATTAACTGTAGGTGGCGGAGAGGAATTTCAGGTGGATAATGCTGGTAATTTGGTAAGAATAAAAGACGTTGTGTATGACTGGCCTGCGGCTAATGGGGCTGGGGTGCTAACAAATGATGGTGCGGGTACATTATCATGGGATGCTGGAGGAGGAAGCGCACTGATATCAAATTCAGGAACTAATAATATTTTTGTTGGAGAATTTGCCGGAGATAATAATACAGCCATAAATCAAACTTTTGTTGGATACCAGGCGGGTCAAAACTTAACCTCAGGCGCTGAAAACACCTTTATTGGTAGAGGAGCAGGTAGGTTTGCGACCACAGCACCATTCAACGTTTTCGTTGGTAAAGATGCAGGACTCAATATAGTTGATGGTGACCTCAACACATTTGTTGGATACCAAGCAGGATATTTGGCTACTACGGGGTCGGCCAATACTTTTATCGGCCGATCGGCTGGTGAGAGTAATGAAGGGGATCGTAATGTATTGGTAGGAGAGAATACAGGTCGCAATACAACCACTTCAAACAACCTAACATTTTTAGGAAGAGCATCGGGCCTGACTAATATTTCAGGGAATAATATTGTACTTATTGGTGCAGATGCTGACGTTGCAATTGATGGTCTTCAAAATGCAATTGCTATTGGTAACAATGCTACTGTTGGGGCCAACAATTCTATGGTTTTGGGCAATAATGTAAATGTGGGGATTGGAACTTCTACACCGGCAACTTTATTACATCTGGAAGCGAGTAGTCCAAGTTTAAGATTAAAAAGTACTCAGTCGGGTGGAGGAGCAGACCCGGTTTATTCTTTAGGAAGAGATGATGGAGGAGGAGGATATGTTGAGCTTGGTAAGTTAGAAGTACCAGGTTCAAGTGATTTCATAAGGTTAACAGGAAGTAATGGTATAATATTTAATGTTAATATTGGGACTAGAATGTTCATCAATTCTGCCGGTAATGTTTCCATAGGAAGTGGTACTTCACCGAGGGCTTCTTTAGATATTAACGATACGGATGCAATGATTATCCCTGCAGGACTGGATGGAGAACGACCAGTAACACCAATTGCAGGAATGCTGAGGTTCAATACTACTTCCAATGTGTTTGAAGGTTATAATGGCAGTGCTTGGGGCGGTTTTGGAGGCGGTAGCAGCCTTTGGACAGATGTTTCCCCCGATATAGCATTTACAACCGGTGATGTCGGTATTGGGACTTCTACACCAACAGGTAAATTAGAGGTTGAAGGAGATGGGTCATTGCTTGGTGGCCTACGAGTATCAGCACCTACTTCTGCTACATATGGTTCATCTATCTATCTAAATGGGGCTACGAAAGACTGGACAATTTCAGCTACAAACAATTCAGCCGGAGCAGGTACAGATAAATTTGTAATAAGAGATTACTCTGCAGCAACGGATAGATTTACAATTGATGCTGACGGGGATGTGGGTATCGGGACTACAAATCCTACGCGAAAACTTCAGGTAAATTCCAATGAGTCTGGTGTATATGCAACTTATATACAACAGGGCAATGCTACTGGTAATGGTCTTCAGGTTTATACAAATACATCTTCTGGAACGCAAAATATTTTCAATGTTACAAGCAATGCGGGCGGTGGCTTTATTGTAAAAGGTGATGGCCGTGTAGGCATTGGAAATTCATCTCCAAATGCCATGCTATCGCTAGGCGATTTATACACAGCACCAGTTGGTGATCGTAGTGTATACATGTCTCAGGATGGCGGAGATACATTTTTTGAAACAGGTTCTGGCGATATGAGTGAAGGTCTTGTTATGCATGGTTCCGGAACAGGTGAAAGTGGTATTGTAAGAAACTTATTTAGCTCAGGCTTTATGTCAGGGAAGCCTCAAGGGCTACATATTTTTAATGATTTAGCGGAGCCAATAATGTTTACAACAAGTGATCAAGAAAGAATGCGTATTGATGCGTCAGGTAATGTTGGGATTGGTACAATTTCTCAAATTGGTGCGGCATCATTAACTGTTAGTAGTACAACAGCTGGGTTTGACGGAATGTATGTCAATACAGGTGTAGGCGGTGAGCCTTTTTATGGATATGCAATAAACGGGTCTGCAGCTGCTTATACATACGTAGATGGAGATGATGCCAATAGATGGAAATTAAATAATAGTGGTGATCATTTAGTTGTTGAAACAACAGGTCATGTGGGAATAGGTATAAACGATCCATTATCTAGACTGCATGTGCAAGAATCAGGGACAGGCTATGTGGCTAGGTTTCAAGGGGGAACCGCTAGTGGTTCAGATGGTATTATTGTCAGGACAGGACCTGCTACACCGACAACTGGAACACTGTTTATTTTATTTCAGGATGGGGTGAATGGTTTTGCAGATGGTTCTATACAGGCAACTGGGTCTGGAGGAGTTCAATATAATACCACATCTGATAGAAGGTTAAAAAAGGATATAGTGGATCTTGATAATGCCCTTGCCAAAGTGATGCAAATAAGGCCTAGAACCTATGAGTTTAAAGTAGCTCCAGGAAAGAAAGAAGATGGCTTTATTGCTCAAGAATTACATGAAATTTATCCGTTGGTAGTTAGTGGCCAACCAGATGGAGATGTAAATGAAAACCCAATGATGGTTGATTATTCAAAACTCACACCATTATTAACTAAAGCCATTCAGGAACAACAAGAAATAATTGAGGAGCAGAAAAAGGAAATAGATGCTTTAAAAGCCATGGTCTCTAAAATGGAGGTAAGTGATTCAAATACACAGGCGCAACTTGACCTAATGAAAGCTCAACTTGAGAAGCTGACACAAATCTTAACTGCTGAAGCAAATAAGGATAATGAGTAGATACCTACTGACCATATCGCTATTGTTGATCTCAGGCTTGACTTCTGCTCAATTGGTTGTGCCTCAGGGAACGACCTTTAGAGCGGGCACTAATACCTTGATTACTACTAATAATTCTGTGGCTAATCGTAGTGCTCAGTTTAATATAAATCAAGCCGGGAGTGGGATCGTACTGGCCGGATCTAACCAGGCCATAAGTACAACAGAAGACATAGTATTACCTAATCTTGGAATTACAGGTGGCGGAATTAAAACTATGGATGGAGTCATAGCTGTAACTGAAAACTTAATTCTGGATAATGGTTTAGTAAATACCGGTAATCAGTTGGACTTAGACCTTTTTGTGCTCGGACCAAATGTTAGCATTGATGAGAATGGGACAAATTCCTACATTGTTGGGCCGTTGGTGCACCTCGGTGGTGGTGATAAATTTTTCCCGATAGGTACAGCCAGTCAATATGCGCCAGTCGTGTTGTATGGCATAACAGGATCAAATGATGTAGCTACCGCTCTATTAGCTGCTCCACAGACAGGTGCATTTCTTCCAACAACACTTGAAGCTCCAGTTGATTCTGCCTCTCAAAATTGGTTCTGGGGCTTTTTGTCAGAAGGACTGAGTAGTGCAACCATTGAGTTACCCATTCTGCCAGGAGATGAAGGATTGACTTCAGGGGATAACCGGACAGGTGTAGTGCTGGAAGTGGATACCACAACAAGACTTGCGACTAATCTTGGAGGGGTTCTTTCAGGCAATACAATAAGAAGTACTTCCAGTTTATCAAAAGAAGTAGCATACCTAATGGTGGGCTCATCTTTAGTCATTACTCCTCTCATTAGAAATTTGATTACTCTTAACAGAGATGGACAAAATGATTTTCTGGTCATTGAGGATATTGATGTTTATCAAAACAATGAAGTAATTCTGTTAGATAGATGGGGCACTGAAGTATTTAGCAAATCCGGATTTAGGAATTACGATGAATTTGATAACCCATATGATGGAAATTTCGATTTCCTTGAACCGGGTAACTATATATGTATAGTGAAATACGCAGGAAGGAGCATTAAACAAGTAATTACAGTTCTAAAATGATGATTTGAAAAAGGTCATATACTATAGCGGCTTTATTTTTCTTTTTAGTTTATTAGGCTATCAACCAGGTATGTCCCAGGATATTCCGCTGTTTAGTCAAAAGCTTACAAATTCGTTCATCTACAATCCGGCTATGGCAGGCCACACGTTTGGTTCATTTACTTACGCCCATAGAAAGAATTTTAATGCTATTAATGGAGCAGCGCAAAACAATTTTCTAAGCTTTCATACCCCACTTTTAAATCATCGTATAGGTATAGGTGCCAACTTATTTACTGAGAAAGTAAATATTGTGAGCAATACTTTCGCTTCGGTGGCTTTTGCATATCACATCAATTTTGGAAGTTATAATACGCTCTCGATGGGCGTGAGTGGTGAGTTTAATAGCATTGGCTTCGATCCTGGAAAAGTAAATTTCGAGGAGGGGCAAAATGATCCTTTGTTGCTAGCTGATAACCAGTCCAACATGGACTTTTCATTTGGAGTTAATTATCAACATCGCTATTTCAAAATTGGTGTGGCCGCCAATAGACTGTCTACGGCCTTTTTAGTTGATGATGCAGAAAATAATAGCGATCCTGAAGGAGCCAGATTTTTATCTGAATTTTACTCTGGTTACGCAGCTGGACTTATTCCACTCCGTGGTGGTCTGGATATTTTGGAGCCCACTTTTACTTATAGAAATTTTTCTGAAAGTAGTGACCCTATTTGGGATGCTGGGCTATTCTATACATACAATAATTTGGTGCTTGCCGGTGCTAGTTGGAGAGCTGGTGATATACTTAGTTTAACAGCCGGACTACGAATAGCAAATAAGGTATTGCTGGGCTATAGTTATGAAATGGTTAATAATAACCTGGGTAGCGACTTAGGTGCTACCAGCGAAATCACTTTACGATTTGATTTTAATGACAAATCTTACCAGGACCGATTCAGTGCAGACTATAAAAATTCTCTGGCATTTAGAAGAAAGACGTTGAGTTCTGCCGCTAAACGAAGTAGAATTGGTGCAAAATCACCTAAGGCATTTCAGAAAAGGCAAAAGAAACGTCTCAAAAACATTAAGTCACCTAATCGTAGGTACAACAACATAAAAAAACTTCCAAAATCAGAACGTAGGAAGTTTAACAATAAGAAAAAGCGTAAAAAGAACTATCGCAAACGAAAGCAGAAACGGTATAAGAAAAAAAGGTTTAAGTAATTCGATTCTTATAAATTCTCCAAATAAAGCGATATTGAATCGTCAAACATCCCTATTTTAGAAGTGTTGAAGTTGACCTGACCGCTATTTTGAAAAAACTTATTCTTCTAACTTTCATATCACTGCAAATCTTTGGGTCTATAGACTTAGGAGCTCAGGATTTAGATTCAGTAAGCTTAAATTATAATAACCGAAATCTCGTAGATGCCTTAAGTGATCTCCAAACAAGATATAAACTTAACATTTATTACAAAAAGGAGTGGCTTAAGAATAAGAGGGTCTCTGCAAGTATAGAAGGTGTTAATATAGAAAAGGCATTTAACCGATTACTATATGGTCAAAAACTCACATTTATTTTTAGAAAGCCCGATCACATAATTTTATTGCCTGATGATGGCAACGTAATAGAAACTATAACTGCAGAAAAATCTTCTAATAATAAAATCGTAATAGGTAACATAGATTTTGGAGCTGTGACTGCAATACTTTCGGGCGTGATAGTGAATGGCGAGAATAGTATGCCATTGGAAAATGCTGTTGTAAGTGTTAACAATACAAATATTCGTAATGTTACTGATCGTAATGGTTTTTATCAGTTAGAATTATCTCCAGGCGAATATGACCTTAAGTTTCATCATCCAACCATGGTTGATTTTGATGTTACCATAACATTAAACTCAGAGGGCAGGCTAAATGTGAATATGTTTGAAGACGTGCTTAGGTTATCTGAAGTTATAATCAATGAGGAGGCATTAGATCAAAATGTTTCTGAGACAGTAACAGGTAAAGAAGTTATTAGTGTTGAAACAATAAAAAGCATACCAGCTTTTTTTGGTGAGGCCGATGTATTGAGTACCGTACTGTCACTGCCAGGAGTTAGTAAAGTTGGCGAAGGAAGTTCTGGTTTAAATGTAAGAGGTGGGGGAGTGGGACAAAACCTCATACAAATAGACAACGCAACAATTTATAACCCAACACATTTGTTTGGGTTCTTTTCAGCATTTAATACAGATGCTATTAAGAAGGTTAATTTTTATAGAGGGTCAATCCCAGCTCAATTTGGAGGAAGACTGTCTTCCATATTAGATGTAGAAATAAAGCCAGGGAGTAAATCAGAATTTAGTGGCAACGGGGGTGTAGGATTTATAAATAGTAGATTCTCGATAAATGGTCCAATTTATAAAGACACTACTTCGTTTATGGTTGCATTTCGTGCGGCTTATCCCAGTTATATTATAAGGCAGTTAGAGGATCAAGACCTAAAGAACAGTTCTGCATTTTTTGGTGATACAAATCTGAAAATTGATCATCTCTTTAATAGTAAAAATAGGCTGTCAGTTTCAGGTTATTTAAGTAGAGACAGGTTTAATTTTACTGATGATGTTTTATATGACTTTGGTAATAAGGCACTGGGAGTAGATTGGAACTCACAAATAAGTGAAAACTCTTTCTTACAGTTAACTGCGAATCACAGTCGTTATAATTATTTACTAGAGGAAAAAAGTGATCCTCAACAGGCTTCCACTTTAGAAGCTCATGTAGTTGAGTCATCGGTTGAGCTTCAATCGGATACCGAAATAAAAAGTCATGTTTTAAAATATGGAGTGAGCCTTAAAAGAATAGAAATCAATCCCGGTACATACTCTAAGGACTCAGAAGAATCAATAATTGAGCCCATTGATATTAAACGGGAAGATGGTTTAGAAGCGGCTTTGTTTTTAGGTGACAATTTTAAACTAAATAGCAAAATTTCATTTTATGCAGGGCTAAGATATTCATTGTTTTCCGGGGGTCGAGATGGGATTGAGGATAGCTATAGTGGGGTTGAGCCAAGATTGGCAATTAATTTACAAACCTCTGCTTCATCTTCCGTTAAACTAGGCTATAATAAAATGAGGCAATATACACACCTCATTTCCAATACGACTGCCGCAACTCCAGTCGATATTTGGAAAATAACAAATGCGGAAATCACCCCAAGTATTGCAGATCAAATATCACTTGGTTACTTCAGAAATTTTAAAAGCAACACACTTGAAACTTCCATTGAGGTTTACTACAAAAAGACAGAAGCTTTGGTTGAATATATCAATGGGGCAGATTTATTCCTAAATAGCAACATTGAAAATGAGATACTGCAGGGTGAGGGTAAAGCATATGGTGTTGAGTTACTTCTTAAAAAGAGTAGAGGTGATTTTAATGGTTTTATAAGTTATACATACTCAAGGTCATTAATTCAGGTAATAGACTCGGAGCCTATTAATACAATAAATAATGGGGAGTTTTTCCCGACCAACTTTGACCAGCCGCATAACCTAACCGTTTTTTCCAATATAAAAGTGTCTCGTAGATTTAGTATAAACACAAATTTTATTTTCAATACAGGGCGGGCAATATCATATCCTGAGTCGACATATGAGGTAAGAGGTATTACAATTGCTGACTTCTCTGAAAGAAATAAATACAGAATCCCTGATTATCATAGACTTGATATATCATTTACCTTATCTACATCTTTAAAAAGAAAGAAGAAAGTTGAAGCTAACTGGAGTCTTTCAATTTACAATTTATATGGCCGAAAAAATGCCTATTCGGTTTATTTCAAGAATGATCCGATAACCGGAGATAGTGAAGCCTATAAGCTTTCAGTTATTGGAAGACCAATAATTGCTTTATCATATAACTTCAAATTTTAATAATGGTCGGAAGGTGTTTATTTGTACTGTTGCTTTTTACAAGCTGTATTGAACAGTTTCAGCCTAAAGTTGATGAACCAGATGAACTACCATTAGTTATTGACGGCTTAATAACAAATGAATTTAAAAACCATAGAATAAATATAAACAGAGTCAACACACTTGCTGGTCCGGTTCAATTTAATTTTGAGGATGAAGCAAAAGTTTATGTGGAGTCTTCAGGGGGTGAAATTTTTGAGTTTTCAAACATAGGAAACGGCTCGTACATTTCAGACCAGGCTTTTGCTGGCACAATCGGTGAGTCCTATAAATTAGTTATAAATCTGGAGGGAAAAACTTATGAATCGTCTATTGAAGAAATGCCAAAAACAGCTGAAATAGATTCCATTAAGGCGAAATATGAAATTAAATCCATACAAGATGAAACAGGAGATTTAGTAAACAAACCTCTCATTAGTATATTGATTGATGTAAAATTATCTGATGAGCAAGATTATTATATGAGGTTGGATTGGGAGGCAACCTACAAGGCTAAAACACCAAATCAAGGCTTGGGAGTTTGTTGGACCGAAGCCGGTAGGGAACCGCCTGATAATCTCGACCCTGATAAAATTTGTTATGTGAATGAAAATTCAACGAGTTTCTTAAATGTACTAACATCAGATGGGATTGATAGATTAACAATAAAGGATTACGAAGCTTATTCTGTGAGTCCTAATAAAAGGATTCAATTCATGTACAGCCCAAAAATTTATCTTTATAGTATGGCGAAAAGTAGCTATGACTTTTGGAACGCTGTTAAGAATCAAGTCGAAAACACAGGCAGTTTATTTGATGCTCCCCCGACACCAATTGGAGGAAATATTTTTAATATGGAAAATGTAAACGAACGAGTTCTGGGAATCTTTGAAGTTGCATCTGTAAACTCAAAAAGAGAATTCTTTTTAAGGTCAATAATCACAGATGAGCTTGATAACTATAATGCTGATTGTTCACCCAGTGGTGGGCAGCTATCTCCCCCGCCTCCCCCACCATTGTACTGCTGTGAATGTACATTTTTGCCAAATAGTAGTGATAAAAAACCCGATTTCTGGGAAGATTAATGAAAAAATACTTTATCATTTTGGTTGGAGTAATGTTTATATCCTTTATCCTAAAGGACAATGCTTCAGATAAGCTGATTACCAAAATCATCCAATACTTTCAGGAAAGACCTTTAGAAAAGATTTATGTCCATTTAGACAAGCCATTTTATGCCGTGGGAGATGAAATATGGTATTCGGCATATATACAAAGTTATCAAAGTAACTCGCCATCCGAACTGAGTGAAATATTTCATTTGGAGTTGGTTGATAGTACCGGAAATACTGTTTATAAGCAAAAAAGACCGATTACTGATGGAGTTGCCAATGGATTTGTTGATTTGCCTGACTCAATAAGAGCTGGGTATTATACAATAAGAGGGTATACAAATTGGAATAGAAACTTTAGTGAAGGATTAGAGTTTCGGGATGTTGTCAAAATTGTTTCACTAGCTTATAGTAAGAATGAAGAACAAGGCAAAAACGCTTCAATTGAATTTTTTCCCGAGGGGGGTAATTTTGTTTTAAACAAGCTAAATAATATTGCTGTAAAAGCCGCAGGTAGTAATTATGAAAAGGCTTATTTACTCAACAGTGATAACGATACAATAAATAGTATAAACATTGATAAGTCTGGATTTGGTTTACTTCCATTGGTTCCTCGAAGTGCTGAACAACTCTCCTTATTATTTGATTCAACTGGAGTTAAGTACAATCTGCCAAACCCTAAGTTAAATGGCACTAGTTTAAGATTGGTTGAAAAACCACAAGCATTTAACTTGTACATTACTCATAGCGAAGAGTTTGAAGGTGAACAAATAGTTGTTCTTGTATTAAATGATGGAGAGTTGGTGTCTGTTTTTGAAAGTACACTTAAAAATAACGGTGTCCTTATACGAATTTCTAAGGATAAGTTAACAGAAGGAATACACCAGATAGTGGTGCTTGATGATCAATCTGAGGTGTTAAACGAAAGGGTATTCAACAATCAAATTAGTTCACCGGGTAATTTGTTTTTGGAGGGTGATTCAGTTTATAATCAGAGGCAAAATGTGAAAATGAAGATAAGATCTAAGGGTTACGACAAGGTGTACTTGTCAATTTCAGTCAGACCCGTAAAATATTTTGGTCGAGTAAGCCAATCGATGTTCTCTGATTTCGCTAAAAAAAATGGTGCAAATACATCTAATTATACATTAAATCAATATTTAATAACTCAAAAAATCGATGAGTATGATATTCAAGAGATAGTTTCAGGTAATTGGGATGAAATTATATATCCGATTGAAAAGAGAAACTATTTTCAAATTAATAGTGAAATAAGTACGAAGAATACCTTGCGAAAAAACATATATGCCGTAACTATTAAAGACAATTCAAAAAGTGACTTTTATTTTGTGAAATCAGAAAGTGATAAGTTATCCGTTACGATTCCGGTATTTTATGGTATGAGGGATTTGATCATAGTACCATATGGTCTAAATGGCAGCGAAAATTCAAAAATTAATTTGGAAGGAGATGAGTTAGCTTATAATACACCAAGAAATTTCGATCAAACGCAGACTGAAATCGACTACGCACGATATGTCAGTGAGAATAACGCGATAAAAAGATTGTACGACTTTGAATATTATAAACAGATAAAACCTTCTATCGATGAACAGGCCATAACATTTAGTATTTTAACTGGATTCCATGCATCTATCAAACTTGAGGAATATTTAACCATGGAAAGCATGTCTGAGGTTGCCAAAGAATTATTAGAAGGAGTCCGCATATCAAAGAAAGAGGAACTTTATGAGATTCGAATGCGAGCGCGTGATGAATCAAATGGATTTTTTGGCAAATACTTTGATCAAGAACCACTAATGTTTATTGATGGAATGCTAATAAATGATGCGAGGTATATTGCTGAACTAGATCCTGTAAATGTTGACAAAATAAATATGAAATACGGCACTTATACTCTTAATGGTGTTGAGTTTAGTGGTGTTTTATCAATAGAGACAGTAGAAGGGAATTTTGGATGGATTAAACAATTAGGCCAAGGAGTTTTTAATTACCCCGGTTTTGCAAAAGATGTGCTATTTCAGGTGCCCGATTTAGATAGTAATTCGCCTGACTTCAGACCCATTTTATATTGGAACCCCCATATTGAACTTGTAAATAACGACCCCTATACATTATCTTTTACAACTTCTAATGAAGCTGGTGAGTACGTTATTGATATACAAGGAATGTCCCATGATGGAATTCCAATATCTGAACAATACACTTTCCAGGTTCAAGGATCAAAAAAAGATTAATCAACGATTAGTTCTCCCCATCATCACCTGCTTCCTCTCCCAAAGGATCGTAAATCAAGCTGATGGGAAAATCATTACCATGAACGAAACCAGTTGGGTATTGGGCCTGGCCACCATACTGATCACTAAGCTCAGGGACGCGTTCATCCATATAAATTTTGAGCTCGTTTACTGTAACTTTTTTATCGCCATTGTCTGCTTTACCATCAAGTGCTTCCAGTAGAGCGTAAGTGAATACACCGTGCTTAAGCACTTCAAACTCTGAAGCAAACTGTTGCGTACCACTAGATGCTAACATCACCACACCGGAGGCCCTGGCAAGTTGCACGATAGCCTTTTCTTCTGAAGCGGCTGCTCTTACTTTCATAGACTTTAATGCACCACCAGAATGGCAGGCATCCATCAATATCAATTGTTTTTGTGATCGGATTTTAGCCAAATGCTGTTTTAACTCACTAGCTGATAGACCGCGCTCCTTCAGTTGCTCCGGATCGCCATATAGTTTTGTAATATCAGTAGGTACCAGATAGTATTCATTGTCCTGTTCAGGGTCTAGAGTGCCATGTCCAGCATAATAGAATACGAATACGTCTTCGGGCTTAGCCTGTGCTACGATTGACTCAAATCCTTTGATGATATTTTCCTTAGTGGCCTCTGTATCATATATCTCCGTCTTTCTTATTGATTTAAACATCTTACTGCCGTTGTCGATCAATTTTTTAGTAAACGACTTCGCATCAGGTTGCGCATAATTCAGGTTGTACGCTGCGTTTTTATATTTATTGATACCCACAGAGAAGATATAAAGACTGGAAGTCGCAATGATTTCACCATCATACATCACCTTTAAATAATCAGGCCTCGATTCTATTTTCTGGTAGTTCTTAACTACAACTCTAAAGTCATTTCTACCATTTACTAAATCGACATCATAAGTTTTTGTGATCATTTGCCCATCCTCAATACTTTCTACTTCATCGTCAATGATTATGAGCTTTTCGTTTTGGTAGATGTTTACCTCTTTCACTCCACCTCCGCCATCATATACATCTACAATTAAATCTAATGCTTTGCTCTGCGTGTAATACTTACCTTTTTCAAAATCAAGCTTCTTTTCAGCACCGAAGGTGAGTGCATTGGTATTAAAGAATGCCGCTGATGGTCTGCTGAGCTTTGTTAAATCAAATATTCTTTCACCTTCTTCAATGAGAATTTCTCTTACTCTACGCCCCTGCACAATACTTTTAGAGAGTACTTCTGGTCTATATAGTATATCAAAATACTGATCGGCAGAATAAAAATCTGCTAATTGAAAAATACCTCTGTTGACATGCCAGCCAAAGTAATCGGCACCTTTACTACTACAGGTGAAATATCCTTCAGGTGTCCAGCAGACCCACTCACCATCTTCTGAAATAAACAGATTTAAAAAGGGTTTAACAGTCTCACCTAGTGAACCATATACATCCTCAATATCTTTCCAGGTTTTATCTCCTACATCCTGTAGATAACTGATTACATCTTGCCACGCTTTTGTGCTTTGTTTGTATGTGAGTGAGTCTACATCTAAAGACTCAAAGTATTCGCCCCAGATTGGTTCAGTAAACACATCGCGCATGCTTGGAGCTTCACCTTTTTCGTCCAGCTTCCAAAGTCTAATCGACTGATCTTCACTACCAGAAGATAGGTAGCGACCGTCTCTGCTAACTGCAACCGATCTTACACCACCTGTATGCCCTAAAAACTCTTTAAGCATTTGTCCTCGGCTGTTATACATCTTCAATGAAAAATCACTTGCAACCACTACATTGCCTTTAGGTGTTGTGGTGAAGTTTAGAATTCTACCATCTTCAAACTCATCATTTTGAATCTCACCACCCCGATCTACACGGAGGGCGTAGATACCCGTTTGCATCACCTCCTGTGTTGATTTTAAAAATGACTTGGTTGGATTTCCAGGGCTGGTTTTAATTGAAAATGTATTGAAATCGAAACTTTGATGATATTGTGGCTTATCGTCCGTTTTAGGCTGTTTTCTTGAAATAAAAAGCTCAAACCCCTCACCAAATTGCAAATCCCAAATGGTGTTACCTTTTCCTTTAATGGTTTGCTTTGAACGGCCATTTATGGGGTTCCAGATTTGTATTTCATTGTCATTACCACCTGCCGAAGCGACAAGGTAATTGCCACTAGCTGAAGTAGGAGAAAAGTCTGCACTAAATACTGTATTGTCATGGCCATTAAACCTTGAAAACTCACTTCCGCTAGGTATGGAGTAGCTGATGCCATTTCCTGCAGCATCCATAGCTACTAATACCTTTGAATCATAAGAAAAGGTCAAGGCATTGATCACGTTGGTTATATTGTCCATCTCTTTGACGAACGAACCGTCTGCTTTCCATAGAAATAGCTCATTGTCAAAACTACTCGTGGCAAGATATATGCCATCAGCAGAGAAGGCCAGTTTGTTGACCAGATCCTTATGTTTTTTAAGCTCTTTTGGAGTAAAGTTGTTTGCGCCTGAGCTTAGCTTAGACAAATCGTAGAGGTAGACTTTCTCACTATCTGCGGCAGCTGCTAGTTGTTGTGTTTTTTTGTTAAAAGATAGATCTGTGACCCTACCATTTAAACTCATACCTGCAGCTTGTCTTAAGCGCTCACTACCATCCATTTTCCAAATAATGATCTTCCCATCATCACTGCCACTTGCGAGGTACTTACCATTACCACTAAATTCCAATGCGTTGATTACATTTTCATGCCCGATAGCGGTAGCCACTTGTTTCCCCTTTTCAAGATCTATAATTACGATGTAATTTTTACTTTCTGTAACAACAGGGTACCCACTTACTGCAAGCAATTTCCCATCGGGTGATATGCTAGAGGCATAAAGCATACCCTGGTAACCATTTCCAATCTCGGATTCGAATTTGTTTACCAACTCACCATTGCGCGCATCCCAGATTCTAATGGTTTTATCCTCTGATACTGAAACAATTTGCTCGCTATTTGGTGTAAAGAGTATGTTATAAATTTTGCCAGAATGGCCATCAGGATTGATCACTATTCTAGGTACACCTTGCTGTGCTATTGATGTGAACCCCAATAACAGAAAAAGGCTCGTAATGAAGACTGCGCGTAATCTTGCCATAATTGTACTTGAGTTAATAAGTAAAAATACTCAATTATTTATTAGTGTCAGCCTAAGAAGGTCACCAACTTCCTCATATTCAGTACACAAGATTATTCTGCTAAGGCATTGACCTTTATGTTTTGCAACTCAATTCTGGATAATTCTTCCAAATTTCCATCGATGAATGCCTGGTCGATTTCATCCAGATTAATTGCGGATTTTGGCTTATAATTGATGTAATCTACAAACCTAATACCACCAACATATCGCTCGTTGTATGCTTCTCTGAAACGCATACCTCCTCCTTCAGTATGGTATTCATAGGCCAGATAGTCTACCTCATCAGTCTTTTTATTTACCCAATAAATAAATACATCTTCATAATCAGTTCCGCCACCTTCTTCTGTGAACGTAACCTTGATCTTGTAATAATCCTGGCTACCAATGGTATAAGAACCCATATAGGCCTTAATAACCGCTGCATCATTTAATCCAATGGGTAATAGTGCAAAGTATATTACTGAATTTATAGAGTTTGAATATTTAGTCGCCATAGAATCAGGTACTGAAATAGCTTCACCATTAACCTCTCTAACAAAATCATTATTTGTGTACACGTCACGGATAAGATCCGCAGAGTCTTTGAATAATCTTACGTATTCAAAGCTCCCATCCTTATGCATGGCGCCATATTCTTTATCTCTGAATATGAATTCGATTTCTGTATTGTTGAGCTTATCACCACCAGCAGTAGCGATTGCCACATTGATGATGTCATTTGCGTTTTCAGTATTGGCTGAGCATGATGCTAATAGACAAATAAGGAAAATTGGTACGAGTGTTTTCATGGCATAAGGGTTTAAATTAGTTTGGCATGTGTGGTTATATATCTTTCTGGCAGATCTCCAGTAGTTGCCTTTTTGTAATCTGAATAGCTACAAGGAATGATACAGTTTCGTGCATACCGTTCTTTTCCTTGCGGGAATGGTACTTCCATCCACCATTTTTCACTCAGTTTACTTTTATAAAAACTTAAAGTTTCTGGCTCCGATGGCATGGAAACGACAAATTTCAGATAATCGTTTGTTTTAAAGTTCTGTTCATTTTTTCTGTGGTAATATCCTTCTATAAAATACCATATCATAGTGGCAACCACAGAGGCTGTCTTCTTGTTTGGGTCATCAGCATCCGGGTTGTATTCATAAAAGCCTGCAGAACTTAATTTTTCATTCAATCCGGCATACCAACATATTTGGCAGGCTTCTTCTCCTGTTAATCCAAAAGGTTGACTTTTGGCATTCCCCGGAGCATCACTCGACTTTATGGACGTTATGTCAAAGCTTAACATGTCCGCATTTCTGATTATTGGCTCCATCTCCTGAATGTTAGACCGTAAGTGACCTATACGATAGGCTTCGAAGTAGAGTTTTTCCAGAATGTTTATAGCTGACTGATCTATCAAATAGCTTTGATATGCCAGGTGACTGTAGTTGAAGAGGTAATTCGGTTCATGTAATAATATTTTATGTATGTGCTGTTGGTGTGCTGGCTGGCTTACACCTTCTTCCATATCTAGGAAAGCATCAACATTGAGCAGTGTGATCAGCTTTTCCATATTCTCATAAGCCATATATTGACCATAACTCAGGTCATGCGAACCTCCTATAATCACTGGCAACACATTGTTTTCTATCAAAGTGTGGCAGACTTCACTCAATCTGCCATAAGTTTCATCCAGATCAACGCCATTTCTAATGTTGCCTAGATCAACAATTTTATAAGCCCCATATCCTTTTTTAAGCTCATATAGTTTTTTCCTGATCTCAGAAGCAGCTTTGTTAGTCCCTTTATTGGCCACAGTGCCTCTTTCTTCTTCTACTCCTATAATGGCGATGTCTGCCGATTTGTAATCTGGCATCGCCTCTGTATTTGCCTTTATATTTTTATAAAAACTATTTACATCTTTTATATGTGAGAATACTTCCCCGTCTATAGGAGAGAAGAATATTTTTAAGTCCATTTCGCAATTTTGTTTGATCTAAAATACGGCTTTAGAAAATAAGCTACAAGAAATAAAAAACCCCGACTGTTGGCACAATCAGGGTTTTTAAATAATGTGTTTGGTTAATTAACCTCCAAAGTCATCAAATCTGATGTTTTCAGGCGGTATGCCCATTTCGTCAAGCATTTTAAGTACCGCAGCGTTCATCAAAGGAGGTCCGCATAGATAGTATTCGAGTTCTTCAGGCTCTTCAATATCTTTTAGATAATTATCGTAAAGCGCCTGGTGGATAAATCCGGTATATCCATCACCTTCTTTGTCATCTAAACTTTTCTTAATCTTCCAGTCATCCTCTTCCAAAGGCTCAGAAAGCGCAATGTGAAACTGGAAATTAGGAAACTCATCTTCTATTTTTCTAAAGTGGTTAGTATAGAATAATTCTTTTTTAGAACGTCCACCATACCAGTAGGATACTTTTCTGTTTGTTTTCTCAGTATGGAATAAGTGGAATATTTGAGCTCTTAACGGAGCCATTCCAGCACCACCACCGATGTAAACCATTTCTCTTTCGGTAGGGTTGATAGCAAACTCACCGTATGGTCCTGATATGGTTACTTTATCGCCAGGTTTTCTTGAGAAAACATAAGAAGAGCAAATACCAGGGTTAACCTGCATGAATTTACCTGCATCTCTATCCCATGGTGGAGTTGCAATACGAATGTTCAACATTACGATATTTCCTTCAGCTGGGTGGTTAGCCATGGAGTAAGCCCTGTATATTGGCTCATCATTTTTCATAACTAAATCCCACATACCGAAGTTGTCCCAGTCTTCTTTGTATTTATCATCAGGGTGACCAAGTTCTGGCTTTGGCGTAATATCCATTTCTGAAAATTTCACCTCACATACTGGCACATCAATCTGCACATATCCACCTGCTTCGAAGTCTAATGTTTCTCCTTCAGGCAGCTTCATTACAAATTCTTTAATAAAGGTAGAAACGTTGTAGTTTGAAACCACTTCGCATTCCCATTTCTTAATACCGAATATTTCTTCAGGTATTCTGATGTGCATGTCTTCCTTCACCTTTACCTGGCAAGAAAGTCTTACATTTTCTTTTTGCTCCGAACGGCTAAGGTGACCAACTTCTGTTGGTAAAACTTCTCCACCACCTTCTTCTACCACACACTTGCACATGGCACAGGTACCACCGCCACCGCAGGCAGAAGGCAAGAAAACTTTTTGTGAAGAAAGCGTAGATAAAAGCGTAGAACCTGCTGTAGTTACAATAGGATCTTCTTTATCACCATTTACATAGATTTTAACCGGACCTGAATGCACTAACTTTGATTGTGCAAACAGAAGTATAAAAACGAGTAGCAATATTACTATGGTAAAGGCTACTATCGAGGTAAGAACAACTGACGTCATTGAAATATCTGTTTTAGAACTAAAATTCAGCCCATTTTTCTGGGGCTACAAATATATTTAGTAATTGTATAAATTGATAATCAATAGGATAAAATTTAACAATCTAAAAGGATTCAACTCTTCCTTATTTTTAATATTTGGGTACTTTTGATTTAAACAAAGATATAAGAAAGAGGTTCCATGAGATACATCATATTTTTAATAGGGCTTACTTTAATTGGCTGTATGAGATCCAATGAAGAGGAGTTAACTAATTCATTTAAGGTAATAAGTGAAGTAAATATTGAAGGAGGAAAGCTTGCGGCAGAGATCTCAGCGTATGATATTGAGACCAACCGTTTATTTGTGTCAAATAATGCTATGGGCAATAGAGTAGATATTATTGATATAGAGAAACCGATTACCCCCACCATTTTAGATCATATATTATTGAAACCATGGCCTGATGAAAGACTTACCATCAATAGTTTAGCTGTTGAGGGTCATTTATTAGCAGTTTCAGTGAGTGCCACTAACCCACAAGAAGAGGGTTATGTTTTTATCTTCAATACCAAAGATTTCTCTCGTTTAGCCGAATTGCGCGTAGGGGCCATGCCTGACATGGTCGGATTTACCCCGGACGCCAAATACATAGTTACAGCAAATGAAGGGGAGCCGAATACTGCATATACGAATGACCCGGAAGGCTCTGTTTCGATTATTGATGTATCAAACGATTTCAAGGTAAATACAATCAATTTTGACGGATTTGAAAATAAGAGAGAAGAACTCGAAACTCAGGGATTTAGAATTTTTGGGCCTAATGCTTCATTCTCTCAAGATATAGAACCCGAGTATGTGGCATTCTCAAGTGATTCGAAGTATGCCTATGTTACGCTACAGGAAAATAATGGAATCGCAAAATTTGACATTAAAGCAAAAAAGCTAATTGAAATATATCCACTGGGCTTTAAAAATTTTATGCTGGTGGGTAATGAAATTGACATCTGCGATAATGACGAAATTGCAACAAATCAATGGCCAATTTTTGGTATCTATCAACCTGATGCGCTGGCATTTTATAACAATGGGAGTGAAAATTTTATTATCACAGCTAACGAAGGAGATAGCAGGAATTACAAGGGTTATTCCGAAACTTCCAGAGTGAATGAACTTACGTTAGACCAACAATCATTTCCTGAGTCTGACAAAGCACTTACATGCGACAGCCTTGGGAGATTAATTGTGACTACTACTTTGGGAGATACAGATGGTGATGGAGATTTTGACCAGCTCTATACTTTTGGGACAAGATCATTTAGTATTTGGAATGCGGAGGATGGAAAACTAGTTTTCGATAGCCAAAATATGGTAGAACAAGATTTAATTGCTAACTCTTCATTTTATGATGACAAAAGGAGTGATGACAAAGGCACTGAACCAGAAAGTCTTATTATCGGCAGTGTTAATGCAACGCCCATCCTGTTTGTAGCATTAGAAAGGGCCAATGCCTTAGTTACCTATGATCTGACCGATCCGCTTCACCCTAAATTTTTGCAGGTGCTGGAAACAGGCATTGGCCCTGAGGGCATATTGTTTGTTAGTAAAGAAAACAGTCCGAATGGTAAAAGTCTATTAATCGTCAGCTCGGAAGTTGATGGTAAAATTAAATTGTACCAACCGCAATAGCATTTGACTGATATGTCAGGCTTTTAATATTTAACTCCTGCCTTGTGTCGGAAGTGAAGATGATACTCACATCGGAAAACTTTTCTTGAAAAATCTTTAGCTTGTCCACAGTGATTTTTCCAATCGCGTAGGAGTATACTTTTCCGTGGGACTTTTCACTTATTAGTTCAAAACATGACAAGTCAATGGCAAGATCACTTTTATAGCTAATGTAAACTTCTACTGCATAGTTATCTGACAACTCTACATTTGAAGTCTGACATACAACCTGGTCTATTTCTGTCTTTAGCAATGTTGATAAATCAGCTAACACTGCTAAACCTGTGGGTAGCTTACCGGCACCTTTTCCAAACAACAACTGGTCTCCCGCAGCTGCACTTTCTATTTTGACCACATTATACTCATCATTCACCAAGTAAAAAGGATCCGTTTCATCTATAAACTTGGGGCATACCCAGGCTTGTATGTCGCCATCTACTAATCGAGCTTCAGCAATAAGTTTAATTTTTAGGCCATGTTGCTTTGCAAAGGTTATATCTGCCTGAGATATATCGGTGATCCCTTTTTTATAAACCTTGTCAGGTGGTATAATGACACCGAAAGCCTGATGGATAAGTATGCTTAGTTTAAATGACGGGTCATACGCAAGTACATCTAAAGAGGGGTCGCTTTCTGCAAATCCATTGCCTTTAGCATCAAGCAGTGCTTCCTCATAGCTCAGGTTTTGCTCAATTACTTTTGTAAGTATGTAATTGGTCGATCCATTAAGTATTCCACTAAGAGTTAAAATTTGATCATTAGTGTGGTAATTTCTCAGGGTGGTAAGAATCGGGATGCTTCCGCAAACAGCGCCTTCATATAGCATTTTGCCGCCATATGCTTTTTCAAGGTCAATCAACTGAGAAAGGTTTTGTGCTACCATCTTCTTGTTGGCAGTAATTACTTTTCTACCTTCCTTCAATGCATTACTCACTATCTTAAAAGCAACATCTGCATCGTCAATCAATTCAACCACAATATCGATGTTTTGATCATTCAAAATTTCATCAGGATCAGCCACCAGTTTTCCGGGCAGATTGACCCGAGGTTTATCTAATTGTTTCACACAAGTTTTAACGATTTGTGCATTGAGATGCTTATTAGAGCTTAAAAGCTCACTAAAACCCTGGCCAACACAGCCAAATCCAAAGAGCCCTATATTGTATTTTTTCATGAGGTCGTGTTTAAAAATGATTTAAGGTGCTTCCCAATTATTTCATACTCGATAAGAAACCCATCGTGCCCATAGAGGGAGTCGATGAGCTCAAAAGAGGCATCTTTGATGTTTTTTGCTAGAAATTTCTGTTCGGCATAAGGAAACAACAGGTCCGTTTTGATGCCAATGACCAATGCTTTTGCCTTAATAGCTCGCAATGCGTGTCTTACTGATTTTCTCTTTCTGCCAATATTATGGCTGTCCATGGCTTTGGAAAGTAAATAGTACGAGGCTGCATCAAATCGGTCACTAAGTTTCAGGCCCTGATATCGCTGATAACTACTGGCTTTGAAATCATCCAGTTTGTCATCGAAATCGGTCTGTGTTTTACGGTACGTATTCTGATTCCGGTATGAAAGCATAGCCACAGCTCGGGCAGTTTCCAGTCCTTTTTTGCTAAAACCTCCAGCTTCAATGGCCATGCGTTGCGTTTCATTGAAGGCGATGCCCCATGCCGAGTGTCTTGCATTAGTGGCGATAAGGCAAATTTTTTCAAAACGAAATGTATCAGTTACCGCCCACTCAAGCAGCTGTTGTCCACCTAAGGAGCCTCCTATGCCCAAAGCTATTTTTTCAATACCAAGATGTTGCTGCAGTAGCTGATGCGCTTTGACCATATCCCTGATCGTAACCTGTGGAAAATCAATGCCATAAGCTTTTCCTGTAATCGGGTTGATGCTTGTCGGCCCTGTAGTGCCATAGCATGACCCAAGTACGTTTGCACAGACAACAAAATACTTATCTGTATCAATGGGCATTCCATTTCCAACTAACCCTTCCCACCATTGTACGGGATCAGCGTTGGCCGTTAGTGCGTGGAAAATCCAAATGACATTGTCTTTTGTGTTGCTTAATTGACCATGCGTTGTATAGGCAATCTCCAGTTCAGGGAGTGTGTCGCCACACTCCAAACTGAACTGTTGATTGTAACTAAACACGGAATAATCAGACAACTGCGGGTTGCTGTTTTTTAATAGAGTCGAATGCATGTTGTAAATCCGTTTTTATATCGTCAATGTGCTCTATGCCTACAGATATTCTGAGTAGGTTAGGAAGCACACCAGTAGAAATTTGTTCCTCATCAGTGAGCTGTTGGTGTGTAGTAGCTGCCGGCTGTATGATCAGCGTCTTAGCGTCACCTACATTGGCCAGATGGCTCACCAACTTGAGGTTATCAATAAATGCAGAAGCCTCAGCTTTATCACCTTTGATGATGAATGAAAGCACTCCTCCATACCCATTTTTCAGGTATTTATTGGCTAAATCGTGGTAGCTACTACTTTCCAATCCTGGGTAATTCACCGATTCCACTTGTGGATGTTCTTCCAGCCATTGCGCCAGTTTGAGTGCGTTTTCAACGGTGCGTTCCACGCGTAGAGATAGTGTCTCGAGGCCTTGTAATAGCAAGAAAGAGTTAAACGGACTCAAGGCCGGACCGAAGTCTCGCAGACCTTCAACTCTGGCACGGATAGCAAAGGCAATGTTTGGCAACCCTAGCGGATTGTCAAAACCGAAGGTCTCCCAAAACTTCAGGCCATGATACCCTTCAGAAGGTTCAGTAAACTGAGGGAATTTACCATTGCCCCAGTTAAACTTGCCACTATCGACAATGACACCACCAATAGAAGTCCCATGACCTCCAATCCATTTGGTGGCAGAAGCGGTGACGATCGCTGCTCCATGCGTAATAGGCCGGAATAAATAGCCTGCGGCACCAAATGTATTGTCAACTACTAATGGGATGTCATGCTTTTTGGCAAGCGCTGCTATCGCATCAAAGTCAGGTACATTGAAGCCCGGATTGCCGATAGTTTCGAGGTAAATGGCCTTAGTATTTTCATCAATGTGTTGCTCAAAGTGCTCCACTTTATCGCTTTCAGCAAAACGTGCTTCAATGCCTAAGCGCTTAAAAGCCACTTTGAACTGATTGTAAGTGCCGCCATACAAGAAGGGCGAAGTCACAAAATTGTCGCCTACGGAAAGGATGTTGTTGAGTGCAATAAATTGTGCGGCTTGCCCTGAGCCAACAGCCAAAGCTGCTACCCCACCTTCCAAAGCTGTGATGCGTTGCTCAAACACATCGGTGGTTGGGTTCATGATGCGGGTATAGATATTCCCAAACTCTTTGAGTGCAAATAGATTGGCCCCATGCTCGGCATTTTTAAAAGTGTAAGAACTGGTCTGATAGAGCGGAACAGCTCTAGACCGTGTTGATTCTTCAGCATTTTCATAGCCAGCATGCAGCTGTAGTGTTTCGAATTTAAATTGTTGTGTACTCATGATTTCTTTGATTTAGTTAATGGAAAATTGAATAGGTGTTTTGTTAGACAGGTTGTCGTTTACCGGGCACCTGACTTCTATTTCTTTCAGCCACTTTACTTTTGTGCCTGCATCGAAATTGGTATCTGTTTTCAGAGATACCGATAGGTTTTTATAGCCTGCGCGGTCTTCAAATGATTTGCCTAAAAGTCGGTTTGGGTTAAGGTCACCCTCAATGTTGATTTCCAGGTTTTTGAGTTTCACATTCAACTCTTTGGCTACGATATGGGCCACTACGTTGATGCAACCTGCATATCCGGCAAGTATGTATTCTACTGGATTTGGAGCCTCATCGGTGCCCCCAAGATGTTTGGGTTCATCAACTGTAAGTTGAAATCCTCTGGTATTAATTTTGGTTCTAGCCGGTGATTCACTGATTGAATTCACCGAAAAATTCAGTGTATTAGACATGATTGTTATCTGTTGTTGTGAGAAAATATTTAAAGGATGCGCTGTAGAGAAGGGCATAGCAATAGCCCTTCGCGTATGTAGAAATCGCGCTTAAGTCAGCTGATATGGCTAAGTGTTTATAAGCTTAGCGCATGCAACAGCAACAACAGCATGTGCAATCGTAAATACTTGCTAGAATTGATCTTGTAAAGTTGGCGAGAAGCCCTGTCTGATGTTGAATTGATCTTTTCATGGGTATCAATTTATATTTTCCCTACCCATCACCTGATGAGCTTTCCTGGGATCAGGATTTAGCACCTTTTCCGTCCCGATAGCTATCGGGAAAGTGGTTGCTAGCGCTTCTCTGAGCCTGTCTCTCCACGCTTCTTTATAAATCGATTGTCTCGTGAGAGTATATCGAATGATGGTGTAAACGTAGTTACAGTTTAGAATGTTTCCAAAAAGAAAATGAAAAATATTATTAATTCACTTAACGTGAGTTCCATATAGCGAAATAAGAAAGCGCACAAAAACCGTCTGAAGTAGACATAACTTTTTTCAATCGTACAAATCCAGATGACGTGATTGAAGCCGATTCTTTTTTCCTTTGGAGGGAGTCAGAGGGAGGATTTTTAATAAACTTTCAAACACGTCATCGGTAGACCTCGGAATCTCCATAAACTCTGAGATCCTCACGCCCTCTTTTGCTAAAATTTCAACCGTAAGAGGGCTCAGGATGACGAGCAGAAGTTTTTGAGATCGAATTCAGGATAACTTAAGAAAAATAAGAAACATTGGGCAGATCACTCATGGTTCTAAGGCCTGGTTTCGCCTCTAAAATGGATCTGGAGCAGTTTACAGTGATGGCGCATGTGGCCACATCGCCATTTACACCACCCTCGATTTTCGAGTGAATATTTGGTGTGCCTTTGATGATTATTTCATCATAAGAGGAGGATTCCCCAACGGCCGCTTGAAATACAAGCTTAATTTTCACCTCACCATCTACATACCCATTGCCTACCTGATTGACTCCACTTGCCAAGCCTTTGGCAACCTGTACACCGTTGGTGCTGACCTCATTTTCTGCAATTACCGGGCTGATGATATCTTCCGTTTTATCTAACGACCATCCGAGACTCGAAGCAATGTATTGTATGGATTCGGTAAGGCCTACATGCCGCAAAGAACCATCTGCTTTTCTTTTTTCAAATTCTTCCATAGTGGCCCCTGCGCCAATTTTTTTCTGAAAAGGAATTCTTCTATAGGCGGCATTTTGAAATCGGTTGACTTCTATACTTTCTACGTGTTGGCAAACGCTGGTAAGAAATGTTGGCAGCGAGTCCATCAAAAATCCCGGGTTGACTCCGGTGCCCACTACTGCCACATTATTTTTTGTAGCCATGCTATCAATCTGGCTGGCCAGGCTTGGTGCGGTAATCCACGGATAGCTCAACTCTTCGCAAGTAGAAACCACAGGTATGCCCAAAGAGACAATTTCAATGATCTGTGGCGTTATGCGCTGCATGTCAGAAACGGTGGTAAGAATCGCAACATCAGGTTTTTGATCAATGCAGCTGGCGAAGTTTTCTTCGATTACAATATCAGGCAGGTTTTGATCTAATGAGGATAAAGATTTGCCAATCAAATCGGGATTTTTGTCAATGGCTGCCACGGTTTCAAGTCCGGCTCTTTCGGCAATAAACTGTCCGATTTTAACTCCAAGTGGGCCGAGGCCGACCTGAACAATCCTGATGTTTTTCATATGGTTTATTTGTTTAGGACACTGTCTATTTGTGGGATGAAAGTATCTATTAGCTCGTTGGGGATCGGTATGGCTAAGTTGTAATGCGCAATTTTCCAGCCTTCTTCTGTATGGACTAAAACACCTGTCCCACGGCTTGGGCCTAGATTTGGAGTGGCAAGTGCTTCGTCAAACCAGGCTGTTTTTCCATTGTCAGAAAAATAGACATAACGTTCTTCGGCTGTAAAGCTCCACGCGCTACCACGATCAAAATAGGGCTTGCTCCAGGGCTTAAATTCTGCTACAGTCCACCGCTCGGTGGCATCTGTGCCCATGAAAATGGAGCTGTCATTTTCGAAATAACCAAAGTATTTCTCAAAGTCAGCTGCCGCGGCAGCAGCATGCCAGCCGTCTAAAACTTCATCAATTTCGGCTTTAGTCGGGGCAGACTCATTTTCATAATTGACCGAAGCTGTGCATGCTGTAAATAATAGCAGTGATAAGACAATGTATTTCATAGTTCAATATATTTTATTCTTTTATTAATTCATAGCCTTTTTGGTTGTCCGTAGTGTCAAGGTTGCTTTCAAAAGGTTGTCCGTAGTTTACAACTACGGGCTTTATTATATTATTCTTCGTAGTTACAAACTACGAAGAGCGGGCTTATCAATTGGGATGGACTGGCGCCTATATAGATTCAATTTCAATATTTGCTTTTTTTAATTCATCCATTATTACATCAAATTCTCTTACATTAGAACATGAATATTTATAATCATTATTAATGCAATAAATTTTAAAAAAAGAGGAACCGTATGCGTAGGCATTCCTATTTAGAATTATTTTTTTTATATCCATTAATTCATGTTCTCTTTTCTTGAGATAAATATTTAACTGATAATTAACTACTAATTTTGATTTGAAAAGAATTACATGTTTTGCAGTGAATTGTAAAACAAAAAGATAATAGCAACACATTATTACACCGTTTAGGATTAACCAAGTTAATAATGACCAGCCAATAAAATACATTGTAAGTGAAACACACATAATAATTCCACAGAAAATTATTATTATATCTTTTAACCAAGATGAACGGACTTCAGCTACTATTTCATTGTTCTTTTCTCTCATCTCTTTTTACTTTAAAATCACTTATTGTGATTTACTTTTCAATAGTACTATTTTATTCTCCCATAAGTTCATAGCCTTTTTCGATACTTTCTCAATCGTAGGTATACTAGGTTGTCCGTAGTTTGCAACTACGGGCACTACTTTAATTCTTTCTTTGTTTAACATATTCTTCGTAGTTACAAACTACGAAGAGCCAGGTTATCTATTCATTCTGTTTAATTATAGAATAGATAATATTTGCCAAAATTAAGGTACCGTGCATGTTGTTCCGGTCATTTTCATACTTGTACTCAACAGCGTTCAGTGGTGTTGGGAAAACATTTCTTTCTCCTTCGACACAAAAGCCCGGGTTATAATCATCACCCAAATAACCTAGTAGAACTATCTTATTATTCAAAAGTTGGTCATTTACGTTATTACTCATGACGGCTTTGTGATCTACTATGGGGAAACACATACAATTCCCATTATAAATAATATCATATTCATTCATATTTCTTTTCAATGTAGCATATGACGAATCATAAGCTTGTAATACTTTTAAGGGAAAGCTCATCACAAGAGAATCATTAGACTCAAAAAACAATTGGTAAGTTGATACTTCATCCTTCCAATCTAAAAGGAAATCTGTGCTGCCAAATCTGTTTTTATCAAAATATGACTTTTCTATATTTTCTCCCGCAGTGCTTGCAGCGAGAACTAAATTATCAATGTTATTAAGAGTGTTTATTAACACACCATCTCCAGATTTTTCAGTAGCAAATACACCATTAAAACCGATTACCTTTGGTTCATATATACTAACTTGATCAATCAATTGAGCAATTTGTGTTCTATTTAAGCTGCCGCTATTTACTAGCACTATTTGATCAAAATACTCCAGGCATCTCGGTCTTGTGGAAGAGCAGCTTATTATGGCTGGAATTATTAAAATAAAAATTCTAGTTATAACGACCTGTACGGGTACACTTTTTATCAATTCCATAAATGAAATACTAATTTTATTCCTCCATCAATTCATAACCCTTCTCAATACCTTTTTCAATCGCAGGTATACCTTCTTTCATCCAGCGTGGCATAGGCTGGTCCATCAGGTAGTGGTCGAAGTATTGCTGCATGCGGATGTTAAAATCCCGGATGTTTTCCCACTTGGTAGGCCAATGCGGCTCGTCATTGTAGTTGAGCATCCAGGCAGGTTTGCCCAACCTACGCATAGCTACAAACATTTCTATGCCCTGATACCATGGTACATGACCGTCTTTGTCGTTGTGCATAAGCAGCAGTGGTGTATTGATTTTATCTACATAGAAAATGGGCGAGTTTTCGATATAGCGCATAGGGTACTCCCACAACGTGCCGCCAATGCGGCTTTGTGTGTGTTCGTACTGGAACATGCGACTTAGACCCGTCCACCAGCGAATACCTCCATAGGCGCTGATCATATTGGCCACAGGAGCACCAGCTTCAGCGGCAGCAAAAAGATCGGTTTGAGTAACAAGATAGGCGGTTTGATAACCACCCCAGCTATGTCCTTGCACCCCAATTTTGTCTTTATCCACAAAGCCTTTTTGAATCAGGGAAGTTACACCCGGCATTACTGCATTGTAGCAGCTTTCGCCCGGGTAGCCTGTTTTATACACGATGTCGACAATAAATACCAGGTAGCCTCTACTGGCATAAAAAGCAGGGTTGATGATCGACCGGATTGGTACAGCTCCCCAATGACGGTGCAAGTTGTCAGAGTTGCGCTCATAGAAATAAGTCATCATTGGGTATTTCTTATTGGGATCGAAGTTTTCTGGCTTGTAAAGTAAACCTTCCAAGCGATTGCCGTCCAAAGAAGTCCATTCTACAAGTTCAACGGTACTCCAGAGATAGTCCTTGATTTCAGGGTTGGCGTCACTCAGTTTTTCTATAGACTTAAACTTCAATGAGCTTGTCAGTAAATCCGGGAAAACCTGATGACTTTCTTTAGTAAAAATCACCTGATCGCTATCTCGCGCTTTGTCTGGTCGTGAATAGGCAAAATCTGCATTGACTAAAGTTTTCTCATTGCCTTTGATCGACATAGAGGCGTAACCTTCTTTTCTGGTCACTTCATTATAAGTGTGTAACAACAGGTAATCAGGATCGATAGAATCATCTTCCTCATCAAGATGCACATAACGATAGCGGGTTTGGCTTGCTCTACCGTTTGTGAGTTTGACTGGCGCTTCTTTGTTGGTAGGCTCTATCTTCCAGATGTCATAGCGGTCATAAATGAGTAAATACTTATCGTTCTCAGTCCATCCGGCCATACCATAAGAGTAAGGATAGTTGGGTGAGTCATTAAGCTCATCAGCCAATGGCACATCGATTTGCTCAGTCATGTTGTAAGTGTTGCCAGAGGCAATGTCATAACTCGTCCAGGTGGTGTCTTCTGCATTTACCCAATACAAAAACTTGCCATCCGTGGAAATATTAGCGTTTCCTCTTAAGTCTTGTCTTACCATTTTACTTTCTCCGGTCGCATTGTCTATGACATAAACATCCATCCTACGCGGAAAGCCTTCCCATGATATATATTGGTTGTAAGGTTCGTAAGAAAGCCCTAAGCTGTGGCTACTGTTGGCTTTGTCTGCAGTCCGCAATTCGGGTACCTGTTCTGAGGCAAGCTGTACGAATTTGTCTGCATTCGGATAGTAAACAGCTTTGAAATTTTGCTTTTTGTCATCTTCCAACTCCGCATTTTGCTGGGTGTGTAAGCGCTTGTTTTTATAATTCCATATTTCGACTTTGATGATTTCTTCTGGCAACAAAGTGGTGTCTTGTACTAATGGTTTGGGTGAAGTGCCAAAAAACAAACGCGTCTCATCATCAGAAAAATAGAGGTTGCCATGCTCACTCACCAGCCAACCTTCAGCCAACCAATCCGAAGAGGCATCAGCTTTTACAACGGCTGAGTCTAGTCCTGCTTTCCAGTACCTTAATTCATAGTTTCTGATCAAGGCCTTAGTCGTATCCAAGTCAGTCATAAAAGAGATTTGTTGGCCCGATTTGTCTAAGGTGAGCTGCTTGTACTTGCCTTTTGCCCTGCAAAGCGGTTTTGTATTGCTAGTCGATAGATCGTGATAGTATACCCCTTCAGCGATGGTTGAGTCTTTTCCACTGGTGTGATAAAGCAACTTATTAGCCTCTTTGGCCACACTGAAGTCGGTAACATAATGCATGGAATCTTGTGAACCTGTTGCTAGGTTTCTCACAATGAGGTGGTAGCCATTGTCTTTACTTACTTTTTTGGCTTTAGCTTTTTTCTTTGTCTTTACAGTGTCTGATTTTGTGGTGTCCTTCTCAGGTTGTATTTCTTCCAATTGATAAAACACATAACCAGCCCATTTTTCAGGTACGCTGAAGCTTTTTAAGTGAGGGATTTTAGTAAGTGTTTGACTTTCGATGTTGTAAATGGCCAGTGTATCTTTTGGCAAGTCTTTGTCTTTAGTTTTCTTTCTTTTAAGGTCGTTGAGTGCTTCCATATCCGGAACGATCTTGAAGATCAAAAACTTGTTGTCATCTGTAAAGCTGGAGCTTTCACCTCTTTCATAGCTTAAAAGTGTTTGGCCTTTTGTAGTGGTCAGTTTTAGCGTTTGGTTGCCTTTGCCTGGCGCAAGGTGATAGGCCACGAATTTGCCATCATTACTGATTTTTTCGCTTCGGATACGTTTCCAGGTGTCAAAATCTTCATGTTGCAGGGCTCTTTTTTGAGACCATGCTACGCTGCAAATCAATAGGGAAAGTGAAAGTAGTACTAGCTTTTTCATAGATATGGGTTTTATGCATATCTAAATTAGAAAAAAGCTTTGAAGGACCTAGGGTTGTTTTATGTGAGCGGGATATTAGTTTAAATACTTTGTAGTTACAAACTATCCGGCTTGACGTAGTTTGAAACTACGTAATTGTCATTGCTAGTAACGTATAGTTTACAAAGTATACTTCGTAGTTTCAAACTACGAAGAGTTGCTTTATACCTAAGAAAATGACCAAATCGAGAACCCTTAATCACTGTCATTTAATGAATTTATTATAGTATTATAAAAGTTGCTTCCACGTACCCTTTTCCAAATTGTACTTTAATGTACTCGGCAGAGCTTTCCAAAAATACTTGTTAACTTCTACCGCAAAAGAGGGCTGCATGTAGCAGTTGATCGTACAGCCTTCACAGGCCGGCAGCCTGCCTTCAAGCGCTACTAGTTTTTGTACTTTTTCTGATTTATACAAACCTTCTAAATCATTTTTAATGGGTATTTCTTCAATAGCTAAGTGGTAGCAAGGCAGCATGAGCTTGTTTTCCGGAGAGATGACAATCGTAGAGCTGGCGGCTTTACACACAGGGTCATCCACATGGTTGCCACCATCTTTTCTCAATTGAATGAAAGCATCATTGAGGTAGACACGTTTCTTTTTTGACCACTTACTAAGCTTTTTTAAAGTCGCTTCTGAAAAAGAGGCGCCCGTATCTACTTCGCCATAATCAAAAACAGGGTTAAGAATAAGCACTAAGTTATTAGGTGCACAAATGTCCTGGTATACCTTTTCGATCTCACCTACATTATGCTCAAAAACGGTGAAAATAATATCTGGTCTTTCGCCCAATGATTTGGCAACCTTGATCGATTCCATCACAAAATCGAAGCAATTAACTCCTCGAGAGGCGTTATGTGCGTCACGATCGGGCGAGTCCAGTGAGAAATGCAGCATATCTACTAATCCAGCCAGTTTTTCTGCCCATTTTGGGTAAAGCATCCCATTGGTAGTGAGCGTGGTAATGAAGCCTTTGGCCTTGGCCATTGCCAGTAGCTTGTCGATATCTCTATGTAGCAGAGGCTCACCCCCTGTGAAGTCTATAACTTTTACACCCAGGGCCTTCAAGTCATCGAGGTTTTTCTCAGCGGTTTCTAAGTCTACATAGGGCGAGGGGCGCTCCCAGATATCACAAAACCCACACTTGGCATTGCACCGATAGGTGACATAGTAATTGCACAATACAGGATGTGAAATGAGCCGCATAGATGCAATTTAAAGATTAACGTGTGTAAAAACCTCTTACCAATCGTCTTTTCCGTTTAATCATTTTAAATTGAGACATAGTTAACTTATCGCCATCTTCCATAGCATAATCAAACTTACCAGTCATGAAAAAAGCTATATTTTCCATCTCATTCATTTTCGTTTTCTTACTCACATTTGCTCAAACCAACCAGGAGCGAGCTGATGCTATCATTAAAGAGGCTCTGCCAAACAATGAACATGGTGTGGCCGTGTTGGTCGCGCGTGATGGCGAGATACTTTATGAGAAATATGCCGGCTATGCCAATGTAAAAAAGCAAACAGCTGTAGAGGCAAATACTACCTTTAGAATCGGTTCTGTAACCAAGCAGTTTACAGCAGCAGCTATTTTGAAGTTGGTCGAGCAAGGTAAAATGCAGCTTGAAGATCCATTGAATAAATATATTGATGATTTTCCTCGCGGTGATAAGATTACAATCCACCATTTGCTCAATCACACCAGTGGTATAAAAAGTTATACTGATCAGCCGGATTTTATTAAATCTGTTGGCAAATCTGTAGCTACAAAAGAGTTGGTTGATGAGATCAAAGCATTGGGCTTCGATTTTGAGCCCGGTGAGCAATGGAAGTACAATAACTCAGCTTACTACATCCTGGGTTATTTAATAGAGCAGCAATCAGGCATGAGTTACGAGGCCTTTTTGAAAAAACATTTTTTCGAACCTGCTGGGATGGAAAACACTGGTGTCTATGACAATGCCAAAAAATATAAAATGGAAGCGTTGGGCTATGCCAATGAAGAAGGTAAGATGAAATTATCCATGGACTGGGACATGACACGTGCAGGTGGTGCGGGTAATATGTACTCCACAGTGACAGATCTATTGAAATGGAACAATTTCGTTTTTTCTGGAAAAGCAGTTCGTGCAGATTTATTAGAAAAAGCACATACGCAACTGACTTTAAATGATGGGTCCAATTACCCTTATGGCTATGGTTGGGGTGTTGGTGCGTTTAGAGGTTTAGAACAAATTGCTCATAGTGGCGGATTACATGGCTTTCTTACCTGGCTGGCTTATTATCCAGAAATTGATGTCACAGTGGCCGTGACCAGTAACGCCTCTCCTCCTTTGAAAATCGTGCCGGGGCAATTGGGTAAAGATATGCTGGAGGTGTTTTTTGAAGATCAGCTGGAGTCACGCGAAGAGGCTGAAATTGATGTTGAAGAGCTACAAAAATATGTAGGAAAATACGAGTATCCTGGCGGGGCAATTATGACTGTTACTCAAGAAGAAGACAAGTTGTTTGCTCAGCTTACGGGTCAACAGCGGTTTCAGCTGTTCTCCGAAGGTGAAAATAAGTTTTTCTGGAAAGTGGTAGATGCTCAGATTGAATTTCATGTTGCCGACAATGGAGAGGTGGAATATGGCATGCACGCTCAGGGCGGTATGGAAATGAAGGTGCCTAAAATAGAAGAACAAGAAGCTATAACTATGACTCCTAAGGAGTTTAAGAAATTTGAAGGTGAGTATGTATTAAATGGTGCCAGTGTGAAAGTATGGGAAGAAAACGGCAGTTTTTATACGCAAATTCAGGGGCAACCAAAGTTTGAGATTCACCCTAAAAGTGATTATCGCTTTTTTATGAAAGAATTGGCCGTGGAGATTGAGTTTGCTGAAGGTGATAAGTCTGAGTCTTTCACTTTATACCAGGGAGGTAGAGAAGTGGTAGCAAAGAGAAAGTGATTTTTTTAGAACGTCATTCTGACGAAGGAAGAATCTTACTAAGCATTTAAGTGGTATATAACTTTCATTTTTTGTCTTGACACCAGATCCTTACAGGACAGGCTTCACAAAAAAAGTCAAGGCTGTGAGTAAATAGTGGAGCGGGCTTTTAGAAGTCCCCTGGATATTAGCAGTACTTAGAGAGAGACCTCTCCGATAGTCGAGGTGACGAGTGACTAAACATCAAATAAAAAAGTCGTGGCACCACTCAAAGTGGTGCCACGACTTAAATCAATTTTTTCTTAATACCTTACGTCAGCATACCACCATCTACCTGAATGGTCTGGCCGGTGATGTAAGCAGACATGTCTGAGCCTAAGAATACGCAAGCATTGGCTACATCCTCAGGTGATCCGCCTCTTTTTAAAGGGATAGCATCTCTCCAACCCTGAACTGTTTTCTCATCAAGTTTGTCGGTCATTTCAGTTTCGATGAAGCCCGGAGCGATCGCGTTTGATCTAACACCTCTTGAGCCTAACTCTAGGGCCACTGACTTAGTAAAACCTAAAATACCCGCTTTAGATGCGGCATAATTGGCCTGGCCTGCATTTCCTTTCAGACCTACCACAGAAGTCATGTTGATGATCGAACCGCCTCTCTGCTTCATCATGGTTTTTGTTGCGGCTTTCACAGTGTTGAAGCATGATTTAAGGTTTACGTTGATTACGTCATCCCAGTCAGACTCACCAATTCTTAACAATAGGTTGTCTTTGGTGATACCTGCGTTGTTGACTAAAATATCTAATGAGCCAAAGTCAGCCACCACGCCATCGATAAGTTCTTGTGCTGCATTGAAGTCAGAAGCATCGGAGCGATAGCCTTTGGCCTTGATTCCTTTTTCTTCTAATTCTTTTTCGAGTGCTTGTCCTTTTTCAACACTTGATAGATAAGTGAAAGCAACATTAGCGCCTTCTTCAGCAAATCTGTGAGCGATAGCTCGCCCGATACCTTTAGATGCACCTGTTATGAGTGCCGTTTTACCTTCTAGTAGTTTCATATGTATGGTTTGGTTTTGTCAATGATCAATTAGATTGAGTCGTTCGTTTTTTAATGAATTTATAGATGCCCTTGCCCACGAAAAAAGCAATGAGTACATAGCCAAAAGAGTACATAAATCCAGCAATATCCTGATCCTTGTAGGCCACTAAAAAGCTAAATGCCACGCACAACGACCCGATGATAAAAAGGATGTAGTCTTTGTTTTTCATAATTCAAAGAAACTGAAATCCCTTAAGACGTACAACTCAATCTACCAAACCCATTTAAATAAAGCGGTTTAAAACAAACAAAGATCCAATTATGGATCTTTGTTTGTAATTAATACTATTTAAGAAAAGCAATTAACCTTCATCAATTTCTTCTCCATCTTTAGTATAGTGCTCTACGGCTTTTTGCTTTTTAGCATTTTTGAAGTGCACTTCATACTCTACCTTTTCAGGCTTTTCTTCAAAAGTGATCTCATAAGCTTTTGAAATCTTCCATTCCGAATAGTCTCCATCTTCTATAGCATCTTGTACAGCAGCTGGAAGCTTGGCTGGGTCGATTTCTGTTTTATTAGGATCAGTTTGCGTTGTTATGTAATCTTTCTTCAAAGTTAAATCTGAAGCAATCGATTGAAACGAAATTGTTAAGGCCAACATTAAGACAAACGCGCTTGACAAAATTTTTAGCGTTTTCATAATCTTAATAAAAATTAGAGTTTAACATAATTTAATTATTCAAATAGGTGTTAAAACTGTGCCAAAATTGACATTGTTCTGATTTTCAGAAAGTTGAGGTAAAATTTGTTAGCATGTTTATTTTTGAGATTGGGTAAGATGCACCTTAATAATGAGGTGAATGCTACACGATATAGTAAGAGCCAACTCAATTTTTTTCTACCATCATTTCGGTTAAATTTGTAATCCCTTAATTATTGATTTTAAAACGATAAAAATATGTCTAAGAAATATGATCTTCTTGTATTAGGTAGCGGTCCTGGCGGTTATGTTGCAGCGATCAGAGCTTCTCAATTAGGAAAAAAAGTAGGTGTTATTGAAAAGGAATCATTAGGTGGTATATGCCTTAACTGGGGTTGTATTCCAACCAAGGCCTTACTAAAAAGTGCCAATGTTTTCGAATATATCACGCATGCTTCTGACTATGGTATATCTGTAAAAGATGCAAAAGCTGATTTTTCTGAGATTGTAAAAAGAAGCCGTGGTGTTGCTGATGGTATGAGTAAAGGTATCCAGTTTCTATTTAAGAAAAATAAGATCGATGCGATCATGGGCTTTGGTAAACTAAAGCCAGGTAAAAAGATCGAAGTGACTGGTGATGACGGCAAAGTAGAGACTTACAGTGCAGACGATATCATCATTGCTACTGGGGGTCGTTCAAGAGAGTTGCCTAACCTACCAATTGACAACAAAAAGATCATTGGTTATAGAAAGGCAATGTCTTTAGACAAAATGCCTAAGAAAATGGTGGTAGTAGGATCTGGAGCTATAGGTGTTGAGTTTGCCTATTTCTATAAGGCATTAGGTGTAGACGTAACTGTAGTTGAGTTTATGCCAAGAATAGTGCCCGTGGAGGATGAAGATGTTTCTAAACAGTTAGAAAGGACTTTCAAAAAGGCGGGAATGAAAATTATGACCAACGCTGAGGTGACTAAAGTTGACACTAAAGGCAAAGGTTGTAAAGCCACTGTGAAGACTAAAAAAGGAGAAGAAGTTATAGAGTGTGATGTTGTACTTTCAGCAGTGGGTATTTCTACCAACCTGGAAGGTATCGGACTGGAAGATGTTGGAGTTGCTACTGATAAGGGTAAAGTGTTGGTAGATGATTACTACAAAACAAACATCCCAGGCATTTATGCAATTGGTGACATTGTACATGGCCCTGCATTGGCTCACGTTGCTTCTGCAGAGGGTATTATTTGCGTTGAGAAAATTGCAGGCCAGAGCCCTGAGCCTTTAGATTACAACAACATACCTGGCTGTACATACTGTAGCCCTGAAATTGCATCAGTTGGATATACTGAGGCAGCGGCTAAAGAGGCTGGTTATGAATTGAAAGTAGGTAAGTTTCCATTCTCAGCATCTGGTAAAGCAAGTGCTGCAGGTGCTAAAGATGGTTTTGTAAAGGTGATCTTTGATGCTAAATATGGTGAGTTCTTAGGGGCTCACATGATAGGAGCAAATGTAACTGAAATGATTGCTGAAGTAGTGGCAGCCAGAAAGCTGGAGACTACCGGTCATGAAATTATTAAAACTGTTCACCCTCACCCAACGATGTCTGAGGCAGTAATGGAAGCAGCAGCTGCAGCTTATGATGAGGTAATTCATATTTAAGTAAAAAGTAAAAGGGTTAGCAAATGCTAACCCTTTTTTCGTTTAGCTGTTTCTATACTTTCAGCCGACAAAGAAATACTTTTCTCAAAAAGTATTCTTTGTCTTATCTTTCCACTCCATGTCTCAGCAGACGCGTAAAATACCGCAAGAAGAGTTGGTTGCTTTGTTAATAAAGCAAGATAAAGTAGCCATGCACTATTTGTATGACAATTATTCAGCGGCTTTGTATGGTGCAATTCTTCGGATTGTAGCTGATGAAAACGTGGCAGAAGAAGTGCTAAACGATGCTTTTTTAAAAATTTGGGATAAGATAGATACTTTTGACGCCAAAAAAGGGCGTTTATTTACCTGGATGCTAAATTTGACTCGAAATTTATCAATTGATAAATTGAGATCAAAAGAAATAAAAAAGGTGAAGAAAACTGATGACATCTCTGACAACGTATATAACATTGAGCGTGACAATCTTATCCATCAACATGAAGATGATATCGGAGTGAAAGAGCTCCTTTCAAAACTCCGTGAAGAAGAAAGGTTAGTAGTCGATTTAGTTTATTTTAAAGGGTTTACTCAGTCAGAAGTTTCTGATGAGTATGAAATCCCTTTGGGTACAGTAAAGACACGGCTGCGGATGGCGCTAAAAAATTTGAGAAGTGTACTAGGAGTAAAACAGTGAATATTGAAGAATACATATCGTCAGGAATATTAGAAGCGTATGCTTTAGGAGAGCTTTCTGAAAAAGAAAATCAGGAAGTAATGGCTATGCTTGAAAAGTATCCTGAACTAAAGGCTGAACTCGATCAGATAGAAGAGGGGCTTGAGCGCATGGCGTTTGAGACGGCAGTTACTCCACCTTCACATGTTAAAGAAAGACTTTTTGATGAAACTTCAATAGCTGAAAAACCTAAGGCCAAAGTAGTGACTATGGAAAGTGAAGTTGCGGCTTCACCATATTGGAGATACATTGCTGCGGCATCTGTAAGTTTAGCAGTTATTTCTTCTGTACTGGCTTATAATTATTGGACTAAGTGGCAATCTACCGAGACTGCCTTAAATACGCTCATCGCCCAAAATGAAAGAGTTGCTGAGGATTACAACCAGGTAAACCAACAACTTGATCAGATTGAAGAGGATTTAAAAGTTATTAACAACACTGAGTTTACACGTGTGGCCATGAAGGGCACGGACAACGCGCCAAACAGTCTGGCGTACGTTTACTGGAATACCAACTCACAGGAGGTGTTCTTAAGTGTACAAAACCTGAAGGACCTAACGGAAGAAAATCAATATCAATTGTGGGCCATCATTGACGGAGCGCCTGTCGATGCCGGAGTCTTTAACCCGGGAGAATCGAATCTTTTAAAAATGAAAAACATTACCAGCGGAGCGGCAGCCTTTGCCGTAACTATTGAGCCTAAAGGCGGAAGTGAAAATCCTTCCCTTGAGACCATGCAGGTGGTGGGTGAAGTAGCACAGGGTTAGACAGATTCTAATACAATATTTATAATATACGTTAGAACAAAATACACCAAGGAGCAGGCTACAATAAATGCAACTGATCTCTTGATTAGCTTTATCCAAAACTGTCGTCTAAGCTTTTTTCTAATAGCAACTAACTGTTCGTGTGTTGCTGGCCTGAATTTATATAAAGTTCGTTTCTGATTCCAGGTAAAATTATCTTTTAACGTGGCAAACCCTTGACGCTTTTTAAGAAGCGCCCGGTTATTTTGTATTGATTTGTTCATGGAGTCTAATGCTCCGAAACCTCCTCCTGGCATATCTTTTTATCTGCTGTAAAGTTTAATTGTAACCCTGGAGGGTTTAAAATGTATAGTGCAACCGTATCACACCACCTTTATAAGTTTCTGTTTCTAACAATTGAGCTTCGTGCATTAATTCCTCGCCTTCGAATAAGGAAATGCCCTCTCCCAGAACCACGGGCATGATAAATAATAACATTTCATCAATCATTTTGGCATTGAGCATAGCGGTGTTGAGTTTGCCACCACCAATCAGCCAAATAGCTTTACCGGGTTGTTGTCTTAATTTTTTCACAAAAGAAACTACGTCTTCAGAAACAAATTCGAGATGTTCCTGTGGCTCGGCTTTGCGAGAAGAGAAGACGTAATTTTTGGTGTCTTTGTAGTAGTCAAAGCCATAATCTTTTACATGTTCATAGGTCGTTCGACCCATAAGCGTAGTATCTATTGACTTGTAGAAGTCATTATATCCATAATCCAGTTTGTCGGGGTTGGGAATTTCGTCCAGCCACTTCACGTCACCGTTTGTTCTGGCGATTTTACCATCAAGGCTCATAGCGATATAGGAGATGATTTTTCTCATAATACAATTTAATTATTCCTTTGAAGAAAATCACCTAAAACAACAAAGTCACTCAGAAAACTTATTCTGAGTGACTTTGAATGGTTGTGTTTTTAGCTTTAAAAGCTAATACACACTCTCATAGATCGAAATATGGAATATTCCTGATTACATTGACTGTAAATATCTATCGACTTCTCGAAATATAACAGGCCCGAGCTCATAACTTGCATCCTTTGCTTCAAGAAAATATTGCTCCGCCTTACTGTTCATATTGTTTGATGCGTAAATCACGGCAGATTTGTAAATTAAATCGGGCTCAAATGATTTGTTCTCGACCTGATCTTCGATAATGGTTAATGCCTTTTTATGATCTCCTTTAAGTTCATAAACCCACGCCAGGAGTGCATACATGGCCGGTGTTGGTCTTTTCTTTACTTCTTTGTTCGCGAAAGTTAGTGCTTTCTCAAAATCACCATATTCAGAAGCATATAGGTCAGCTAGATGGGCATCGTACATACCGTTGTACTTCGCCTTAAAAGCTTCACTTTCAAATAATTGTATATGCTTTTGTTTTAGCTCATTGTTGCCTTGGTATTGAGCCAGTTCAGCCAGCAAAAGGTGATGGTCAGGCATGGCTTTTTGATTTACCAGGTATTCAACAATTTCTCGAGCTTCATCAACTTTGTTGTCATGAGCATAAGCCACCCATGCAATACCCTTGAGGGCGTAATTGTAATCAGGGTTTTTCTTTAAAACCGCCAGGTAGTTTTGGTATGACTTGTCTATTTCGCCTGCGTGGCCATACATATCAGCCAGATTGGCCTGCGCCCATAGTGCAGTTGCATGGTTTTTACTTTTTACCATATCAAAGGCTGATTCCATCAATACAATGGCAGAATCCAGATCACCCTCATAATCTTGAAACTTGGAGAGTCTTACCAGGTAATCAAATGAGTCTAAATTTTTAGTGACTGTGAGCATACGCTCAGCTAAGTCATACAGGCCGAGTTCCATCGCAGCATCAAATACCATTAAGGAAGGACCGAACTTCTCGTCTGTATTGTCCATGGCTACATAAGCATAGTCAAGTGCTGGTTGAAATTGATGTTGTTTGATGGTATTGCTACTTAGCGCAATATAATTTGCCGTTTTGCGCTTTCCGGCTACCATTTTTCCGGCAGTTAAGTAAAGGCTATCAATTTGCTTTAATAGCGCAACGTCTCCATTGCTTTCAAACAGCTTGCTTTTAGCGACAGCCAGCTTATTATAATAGATGTAGCCATTAGGTTGATTTGAAATTTTGCCTTCCCAAAAAGCTATTTCTTGCTCCAGGCTCTGATGGCTTACAAGTTGAGGTGTTACACCTTTATAGAAATGCACATAGTCACTTTTATACGTGATCATTTCAGCCTTCTCGGCTGAGCAGCCAAGTAACAGTAGTATAGCAAGTAGAGAAATTATCCGATTCATGGATTTAAAATTTAAAGTGAAAAATAGAGGGGCATCAGGCCCCTCTTGGTTGGGATTAGATCAATTAATGAGGTGCTGCAAGGTATGGGAAAGTACCGGCAAAAGATTTGTCGTTACCATTCACATTGTCTGCAATTAGCCCCATTTGTGTAGCATTCATAGCACTTAAATCATCTCCTGCAAACGCAAGAATTAATGTTACATCTACTACATCATCGCTTAAACCACGGCCGTTAAGTACATTCTCGCCTAACCTAATATCATTAAGGTTAGAAGGACCGTAGGTTGTAGCAAGGTCTTTGTTAGACATAAGTACATCTACAGTCAGTACACTCGCAGTGGTAGTATTATCAAGGCCTAGCACGTTAGTGTAAGTGTCAGGATCTAATCCAATATAGGCCTGTAGGTTGTCTAAGATAAACTCGAAATCTGCTGTTGCAGCATTTCCTCCCTGTGGAGTAGATTGGTTGTAGCCATTTTTAGTGGCAGCATCACCAAAGTAATTAAATACTGTGTTGATTGCTGGTCTACCCATTTGGTCCATCGTGCTGTAAGTTGCTGGTTCTGGTTGCACAGCATCATTGTCATCGTCACCGCATGCTGTTAAAGCTGCAAATGACAATCCGAATAATATATATTTTAAACTTTTCATATTTCTATAATTTAAATTGAATTGATAATTATTGCTTCGCCTTAGATTCTACCCAAGAGCTAAATGTAGTACTTGTTCCGAGCATAGATTTTGGTAATTCTACTACTACAGAAAGTACATTTGTTCCTGCAAAAGTATCCGCACCCGGATCATCGAATGATGTAGCATACTCAGAACCATTCGCTGGCTCGGCTACTTCTAATCCTAGCGCATCACCGGCACCATTTACAATATCTACGAACTTGAAAAAGTCCATATAAAAAGGATCGTCTCTTGGGCCTGCAAATACTGTCATGCCATTAGCTTCACCAATTGACGGTGTGCTACCGTAAGCCGTAACATTCGTTGAAACGTTACTAGCACCTATTTCTAGTGTGCTTTGTAAGCCAGTAGAGGTAGGCGCTGTTGGGCCGTAAACTGTCAAAACACCATTTTCAACAACTGCCTGGATAACAAGATCCTCAACATTGTCGGCATTATTGTCGATGTTAAATTCATACATGATGTCGTTGTCAAAACTTGCCTGAGCAGTTGCCCCAGGAGCAGTTAAGCCTAAAACGTTCACCACAAATACATAATTATCAGCGTTAGACGGACTTTCAAATGCATAATAGTCCGTTATGTCGGCAGCTGTGCTACCTTCTGATAATGTTCCTACAGCAGGAGCATCAATATGGTCAGCTGCAGTAAGGTATAAACCCGTTGCACCTGCTACCAATATCACGCCTGCAAAAATTAATTTTTTCATAGCTGTCTTCTTTAGTTTTAAATTTTAATATACCAGACCTACGTACCCTCCAGTGGTTTTGGATTTATTTACCTGAGAATATTTTAGAATACACTGAGAAAGAGCGAATCACATTTATTTAATAACTTTACTATCCTGCAAAAGCTTAATTGATTATGAAGACACGTTATTTATTGCTTTTAGTATTTTTTGTAAGTGCACTTGCCACATATGCACAGGAGGAGGATCCGTTGCAGCAGGCATATGCCAAAGCCAATGAGGCACTGGAGGCCAAAGATTATCGTAAAGCTGTATTAGACTACTCACAACTTATCAATTCAAAATTTGAAAATAGCGAAGTCTATGTGAAAAGAGGCATTGCACATTTCCAACTCAAGGACTACCAGAAAGCAGCCGATGACTTTGATCAGGCAGTGAAGGATAGAGTAAACTCTGCAGATTTATATGGCTACCGCGGAATGACCAAATATGAGTTAAAAGACTATCAACAAGCTGCAGCTGACCTTGAAAAAGGTGTGAATATGGGGTTCAAAGTTCCTGAGGGTTTGTTCACTTTAGGAAATGCTAAGTTCAGAATAGAAAGCTATCAGGATGCCATTAAATATTACGACCAGGCTGTGGCTGCCGGTTATGAAGATGCCACACTTTTTAACAATCGCGGCAAGGCCAAAGCCACCATGGGCAATCCAGCGGCAGCAATCGCTGATTATGATAAGGCTCTGACTAAAGATGCTGGCTATGAAAAGGCATTAGAAAATAAAGCAGCAGCCCATTATGCGGCTGAGCAGTGGCAACAGGCTGAAGAAACCTATGGGTTGCTGATTAAAAGCGGTAAGGTATCTGCAGAAAATTTTACCAATCGAGGTATAGCACTTTACAAACTTGAGCAATACGATCCTGCCATTGAAGCCATGGAAAGTGCTGCTAAACGTGGAAGTGAGTCTAACGAAATAAAGCTGTATTTAGGAAACGCCTACTTCAATAAAGAAGATTATAAAAAAGCGGCCATGTATTATGAGCAGGCACAGAGAGCTGGGGTGGAAGACAAAAATTTGTTGTTAAACCTGGGGTTGACCTACTACTACAGCGAAAATTTTGGAGCTGCAGAAAAAACGTTTACTGAGGCTATTAATAAAGGAAATAATGACCCTAATCTCTATCTATATCGAGGTATATCGCGCTACAACTTAGACAATGAGGATGGAGCCTTACCAGATTTAAAACAGGCTATTGATAAAGGTGCCACCAACTATGAGGCATTCTATATTTCTGGTAATCTGCAGTTCAAAAAAGGTGAGTTCTTTCTGGCTATCAATAATTATGATAAAGCCGTAGCAATCAAGGCAGATGATCCGGTAGTTTTCAACAACCGAGGTAAAGCCAAATACAATCTGGAGAAGATCGATGAAGCGATTGCTGACTATAACAAGGCACTGGAGCTTGATGCTGGTTATGCGAAAGCATTGGAGAATAGAGCATCTGCCTTATTCGATAAGAATGACTGGGCCAAAGCGATTGATGATCTCAATGCTGTGAAGTCAGCAGGTAGTTCTGACGCAGAAGTATATGCGATGCTTGGTATCGCACAATTTAATACTAATGATTACGCCTCAGCCATCGAAAACCTTAAATCTGCGCAGCAGAGAGGCAGTGAAAGTGCTGAAATCACACCTATGCTAGGTACAGCCTATTATAAAACCGACAACTTTAAAGAGGCATTTACTTACTTGGCACGAGCAGTGGAGGCAGGTAATACAGCACCTGCAATGTATGAAATGCTTGGTATTGCGGCTTATCAAACAAAAAGAACTAAAGAAGCGGACACCTACATCACACAGGCATTGACAGCAGGTGTCCAAAATAATGAATTGTATTTATTCAGGGGTTTGGCCAGACACCAGCAAGGTGATGCCACCGGTGCATTTGAAGATTTGAAGAAAACAGTAGACGCAGGATTGGGTGACTATGAGACATTCAAAATCTTAGGAGATACCTATTTTACTAAAGGATCATATCAGGAAGCAATCAATATGTATGATAAAGCCGTGGCTTTACAAAGTGATGATCATGTGCTTTTTAACAACCGAGGTAAGGCCAAACTTGAAATGAAAAATACAGCAGCGGCCATTGAAGATTTTAGCAAAGCCTTAACGATTAAATCAGATTACGGCCGAGCATTACTTAATCGTGGAACAGCCTATTTTGATCAGGGTAAATACGCTGAGGCGATCAAAGACCTGGAGCAAGCGAAAGAAGCCTCAGGTCCAACCAAGGAAATAACAAAAATGTTGGCCTTAGCCTACTACAATACAGGCAACAAAGAGAAAAGTAAAGAGTGGATAGGGAAGGCCATCGATGCAGATATCAACAGCAAGGAGGTGTATTACTATGGTGGCTTGATTGCTGCAGCAGATAGTGAGCACCGCAAAACAGCTTCATATTTAGACAAAGCTGAAGAGCTGGGAGTGAAAGATGCCGCTCTCTATGAGAAGAGAGGCCTGGCCAAATTTGAGTTACAAACCTATCAGGCTAGTATTGATGATTTGCAAAAAGCCAAGCAAATGGGTGTGTCAAATGTCAAAATTGCTGAGAGTATTGGAGTTGCGTTTTACGAACTCAAAGACTATTCACAAGCTGTACAAAACCTGCAAGCCGCAGTGAGTGCGGGCAGTAAAGACGGTGTTGTGTATTACAATTTGGGAAATGCGCAATACAGACAAGAGCAATATGACGCAGCCATTAAAGCCTACGATCAGGCAGTTACGCTAGGCGTAAAAGACGAGGTGGTATACAACAACAGGGGTAAAGCCAAAATGCTTCAAGGGAACTTGCAAGGTGCGGTAGCCGATTTCGACTTGTCATTGCAAGTAAAACCGGATTACAATGTGGCGTTAAAAAATCGAGGAATTGCCAATTACGAACTTGGCAACTATCAAAAAGCACTTACCGATTTGGAGAAAATAGTAGCAGCCAATCAGGCTGGGAAAGAGGAGTTCTTGTATGTGGGTGTTTCAAAGTTTAAAACCAACGATTACGATGGAGCCATAGAGGCACTTGAAAAAGCCAAGTCGCAGGGTGTAAATGATAAACTGTTATTCTATGGACTTGGTAACTCACTCTATCAAAAAGGAGATTACGAAAATGCTGCGGCCAATCTGAGTCAGGCTGTTTCTAAAGGCATCGAGGACCAGGAAACATTGGCTAATCTCGGAAAATCTCAATACAGACTGGAAAACTATGAAGCAGCAGCTTCAACATTAAAGAAGGCAGAGTCTGCAGGCTCAAAAGACGCGGAAACATATTATTTCTTAGGTCATGCACAATATGAATCTAATAACTTTGAGGCGGCCATTTCTACTTTAAACAGCGCAATTACGGCTGATGGAAGCAATAGTGATGCATACTTCCAAAGAGGAAATGCCAAATTCAGGTTAAAGAATTATGAAAGTGCCATCAGCGATTATGAGAGTGCCATAAGTAACGGAGCCAGCAACCCAATCATTTATAACAACCTCGGTAAGGCGCAACAACTTACTGAACAATATGAAGCAGCTATTTCAAACTTCACAAAGGCAATTGATGCTGACGCTGAATATGCACGGGCATGGCAGAACCGTGGAGAGACGTATTTTAAAATGGAGAAATACAAAGAGGCTGCTGATGATCTCACTAAATATGAGAAGATCGAAGAAAAGCCTGACCCTTCGGTAATTACTTACCTGGCCGAGTCTTATTATCAGTTGGGAGATAACGTGCGAGCACTTTCTTACTTCGATAAAATCATTGAAGCAGGCACTAAATCAGGTGAAGTATACCAAAAAAGAGCTCGAACGCTCATCGAAACGGATGAGTATGCGGCTGCTCTTGTTGACCTAAACAATGCCATCAATGCGGGTTACAAACAGCCAGATGTGTATATGGAGCGAGCAAGGGCTTATCTGTATATGGGTAATACAAGGGCGGCTTTAAATGACCTCAATGAAGTGATCGCTAACGATCCAAGTAATGCTGATGCCTATTATAACAGGGGCTATCTAAGGGAAGAAAGCGAAGATTACGAGGGAGCAATTTCTGACTACAGCAAAGTGGTGGAGCTAAACCCCGAAGATGCCAGCGCCTATTATCACATCGCTAATAATAAAGTGTCGACAGGCAATGTGGGAGGAGCTATGGGCGATATTGATCAGGCCATTAAACTCAATCCTAATGATGCATCTTTTCATAAAGTAAAAGGCAATATTCTCTATCGTTTGGATAAAGCCGGACTTGCTTGTGAGAGCTGGCAAAAGGCGCTTGATCTGGGCGATAAGAAGTCTTCTTACTTCTTACAGCAATATTGTAAATAAGACAAAATATTACATGCGTGACTAAACCTGCTTTTATGCAGTAATTATCCTATCACCTTATCGTTTGCCAACGTATAAACTGGTGAAGATTAAGTGTAGAAGTATGATTAAGATTTTAATGTTAAGCGTGTTGTCAGCGTTGGCCTGGGATGGCAGAAATGATATCTATCAGGGAAAAGTGATAGCCGTAGAGGATGGAAATACCATTGAGGTTGAAACCAAAGAAGAAGGTGTAATAAAGGTCATGTTGAGCGAAGCCGATTGCCCGGAGTTGACTCAGGAATTTGGAGAGGAAGCTAAAGCCTTTACTATCGACTTGATTTATAAGAAAAAAGTCATTGTTGAAATGAAAGGTAAAGACCGTTGGGGGAATAAACTAGCCGTAATTAAACTTAAAAACGGTAAAACATTGCATGAGGAGTTGATTAAAAACGGACTGGCCTGGCCTCCGGTAAAAAGCGCATCACAGTTAGCATCATTGGCCGAACAAGCTAAAAGTAAGAAAGAGGGCTTATGGTCTGCTGAAGACCCCATGGAACCCTGGGTGTATAGACGCAAGCAAACCATGCTGCAGCCCAAGTCGTTGGACTAGCTTTCAACACCCACTGAAATAGACTTCCTTGGTAATTAGTTTAAAGGAACATTAGCTTACCTCTTTTTAATGGTGTTCAAACTTTTGGTGGTGAGTTCGAATATAGTAATGAAGTGATTTATCTAATTGTGATGTTTTGAACCTCGGTTTTCATTTTCTTTTGCTTGCCCAAAAGAAAACGAAACAAAAGAAAAATGCACCACGAACAAAGCTCATTTTCCTCGCAAAACGCTTCCGCCTATACCTCAAGGCTGCTTACCCACAACCCTCAAATGAGCCATGTCCCGATAATTATCGGGATGGACGATCCCCCCGCCTGTATTATTCGACAGTCAGGAGGAAAACGCGTTGAGTCTCAAAACTTGGAATCAACTCTTGACCCATTCACACAATAATTCTCATTTGTTTTCGTGATATTGCTGTCACATTGATTGATAGTTTATGCGTTTTATAGTTTTTGTCATTTGTTCTCTTTGTTTGTCAGTTGCAGCTTATTCTCAAAAGGAAGCACCTAAAAAACAGGAAAAACGATCCAATTCGTTTGAGCCTTTCGAGTCACAAACCACCAAAAGTCAGGCGTTGGAATTAAGGAAAAAGACAACTAAGAAAAAGAAGAAATCTTTTCTTCAAATTTTCAATAAAAGATTGGAACAGAAGCGTGAAGACTTCTATGAACGCATGGAAGATAATGCCAAGGAGAAGAAAAGGATGGCCCGTAAAATGCAGCATCCCAAATACTCAGACCCCATGTATTTTGGGCATAAAAGAAAGCCTAAAAAGCGCCCACCAGGAAAGCGTAAATTTTGCAAAGAGTGTAAGATTGTACACTAGCTTGTAATTCAAGATTCGAAATTCAAAGTTGGATATTCTTAATTTATTTTTGGCAGGTTTGTGAAGGAGGAATCACTAAATGCTTTGTGCCTCTTGGCGTTTTTCTTTGAGCGTCTTTGTGTTATAAATTTTCAATAAGCACAACAATAAACACCGGTATTTTGTCTATATTTTACTATGCAAAATATCAATCGATTTATCGAGCACACCAACTTAAAACCCACCGTCACAGGCAAGGATGTGGACCAATTAATTAAGGAAGCCAAAGAGCATCAGTTTGTCGGTGTTTGTGTCCCACCGTTTTGGGTTAAACGCGCTTCCAGAGAGATTGGAGAGAGTGATATTCAACTCGTCACGGTAGCAGGTTTTCCATTAGGTTATAACATGACGGAAACTAAAGTGGAGGAAATAAAACTAGCCCTCAGAGATGGAGCCGATGAAATCGATTTGGTGATGAATGTGTCGGCTATCAAAGACGGCATGCCATGGCCAAAAATTGAATTTGCGAAATGTAGCAAACTCGTGCACGATGAGTATAAAATCTTAAAAGTAATTATTGAGACCGCTTTGCTCACCGAAGATGAAATTGTAAAAGCCTGTAAACTCTGTGCCGATGCCGGAGTGGATTATGTGAAAACCTCTACAGGTTTTGCGAGTGGAGGAGCGAAAGAGGAGCATATCAAGCTCATGCGCGAAGTCCTGCCCTCCAATGTGGGCATTAAGGCCTCGGGTGGCATCAAAACATACGATCAAGCCGTGACTTTAATTAAGGCCGGAGCAGACCGATTAGGTACTTCTTCAGGAATTGAAATTGTAAAAGGACAATGAAGCATTACAACATCAAAGTAAGCGGACGGGTACAAGGTGTTTTTTACAGAGCAAGTACGCGAGACAAAGCAATGGAGTTTGGAGTAAAAGGCTGGGTGAGAAATGAACCTAACGGCACAGTATACATCGAAGCCGAAGGCCCAAGAGAAAAGCTAGATCAATTCATTGACTGGTGTAAGCAAGGCCCAACACACGCCAACGTAGAAAATGTGCATTACGAAGTAGGAGAGGTTGTTGGGTTTGAGGGGTTTGAGGTTAGAAGGTAGACGATAGACGTTAGATGATAGAAGCTAGATGTGAGATACTAGATGTGAGATACTAGATGTTAGAATTTAGAAGGTTGAACATCCCTGATTAGAGTTGACCGGTTTTAACTACATTTCATTATTAAATATATTAAATATTTTTTTATCAGCTAATCCGTTTTCATACCAAAGATGATCAAAAATGGCTGGGGCATTTTGTTTAGACTACCCTTCTTTAAAGGACATGCAAAGGCCAAATGGATATTTTTTATTTCTTCCATATACACCTATAATTAAAGAAAAGTAAAATGGTCACACGATTACGATGTGAATAGAAGCAGAGGTCAATTCTAGTCTTAATACTTAATTCTCGGTACTCAATACTACCTACGCAACCTTCATCTCCGTAATGCCCCGATACTTGTACAGCTTAAGGGCGAAGTGCTGCTCGACAAAGACCTTCATGCGGTTTTCAGCCAGCATGGCTTTGCGGTCTTCAGGGTAGAATACAGTGAGTTCCAGTATCGCTTTGATAAAGTTGGGCTTGGCGCAAAATTCAAGCAACCATTCTTTATAGTTGACTTTCCAGTCTTTCACGTATTTCTCATAGTGGTCGGTGCCATCGAAAAGAAATTCTAACTGATTGTCGCCAAACTTGTAGCGGTAGATGCCTGCAAGATTTCTGTAAAACTCACTGAGCCTGTCTGTGTAGGTGGTTTGGTGGGCATTGATTTTAATCATCGTAGCATCTTCCAAACCCAGCGGATTGTAGTTGGCCTGATAATAGGCTTTCACAAAATTGATCATATAAACTACGAGACGCTCTTCATTGTCAAGCTGCGCTTTTTCTAAAATGTAGTTTTTATCGAAAGGAAAATACTTCTGAATCATTTTGAATTAATCGGCCACACAAATATAATAAAATGAGGGAAATATCATTTTAAAGGCGAGTCGTCTTCTTTGGCCATCACATTGTACACCATTTTATCCATAAAGCCCGGGAACCACTTGTTGAGAAAGACAGTCATTTTGCCCTGGCCAGTAAGTACCAATATTTTCTTACGCTTTTTGGTGGCTTTATAGATGTGTGCAGCACACTCTTCAGCAGTCATCATCTTCTCTTCTTTACGAGGAGATTCGCCTTGATGTGAACCATCGGCCGTTAATGACTTTTTACGAATGTTAGAAGCCGTAAACCCAGGACAAGCGGTGAGCACATGCACTCCGGTTTTAAACATTTCTGTTCTCAACACTTCTAGGAAGCCGTTGAGTGCAAATTTCGAAGCCGAATAGCCTGTACGGCCCGGCAAGCCTCTGTACCCAGCGATTGACGAAATTCCTACAACAGAACCTTTATTTTCTTTGATATAAGGCAGGCAATATTTTGTGGCATAAAGCACACCATAAAAGTTGATATCCATCACGCGTTTTACCACATCAAGGTCTACTTCATCGAATAAGGCGCGCATAGAAATACCGGCATTGGCAATTAGGATATCTATGGTACCAAATTGCTTGACAGCAGCTTCGGCCATAGCTTTATTATCTTCTTCCTTACTGGCATCTGCCTGAAACGAGGCAATGGTAATTCCTTGTCCGGTAAGTTCAGCGACTGTTGTATCTAAAGCCTCCTGATTTCTCCCTGTGATAAATATTTTGGAACCTTTGGAGCCAAATTCCTGCGCCATGGCTTTACCAATACCCGATGAGCCCCCTGTGATTACGACTACCTTATCTTTCATAATGCATGTAGAATTTTGAAGGTGCTAAAATAAGATAATTAAGGCCAAATACCAGCTTAAGGGTCGATGGCCAGTATGATCATTTCAATTTAATATTTACTTTTGTCAACCTCAGATGATTTTTATAAAACTACTGTCATACCTGCCACTAAGGCTGCTTTATGTGATTTCAGACATGTTGTTTGTAATCGTGTATTATTTGGTGGGTTATCGCAAAGAGGTGGTCTGGAAGAACCTGAGAAACTCCTTTCCGGAAAAAAGTGAAAAGGAACTGAAAAAAATAGTCAAAGCCTATTATAGACGCTTTACTGATTACATGGTAGAAACACTTAGAGGCATATCTATTTCAAAGGAAAAACTACAGAAGCGAGTAACATTTACCAACGTGCATGCTGTGCAGCCCTATGCCGATGCAGGACAGTCTATTGTCGTGATAGCCTCACATCAGTTTAACTGGGAGTGGGCGCTGCAAGTGGGGTGTATTGTTTTGCCTTTTCCAGTGGATGCGGTTTATCAAAAGTTAAAAAATGATAATTACGACAAGCTGATGTTGAACGCAAGGAGTCGATTTGGCGGTCAGCCTATTGAGAAAAGTCGGATTTTACGGACTATAATAAAATCCAAAGACATGTTGCGTGCACTCGGAATTGTCGCAGACCAATCTCCGAGAAAACACTCACCAAAATACTGGACTACGTTTCTCAATCAGGATACAGCCTTTTTTCTCGGCCCTGAGCAAATAGCGAAGTCAGGCAATTTTCCTGTGTTTTTCTTCAAAGTAGAGCGGCCTAAACGCGGTCGATATACTGTTGAGTTGATCAAATTGGCAGAGCCGCCTTATGCAAAGGATAGTCATATCGTATTAGATCGATATGTTGAGGAAACAGAAAAGCTAATATTAAGTGACCCGGCTGGTTATATGTGGTCGCACCGAAGGTGGAAGTTGTCTAAAACTAATGATGGGTAAGTTTGCCGTATTTTTTCAATGCAGTTGTGACATCAAGTTTGGGTGCCAATAAGTTTCCATCACTCAATTTTTGTTGAGCATAAATATCGAGGTTGTGGATGTCATACGATTGCTCATTGAGATCAAGCATAATGACATCAAAAGTGAATGCTGTATCTGTATTGGCTACAAACCAATGCACATTGTCTTTCTCATCGGATATCGAAGACACATCTCCTGATTTAGCGATTTTATCGATTGTAGGTTTGATAACTAAAGCATCTTTTAACTCCTCTACTTTTTCGTAATGTCTGATATGCATTTCGCCCTTGAGAATAAGATGAGCAGATGCCATATTGCTATGGCCATGAGGTATGATGGCCCGATCTTTTTTCATACCAAAGATTTTTTTAACAAAAGCGGTGCGCTCTGGTAGCCCACTGAGTGCAGGAAATTTTACCATTTTGGTATTAACCCCAAGGTCTGGATATTCAAATCCTTTGATCAATGTTTCAAAATCGATGAAGTTCATGAATTCGGTATATTCAACTTTGCGGAAAAGTGACTCCACCTTCGACTGCCAATCCACCACAGCAATTTCATTGGTACGCAGATCCTGGCAGTATTCGTTGAGCTGTATGGCCCAGTGATTGAAGTTGGGTGAGATTGATTTGGCAATAGCATCATTATTCCAAACCGAGCTGAGTAAGGCATAGCTGCTTACCGCTTTGAGAAGTTGGCCTGAGAATTTTCTGCGATTCATGGTGTTGCTCCCATTAATTGATTTTTCTCATCCATGTTTAATTCCAGGTCGATGGCAATCTTGGTAGGTGTTGGTCTATGCACGATAAACATAGCCAATACCACCGCCAAAACGCCCAGGTTATAGTAGTTGCCTGTTTGTAGTACGGCAATTCCTGCTATAAAACCACAGCCTTCGAATGCAGCCATGCGTATGAGATGAGCCGTTTGATAGGCAGCAATTTTTTGAGACAGCTCCTTTTGCCCTACGGAACTGTTTCTGATGGTAGATTTGAAAAGGATTGAGGAGAGCGGAAAGGCTATGATAAGTACACCAATTGCGACATAAGACAAAAAGCTCATGTTTTCTGAGGCCATCGGTGCGGTTTCATTGATATACACTGTCACTCCGGCAAATGCTACTGGAAAAACAATCAGTGCACCATGAATGATGTTAATGATCTGAATCATGGCTGGGTAGTTGGCTTTGTTGTTGGTCATTTTGAAATTAGATCTGTCTTAACATCAATATATAAAAAAAGCAGCTGAGATGCTCAGCTGCTTTTGTCAATCTAATAAGTCAGTTTACTACTTTTTCATTCCAGGCACATCTTTTGGCCTTTTTGTTTGCCATAAAAATGGTTCGGCTTTCTTTTCTACCGGTGCAACTTCATCTAAAGTATTCGCATCGTACACTCTGCCGTTTTTAATGACATGAGTCAATGTGTTGGTGTTACGTAGGTCTTCTAAAGGATTTTTATCCATAATTAGAATGTCTGCTAATTTACCTTCTTCGATGCTTCCAAGGTCTTTCTCAAGACCCAAAGCCTCTGCACCTAAAATGGTGGCTGTTCGTAGCGCATCGATATTTTTCATGCCGCCACTGGCTACTGACCACAGCTCCCAATGGAAACCTAATCCTTGTAGCTGTCCGTGGCTACCCACACCACCTATACCATCTGCCTCAACGATTTTTGTCATGGTTTCAGCGTGTTTAGGGAATACATGCTCCTCTTTCATAAACCAGGCACCACGTCTTCTTGATTTTTGTGCCAGCTCTTCGTAAGGTGTGAAATATTGTAATTTCTTGTCATGGTATGGGTCTTCTGTAGCATAATAATACTCCTCAGCCCATGGTCCACCGTACGATACCAATAGGGTAGGTGTTACCGCCATCTTCGAGTCGGCAATCGTCTGTACAGCATCTTTGTAGATCGGGTAGATTGGCAATGAGTGCTCATGACCAGGATACCCATCTAAAAGTTGTGTCATATTCAGTTTGTAATCTAAACCACCTTCAGTTGTTGGCATCAGTTCCAGCTCTTTGGCTGCCATAATGACCCACTGTCGCTGCTGACGATTACCCACCAAGTACATTTTTATACTCTTAGTATTGTAGTACTCGCTGTATTGCTTTAATACCTCTTTGGCATGATCCAATGAAGTGATTTTGTATGCCCAGTAACCAACTCCAGGTCCTGTACTATACACACGAGGGCCATGGATCATGCCAGCTTCTACCATATCTGCATATGTCAATACATCTGTAGTGGCAGTTTGCGGGTCACGTGTAGTGGTAACACCATACGCCAGATTTGCAGAATAAATCCACACCTGATTTTTATGTAAGCCCCAGTTTGGCCACATGTGCGCATGTGTATCTACAAAGCCTGGAGTAATAGTCTTACCTGAGGCATCAATTTCAATCGTGCCTTTCGGAACAGTTAAGCTACCACTGGCTCCAACCGCTTTTATACGACTGTTTTCAATCAGGATATCACCATTTTCAATAGTCCCCTGATCGGTCATCGTGACAATCCGTGCCCCTTTGAGTAAGATGGTTCCTTCCGGAATGTCTTTCTCATAAGCCACTTTTACTTTTATCTCTTGGGCAGTAAAGCCTTTGTCTTTCTCCTTATCTTTCTTTTCTTCCTCTTCTTTTTTCTTCTCAGTAGCTTCTTCGTCACCTTCTTCATCTTCCTCTCCGTCTTCTTCTACTTCTTCTTCTTCTTTATCTTCATCTTTCTTCTCCTCTTTTTTCTTTTCAGCTTCAGCCTTTTTAGCCGCAGCTACGCTATCTGCATAAGCCTGACCAGCCGGAAGGTTGTAAATAAAATGGCTTGCCCCTAATGACCAATGTACATTCTCACTGTTGCCACTCCATGCCGGGAACTCACCACCTAAGACAGTGAGCTTCATAGCTGGGAATGCAGCGCTTTCTGCCTTCGCCAATGATATTTTAGGTGTCTGACCATAGCGAGGGATAGTTACCGTGTAAATGTCATTATTGATTTTGGCTAAAGCCGTCTTTCCATCTGGTGAAATTCTGATTTCACTTGGCGTAGAGGCACGATTATTCTCTCTTGCTTGCTCACTGCCCGGTAAAATATTGTGGCTACCGTCATGTGCATGTATCATATCTAAGGACGAACCATAGGTCGTAATACCTGTTAGCTCAAGGTGTGCCTTTTCATCTGTGCCATCCCATCTGATCGAAATTAAACCCTTACTTCTGTGGTTTAAATAAATACGATCGTCCACTTTCGTGAAATGTGGCGTGTTTCTTCCTTTGGCCTTATCAATGAGCATTACATTTCCACCATCGGCAGAAACCCAGGCCAGGTCTTCCATCATCAGAGAACCAAACGGATCCACAGCATCTTTGTAGACCTGATTTGCACCGCGGTTAAATACGATTCTGTTTTGCTTATAAGACCAGGCGGGATTTAAATAAAGCGCTGGTTCGTTGGTAAGCCTTGTGGCTTTTCCTTTACCTGAAGCACTGATTTTATACAGATGTCCGCCTTCTTTTTCTTCCCAGGTGGTAAACACGATTTGTGAGCCATCTGGTGACCAGGTAGGCATGGCTTCAGTGAAGTTGTTTTTTGTTAAACGCTTTGGCGTACCGTTAGGCAAATCCATTACATACAATCTATTGAGGGCTGTAAATGCCAGCTTTGAACCATCAGGAGAAGGAACTCCGTCTCTGATTTGTGTTACAAAAGCTTCTTTCTCGTCAGAAATAGGATAGTCGAATTTCAGTCTTGGACCTATTTCCAATTTGACATCTACTTCAAAAGGTATTTCTGTAGCTGCATTACCATCAATGTTGATTTTATAGATTTTGCCTCCATAGCTGGCAACGACAAACTTGCTATCAGGTGTAAACGACATGGCAGGATAAACTCCCAATGGTGCAATGGACTCTTGCTCATCACGCTGAACAGGATAAGCTAACCAACGCTCATCTCCAGTTTGTAAGTTTCTAAGCACGAGGCCAGTTTCTGTTTCAAATCGCGTACCGTACACCAACCATTTGCCATCAGGTGATAGCGTTGGAGTAAAGGCTGATCCGTAGCGAGAAGTGATTCTCGCCATATCACCATCTACTAGATCATATGTGCCGATTTGGTACTGAGGAAACTGCGCATTGTAGTTCCATGCTCTGTTGCGCTGTGAGAAATATACCAACTTGCCATCAGGACTCACCGCAGGGTCAATAGCTTTAAGGTTTTCAGGCTCTTTGATGAGCTGAGCTCCACCACCGCCATCTTTGTGATAGATATGTAATTTGATATTTCTTCTACCTCTTGCTCCGATGATGTATTCGCCATCGGCAGTCCATTCGGCAGAAAAATAATTTTGATTGTTGTCTTTGGTGATTTGCTCCATTTCTTTGGTAGCTAAATCCATAGTCCATATGTTGTCAGAGCCGCTTTTGTCAGATACAAAAACGATAGACTTTCCATCAGGACTGTACTTTGGGTGTACATCGTAAGGCATGCCTTCGGTAATTTTAGTTGCTGTGCCACCAGCCATTGGGATGGTATACAGATCACCCATCATATCGAAAATGATAGTGCTACCATCAGGGCTTACGTCTAACGAAAGCCATGTGCCTTCTTTTGTTTTAAATTCAATGGTTCTTTCTGGCTCCAAAGGGAGTTCTTTAGTAGCCTTTTTGGTGCTATCGGCTTTCGCATCTTCCTCCTGAGCGAATGCTCCAAGAGAGATTATTGAGCAAAAGCACAGCGTGGTGAGTAGTCTCAGTTTATTCATACTATATGGATTTTAATACTTTAATGTGCCAAAGTACACAATAACAGTCGATGTTGTTGTTGTTTTTACAAGAGTGGTTGTAGTGCTATGCTACAAGTTAAAAGCGAGGATATTTAGGGGGGAGGCTTTTGGTGTATTGGTAGCTTTTATGGAGATAACCTGAGGCAAGCTTCTTGTCAGTCAACACCTCTGAGGGTACCAATACATAATCTTTCATGGTGGCTCCGTAAGATTTAAACGGCCCGGAATCGTGCTTTGCAATAAATGCTGCTGCCTGGTCTTTGGGCAACCTGATGCCTATTTCTCCGGCTTTATTGATTTGAGAAAACATATATCCGTTTACCGAAGTATAGAGCATGTTTTGCCTTTGAGCTCAACATCAGGAGTGCTTTTAACAAGTGCCTTATAGATTTCGATTTGTGCTTCAATATCGGCCATAGACTTACTTTTTTATGGGAATAAATATCAGCTCTTCAGAGGTCGGGTCGTTATTTTTATACTTTTCACCAAGTAGTTCATAATGGGGACGGTTATCTATTTCGTACTCCGAATTGGGTAACCATTGAGTATAAATATACTGAAAAATGCGCTTGTCGCTACTTAACCCCTTGTAATGAAACATGGCATATAATCCACCAGTAAAGTCCAATTGCTTAAAATCTGGTGGTATTTTAATGTTATTTGTTAACTCAACAGCGGCCCATTTGGTGAAAGTATTGTCCGGAGCAAAAGAGGTGAAATAGTTTTCTGGATAATCTTGCAAAGAAAATAGATCATGCTGTTGATCGCCATTCAAAGGTTTAAATTGAGGCATAAAATTCCTCCATAATAAACCAGTTTCGTCTTTGGTCATAGACATATCACGGCAGATACCCACGAGGGTCTTTGGTGCAAGTGTTTTTATTTCAGGTTGTAGGTTCATGAATTGATTTTGCTCCTTGTGTACATATTACTCTATTTATGGATTTACTACCACTTTGCCATGGTGTTTTCCTTCTCCAAACCTTTGAATGGCTTCTGCAGCTTGAGAAAGTGGGTAAGGACCATCAATCAAAGGTTTAATTTTGCCCCGATTATAAAGATCGATAATATAATCAAGCCCCTTGTTGGCGTTTAGCCCCAACAGACAGACCCGTTTTTTATAGATTAGCGAGATTAGTGCTTTAAAAATTAGCACCTGAACAAACTTAGATACTTTGCCACCAACCGTTACATATGTGCCACCAGGCTTGAGTGCTCTAAGGTATGCAAAGGGTGATTTTGAAGTTTTGGCATCGAGTATAAGGTCATATTTTTTACCTGTTCTTGTAAAGTCGGTTTGTTTGTAATCTATGACTTCATCAAAGCCTAAATCGCGCATGGTTTGAAGTTTTTCTCCGGTATCAACTCCGGCAACAGTTGCCTGATATTCCTTTGCTATTTGTAAACCTATCGTACCTACTCCACCACCACCGCCATTGATGAGTATATCCTGATTTTCTTTTAGACCACCCAAATCAATCAACCCTTGTTTGGCAAGTAGCGCGGCATGTGGCAATGTGGTGGCCTCATCGAAAGACATCCCTTCGGGAATATGTGTGAATGCCTTAGCATCAATGCAGACATATTCAGCAAAAGTGCCGAAACCAAAATCGGAAGTGTCGCCAAATACTCTGTCACCTGCTTTTAAGTGAGTTACTTGTTCACCCACAGACTCCACCACACCTGCCACCTCCATACCCGGTATAGTGTTCTTTGGAGAGAATAAGCCAAAAAAAAGCCTGTAAGCATAGGGTTTACCTCGCATAATGCTCCAGTCGTAATCATTTACAGCGGTGCTATGCACTTTGATAAGCACTTCTTTCGGTTTGGGAGCAGGCTTTGCTACTTCTTTTAGCTTTACCACCTCCGCAGACCCATATTTTTCAAAAATGATAGCTTTCATAAATACCAATAAATAAAAGTTGATTGATAAAGCCCGTGAAAATATGATTAGTGGCTGGAAATGAAGGTGAGAGTGAGGTTTGGATGTGTTATTCCAAAATTGTTGATCGTAATGATTCTTTTAAATGCGTAATGCGGTGAGCATTTAGCAGCAACACCGCATTCGCTTTTAATATTACAACCCTGTTTTCTTAATAAAAGTCACCTAATCCGCGGTGCCAGGATCGATAACAGAAGAGACTTTTCTAATATTATCCACAGGGGCACCGGCTTTTTTCGCATGCTCTATGATTAAAGATTTATCTCTTGCTTTGTAAATGCAATAGGTTTTGTTTCCAACAAGATAACTATGTTGCCATTGGATATCAGATCCTATTTCTTTAATGGCGGCATTTGATTCTTGTGCAACTACCTTCAATTCTTCAGGACTTAAACTCCCCACATTTTCAATTTCTCTTTCAATAACATAGGTTGATAATTCTTTAGATACGTTCGTCATTTCTTTAGATTTTTGATTTTCAGAATAATTACATGAGGCCAGAACGAGTGAATAAAATATAAACTGCCGGCTTTTTTTTGATATTCCTCTTTTTAAATTTTCCATAATAGCTTGTTTAAAAATTGTTGCACTTCAAATTTAAAAGGAGATAGCAGATGAGCCTTTGCTGAAACGCTCAGTGATTTTACTTTAAGGAGCAGAAGTGTTCTTAATGCGTACTTTGTTGGCTATAATGCTTTTCCCGGTAGGCCTTGGGTGACATACCATATTTATTTTTAAAGATCCTGCTAAAATGCGATTCGTTGACGAATCCGCTGTCGTAGGCAATTGCACTTATGGTATCTTTTGTGTTTTCGATCTTCAACCTGGCATGCTCCAGTCTTTTTTTGGTGAGCCACTTACCGGGCGTAGTGTGGAAATAGTTGTAAAATTCCCTTTTAAAGGTGGCTGTACTGCGTTGAGCAATCTTAGCAAATTGATCGATTGTCAGGTTATATGTGTAATTGGCTTCCATTACCTCCCACAAAGGAGTTTTGTATTGATCCTGGATACTGTTGACATAGGCCAATAGGTCTACATTGGCGGGATTTGACAAGATTGTATAAAGCAACTCTTTGAACTTTGATTCAAGCAGGTTTTTGGGTGGTGGTTGTTTCTGATTGAAATAAGGTATAATACTGTAAAAAAAAGCCCGGGCAGTTTCATTTACTTTAATTTCAATGAGGGTTTCTTTGGGAGGTTCGGGTAAACTTTTAAGGGGTAAATGAAATTTATACTCATCAAAAATTTTGCGTAAAAAGTCATCTTTAAAATAGAAAGCAAGCACTTCCCAACCGCTGGTTTCATCCAATTCCTGGCTATAGGCCCCTCTGCGAAAAAAGAGGGATTTGTTTTCAGAAAGCACCCATGATTTACCACCCTTATTGATTGTTTTTTTACCAGAAAGGGTAAAGGCGATTTCATTAAAATGGGTAAAGAGGCTTAATTGTTTTTCTACCTGAGGGCAACGGTAGTAGACAATAAGCATGTCTTTCACAGCAAACTGCTTAAAATTATTGGGTTGGCTTACTTGCAAGTCATATGTATTGATCATAACAGCAATAACTATGGAGTATACATAACAAAATACTCCTCAATTTTCCAACTGCAAGGGTCAAAATAGGGGATAATGCGTGAAGAGTTCCGTGTTTGTTTCAAATAGTAATGCCCTTAATAAAGAAGAATGGTCCTTTGCACAAACCGACTTGAACAGCACTTTAGCTCATACGATCATACATGGTGGTATCTGCTGGCACGTTTTGCAATTTCGTCCGCCAATTTAATCCCATACAGAAAGTCATTTGATTTGTCAAATAAGTAGTCATGCCTAATCTCGAATCCAAAGTTCGTTCGGATGATCTTATGAGCATTATGCTTACGGATAAGTTCAAGCAAATCTGCTTTGATAAGATCTTTGTAATGATTTTTGAATATAAATAAGAATCTAGAATCAATGACTTCATCAAAATTCAGGCAATTACTCTTTAATTCCTTAATGAACAATTTTGTACGATACCGATTGTACCCTTCAGTACTTTTCTTCATATCGCCTAGAAATGTCAAAGAGTAATTCGGTCTAGCTAAAGTTAGTTCGTATTCAGTTCGTACGCCATATAAGAAGTTGTCGTCCGATTGGTCAAACTTTAATTTATTATCAGAGGCAAAGGCCTTCCAGCACTCATCTACTTTTCTCCAATTCATGTATTCTTGAGTTCGATCGGCTTGCAGGTAATTGCCGGTGTATAGTCATATATTTATTGTTGGGCAATCTTTTTATTTTTTTATTTAGGAATTCATTAAGCATTTTCAAATTTCATTTTGCTTATCAAATCTTTGAAATATTGCGGACTCCAAATATCTAAAACCTCATCATTTTTTATAAACCGAACAACATCTTCTTTAATACTACTAAAAGAGACGGATTCAATTTTCTTATCCAATAGTTCAATGATCTCTTCTTTAGAGATGTTGTCTTTTTGCCAATCTTTTGTGTCTTTTGCCCTAGCTAAGAAATGACTTACATTCAAGGGAATACCTTTTTTAATGTACCATTCCAGGTCATACCAATCCCTTCCCTTAACTCTATCTTTCCACTTTCTAAATAGCAAAGCGTGCATCTTACCTGCAAACAAACTTGATTTAGTAAAGCATTTCACATAAAAAGAAAATGGACGAAGTAATAATTTTTCTTCGGTTTGGAAATTTAATGGAGGTTGTCGATCAACTTCTATTTTAATTTTCAAAGTCTTATTTGAACGCACCCCAGTTTCTTTGATGATATCTTCTAGTACAATTTCTTGCCATATCGTTTCGGCTTTCAAAAAAGCGGAATCAATAGCTGCTTTTTTTGTTTTTTTCTTTTCCTTAATTATAACGGTCAGTCCTAAAGATTTAAATTCAACTAGTATGTCTTTAAAATACGGCTCAATTGAAAAATTAGAATCCGGTTTAAGTAAAGAAAAATCCAAGTCTTCTGAATATCTATCCAATCCATAAAAAATTCGGAGAGCGGTTCCACCATAAAAGGCCGCTTTCTCAAAAAAATCGGTTCTTGATAAGGCTGCCAAAGTAATTTCGTGCATTATTTCGCGTAATGCAGATAATATTTCTTCCTCATTTTTTGGATTATATTCCTCTATCCACTCTTTTATCATAATTCTATTAGCGTTTTAATAAGCATTTTTAAACTACTTTTTTTGGGGGCATTTTTAATCCACAATTCCATAGCTTTTGTATCTAATGTGTTTAATACTTCATTATCCATTCGAAGATCCTCTGTTAAAAATTCTTTTGTTTGTTTGATACTTCTAAGGTTAATTTTAGGTGTTAGTACAATTTTATCACACAATGCTTTTTCTCGTGAAGCAATTAATATCGTTTGCTTAGGCGAATATTCGATGTTTTTTATTCCATAAGAATAGTAAGGAGTCTTTAGTTGTTTGAAGCTATACCGTCCAACTGGAGTTTTATAGAGTTTTGAAGTTTTGGTGGTTACGGAACTTATTTCATAAGCTCTTTCTGGTATCATGTTCCAATAAGACAGTGCAGATTCTAAGGATACATAACTTGGCCCTCTAAGATGATTTGCTATAAGAAACGGTTCGGGTAATGGTAGATCCATTTTAGGCCCAATAGTGTATAGCCCTCTTCTAATAGAAATGAGTTCTTCGCTCTTAAGTAATTCACTAATCTTATCATTTGGCCTCTGATACTTGCTAAGTAACTCCAAAATTAAATGTCTAGATATAGGTGCTTCGGAATAATCCTGTATGATTGTTCTAAAATCCATGTTGTTATTATTGTATAAGATAATCGGATATATTCCGATTAACTAATTTAAAATTAACAATAATATGTAATAAAAAATACATATAGTCGGAATAATTCCGATTATGTATTTAAATTATTACAATTTTATTGAAAATTGAGGGTGTGTAGAATATTATTGATGTTGCCTAACGGTTAGTATATGAAAAGTAGGCGATTTCGAAGTGCCAGACTTTCCGGTTAAGAACAAAATTTCACACGAGTCAAAACTCATGATTCTATTACTGTTTCGCCTATTTTTTATATACATTGTTATCTGCTGGCTTTTTATTAATCTATATTTGTTTTGTTCGTAATCGTAATGCGTTACCTATAACCGAAACAGAGCTAAAACTCATTGCTAACGCTGCTATCATTGGCGAGAGTAATATTCCAAAAAATGGGAACAATACACCTGCTGCAATAGGCACACCTAACGTGTTGTAGATAAGTGCAAAAAATAGGTTTTGCCTGATATTTTTCATTACTGAATCACTTAAATTCCTTGCTTTTACAATACCTTGTAGATCGCCTTTAACCAATGTAATCATTGCACTTTCAATTGCTACATCTGTTCCTGTTCCCATAGCAATACCAACATCGCTTTTAGCTAAAGCTGGCGCATCGTTAATACCATCACCTGCCATAGCAACCACTTTTCCTTTTTCTTGTAGTTTCTCTACTTCTTTGAGTTTGTCCTCGGGTAGCATACTGGCTTTGAAATCTGCCAGATTTAATTCTGATGCGACTGCTTGGGCTGTATCGTGATTATCACCTGTAAGCATTATTACATCGATACCTTTATCTTGAAGAGCTTTTATAGCCTTGGTACTTGTTTTCTTTATCTTGTCGCCAATAACCACATAGCCAACAACAATATTATCTAATGCTAAATAAGAAACCGTTTTACCCTGTTTTTGGTAGGTTTTCGCTTCCTCTTTCATTTTAGATGTAATGTCTGATTTGGTGTAATCCATCATTTTCGGATTACCTAATGCTACATTTTTGCCATCTATTTTCGCTTCAACACCTTTTCCGGTAACAGCATTAAAATCTACAGATATTAAAATTTCGGCATTATGCTCTTTACCATATTTAACTGTTGCCTCTGCTAAAGGATGCTCGCTATTTATATTCAACGAAACGATATATTGAAGCACCTCTAATTCCGTGAAATCATCACTAAAAGCACCTACAGTTTGCACTGTTGGTTTACCTTCGGTAATTGTTCCTGTTTTGTCAACTATTAGTGTATTTACCTTGTCCATTTTCTCAAGAGCTTCGGCATTTTTAATCAATACACCATTTTGAGCACCTTTACCTACGCCAACCATCACCGACATTGGTGTTGCTAACCCTAATGCACACGGGCACGCAATTATCAATACCGCAATAGCATTAACCAACCCATAGACATAAGCTGGTTCTGGACCCCAAATTGACCATATAATAAAAGTGATTAGAGAAATGATAACTATAACTGGTACAAAATAACCCGAAACTCTATCTGCTAAATTTTGAATAGGTGCACGACTTCTACTGGCATCATTCACCATATGAATGATTTGAGATAGCAAGGTGTCACTGCCTATCTTTTCAGCTTTCATTAAAAAGGATTGATTCCCATTGATTGTTCCGCTACTTACTTTATCATTTTCAACTTTGTTTACAGGAATGGGTTCACCTGTTATCATTGATTCGTCAATACTCGTATTTCCTTCTGTGATGAAACCATCTACAGGAATTTTATCTCCTGGTTTTACTTTAAGAATATCATTGAGTTCAATTTTATCTATACTAACTTCAACTTCTTCACCATCCACAATTTTTATGGCTTTATTAGGGGCTAATTTCAACAGCTCTTTTACTGCGGAATTGGTTTTACTATGTGCACGAGCTTCTAATAATTGACCTAAAAGCACCAACGTTAGAATTACCGTTGCCGCTTCAAAGTAAACGTGTACTGCACCTGATTCTGTTTTAAATTGATTAGGAAATATATCGGGAAATAACATCCCAATCACACTAAACAACCATGCGACACCTGCGCCAATCCCAATAAGAGTAAACATATTGAGATTCCAAGTTTTGATGCTTTTATAAGCACGTTCAAAAAACATCCAAGTGGCATAAAACATAACTGGAATAGATAATACAAACTGAATCCAATTCCAATATTTCTGCTCCATTAGTCCGTATAACAGATTGTTACTGAGCATTTCACTCATTGCGACAAAGAAAATCGGCAAGGTGAATATTGTTGCTATCCAAAACTTTTTTAATAGGTTTTTATAGGTTTTTTCTTCTGCTGAAAGGTCGGGTTGTATAGGTACTAAATCCATCCCGCAAATAGGACACGAACCTGCTTCGTCCTTAATAATTTCTGGATGCATAGGGCACGTCCATTGTTCTGCTGATGCTGTTGATAAAGTTTGTTCTTCTACCAAATCCATTCCACAAACAGGACAATCACCAGGTTTATCATAGGCTTTATCACCTTCGCAATGCATTGGGCAATAAAATGTGCCTGTACCTTTGCCTTGGGGTGTTTTTTCCTTTTTAGGTTTTGAATGATGGTGGTGTTCGCCTTGGTTATGGATGCTATATATACCACCATCATCTTTTAGTGCCTTTTGAAACGTAACTAAAGCAATATGTTTTTCCATTTCAATAGTAGCCTCGGCTTTCTCAAGATTAACCGTTGCTTTGGAAACACCTTTTACATTTGAAAGTGTTTCCTCAACGTGACTGCGACAACCGTTGCAAGTCATTCCGTGTATGTGATAAGTATGTTTCATTGTTGATTTACGTTTTTAACAAGGTCTGAATTATTATGGTTGACTTTGGTTTACAACCCAACAGGATCATCAAACGCAATTAAATGATTTAAACCTCTTTAGTTTGCTTTATTAATTCAGCAAATGTCTTACGTCTATATGCCATCAGATAAACATATAGTGCAGCAACTCCTATCCCGGGTAAAATTCCATGTAGATCCACAGCGAAATGAAATGCAAGAATCCCAAATATTATTGGCATTAAGGCAGTCAATGCAACAATTACATAACGTCCTGAGATCAAAATACCCCCTGTAACTAACTCTACAATTCCTACAGTAGGTAAAATAAATTTGTTAGCTAATAAACCTTGATATGCGGTCATAAGTTCGTCAGTCATTACATGACCGTGAGGAACAAATGCTAAAAATTTATCAAGCCCAAAAACTACGAAAACGATTCCTAGAACCATTCTTACTATTATTTCTACTTTATTCATAATTATTAAATTTAGATTATTAATTCTCTAGTTAACAATGCAAAATTGGCAATAATATGAATGGTGAGTATTGTGGAATTTTGGAAATGGTTTGTAAGATTTACTTATACCTCGTCCAGAGGTTTTCTTCTATCTTCACGTATCTTTTTAAAATGACTGGGTGTAAGTCCGGTTACTTTTTTAAACTGATTACTCAAATACGCTACACTGGAATAATTTAATAAGAATGCTATTTCACTCAAAGTAAGTTCGTCATATACCAAGAGTTCCTTTACTTTTTCTATTTTTTGAGCGATAAAGAATTTTTCAATAGTAATGCCTTCTACTTCGGAAAATAAATTTGACAGATAATTATAATCGTGGTGCACTTGAGTGCTTAATGCCTCTGAAAGATTGATTTTTATTTCATTGTTTTGATGATGCACAAGGTCAATTATTGTGTTCTTTATGGTTTCGATAATACGACTTTTTTTGTCGTCAATTACTTCAAAACCTAGCGGGATTAAGGCATTTCTCAATTTATTTTTCTCTTCGGAAGACGGTGCTTTTTCAAATGTAACTTCTCCGAGTTTAATGTTTTTTATTTTTAAGCCTAGGTTATCCAATTCATTCTGCACCACCATAATGCATCGATTGCAGACCATATTTTTAATGTGGAGTGTTGTCATACCTATTCCGATTATTTCAAATTTGGCACATTGGCTTCTTTAGCTTGCAGATAACGCTCAACTAAAATGAGTATGCGCCCCGGTTGCTAGAAGCAAGAAGGTTTCTGGTTTGCAATGTACTTTCAGATGGCTCTGTTCGCATATTCATTTTAGTGTCTGTTGGGGTGTCGTTTTCCAATTTCAAAATGGTAAATCGTCCGTTTCATCAGAATGTTCACCGATTTCATACCAGCCTGAAAGTTGTAACCAGCATTTAGGAGATTCCCCTTTGTTGAAAGCTTTCCATCTTGCTAATGATACTCTAAGTAGTGTTCCTGCTGGAATTATGTCTACTGGATCTTCCAATCCCTTAAATTTTAAACTTCTCCAACCAACAGCAGAGGGATACTGATATCTAATTCCGTTGAAGTCCCTTCTTTTTAAATCTTTGTCACAAATCCAAAAACCTACACTGTGTTCAGGAATGCCGCCCTCTTCATCTATATAGCCACTTCCACCTTGAGTCCATTGAATTAGTTGATCAAATAACTGATCAGGGTGACCTCTCCAGATTGGAATATTTCTTTTCTCTATAAAATCCTTTATAGTGATTTCATCTTTGAGAGTTCCCTTTCTCGTTCGACTCTGAACTAAAATATCCTCAACATGAGGAGGTTCATTATTAGGGCGTTCCTCAAATTCGATTTCCCATCCTTGTTTTGGTGCTAGATCAGTGTCTTGTGGTTGATTATTTCCATTTTCATCAAGAAGTCTAACGTATCTACCGTTCAAGGTTAGTCCACCAACACAAACTTGGTTGTTATTCATTTGGGTTTTGGATAGAATTAGAACAACTTCCTTCATAAGTGCGAGATTCTATAACCAAGCTGTTGCAGCTTATCAGTTACAATTGATCTATGACAAGCCTCTGGTTTTTCTTCAACACAAAACAGCACAATTCTGCTTGCTCCGATATTCTCTAAATTTTCGATGAACGAGTCAAAGTCAAAATGACTAAGAATTCGATCTTTGTAAGCAATGGTGAAGACTTTGCCTAGCTTGTTCCTGTCCCTTTTCAATTCTCCTAGTTGAGTGTCGGCTTCTTTTTGAAGTTCTCTTATTTCCGAAGTTGGGGCTAATTCAATGACATGACCATACTTTATATCCAGTTCGCCTAATTTTTGTTGAAGTCGATTACTGTTAACAAATGAATATTGTGCGCCTCTAACACCTCGTCTTTGTCTAATGTCACAGAAAGTGTCAATACGGTTTTCTGTTAACTTGCTGAAATATTCCTTCTCGGTTGAGTTGTAGACTCCAATCGTAAAAAATTCCATCTCAATATGATTTTCTTGATGTTAAGTCTAACTCATTACCAAATAAATCAACTGTATGCAACCCTTTGTTTAGTTCGAGCATTACCTCGGGCTGAGATTTAATTCTGTAGTTGGAAATAATATGTTTAAGGGAAATTTTCTTTTTGAGTAATTCTTGCCCAATTAATTTGCTTCTATGGCATTCCTCTGGTTTTGACTCGCTGCACATGATGGCCAGATTTACTCTCTTCTCATTCGCTGTTGTTAATCTCGTTAGTCCCGATTTAAAGAAGTCCTTTTCTTTAATCCAATCATAGACAACCTTGCCTTCGTTATCATAACAACTTCGGTCTTCTGGTAATCCTCCCAAAGTGTCGCCAACAAAGACATACTTAATTTCATGATTTTTCAGTTCAAGCTCCAGTTGTGCCTGATTAAACTGTGGATTCCACTTTGAGTAAGGCTTAGATCGAATATCAAGAAGATATTGAATGTTGAAAGATTTAAGTTCTTCAATGAAATCTTGAATCTTTTTGTTTCCGTGTCCTATCGAGTAAAGTGTTGATTCGATCATAAAGTAAATTTACGAATTCTTGTCCAGTAGCGCAATGCACCCCAACAATTGTGTATATGCCACTGGATACAGTGGCATATACTTACCTTACTGCGACCAATAATACGGCTTAATTGTTGAAATTATAAAGGTTTTGTCAAAAAACAGTGGCTGATATACCCGCTAACAAATGTTTACAAATATTTACAAGCGTTAGTATAATACACTGTTTTAAACCTGCTCCAAAGCCTGCTCAATGTCCCAGATTAGGTCTTTGGGATTCTCTACACCTACCGAGAGTCTGATCATTTTGTTGGTGATCGACATTTTGTCTTTCATCTCTGTGGATACATCGGCATGGGTCATTGTAGCAGGGTGCTCGGCCAAACTTTCAGTACCACCTAAGCTAACCGCAAGCTTTACCAACTTCATGCTGTCCAGAAATTTGAAGGCTTCTTTTTCGCCACCTTTTACGTCAAAAGCAATCATAGCTCCATCGCAAGCACACTGTCTTTTGTAAATGTCGTACTGGCGCCCATCTTCAGGTTTTAAGTTACCGAGATAGTATACTTTCTCAATTTTAGGGTGTGCATTGAGGAATTCCACGATATGAGCGGCATTACTTGCCTGCTGGTCCATACGCACCTTGAGGGTTTCTAAACTACGCATGAGTAACCAACCCGTCCATGGGCCTGCCATACAGCCGAGGAATGTTCTGAAAGTTTTTACACGGCCTATTAATTCTTTGGAGCCTAGACAAGCGCCAGCAATCACATCACTGTGCCCACCAATGTATTTAGTAGCAGAATATAGCACTAAGTCGGCTCCATGTTCTAATGGGTGTTGCCAAAGCGGCCCCATATAAGTGTTGTCTACTGCAATATAAATCGGAGCTTCTTCTGATTGTCTCTCGTTGGCTATGGTTTTAAACAAAGCAATATCTACCAATGCATTGGTAGGGTTGGCAGGAGTCTCCAGGTAAATAAACGCAAGCTTGTCTCCGGCAGGGTGTTCTGCAAGCATTTGGTCTATTTCCTCTTTGGTATCAAATGGAGTGATGCCTAAAGTTTCAATACCGTACTTAGGTAAAATTTTTGTAATGAAATGGTCGGTGCCACCGTATACTGGCATGGTGTACATTACCAAATCGCCAGGTTTTAAAAATTCTAAAAGTGTCGTGCTAATGGCCGACATACCACTTTCGAAAACTGCGCAGTCTTCGGCATTGTCCCACAACGTGAGACGGTTTTCTAAAATCTCAAGGTCAGGGTTGTTGAGACGACTATAGATTAAGCCAAGTTCTTCCTCCGGTCGCTTTTCTCTGATGCCATAGGCCACTTCGAAGAAGTCTTTACCTTCCTGCGCATTTTTAAATACGAATGTAGAGGTCTGAAAAATAGGACATTTGATAGCGCCTTCAGAGAGTTCAGGCTTGTAGCCGTAAGACATCATAAGGCTTTCGGGAGAGAATTTGCTGTAATCCATAGTATTGCTTGTTTTGTATCAAGTATGGAATAAAATTCCATTAAAATCAATATCGTTAGAAAAAATAGATATTAATAATTCAACAAATAGAATTTATATCTTTGAATGTGTAATTAATATGACCTAAATGGAAAATTTTTCTTCATTAAAACTTGACGAAACTGATTTGGCATTGCTTCGACTCCTTCAACAGGATGCCAAAATGAAGCATAAAGAACTGGCAGCTGAGCTGGGCCTAACCATAACTCCTATTTATGAGCGTATCAAAAGGTTAGAAAAGTCAGGTGTTATCAAGCAATACGCTACCCTGCTGGATCCTGTGAAGATTGGCAAAGAGTTGATTTGTTTCAGTATGGTCACTTTAGAAAAACACTCGCAGGCATACCTCAAGGAGTTTGAAGCAAAGGTGATGCAAATTGCAGAAGTGATGGAATGCTATCACCTGGCAGGGGAGTACGATTACATACTCAAAGTGGTAGTGAAAGACATGAATCAGTACCAGCAGTTTATTGTAGATAAGCTGTCCGCGATTAACAATGTCGGGCAGGTGCAAAGCTCGTTTGCACTTTCTACATTGAAGTCAACAACGGCTTATGTTCTGTGAGAAGCATGACCCATCCGATGGACTGAAAGCCACCGGATGGTGCCCCTTCAAGCTTTTCCATCGGGCGGTTCAAAGTCCGTCCGATGGATATTCTAAAAAGCTTCTAGAGTCGTGCCACCACTCGAAGTGGTGGCACGACTTAAATTATGGATGTGTATTTTTAAGAAAGCAAACTCTCAATGTCCTCTTTAGAAAGGCTCTTTACAAAACTTTCTTCGGTGTTGATCAAGTCGCTGGCGAGCTTTTTCTTATGGGCCTGAAGGGCCAAAATCTTCTCTTCAACAGAGTTACGTGTGATGAATTTATATGTAAACACTTTATTTTCCTGACCTATACGATGCGCTCGGTCAACCGCTTGAGCTTCAATGGCTGGGTTCCACCAAGGATCTAAAATGAACACATAATCAGCTTGTGTAAGGTTGAGGCCCAGACCACCAGCTTTTAATGAAATCAGGAATACTTTTAGCTTACTCTCATTCTGGAAGCGTTCCACCTGTTCCTTTCTGTCTTTGGTAGATCCATCCAGGTAAGCGAAGTCTACACCTTCCTCATTGAGGTAATCAGAAATAATTTTAAGGTGTTTCACAAACTGACTAAAGATAAGCACCTTATGGTCCTCCTGCACGGCATTCTCCAGCATAGCTTTGATATCGTCCAGCTTACCAGAATCACCCGTGTAGTCAATATCAACCATCTTTGGGTGATTGGCGATTTGTCTCAATTTGGTAAGACCCTGAAGAAGTAACAACTGTGATTTATTAAGCCCTTTGGCTTCAATGTTTTCAAGTATCTTATTGCGATACAACGACTTTACTTCTTCGTACTCTTTTTCCTGATCAGGGGTCATCTCACAGTACTGTACATTCTCTACCTTTTCTGGCAGGTCTTTAGCTACTTGTGATTTGTGCCTTCTTAAAATAAATGGCTTGACGATCGAGTTTAGCTTTTTGATCTTACTCTCATCTTGTTTCTTTTCTATAGGGTTGAGAAACTCATTTTTAAAGAAACTCTGCGTACCTAAGAGGCCTGGGTTGATGAAATTCATCTGCGACCAGAGATCCATGGTGCTATTTTCTAATGGCGTACCTGTAAGAATCAATCGGCTACGTGATCTAAGTTTTCTTACAGCCTTGGCAATATTAGATCCGGGGTTTTTTATGGCTTGTGACTCATCAAGAATTACATAGTTGAAATAGAAAGTCTCCAATAAATCTATATCAAGTCTTATGATACCATAAGAGGTAATAACGATGTCGTATTTACTGAATTTCTCCGGCTTTTTTTCTCGGTTGGTGCCAGTGTATGTAAAGACTTTCAACTTTGGTGTAAACCTTTTTGCTTCCATCTCCCAGTTGTATACCAATGAGGTTGGCATAATAAGCAAAGTAGTGCCTTCCATGCCTTGTTCCTTTTGAGCTTGCAGCAAAGCAAGTGTCTGCACAGTCTTACCAAGACCCATATCATCTGCAAGGCACCCGCCAAATTTGTAGCTCCTTAAGAATTGCATCCAATCATAACCCGCCTTCTGGTATGGTCTCAAATCACCCTTAAAGTTTTTGGGTAATTCAAACTCATCCATCTTGTCGAAGCCACGAAGCTTTTCAAGCTTATTGCTCATACTCACGCTGGCCAGATTGCCCGTTTCCAGGTCTTTGACTAAAGCCAAATGATGTTTTTTCAGCTTAGGATCACCATCCTGATCTTCTTCAGAGAAGGCAAACAACTCAGAGTATTCAGAAATCCATGATTCTGGAATTACGGCTATTTCACCGTTTGGAAGCTCCAGCTCGTGCTTCTTTTTAAGGATCATTTTCCTCAGTTCCTTAAAGCTAATGGTATACTCTCCAAACTGTATTACTGCATTGATATCAAACCAATCAATATTTTCTCTTACTTCTATGCTGATTTTGTACTCACCAATAAAGTATTTTTTATCAGACTTACCTCGCTGATCTATTTTGAAGCCTTTCGATTCCAGTGTATTGCGCTCTGCATCCAGCCAACTAAATGCTTTGGTTTTTGGGATGGCAATCCTGGAACCTTTTAAAGGAAGGCCCGACTCAACCAGGTAGTTAATGGTCTCACGCTCGTCAGCCAGCTTACGCTTTACACGATGGAAAGTATAATCATTGCCCTGTTTTTCTACAGAGACACTTACCGGCCCAATATTATCAGCCTTAAACTGGAAAGGACCGTATTTAAATGAAAGTTCAAAAAGTATTTTTTCGTCTTCTGAATTTGCTTGCCCGTTGCCATCAAAAAGCGACATGTTACCACCGGCTGTCTGCAATTCGGAAAGCGTAAGTATTGGTTTTGGGTCATAGTGTTCGCTATTGATTTCAAAACCTTTGGCATACACATCAAACGAAGCTACTAATGGGGCTACAAACTTGTTGTAGTATGTTTCCTCAACATTTCTCGGAATGACGATAAACTTTTTATTGAGGAAAGGCATGAGCTTTTTTCCATCTACATCTTTCTTAAAAGAGTAGAGCTTTCCGGCCAATACCATCCAGGCTGGGTTTCTACAAATAATGTATGCGCCTTTGTATTGAAAGTCGAGCTTTACGCCATTGTGCTTGATGGTTGGGAAATAGTGTGTGTTGTCTTCATTTCTCCTAAAGTGAAAAAGTATGGTGGCTTTCTCCTGCATTACCTCTATCTGGCGCCAGGCTGGCTCACCATCATTGCCCATTTCAAAAACCATTTTACCTTTGAGCCGCTCTAAAATCTTCGCTCGTCTTCGCTCAAGGTAACTTTCAATTTCCTGCTGAAGAAGATCATTTCCCTTATGTGTATCGTATATTTTAGGAAAATAGTCTTCCGGCTTAACTATTTTGCCGTTGTTAAACTTCTTAATCACGGCATCTTGCTGCATTTCATCGATGGTGTCGATCAGCGCGTAGTCGGTCTCATCTAATCGTGAAGCAAATTCGCGAGCATTTTTAGAAGAAATGTTTTGATGTTGTAATGTAAGTTTCCCCTTATCATCAAGGTGTACCACGAAGGATTCAAATAGATATCCCAGGTACTCATGTTGATACAATGAGTAGATAATCTGAAAGGGTTGTGCAGCGGATACTTTCATACTTACATAGCAACAGAACTTGCAAATTAAGCATTTTAAACGAAACTAAAGAGGGTTTTTTATTGATTTAAGCTAAATATATCACATGTGTAGACCAATGGTAATTTGTGCTGATAAGAAGCCAAATAATAATTTGGTTGACCTGAACAGTAATTAATATTTAAGATTTGATGTAGATATTACATCTGACTACAGATATTTTACATTATTATAACGTGTAGCAATGATGGCTGGGCGGTAAGAAATTACAAAAGTGATAAGTACAAGGCACAAGGCAGTGTAAACAAAATCCATGGGCTCCATGATCACAGGGTAGTTTTCTAATATAGATGTCTCCATGCCCATGGAAATCAATCCAAAAGTTTGCTGAGCCCAACAAATAAGTCCGCCAGCCAACAACCCTAACAGGGAGCCTCCGAGCGAAATGATGGCCCCTTCAGATAAAAAGATGGCCTTAATTAAGCCATTTGTGGCACCCATGGCAAAAAGTATTGAGATGTCTTTTTTCTTATCAAGTGCCAGCATAGTGAGGGCGAAAAAGATATTAATACTTCCAACAACCAGTATGAATGCAAAAGCAATAAAAACAAATAGCTTTTCCAGTTTAAGGATTTTGTATAGATCGGCATGTTGTTCTTCATTATCCTGCACCAGGAAACTTTCACCTAAACGGCCCTTGAGCAACTCTTTCACATCATCAATAGAAGCTTCTTTATCAATTTTTATTTCGAGTGATGTTCGCTTGTCTTCATAGCCCAGTAGAGATTTGGTAAAATCGAGCGGCACAAAAATGTAGTTTTCATCATAATTTTTCTCAATGGCAAAAACAGCTCCAGGCAATATATTGCGGCTGGAATAAAGCTTGCTTACATCAATGGAGCCCACTTTCACATCCTTAACGTAATGTACTTGCAAAGGATAGATTTCATTTGAGAGCATTATAGATAAGGCGTACTGCACACCTCTGCCAATGATTGCGTAATTAATGTTGTCTTTTTTGAGCCGCAGATCACCACTTACAATAGCATCGTCCAGTCGGTGTTGATCTATGAAATTATCGCTTACACCTTTTACTGTCACTACCATATCAGATTCTCGGTACTTCACATACGCATAGTCTTCAATCACTTCAGTAACAATGGCTACCCCGTCAGTTTCGGTTACAAGTTGCTTTAATGAGTCGGTGTACTCAAAAGATTTACCTTGTGTAGCCTCAATGCGTATCTGAGGGTCGAAAGAACCATAAAGTGATCGCAAAAGGCCTTCTAGTCCGTTAAACACAGAAAGTACAATGATAAGTGCAGCAGTACAGACGGCTACAATTAGCATTGAAATAATAGAAATAACATTGATGAAGTTTCTCTTGCGCTTAGAGAAGAAATACTTACGTGCTATAAAAAGAGATAGCTTCACAGGCTGAAGTTAGTCTTTTTGATCTTCATCTGAAGCTTCGTCAGCATCGGGGATATCCAGATTGTCGATAATCTGATCGATACGGCTGGCCTTCTCCTCCGTTTCATCAAGGATGAAAATCAAATCGGGAATCTTTCTAACTTGTTTACCGATTTTATTACCTAAAGCTTTACGTATCTCACTTTTATGAAGGTCGATTTTATCAAGCAAAACCTGCTTGTCGGGAACGAGCATCATAGAAAGGTATATTTTTGCTATGCTCAGATCGGCAGTAACTTTTACATCAACAACACTTACAAAGGTATTCGAAAAAATGCCCATCTTATCTTTTTGAAAGATATCGCTGATGTCTTTTTGAATTAGCTTAGAATATTTTTGTTGTCTGGTACTTTCCTCCATAGTGCAAATATCCCATTATATTTATTTTTTTCTCAATATTCATCTATTTTTGTAACCCTCACAGAACGCGAATGCTTTGCTAAGTTTTTTTAGACTCAACGACCCTTACAGGCTTATTCTCATCTTCTTTGTGCTTCTAGCACTGAGACTGCCATTTATGTTTAGTGATGGGCATTTAACCATTCCTGAGCTGAGTCATATGTTGGTCGGTGAGAAGATGAGTGAAGGAGCAAATTTATATGATCAGGTGTGGGAAAATATTGCACCATTCTCTGCTGGAATATATATGGTCACAGATTATCTTTTTGGCAGGTCGCAAAACGCATATTATTGGCTGGCACTTATAATAGTGTTTTTTCAATGCTTTATTTTCAATAAGCTCTTACTCGACAACAAAGCATACAATGAAAATACCTATGTGCCAGGACTGATTTACGGTATATCGATGTCCTTTTTCTTTGACTTTATTACTCTGACTCCTGTTGTAATGGGGCTAACTTTTTTACTGCTGGCCCTTAATAATATTTTTAGTCATATCGAGTTTAGGGCCAAAAGAGATGAAAAGATTCTCAATATTGGCATTTACCTTGGGGTTGCTTGTTTGTTCTACCTGCCAAATATCATTTTTGGCCTGGCGACATTCGTTGTGTTTATGTTCTTCACCGGTACGGTTTTAAGGCGGTACTTACTGCTTTTATTTGGGTTCACACTTCCGCTGCTTCTTGCTGCTACATATTTTCTGGTTACAAATAGACTGCAGGACTTTATCTACAGTTTTATTAATCCGTTAGTCACTTTTTACTCGCAATCATTTATAGACAACATGAGTTTGCTAGTGATTTTTGCCGTTCCAATACTGCTTCTCATAGCTTCTTTTGTCAGGATTAATCAACGAGCAAGGTTTACAAATTATCAAACACGGCTTACGCAAGTGATGTTTGTATGGCTACTATTTGCGATTGCTTTTGTGCTTATTTCTACTACCTATGCACCAAATACATATATTGTTTTTGTACCTATAGTAGCTTTCTTTTTAAGTCATTACTTTCTGCTTATACGTAGGAGGTTTATCTCAGAAATTATCTTTACATTATTTTTAACAGCCACCATTCTGATTAATCATGGAACGGCTTTCAAGTTTTTTCTAACAAAAGATCATGTTGATTTAAACACTTACCTTGTTGATCAGGGGCAAAAAGAATTGGAAGGTAAAAAAGTGTTGGTTTTAGATAATAATCTCAAAGCGTATGTCAATTGCCAACCGGCTACACCATTTTTAGACTGGCATATGGTTAAAGATTTATTTACCAACCTCGATTATTACGATAACCAGACGATTATATATGATGGATTCAGCCAGGATATGCCTGAAATCATTATTGACCCTAATAAAGTAATGCCTAATGTGATGAAAAAGATGCCAATATTGGCCGATAGGTATCGAAAAAATGGCGAACGCTACTATTTAATCAACTAGCAGCCGATTTTATTGACTCTCCGCTCGTGACGACCACCCTCAAAGGAAGTTTCGAAAAAACTATCAGTTATTTTTTCTGCCAGCTCATAAGCTACAAAACGTGCCGGTATACAAAGGATGTTGGCATTGTTATGTTGTTTAGCCAGTGCCGCTAACTCTTCGTTCCAGCAGATAGCAGCTCTAATACCCTGATGCTTGTTGGCAGCCATGGCTACACCGTTGGCACTGCCACAAATCAAAACACCAAGTTCAGTTTTTCCACTTTCTACAGATTCAGCTACAGGATGTGCAAAATCAGGGTAATCTACAGAGTCTTCACTGTCAGTTCCATGGTTTTCTATCTCAAAACCTTTGTTTTTTAGGTAATCAATAAGTTTTGATTTGTACGATACTCCTGCGTGATCCGCTCCTATGGCTACTTTCATTGTTGTTCCTTTTGTCTTGCTAATTCTTCTTTTAAACGCTTTTTTGTTACCCTTTTCGATATTAATATACTCATTTCGTAGAGGCCAAACAATGGAAATGCTATAAGAACCTGACTCAATGGGTCGGGTGGTGTAAGCATGGCGCCTAACACAAGTATAACCACTATAGCATGCTTCCTGTAACTCTTCATCAACTCAGGCGTTACAATTCCTATTTTAGAAAGGAAGTAAACAACTATTGGCAATTGAAAAAGTATACCACTTCCTAAAACCAAAGTAGATATGGTTGAAACATACGAAGTGATGTCAAACTCATTATAAACAATCTCACTTACCTGATAATTAGCCAGGAAGTTGATGGCCAATGGCGACATGATGTAGTACCCAAACATCACTCCGATAGAGAAGAGCAATGTCACGAAGAAAACGGCTCCTCTTGAAATTTTACGTTCGTTTAAGTGAAGGCCAGGGCTGATAAATCTCCAAAACTCCCAAAAAATGTAAGGAAATGCCACGATGATACCAATCACAAATGAGGAAGTGATGTGCATGGTAAATTGGCCTGTCATTTTACGGCTCTGCATTTTGAAAGGGATTTCTTCAATACAGATGGCTGTGGAGTTGATGAACTCACCGACTTTACAAAGCATTTTAAAAGTCCAGAAGTCTGGTCTGGCCGGCCCAAAAATAACCGTATTAAAAATAAAATCTACCGAGATAAATGCCGCTATAGTAAAAACAAAAATAGCAATCACAGCTCTGATGAGGTGCCAACGTAGCTCCTCGAGATGGTCTATAAAAGACATCTCTTTCTCATCCCCCATTTGATCAAGTCTAGCCTGTGCCACAGTTTATTTGTATAAAGGGAATGCGTTCATCCAATCATTTATTTCGCCACGTACTCTATCGATCACTTTGTCATCGCTTGGGTTCATGAGTACTTCATCGATGTAGTCTACAATTTTTACCATATCGGCTTCTTTCATACCACGAGTAGTGATGGCTGCAGTTCCAATACGCATACCACTGGTCACAAAAGGCGATTGGTCATCGAAAGGGACCATATTTTTATTGATGGTAATATCGGCTTTCTGAAGGGTGTTTTCAGCAAGTTTGCCAGTCAGGTCTTTTGATCTTAAGTCAATCAACATCATGTGATTGTCCGTACCACCAGAAATGATCTTATATCCCTTGTCGTTAAATGCTTGCGCCATGGTTTTGGCATTTTTAGCCACCTGAACTACGTAAGTTAGGTAGTGGTCAGACAATGCTTCTTCAAATGCTACGGCTTTAGCCGCGATTACATGTTCGAGAGGACCGCCTTGAGTACCAGGAAACACTCCAGAGTCGAGCATCGCAGATATTTTTCTTATTTCTCCTTTTGGAGTTTTTAATCCCCATGGGTTGTCAAAATTTTCACCAATCATAATCAATCCACCGCGAGGTCCGCGTAGCGTTTTATGAGTTGTAGTAGTTACAATATGACAATGCTCAATGGGATCATTAAGTAAGCCCCTGGCTATAAGGCCAGATGGGTGAGAGATATCAGCCAAAAGCAAAGCACCTACTTCGTCAGCAATTTCTCTTAGCCTTTCGTAATTCCAGTCGCGGCTATACGCTGAGGCACCACATATGATAAGCTTAGGTTGTTCTTTGCGAGCGATTTCGGCTACATTTTCCCAGTCGATAAGTCCTGTAGACTCATCTACACCATAAAATACCGGTTCATATAATTTACCTGAATAATTTACAGGTGATCCGTGAGTCAAATGACCGCCATGCGACAAGTCAAATCCTAATATTTTATCACCTTTATTAAGCACGGCCAGCATTACTGCTGCATTGGCCTGAGCGCCAGAGTGTGGCTGTACATTGGCCCAGCTAGCACCAAACAGCTGTTTGGCTCTGTCTATAGCCATTTGTTCAATTTTGTCTACAATTTCACAACCTCCATAATACCTTTTTCCCGGTAAGCCTTCAGCATACTTATTGGTAAGCACGCTACCCATGGCTTCCATTACATTTGGACTTGCAAAATTTTCAGAGGCAATGAGTTCTATGCCTGATTGCTGTCTCTTTTTCTCTTGCTCGATAAGGTCAAAAATATTATCTCTATTCATATTTGAGGGGCTGTAAAATGAGGCCTCAAAAATAGCCTAACTCCCACAGATTACCAATATGTTAAATGCCTCTTTGAGCATTGTTCATTTTATTTTTCTATTTTTAACAATAAACCCCTTAGCTATGATCAGATTCAGCAGTATTTTCTCAATGATTTTAATGGTTGTACTATTCAGTGCCTGCGATACCCTTGTCAGGGAAGTGGGTAATGGCAATATGATTACCAAAGAGATTGAGGTTGACGATTTCAAAGAGATTATAGTATCAGGAAATTTTGAAATAATGCTCATTGCAGGTGATAAAGCCGGAGTATCTCTCACCGCAGATGAAAACCTTCATGAGTTTATTGAAATAAGTACCAATGGTGATCGATTAGTTATCGAAACTTTGGCCAACCTTGATAGCGATGATGGATTGTCGCTTTACATCACGTATACACAGCTTACTGCTATTGAAATTGGGGGAGCGGCTACTTTAGAAAGTGAAGAAACAATTGATGGAGAATATTTAAACATTAGCATGTCAGGTGCTGGCGCATTGGATTTGAGCTTAAACCTTAATGCATTGAAGTTATCGGTTTCCGGAGCTGGTTCTGTCGAACTCAGTGGTAGAGCAGATGAACAAAATATTTCCATGAGTGGTGCAGGTGGCTTGGATGCCTATGAGTTAGAAAGTAAAATCTGTAAAGTTCAAATTAGTGGAGTAGGTAGTGCTAATATTAATGTCACAGAAAAATTGGATGCTTCTGTTAGTGGTGTTGGGGGAATTAGCTATATAGGAAACCCAGAAGAAGTAATAAGTGACGTTTCAGGGCTGGGTAGTATTAGCAAATCAGGAAGAGACAATAAATAATTACCAGGATCCACTGGATCCTCCTCCGCCAAAGCTGCCACCACCACCAGAAAAGCTGCTGCTTGAAGAGGATGACCAACCACTGCCAGATCCTGACCCTGAAGAAGAGGCTAATTTAGTTGACGCAGCGTCAAACCATTTCTTGCCTGACCCACTTCTGATATAGAATATTTTGAAGTAAAGAAAACCAAAGAAATAAAGTAGAATCAGCACACCAGCTGGCACTATGCCGAATAAAAATAATGGGAACGTGGCATAAAAGGGTAACAGGAAAAGGAATAAAAACCAACTCGCACAGCCTTTGGTCATAAAAGCGAAAAAAGTAAAAGTGCCAACAACCAATAAGAAAACTCCTCCGGCTAATAGACTCACATACCAGGGAATACCTCCTACTCCTCCAAAAAGAGCGATCTCATCTTCTTCATATGTTTCAACATACTCAGGATCATAACTTCCTGAAATGGCATTTATGATAGCATTAACACCCTCAGTAATACCTTGATCATAGTCACCTTGTCTGAAATTTGGCGCGATTTCATTTCGAATAATGCGATTAGCCAATGCATCTGTCAAATCACCTTCCAAACCATAACCAACTTCGACCCTCATTTTACGGTCTTCAATTGCTATCAGCAATAGAACCCCATTATCTATTCCTTTTTGACCAATAGCCCAGGTTTCAGCCACTTTTAATGAGTATTCTTCCAGTATCTCATCTTCTAAAGAAGAAATTGTCAAAACTACAATCTGATTGGAAGTGGAATCTTCGTGTGCTTTTAGGCTTGTCTCCAATTGTTGAATGGTACCCTCAGATAAAACACCAGCCTCATCAACGACTCGACCTGATAGGTATGGCACTTGTAATTGTGCTTGTGATACTAATGACACCAGGAGTAATGAAATGAGAAAAAGCTTTTTCATTAGTCTGTAATTATATTGTCAGGAAGTTCATTTTTGTCATCGGCATCTACCGTAAACTCATTGTCGAGTAATATTTTAGAAGCTGATGCAATTGCATCAGTAATTCCCGTCACCATCTCATTTCTCTTAATGTTATCGATTAAATGACCTACCAAATCATCCCATGTGCTTTGGTCAACCTTTTCGTTAATTCCAGTATCGGCCATGACTAAAGCCCTTCTTTCAGCAAGTGAAACGAAAAGCATAATGCCTGTTCGGCTTTTGGTATTAAAGACTTCACTTTCAAGAAATATGGTTTCAGCTTTCTGCATTACTGCATGACTTTTTTCTTTCTCAGAAGCGAAACTTACGGCCAAACTCGGAAACAAAACAGGTGCTATAAAGCCTAGAACGGCTGCACCATAAGACAGTGAGAAATAATAAATTGGGTCATATAGATTGAAACCAGATAGCAATCGATCGCCTGCTATAATAATTAAGAACATAACCACTGATGCAATTAATGCCAGTTTATACTTCGTAGAGGGGTAGTGATGACTCTTTTGCAGTATTACAGGCACTATTTCTCCTGAAATTTTTGATTCAGCCATTTTTACGGCCGACTCAATTTGTTGTTCTTCTTCTTTCGTCAGAATGGCTGACATAATTAACTATTTGAGTTGTTTCAGATAAAGTTGTATCGTGTTTTCCAAGCCAAGGTATATGGCATCACATACCAGCGCATGGCCGATAGAAACTTCATCAATATACGGAATTTCTTTTTTAAGAAAAGCGAGATTATCTAAGTCAAGATCATGACCAGCATTTATACCGATACCTAAGGCTTTTGCCCTTGCAGCCGCGGCCTTATAATGCTTAATGGCGTTGGCTTTGTCATATTTATATTGCGTGGCATAACTTTCTGTATAAAGCTCTATTCTGTCAGTCTCAATGGTAGCCGCACCTTCAATAATATCTATACTCGGCTCAACAAAAATCGAGGTTCTTATGCCGGATTCTTTAAGCTTGGCAATTACATCAGTTAAAAAGTCTTTCTTGCCAATGGTATCCCAACCCGCATTTGAGGTTAAGACATCTGGCGGATCCGGTACTAAAGTGGCCTGAGCCGGCTTTACTCTTTTCACCAATTCCATAAAGCGATCATCAGGGTACCCTTCTATATTAAATTCAGTAGTTACTACTTCTGCCAGCTCAAGTACATCATTATATCTAATATGTCGTTCGTCAGGCCTTGGGTGAACTGTAATGCCTTGTGCACCAAACCGCTCACAATCCAGAGCCGTTTTTACAACATTGGGGTTATTACCACCACGTGCGTTTCTGAGGGTGGCAAACTTATTAATATTAACACTCAGCTTTGTCATCGCGTATTTATTGAATATTTATAACTTTGTTTCTTCACAAATTAACGAATTACTCACTTATATAAAGCATAAACATATGTCATTGAAACAGCAGATCGATCAGGATATTAAGAAAGCGATGTTGGAGAAGAAAAAAGATGAGCTTACTGCTTTAAGGGCAATCAAGTCGGCCATTCTTTTAGCCGAATCAGAAAAAGGGGCTGCCGGCAGTGATATTAGTGAAGATGCTGAGCTCAAGCTTTTAACTAAAGCTGCGAAACAAAGAAAAGAATCAGCTGAATTGTATGAAAAAGAAGGTAGAAAAGACCTTGCTGAGAAAGAAATGCTTGAGTTTGAAGTAATTAGCCGATATCTGCCAAAACAACTTTCAGAAGATGAACTAGAAGCTGAGCTGAAGGCAATAATCTCAAAAGTAGGGGCCAGTGGCCCACAGGATATGGGTAAAGTCATGGGCGCAGCTACTAAACAGCTTGCCGGTAAGGCAGATGGGAAGGCCATATCAATGTCTGTTAAAAAGCTGTTAGCTGGATAATTGAGCACTATAGACATTATTTTATTGGTGCCTCTGGTTTTTGGTGCCTACCAGGGCTTTAAAAAAGGCTTTTTACTTGAAGTAATAGCCATACTAGCCTTTATTCTGGCAATTGTTGGCGGCTTCAAACTGCTGCATATTGGTATGGATTTACTCAATGAGAACTTTGATATCAGTGGTAAATTGCTCCCTTATATAGCCTTTGTCATTATTTTTCTCACCATAATTATTGGTATTAATCTACTAGGAAAGGCACTTAAAAAAATAATAGACCTCACTTTGCTTGGAACGGTTGATAACCTTGCCGGATTGTTAGTTTCGGTATTAAAATGGGCATTTGGCTTAAGTATTATTCTTTGGCTTACCGACTCTTTTGGTATATCTATGCCTGAATCCTGGACAGAAGATGCTTTGTTGTATCCAATAATTTTACCTTTAGCGCCAAAGGTGGTAGAATTTATTTCTGGTTTTATGCCCTTTGCTCACGACTTATTTGACATGATAAAGGAGCTTCTTCAAGGTGATACTACTTCTTGATAATTACGATTCATTTACCTACAACCTGGTTGATTATATTCAACAATTAGGAATGACATGCAAGGTGTATAGAAATGACCATAATTTCGATGAAATCACTGCCGATGATTATAAAGGAGTTGTACTGAGCCCAGGCCCCGAAGTGCCTAGAAAGTCAGGTCAGCTCATGAAAGTACTTGAACACTACAAAGACAAGACACCAATTTTAGGGATTTGCCTCGGCCACCAGGCCATTGGTGAGCTGTTTGGCGAAAAGTTATTCAAAGCACAAAAACCTATGCATGGTAAAATCTGTTCTATTAAAGTTGACGATGATCCATTATTCAGATTATTGCCTGAACAGTTTAGTGTGGTGAGGTATAATTCTCTAATAATAAGTGATATATCCGCCCAGCTACAAGTAATTGCGAGATCAGAAAGCGAGGAGGTAATGGCCATCAGACATAAACAGTTGCCTATCTGGGGGGTTCAGTTTCATCCGGAGGCAGCCATGACCGAACATGGATTGAAAATTTTGAAAAATTGGTTAGATTATAACAACATAACCGTATAATTGACCAATTTTGTTTACTTTGCAATAGACTGATTTAGCATAATTATGGCACTAAAAATCCATCAGGAAAAAGATTTTAAGTATATAGATGAAGGCAAAGGAGATGTATTATTGCTGCTTCATGGCTTGTTCGGGGCTTTGAGTAATTGGGAAGGTGTAGTTAACCATTTTAAACCCAACTATCGTGTAGTAATACCTTTACTGCCAATTTATGAAATGCCAATCAGACAGGCAGGTCTAGAAGGGCTAAATAAATTTCTTGAAAATTTTGTTGAGCTAAAGGGTCTGAAAAATCTAAATCTGGTGGGCAATTCATTAGGAGGCCATGTAGGCTTGATCTACACATTGGCAAATGGTGAAAATGTGCGCACACTAACGCTTACAGGCAGCTCAGGGCTTTTTGAGAACTCAATGGGAGGTTCCTTTCCCAGAAGAGGTAGCTACGATTATATAAAAGAAAGAGTAGAATACACTTTTTACGATCCTAATACCGCTACGAAAGAGCTCGTTCAGGAGGTTTTTGAAACTACCAAGAGTATTCCGAAATGTATGCGTATTGTAGCCATAGCTAAATCAGCACAGCGGAATAATATGGCAAAAGATATACCTCGCATTAAACAACCGACACTTTTGGTCTGGGGTTTGAACGATACGATTACTCCTCCTATGGTTGGTCATGAATTCAATAAACTTATACCTAACTCCGAACTTCAGTTTGTAGATAAGTGTTGCCATGCTCCTATGATGGAGCACCCGGAAAAATTCAATAATATTTTATCAAAATTTCTGAATGATAACTGAGATGATAGCAGAGGAGTTGATAAATCATATGATTCCACCGCTCAAACTCACGGATGATGTGCACAAAGCCATGCTGTGGATGGAGGAATTAAGATGTAATCAACTACCCGTGGTAGACAGTGAGAGGTTTTTAGGGTTAATTTCAGAAGAAATAATCCTGGAGGCCAACGATGCAGAAAAGCTCATTGGAGAAATAGAACTCGAAGCACAAGCTTGCGTGGTAAATAATACTTCGCATTTTTATGATGTTTTGAAGGTTTCTTCAGATAATCAAGCGCAATTAGTTGGCGTACTCGACCCTGAAGGTAGGTATACCGGTGTGATTACCGTACAGGATACTGTCACTTCATTTGCTCAGTCAGCTGCAGTGCAAATTCCCGGAGGGATCATCGTATTGTCAATAAAACAAATTGATTACTCGTTATCTGAGATCAGCAGATTGGTAGAGGAGAACAATGCGAAAATATTGAGTAGCAGTGTTAAGGAAGATGAAAATGACCCCGCTATGCTCAAGGTTACTTTAAAAATCAACAGGCTGGACCTTTCTCACATTGTTGCCACATTTGAGCGCTTCGGCTATAAGCTTATCGCCAGGTTTCAGGAAACAAAGGTGCTGGAAGAAGAGAAGGGAAAAATTGATTTGCTTCTTAAATACCTAGATATATAACCTTACACTCATGAAAATTGGGATACATGGTAAGAGTTTTAATGAAGAAACCCGTTTGTTTATTCAAGACGCATTTCATTTACTCGAGAAGCATGAGGTTGAAATTTTCATATCCTTAGAATTTAATCAACTCATCAAAGAGGCGAATATACAGCTGCAAAACCCGGAAATTTACGAGGAAAATGAAAATCTGGAATACCTTGACTTCTTCTTTACTTTTGGTGGTGACGGTACCCTATTGGAGGCAGTAACTCATGTGGGACGGGCCCAGGTTCCAATTTTAGGCATAAACACCGGACGATTAGGCTTCTTGGCCACAACTGCGAGGTCAGATTTTGAGAAAGCTTTTACTGCGCTTAAAGAAAATAGATATTCCTACGATGAGCGTACCTTAATAAAACTAGAGTCGAATACCTCCTTATTTAATGGGCAAAATTATGCTTTAAATGATTTTGCCATTTTAAAGAAGGATACTTCTTCAATGATTGTTGTTCACGCATTTATAGATGGAGAATTTTTAAATTCATACTGGGCAGACGGAATCATTGTGGCCACACCGACTGGCTCAACAGGATATTCAATAAGTTGCGGGGGACCACTTGTATTGCCCCAATCAAATAACTTTATACTAACACCCGTCAGTCCACACAACCTTACCGTAAGGCCAATAGTAGTGCCAGATGATTGTGAGCTATCTTTTACCATTGAAGGGCGAAGTAATAACTTTCTTATTTCAATGGATTCAAGATTTGAAACGGTTGATAATACAATCGAGCTTAAAGTGAAAAAGGAAAACTTCAATGCAAGGTTGATAAAGTTAGACGATAGCAATTATTTTAAGACTTTGCGCCAGAAACTAAATTGGGGCTTCGATGTAAGAAATTAATTTTTTCTTACCTACCAAATGTTTACTTTTGTTATATTTCCCGTATTAGAGTATGTTGGCAAATAGTCATTTGAGATGAAAAGATTAAGTATTCTGTTTATAGCATTATTGATGAGCGGTATTTATTACTCCGCTGATGCACAGATCAATAGAAAAAAAATTAGAAAGAACAATAAGCGAATTTCTACCTTTAAAGGTAAAAAGACATTTTTCGCTAAGGAAAAACGCTATAATTGGTTAGCGATTTCTTTAAACACGTTCAACTATTTTGGAGACCTGGCACCTCTAAATAAGACAGCAAGTACGGATATATCGTTTACAAGTCCGGCTATAGGCGTGATGTTTGGCCATAGATTTGGTCCATTCTATACGTTGCGAGCTTCTTTTACGTATGGAACACTAAAAGGTGAGGACGCAGCTTCAGCTGACCCTAATGACCCTAATGCAGTTTCTAGATATGTGAGAAATCTCAGTTTTAGAAATAGAATTAAAGAACTTACAGTTGTTGGAGTGTTTGATTTATTCAAAAATGAATCAACATACATTAGTCGTGTTCAGTGGACACCTTATGCATTTACCGGGCTTACAGTATTTCATCATAATCCACAAGCCCAGGCACCAGAGTTTGACCTAAGTGGTAACCCATTGCCCGAGGCAGGTGAATGGGTTGATCTTCAACCACTTGGTACTGAAGGTCAATATGCCGATTTGCAAGATGGTGATGCTAACACTGGCATTGAACCTTACAGTAAAATACAAATTGCAATTCCTTTAGGTATAGGTATACGTTACAGGTTAAATCAGGTGTTTGATTTATCTTTAGAAACAAGCTTTAGGTTCTTATTTACAGACTATATTGATGATGTAAGTCAAAATTATGTAGATCTTGGCGTATTTGATAATGAGCTGGCTAAAGCAATGTCATACCGGTCAGGCGAGCTTGTTGGTAACGAATCTAATGACAACGCTGCGGCAATATTAGGTAGGAGAACGACATACTCAGGTAGGGATGGACAGTCATACACTGTAGTAAATGGTTATGGGGCAGAAGACATTGGAAATTTAAGAGGTAGTAGAGACCAAAATGATATGTATTTCGTTACGACTATTAAAATGGCTTATATCATAGGGGCCACTTTCAGAAGAGCGAAGTTTAGATAATAATGATTAAACAGATCATAAATTCAGGAAAACTCTTCATGGGTTTTCCTTTTTTCGTAATTATAGGGCTGCTCCTTACCGTCACTTCTCACGCTCAGGAAACTGAGATTGGATTTGGAGTTGGTGGATTTAAGTATACTGGAGACCTCGCAAGGGGTGTTAGCATCAAGTCAATTAAGCCTGCCGGAACCGCATTTTTCCGGACTAATATGAGCAATGCGGTCAGCTTTCGAGTAGCTGCCACCGCAGGTAAGCTTGGTGCTTCAGACTCAAAGACCACCATCGATCCTTTTGCATCAGAACGAAATGCTCAATTCGATATATTTATTTTTGAGGCATCAACTGTATTTGAGTACCACTTCTTAAAATGGCGTAGTGAGTCAACGATGATAAGATGGACGCCATATTTCTTTGGAGGCCTTGCAATATTTGGTATGTCAGGTATGGACGATAAACCAGCAGAATATAGCAATATTCAACCTTCGATACCATTTGGATTTGGCTTTAAGTATATTCTAAACCCTAAATGGTATGTGGGTATCGAATATGGAGCCAGAAAAACATTTTTTGACTATCTCGATAACATAAGTGGTGGTGAAGGGGTGATTAAGGATTACGAATATGCAAATCCAAACGACACAGATCTCTATCATTACGTGGGTATTTCGCTTACATATTCATTTTATACTATACCATGCCCAGTAAGCCCTTATCGTAAAAATTACCGAAGTCGTTAAAAACAAACCCTAAAGCAAGTATTTTTGTATAAATCGGCTTAATTTTGCACCCTTGTGGCTATAGCTAAAGAAAATATAAATAAGGAGAAACTCCCTAAGCACATTGCAGTCATAATGGATGGCAATGGCAGGTGGGCCAAGAGTAAAGGGGCAGCCCGTATTTTTGGTCATAAAAATGCTATTACTGCCGTGAGAGAAGTAACCGAGGCAAGTGCCGAGTTGGGAGTTGGCTATTTAACACTATATGCGTTCTCAACTGAGAACTGGGGCAGGCCAAAAGATGAGGTCATGGCACTTATGAAGCTTTTGGTTTCAACGATTCGTGGTGAAATCAAAACGCTAAAAAAGAACAATGTAAGGCTCCAGGCTATTGGAGCAATAGATAATTTACCAGGCTCCTGTCAGAAGGAGTTGGCAGAAGCAATAGAGAAAACAAAAAACAATACTGGTCTTACACTCGTATTGGCATTAAGTTATAGCGGCAGATGGGAGATATTGGAGGCGGTTAAGAAAGTCGCTGACAAGGTGAAAAATCAGGAGATGTCTTCCTCAGAAATTGATGAAGAAACGTTTGCTGGGTTGCTCAATACAGGTACGTTTCCTGACCCGGAGTTATTGATAAGAACCAGCGGTGAGATGAGAATAAGTAATTTTTTACTTTGGCAAATTGCTTATACGGAGATATACTTTACTGATAAGCTGTGGCCGGATTTCAGAAAGGAAGATTTATATGAGGCCATTTTGTCTTTTCAGGCGAGAGAAAGAAGGTTTGGTAGAATAAGTGAACAAGTAAATACTTAATGAGAAGCTTTATAATATTTTTATTGATTTGTTGTTTTGCAGGGCACGCAGATGCGCAGTTTAGAAAAAGAAGCAACACTACAGCCAGCGATAACGCTAGCAATCTCAATTATTCTAACCCCACAGAATACACTATTGCCGAAATAGATGTTACGGGCCTAAAAGTGCTAGATAAAAATGCACTGATATCACTTACAGGACTTAAAGTAGGTGATAAGGTTAAAGTGCCTGGAGATGATATATCAGGCGCCATTAAAAAATTGTGGAAACATGGTTTAGTGGGTGATGTGGAAATTACCATCAATAAGATAGAAGGAGATGAGATTTATTTAAACATTGAGCTTTCGGAGAGACCTAGACTAACAGGTTTTACATTTGAAGGCGTGAAAAAAAGCCGTGAAACTGAAATCAGAGAAGATTTAAATCTTATTCGAGGGAGAATTTTATCTGACGCGATTATTAGAAACACACAACTTACGGTTAAAAACAACTATATACAAAAGGGTTTTTTAAATGTGAAAGTTGATGTAATTCAGCAGGAAGATACAGTAAACACAGATGGAATTCGCCTAAAAATTGTAGTAGACCCAAAAGCAAAGGTCAAAGTGAATGATATTGACTTTGTGGGTAACGAGGAGTTTTCTGATCAGAAGCTCAAATCAAAAATGAAATCAACTAATGAGCATATTAGGTTTTCAGTTTTTAGAAGGGCAGCAGAATTAGTTTTTGGTTTTAAACCGAAAAAGGTAAAATCTTTTCTTACAGAATCTTATGATGTATCTGGCTCAGAAGTAAAAGACTTTGTTACCGATAACATCAAGCTTAACTTCTTCAAGTCACAGAAATTTATAAAATCAGATTATGAGGCTGACAAAGAGGCTGTCATTAGCTTTTATAACTCAAAAGGTTATAGAGACGCTGAGATTATTGAAGACACTATTTATGCCCACAACGCTAGCACAATCAATATAGACCTCAGAGTAGAAGAGGGCAGGAAATATTACTTCAGAGACATTATCTGGACGGGTAACTTTGTGCACACCGATAATACCCTTGACAAAATATTGGGCATCGATAAAGGTGATGTTTATAACAAAGAACTTATTGATCAAAAGTTGACATTCAACCCTAAAGGGCCAGATATTAGTGGTCTTTATATGGATGATGGTTACCTGTTCTTTAATGTCAACCCGGTGGAAGTTGCGGTTGATGGAGACTCTATAGATGTTGAAATGAGAATTAGAGAAGGTGCCCAGGCTACAATAAAAAATATTACGGTTTCTGGTAACGAAAGAACAAGAGATCATGTAGTAAGAAGAGAGTTGCTAACTATCCCAGGCAGGAAGTTCAGTCGTTCTGACTTAATTACGACAAACCAAAGATTGGCACAGTTGGGTTATTTCAACCCTGAAGGTATAAATCCAAATGTATTACCAAATCCTGCGGATGAAACTGTGGATATCGAATGGCAGGTAGAAGAGCAGTCAAGCGACCAGATTGAGTTATCTGGTGGTTGGGGTGGTTCCTTCGGCTTTGTAGGAACATTAGGTCTGTCGCTAAACAACTTTTCTGTGAGAAATATGCTTAAAGGTAAGTTTACGCCTATCCCGGTGGGTGACGGACAGAAACTATCACTTAGAGCACAGGCAAACGGTAGACAATTCCAGTCCTATTCATTCTCATTCACAGAACCATGGTTGGGTGGAAGAAAACCAAACTCATTATCGTTAAGTTATAATTACTCGATTCAAAGAACAGCTGCAACAACGATAGGTACAGACGGAGCTACAATTAGTCCGACAAGTTTCAGGGATTATAATGCAAAATTTTCACTAAGAGGAGTTACTGTTGGATTAGGACGGAGATTACAATGGCCTGATAATTATTTCTCTTTATTAAATTCGGTTTCATACTCCGTTTATGAGTTAGAGAATTACAGAGCGCAAGGTATTGGATTTTCAAATGGCAATGCAAATAGCATCGTCTTTAATACTACATTTAGCCGTAATAGTATAGATAACCCAATGTACCCCACATCTGGCTCTTCTATATCATTGAATATAGCGCTTACACCACCTTATTCGTTATTCAAGGATGACAATTTTTGGAAGCTAACTAATTCTGAAAAAGAGGAGGCAAGGGCCTTTGTTGAAAGCACTTATTACGGAGCTACACAATCTAGGCAAGATGAGTTATATAATAGTGAAATCGTAGAAAGAGAAAATGCCAAAAGGTATAAATGGATTGAGTACCACAAATGGATGTTTGATGCTAAATACTACCTGAAATTGGCTGGTAAACTAGTGCTAGAAACTAAAGCCCATTTTGGATTTATTGGCTCTTATTCAGATAATCTGGGAGCAGGTCCGTTTGAGAGGTTTAAACTTGGAGGAGATGGTCTTGCTGGTCAGAACTTCATTTTAGGGTTTGATGTGATTGGCTTGCGGGGCTACGAAAATAACTCTATAACTCCTCGTGAAAATGACGGAACACAAGGTGGTATTGTTTATAACAAGTTTGCCATGGAGTTAAGATACCCGGTAACTACCGGTCAGGCCGCCACTATTTATGGTTTTGTCTTTGGTGAAGCAGGGAACAATTGGGGCAATTACAATGAGTTTAACCCGTTTAACAACTACCGTTCGGCCGGTTTTGGCGCAAGAATATTTATGCCGGCTTTCGGCCTGATAGGTGTGAATTGGGGCTATGGTTTTGATAAGCTACCTGGAGCCACAGAGGTAAGTGGAGCCCAGTTCCATTTCACCATTGGACAACAAATAAGATAGTATGAAAAAATGGGGTTTCTTTTTTCTGGCATTATTTTCGATAGCTAATGTATACGGACAGAAGTTTGGCTATGTAGATACCGACTATGTCTTAAGCAAAATGCCTGAGTATAAAGAAGCACAGGCAGAAATTGACAAACTGTCAAAAGGCTGGGAGGAAGAGATCCAGCAAATGTCGAGAGAGATTGAGGCCATGTATAATGAGCTACAGGCCGAAGAGGTGTTGCTGACAGCTGAAATGAAAAAAGACCGCACAGCCCAAATAAAGAAAAAAGAGGCTGAGCTTACGGAATATCAAAAAAAGATATTTGGTTTCGATGGCTTATTCTTTTTAAAGAAAAAGGAGTTGATAAAGCCGGTACAGGATAAGATATTTGACGCCATTGAGCGTGTTTGTAAAGAACAGCGTTTGGCTATCATGTTTGATAAAGCTGGTGATTTGGTAATGATATATACCGATCCCAGGCACGATTATACAGATTATGTATTAGAAGAGTTGGGTCTTGGTGATCCAAATGATGTAATAAAGTAGAATAATAGTAAATTAATTAAATACCATGAAAAACAAATTATTATTAGTATTAGCACTCACTTTTGCGGGTTTTGTAGCCCAGGCACAATCAACAATGAAGATCGGTTATGCTGATGTTGATTACATATTGAGCCAAATGCCTGAAGCCAAGCAGGTGGAGTCTGAGTTGCAAGCGCATAACACGCAATTGCAAAACCAGCTTCAGGCTAAATACCAGGAGTACCAGCAAAAGTTACAGTCTTATCAGCAAAGTGCAGCTAATATGGTTGACGCTATAAGACAAGAAAAAGAAACTGAATTAGCTCAACTCGAGCAAAGAATTCAGAAGTTTCAGCAAGATGCACAAACTTCAATTCAGAAGAAGTCTTCAGCACTTATGGAGCCTTTGTATGCCAAAGTTGGTAATACAATTGAAACTGTAGCTAAAGAAAATGGTTATACCTACATCTTAAACGGCCAGGTGGGCGGAGTAGATGTTGTGCTTTATGCAGATGCAAAAAATGATGTGTCTGACCTGGTACTTAAGAAAATGGGTATCACTCCAAGCAGCAACTAAGTAATATTAAATTTTAGAATTTAGAGCCTCGACTAACCAGTCGGGGCTTTTTTGTTTGGATTAGTTTTTACAAAACAGTTCCTTAGATGGTAAAAGAAGTTATGAAACCAGATTTATTACAAAGAGGCGATAAAATAGGCATAGTAGCCCCTTCCAGAGTAATTGATAAAACTCAAATGGAGCGTGCATATAAAGTATTCTCAGAATGGGGGCTTGAAGTACAGGATGGAAATAACCTCTATAATAAGTCAGGTTATTTTGCAGGAACTGATGAGCAACGACTTTCAGACCTTCAAGACATGTTAAGTGATACCTCAATGAAGGCAATATTTTGTGCTCGAGGTGGATTTGGCATGACCAAAATCATTGATGACCTGGATTTAAGTGACTTTAAGAAAAACCCAAAATGGGTCATTGGTTTCAGTGATATCACTGCCTTGCATCTCGCTTTAAACCGTCTAAAAATTGAAAGTGTACATGGTCTCATGCCTGTTCAATTTGGCAACAAAGAGGTAGGGCAATCAATTGATAGTTTGAAGAAGCTACTTTTTGAGGGAAAAGGTGAAGTAATAAGTCAAGAACATAAGTTAAATATTGAAGGAAACGTGCAGGCAGAGCTAGTTGGAGGTAATTTGTCTCTGGTAGTTGAAAGTTTGGGAACACCCACCGAGATAGATACTAAAGGCAAAATTCTCTTTTTAGAAGAAATAGATGAGTATTTGTATAAAATTGATCGAATGTTTAACCAGCTTAAACGCGCTGGAAAGTTTGATCATTTAAAAGGGCTGGTTATAGGTGATTTTTCCAGTATGAAAGATACAGCCATACCATTTGGTACAAATATTTACGGTCTGATAGGAAAGTATATCAATGGTTGGGACATTCCAGTTGCTTTAAATGTGCCTATAGGCCATGAAGATTATAATTTGGCAGTGCCAGTATCTCGGGTTGTTAAATTTTCGGTAGATAAAGATGGAGCAAGAATTAACTTTTAGAGTATAAATTAACTTATCTTGAAAAGGTGAGAACATTAAGACTGATCATACTAATTACCCCATGGGTGCTGCTGTTATTCTTTGTTATCAAGGAAAATTTATCAGAGAAGACGAAAATAGAGGAGCAATTAAATAATACGGCAGTGCTTACTCAAATTGAAACGCTGGGTAAGCTGGAGCTCGTTAGATATAATTTTAAGGAAATCACTGAGTTGGAAGAGCTGAGTAAAAAGTATCTCAGTATTTTTCAGTTAGGCCCTGACTCTAAAATAGCTTTAATTAGTGAGGGTCAGGCTGTGGGCTGTATTGATCTTGAGAAAATGGAGCTAGATGATGTATTAATTGAAAATGATACACTATTTGTCAGTCTTCCAAATCCAGAACTGTGTTATTATAAATTAGATTTGTCAAAGTCCAGGATTTATTCACTCCAAACTAACCCACTCAAAGACGAACGGGCATTTATTGAGAAAGCATATAAAAGCGCTGAAAATGTGATAAAAAATGCAGCCTTAAACTCTGGCATTCTTGAGCAAACAAGAATAAATGCAAAATCTATGTTGAAGCCTTTTTTAGAAAATGTGAGCGGAAAAGTTGTAGTTTTCACCGATAAGCCTGACGATACAGTGATTATCAGGCAAGATTAAAAAATTGAATTAAAGCGTATATCCCTAAACAAAGAAATATTACTCCCGGTATCGCTTTAGCTAGCGTGTTATGTTTAAGTGTTCCGCCTAGTCTTTTCCCAAGACTTGCTACTAGGAATAACAAAGTAAAAGTACCCAGCGATACGCCCAGTACATACCAAAAAATAAGTTTTGTTGTGCCCAGTTTAACCCAGCCAATACTGGTGAGGTAGGCTGTTACCCCTATCCAAAAGGGTATCGCCAAAGGGTTTAGAATACTTAATAACACACCTTTTCTAAAGCCACTGTCTTGCAATTTGCTAAGAATTCGTCCGGGAGATTTCTTAATGGCATTTAGATTAATGACCCCCAAAGTGATCATAACTAGGGCGGCTATCAACTTGATATTACTCATTATCACAGGAGATTCCATTAAATAGTTTTGGAAGCTAACGGCAATCCAGGCATAGGGAAACTCAATGATGGCGGCCGCAATACAAAACCTCAATGCGGCAGAATATTTATTTTCAATAGAAAGCTGTAGTACACTAAGGTTAATTGTTCCTGGGGGGATAGAGCCTAGAAAACTAAATATAAAAGCTATGATAATCGTGGTGATAATCACTGCGTAGCTTTTAGTTTTCTGTATTCTTTCCAGCCTTCTTTTAATGGCAGGTACAATACACCACTGCTGTGATTGACCACACTAATTTTATAGAGGATTTTCCAGTGATGAAAGATGCTTTTGTATGCTTTTAGGATAGAATATCCCGGGTTGTAAATATGCGCTGGTTCTGAACCTGCTCCATTCAATTCCATAATTTTTATATTGCCTTTATATAAATCTTTAATGGATGCCACTCTGATGTCATACCTGCCAAAATAAAATCCATCAATCTCCTGACTAATTCTATTGAAAGTATGATGAAGTTCATCGTTGATAAGGTAGTCCCCATTCAGGAATTTAGTGCCCTTGCAATGATTACCAATGCTGACTAACTGTTTTTGCTCTTCATCTTTTAGAACTAAAGAGAGCTCTTGATTAAACTTTACCTTAAGCTGTTCCCATTGCAATTTAGATCGGTCATTATTTAATATCAGCTCTTTTAAAGTCGATTTGCCATCACCTTTTACCGTAAGCATTTCTTTAATTACAATAGAGCTTACTACACCATCTGGTTTATCAGGCATTCTGTAATAAAACACACCAAGCTCTATGGGTAGATCCAGGTACTCTTGCAGAAGAAAATTTTGATTGATCTCACTAATATATCTTGACAACTCGTTGTCATTATTAATTTTTTCAACAAGTACTCCTCTTTCCCCAATATCTGGTTTGCAAATTACCGGAAAATTGAGTCCTGCCAATTGCATCTCTTTCAATATTGAGTCAGTTGTCACCTTTGGAGAGAGGAATAATGTTTTTGCTTTGTATTTGTCAGGTACTAAATCTAGGATTTTCTTTTTCGACTCACCAAGCATCCCTCCATTCTCAATACTTGGATTTGAAGCTGTGAAATACAGGAGCGACTTAGCCCTTAATGAAAGCCAGAGCCAGTAGATAAATACGGGAGCGTATACTAACCCAAATGGCCAATATTCCCAACTTCGTAATTTAATAAGGAAATTACTCCTCCATATTTTTGATAAAAGTGTCATGGAGGCATCTTAATTAGCTTTCGGCTGCAGCCTTTTTATGTTTTATTGTAGAAATTGCCACACCAAAGTGATTTGGAATCTCAACGTAAGGTGCCACTTCTTTTAACCCTATTTTTATGAGTGCCATGTGATGTATTGCATGTTCAATATTATAGGCTAACTCTCTAAATAAGTTACTTTCTACTATCAGACTATCGTCAGATGCTAAGTCATAGTTTGATGAAAGCGTCATAGAGACATTTTCAGTACAATTATCTAGCAATACAATTAAATCATTAATGATTGTAAGGCTAAGTATCTTATCAGATTCAATCACCGGATCATGATCTCTTTTATCATAATCGACATTACCGGTGTTGAGACCTTTTTTTAAGCATAGAAAGAACTCTAATGTGTGTCTCGTGTGCTGTCCTATTGAGGTGTTATTTAGCACATCACAAGGTGCTTTAAAATCATCGGATGCTATTTGTTCAATAGCGGCCTTAAGTTGTGTTAAAATCTCTTTACTAGCTTCTGAAAAGTTCATATTAAAATATTGCTCTAAACACAAATATAAAATAATTCAAAAATGGGTAGAAGTATATTTTTAGGAGTGGTAACTACTACTGATTGTTGAGAATTTTTATCCAGTTTTTGTCAGCATTGGGCTTTAGATTTTGTTCGTTAGAATTCCAGTAAGTTAGCGTATTGTTCTTGCCGAAATTGTAAAAAAGGTACAGCTCGTTGCCTATAATTTTATAGGTTTCAGGATCAATTTTAACTTTTTCTCCAGTCTCACCCATGGCATAGGCACACCACCCACCATATTTTGGAATATAATCATCAGGGTTTTGAACAAAGGTTTCCTTGTTTTCACTATTTACAAACCAATAAGTCAGGCCCTCATGCATGTATTGGAAAGTATCAGACCCCTTTTGAGGGTTGCCATTAAAGTAACTTACCACATCGTAGCCTGCTATAAATACTCCCTTTTTCTCATTGGCATGCTTTAGAAACTCTTGTCCATAGAGACTACTACCAACGATGCATAGGCACACAGTAAATATGTTTTTCATAAGACAAAGGTAGTCACTACATTTTATTAGAATGTGTCGCTCTTAATACAAAGGATTAATTATTCGCCTTATTTAAGCGATTCCAGACCAATTCCGGCTCAAAACCTTTGTTTATAACATACCGAGCAACCTTTTGATGCAAAATATACGAATTCTCTTCAGCTAAGGATTCTATCTTTTTTTCAAGAAGTCTATCCAGAGTGTCTAAATATTCATCCTCTGGAATCTCACTCATCCCCTTATTTATGCAATAGTTAGAAAGTTGATGTTGCTGGAGACCTGCGAGAATTTTAATTCGCCCCCATTTTTTAAGTCTAAATTTTCCACCAACATAGCTTTGAGCAAACCGCTCTTCATTGATAAAACCTTCGGTGATGAGCTCAGCAATTACCTCTTCAACTTCATCTCTGTAAAGGCCAAGTTCATAACATTTGTTACGAACTTGCTGTTGCGACCGCTCTTGATAGGCGCAATATTTGGCTAGCCTGTTAACGGCCTCTTTATGGCTTAACTTTTTTTTGTAAGCCATTGACCTTATTTTATCAGACCTTTTCTCTTCAGGATGCTTTCAACGAACTTTCTTTCGTTGTCGCTATTAAAGATTTTATAAGGGAGATGAATTATTTGAGCCTTGTTTACTACCAGCGAAATAGCATTTTTTCCAACGCTGGCTCTTTTTATTTGGTCCCACTTTAATGGCATGCCTTGCTTGGCATTGAGCTTAATTAATACCTGCTGACTGTTGATTTCATAGGAAAGTTTTTCAAAAAGCATCTTAGTTTGGTCCATTTGCGTTACACCAGCAAACTGAATAAGCCAGAAAAGTAAGTATAATACTAAAGCTATTCCAGTGCCAATAAACCACCACATGTTAGGTATCCAGAGGTATCCGGCACAAATAGCTGCTGCAATTAAAAACACCCACCACTGTTGTTTAAGTACATTTTTAAGTGCCAACTTTATATAAGTACCACTTTCTAACTTGTATTTTTTTGTCTTTACTATCATAATTAATTTTTGTCCTTTTAAAGTGCTTTTAAACTTATATCCATACTTTTTACTGAATGAGTCAGTGCCCCGACTGATATAAAATCAACCCCACAATCAGCTACTTCGGCTATTGTGTTTTCAGTAATTCCGCCACTTGCTTCTGTTTGATACTCACCATCAATAAGTTTCACAGCTTCCTTCATTGTCGAAGGCATCATGTTATCAAGCATTATTATATCAACGCCACCAACACTTAGCACTTGCCTTACTTCATCCAGTGAACGTGTTTCTATTTCAATTTTTAAATCTTTATTGTTGTTGGCCAGGTATAGTTTTGTGGCTTTTATAGCATTAACTATTCCACCGGCAAAATCTATATGGTTATCCTTAAGCATCACCATATCATATAGCCCAAACCGATGATTTTTTCCACCTCCAATAGCCACAGCCCACTTTTCAGCCAACCTAAAGTTAGGGGTCGTTTTACGGGTATCTAACAGTTGAGCTTTAGACCCTTTGATAAGCGATTTTAAATGTACTGTATAAGTAGCGATTCCGCTCATTCGTTGCATACAATTAAGTACTAATCGCTCACAAGTGAGTATCGATTGCGCCTTTCCTTGAATTGTAAACCCAACATCTCCTGATTTTACCCGATCACCATCTTTCAACAGTTTATTGACCTCTAGTTGAGGGTCAAAATATTCAAAGATATTTTCCGCCAATTCTATCCCAGCGAGTATACCATCACCTTTAATCAACAGTTGGGCTTTGCTTTCACTATCAGACGGTATTGCAGCTAAGGAAGAGTGATCACCATCACCAACATCTTCTTTGAAAGATTGCTTAATGAAAGCTTTAATCGCAGGCTTAGTTAGGTAGCTCAATTGCATCCTGCAAAAATAAAAAATCGGTTTATCTCAAATGGCTTTTGAGTAAATAAAATAAGGAAATATGAAAGAATTACTCTTTAATGAAGCTCATTTCATGGATTAAGTACTGGCTGCTGGTGTTTTTAATACGCATCCATACTCTAAACGTGTCTTTTTTGCTGATGTACTGGCCGATAGCAAAAGATAGCCCTCCTTTTGAAGAACCCTGATGAACAATGGAAAAACTTGAAGGAGGGTGTTGTTTAAAGAAATCACGAAGTACATACTCTGCTTGTATGCGGCTATAGCTCTTCATCTCACCATCAATGGTTACATCCAGGCTTTCGTTAAAGTACTTGGCACATTCTTTTGAGCTGCCCGCCTTAATGGCTTCTTTAACATCATCAACTATATCGCTCTGAGCAGCAACCTGTCCAGATATCAAGGCCAAAATAAACACAATACCAAATGTCAGTGTATTTCTCATGAGTTTAGTCTTATAGACTATGTGAATTATGGCTAAAATTATGCCAAATCATCTACTAAGCATTTCAAATTAGTACAATAATAATTTACAAACAAAATGATGTACCATTTAAAGGTTAATATCATTTTTTCTTAAAAAGAAACCCCTGAAACATAGGGGTTACATTTCAGGGGTTTGATAGTATATGTAATTTATCTGGATGCTCCGCTGCTAATAATGGGGCCAAAAAACACGCTATTAATATAAGCTTTGTTCGTTCCATACCAGAAGGCTCTGAAATTAGGGCTATCAGTAAACCCGATAACCTGACCTCGTCCGTGACTAGAAATACCCACAGCGGCTGTGTTTTTAAGTTTTTCAAGATTTTCTTCTGAGATATACCCACTTAATAAAGGGGTGCTGGTATAAACGGCTGGGTTTGCAAATGGATTTTTCGACTTTTCCATAAACATATCGCTATTTCTAAATACTGGCATAGTAGACTTATAATACCCATAAAAAATTGGGTTAGTAGGGTCAATTTTAAGTTCAAATATTGAACCTCCGATGGCTTGAGCTCCTCTGAATTCCCCAATGTCGGCATAACGCTTCATATTGTTGTCCTCTATTTTTTCGTCCTTCTTCATCTGAAACTTGGCTAAACCTATCGAGTTTAGATAATTTAATGCTCCTTTACTGGCTACAACTGTGCCACCTTCCGATACCCATTGTTTAAGTTTTTCCTGGCTGCGCTCAGTAATATCATTGTACCTACCATTCACCATTATTATTGTATTGTATTTGTCAATGTCAGCGCTATTGAATACTTCAACGGGTACCAATGACAAATCCATTTGATACCTCTGATCAAACAGGTGCCATACCTCCCCGGCTTCATAAGAACTTACATTGCCGTCCACCAGGAGCATCACTTTTGGCTTTTGCACGTTATCAAAATTTGGACTACCCAGGCTTACACCACGGTAATCAAGTCCGGTATTAAATGCATGTATATCCACTTCATTTTCCTTAGCTAAAGCATTGAGGTGGTTGAAAATTGCATCACTACCATGATCTTGAGTTTGTACAGGAATCAAAATGCTACCTCTTTCAAACCTTTTTCCATTTTCATGGTAAAACGGCTCGTTGGCCACTTTCACTCTGTAGTTGTTCTTCAAGAGTGCATAAAGCACTTTTGGTGTATTATAATTATACCACTCGAATACATAAGCGTAATTAGATTGACCGCCAACTATAGTACCCTCCAGATTATCTGATATATTGAATGCCTTGCCTTTAAGGTCACTTGAGTATGATCGAGCATCAAGGGAGCTGTATTCTAAGCCAAATGCCAATGGTAGTGTCCAGGTACTCACATCATAAAACAAGCTGTCTTGAAAAGTTGTGCGCTTTTCAAACATAGCTTTGATTAGTTTGTATTGAGGCTGCTCCATCGGAACCACAAATGCATTACCTGCCTCGTAGGTTAAGCCTTCTACTACAGTATTTTTTGCGGTGTGATATACCTCAATGCGGTGTCGGCTCATCAACTCAGCTAACTCATGCGCTCTTTTTTGATCCTTTGAAGCAAACACTAGCGCCTTTTGACTATCACGATTGGCCTCATCCATTGCATCTTTATAAAATTTGCGTTGGTGGTTTAAGAAATCTACCCTCATGTTTTTTATAGCCTCCAGAGATGAAAGTGAGGCGGTAAAATGATTCCGTACGGTAAAAGGAAAACGCAAAACTCCATTTACACTTTCCTGTGCATGGCCTCTTGAACTTGCTTGCTCAAAAAGAATACCAACTGAACCATTGATATCAGGATAAGTAGAACCTTTGCCATAATAATAGTCGTCAAAGCTTTCTCTTGTATAATATAGCGAGCCGATCTTATCCAATGCTTTGGCATGATATTTACCCATTTCATCAGTTAATGTGTAAGTATTTTGAGGGGTGAGAGGGTTGTTCCTTGATGGGATTCCTGGCTGAAAGAAGAAGGTAGAATTTGTACCCATTTCGTGATGATCGGTAAGTAGATTCGGCTTCCACTCATGAAAAGTATTTATTCGTCCCTGAGATTCCGGCAGCTGAACGGGTAACCAATCACGGTTTAAGTCAAACCAGTAATGGTTTGTACGGCCTCTTGGCCAGGGTTCGTTTTGCTCCATGTTGTAAGAGTCGCTGGTCTCTACATGGCTTTTTCTTGAGTTTACCCAGGCAGCAAACCTGTTCAAGCCATCGGGATTAAAGCTTGGGTCTAATAAAATGACAGTATTGTTGAGCAAATCATCTATTTCTTGTCCCTGAGCAGCTGCCAGATAATAAGCTACAAGTAGCGATGCATTGCTACCACTTGGTTCGTTTCCATGAACGCTGTAACCTAAATATGCCACGGCCGGCATTTCATTTACATTTAAAGAAGATGAAGAGGATGGGTCTGTTAGCTGCACATGCTGTGCTTTCACAGACTCAATGTTATTTTGGTTTTCTACGGATGTGATGGTAAGAACTACTAAAGGGCGGTTTTCATAAGTTCGAGCATATTCTTTAATAGTTACACGGTCTGACGCATCAGCCAAGGCATACATGTAGCTGACCAACTTGTCGTGGCTTATATGCCATTCACCAACTTCATGTCCTACGACAGATTTTGGAGTTGGCACGGATTGGTCATATTCAATTCCAGCTGGTAAATAATAAGTAAGATCGACTTGTGCGAATGTTGTCGAAAATATGGCTGTCATGAACAGCATGAAGAATATCCTTTTCATAAGTATTTTATGGTTTCTGATCAATTTGCTAAATGAAGAATAAAAATAATAAATCGACTTGTTAACATTAAGTTAACATTTATGAGCGGTTTATTCTCAATAAGTTAAATTCAGAAAAATTCTTTTGAGAAGATTCTTTCGTTAAATTTGCCACTGAATTATTGATTCATATAATTTTTAAAATCTTTAATAATTTGATGAAGGTCTCTGTAACAAAAAAAATAGATGTAATCTTCTGATTTTCATTTGTTTTGCGTTAAATTATCAATGACCTAAATCTAATTTAAACCAAACATTATTATGCAAAAACTTTTACAGTTAAGTGTATTGACAGCATCGTTTCTATGCTGTTTAATGAGTTTTTCAGCTGTTGCCCAAAATGGCTCAATAAGCGGAAAAATTTTTGACCAAGAGGGTGAGCCCTTAATTGGTGCAAACGTGGTAGTCAAAGGAACTACAAAGGGATCTGTTACTAACTTGGATGGCGAATTCAAGGTTGGTGATGTAAGACCAGGAAGCAGAACAATTGTTATTTCCTATGTTGGTTACCAAAGCCAGGAAAAACAAGTGAATGTAACTGCAAACCAAGATACTAACCTTGGAGACATCACTCTGATTTCTTCGGCCGTAGGATTGGATGAAATTACTGTCATTGCTTCAATCGCAATTGATCGTAAGACTCCGGTAGCAGTTTCAAGTATTAAAGCTGCAGAAATTGAGGCTAAAATTGGTAGTCAGGAATTTCCAGAAATTTTAAAATCAACACCGGGCGTTTTTGCTACTAAAGCAGGTGGTGGCTTCGGTGATGGACGGATTAACATTCGAGGATTTAATGATGAAAACGTTGCTGTTATGATTAACGGTATCCCTGTGAATGACATGGAAAACGGAAATGTTTACTGGTCTAACTGGGCAGGTTTAACTGATGCTGCGACTAGTATTCAGGTACAAAGAGGACTGGGTGCTTCTAAGGTGGCTGTTCCTTCTATTGGAGGAACCATTAATATTTTATCTAAAGCTTCTGATAGAGAAAAAGGAGGCGAAGTATATGTAGGCACTGGTAATGATGCCTATTCAAAGGTAGGATTTTCAATATCTTCTGGCCTGACTGATAATGGCTGGGCTTTTACAGCTTCAGGTGCTAAGACACAAGGAGATGGTTATGTTGATGGAACTGAATTCTTAGGATTTTCTTATTTCTTAAATATCGCGAAACAAATCAACGATAGCCATGAGATGACATTTACAGCTGTGGGTGCTAAACAGCGACATGGTCAACGTCAGAACAGAAGCTCGCTAGCAGATTTTGAAGAAAGTGATCGAGGTATAAAATATAACTCTGACTGGGGATACAGAAATGGACAGGTTGTAAATGTTGAGGATAATTTTTATCACAAACCTCAGGTTTCATTAAACCACTATTGGACGATAAAAAGAGGCACTGAATTATCAACCGCACTTTATGCATCTACCGGAACAGGTGGAGGTGGAGGTACTGGTGGAGACTGGGGCCCTGCTAACGACAGAGTAGGTGGAGAATTTGGTACTTATAATATTGATGCGCTTGTAGAACGAAATGAAGCGAACCAGTCTGGTGAAGCACTGGCATGGCAAAGAGCTTCAAGAAACGATCACGTTTGGTATGGTTTACTTTCTACGCTTAGTCACGAATTATCTGACAATCTAACATTATTGGCAGGTGTTGATTTAAGGTCTTATACTGGATCTCACTTTTATGAAGTAACAGACTTACTTGGAGGAGACTACATTGTAAATGATGATGACGTTAACGATCCGGTTAGAATTTTAAAAGTAGGTGACAAGTACAACTACAATTATGATGGCAAAGTAGGCTGGGTCGGAGGATTTGGTCAGGTAGAATATACTAAAGATGATTTATCAGCATTTGTTTCGGTTTCATTGTCAAACACTTCATATAGACAAGTAGAATTCTTCAACAACCTTCATGATGGTGATGGTGTGGAAACTGATGCGTTTAATTTCTTTGGTTATCAGGTAAAAGGTGGAGCTAACTACAATTTAGATGACAACCACAATGTTTACGCAAATATTGGATACTTCTCTAAAGCACCCTTCTATAGAAATGTATTTACAAGCAGAACATCTAATGTTGCTAACCCTGACGCCATCAATGAAGAAATCTTCAGTACTGAAATTGGCTATGGTTTAAGACAAGGTGGACTTACAGCCAATGTAAATATTTATAGAACTCAATGGGATAACAGAGCCTTCACTACGAGTAGAACTGCTCAATCAGGCGATCAAATATTTGCAAATATATCAGGTATAAACGCAATACATCAAGGTATTGAGTTTGATGGAAGCTATAGACTTGGCTCAAAACTTACACTTACAGGAATGCTTTCTCTTGGAGATTGGAGATGGGTGAATAATGTTGAAAACATTGTTGTGGAAGATGAAAACAATCAGCCAATAGGGGATCCTATCAATATTTTCATTGAAGACTTGAAAGTTGGTGATGCAGCTCAAACAACGGCCGCATTAGGATTTAGCTATCAGCTTATGGAAGGATTCACTGTTGGTATGGATTACAATTACTATGACAACTTATATGCATCATATGATCCTTTAGGCAGAACGAGTGTAGAACAAAATGTGGATGCATGGCAAATCCCTGCTTATGGGTTGGTTGATTTGAATGTAACATACAAGTTTGAATTTAACGGTTTTGATGCTTCACTTTACGGAAACGTTTACAACGTAGCAGATACTGAATATGTAGCTGATGCAAATGACGGTTCAGGGAATAATGCTCAAACTGCAAGTGTATACTATGGTTTCGGGAGAACTTGGAACCTGGGCTTAAAAGTGAAATTTTAATAGAAAAAAATAACTAAGATGAAATTTAATAAAATATACATCGCAATACTGGCATTAATAGCCACTGTATCAATTTCATGTGATCCCCTCGAAGATGAGGTTAATGAAATTGAAGCTAGTCTTGAAGAAGTACAAGATGTTGAATATACTTTAAATGATGACGATTACGATTTAGCTGATGAAGCATGTGACTGTGCAGGATTTGGCAACTTTGGAAGTGATGATGATGTGAAGGCTAATATTCCTCTGATATTAGAAGCTAACTTTCCTGCATTAGGTGAAGGGTCAAGTGCTCTGGTTAATTATCAGTTTTATCGAGGAGGAAGTGACCTCGTAGATCCTTATACCGATGCTGAGAGATATGTATTGTCAAGTGATGATTACGCATCAACTAGCGCAGAAGCAAATTTCTTTAATGAGGATGTTCGAGTTGAAGATAATATCTCGAGTATTTTAAATGCAAATATCGATTCACCTGAAGATGGTGAATTGGTTGCTGCTTCATTTAAAGAATCTAATGCTGATTACTCAGACTTTACATTTCAGGAAAACTTTGATGGAGGAGATCTGGGTGAAATGGATGAAAGCTCTGTTGATGGAGATGAAACATGGGAATGGGGTAGTAGCAGTAGCGGATATAGATATGCAGCTATGAGCGGCCGACCAGATGATGAAAATTTACCTAATGAAGATTGGTTAGTAACTCCAGCCCTTGATTTAACAACAAGAACAGGTGGAACTACAACACTTAGAATAACTCAAGTACTTGCTTTCTTAGGAGATGGTGAAGTTGGAACTGATATTGCTGTATTTATTTCGCCAAACTATACAGGTGATGTGAATACTGCAACTTGGGTAAATCTGACATCTAGTTTTAATCAGTTTCCTACAGGGGATGGTGCAGATTTCGACAGATATAATACACAGGTAAATCTTGCAGCTTATGAAGGGATGATCGTGCACGTTGGTTTCTTTTATAAATCAACAGCAGATTATTCACCGCTATGGAGAATTGCTGATGTTTCTGTTGACAACGGAAGTCCAATTGATATTGTCACAAAGAATGTTTTTTACGAGTACAACGAGTCAACTTCTTATTGGACTGAGCTAAATAACAATGCTTATTTCTTATCATCAGCTGACTTTAACGCAATGGGGGGCCTTTCAAACTTTGGAAGTTCAATTTCTCCAGATAATTACCTACCACAGTTTTTAAATGATTTTGCACCATTTGCACAAGAGGAGGATGAGCAGATCATTGTTTACGATTATGTTTCAAGCAGTTCAGGCCCACAAGTGAGAGGTGATTTGTATACATTTCTTAATAGTGAGTGGGTAAAATACGAGTCGGAAATTTCGACTTCATTAAACTTTGGACATGACGGTAATACATGGGTGCCTGATAATACGGTAAAGTATACCATTACCACGGCAGACTTTACAGAGATAGGTAAAGCAGAAAATGGATTAGGTAATCCTGCTGCTTTGGACAACCTTAATACTTTTGGAAACTTTGGTACACAGTGGTCTACTCCTGAGATTTATGAGGCAATCGGCTTTATTTTAAAACTTCGATTCCCAAATAGCGAGGTAGGTCAGAAATACCTGGTAACTTATAATACTTTCCCAGCCGGTGATCTTCAAGTGCATCTTATATTAGATGCAAGCGGAGAATACGTAGAAGTGGAGGAGTAAAAAGGATAGAATCTTTAATTATAAGGGCTTTGTGAAAACAAAGCCCTTTTTTATTGCACTAGGTTATTGTAATACTTAACCAGTGCCAGTTGATGCTTTTGTTCGCTAAGCTTTAGTTTATTGCTTACAATATAACTAGAAATATCACTTACCCTATTTTGCATCATAGGTAAAATCTCTTCAGAAAAATTATTTAGTCTGTGAACTACCCCTTTATTATCATAAAACAAATGATATACAACTTGTTTACCATCGATATGAAATGTTGTAATAGTCTGGTTTTGTTCAATAAATCCTCCTGCTAAATAAGCTTTAACAAAGAGTTTGATTTCACCAGAAACCAACAATTCAAAAAACTGCATATCCATTTTTTCAGTCTTAAGTGAAAAAAAGTATCTGTTCAACTCTTTTTTAGCGTCATAGAATTGAAAATATATTACATCCTGAGCACTGTATTCGATGTTTTCCGTACTAGTCATGCATATCAAATTCTCATTCTTCTGACTGTACTTTAAATTACAATGCAACACAGAACTATCATTAAGTATTACAGCGCCAGGGTAGGTGTAGGGGTCATTATAAAGCTTTTGGCCATATGAAATGGTCAGAATAAAAGAGAAGAAACTTAACAATAGATAATGTTTCATATTTAACATAACGTATTATTCTTTTAAGCAGTTTCCTTTAATCATTTGAATACTGTTGTGTTTTAGCAAATTATAAGAGGCCATTTGGCCTCCTTTTTTTATCTTCAAAGCATGACTAATCCTGAGCAGCAATTTAAACCTTCGTATTTCGATCGAGATGTAAGTTGGCTTTCTTTCAATTATCGCGTGCTTATGGAAGCCGCAAACAAGGATGTGCCATTATTCGAGCGTGTGAAGTTTCTGGCCATTTACTCCTCCAATCTTGATGAATTCTTTAGGGTTAGAGTGGCGGCCCTCAGGAGTATCGTAGATATCGATAAGAAGAAAATAAACAAACGTTTCAATAAGAAGCCTAGTAAAGTATTAAATAAAATATTACAAGAGGTAAATAAACAACTTGAGGAGTTTGGAGCTATAAAAAGAGATGTGATACTACCAGAGCTCAAGAGGCACAACATAGTGCTTTATAGAAATGAACCAATACTGGAGGCCCATAAAGATGTAATTGAACATTATTTTAAAAGTAAAGTGCTGTCCTACCTACAGCCGATAGTAATGACTGCTCCCAAGTCCAAATCTCCTTACCTGGATAATCGAGCACTTTATTTTGCCATTGACCTTGTAGATGCACAACAGCAACAACATTACGCTCATTTAAAAATACCCAGCAGTGATTTACCAAGGTTTATACCACTTCCAAAAGTAAATGAGATTTTTTACTACATTTCAATAGACGATATCATTAGAGAGAATGTCGAGTTTCTATTTCCCGGTTATTCTATTAAGGGATGTTATGGTATAAAATTAAATAGGGATGCCGATTTAAACATAGAAGATGAATACTCTGGCGATCTGGTTAAGAAAATCAGAAAACAGATTGAAAAGAGAAATCTCGGTGTACCATCAAGGTTTCTGTATGACAGGAGTATGCCAAGCGAGATGCTACAATATTTGGTTGATGCCTTTGAGTTGACAGAAGAAGATATTGTGCCGGGCGGAAGATATCATAATATGAATGATCTTATGGAGCTTGATAATCCCTTGGCTCCAAAGCTTCAAAATGAGCCGCTACCTGCTATAAAGGTGTCTAAGCTTGAGAATGGAGAGTCTATTTTTGACATTATCGACTCAGGGGATCTTATGCTTCATTTTCCCTATCAAAGTTACGACTATGTACTTAGGTTATTTAATGAAGCCTCATTAGACCCCGATGTGGAGGAGGTAAAAGCCACTTTTTATAGAATTGCTCCCGATTCATTTATTAGCAACGCCCTTATCAGCGCTGCTAACAATGGCAAAAAGGTGACGGTGTTCATCGAAATAAAGGCAAGATTTGATGAACAAAATAACTTACTATGGGCAGATAAAATGAAGGAGGCTGGAATAAAAATTATTTATAGCATTCCGGGTCTTAAAGTGCATGCAAAAGTAGCTTTAGTCAAACGCAAAAAAGGAAATGATACCGTTAACTATGGTTTTTTTGGTACTGGAAATTTCAATGAAAAAACTGCTTCTATTTATGCCGATAATGCTCTGCTTACCAATGATGAATCATTGACCACTGAGTTGGATAGTCTGTTTGATTTTTTAGCACTAAAAAAAGAACCAAAGCCATTTCAGCAATTGTTGGTATCACAATTTAACATTGTTGACGAGCTAAAGAAGCTTGTGGACTTTGAGATTAACGAAGCACAGAGTGGACGAAAAGCTCAAATAGTACTTAAACTTAATAACCTGCAAGATGATGTAATGATTGATAAGCTTTACGAGGCTAGTAATGCAGGGGTTAAAATCGATTTGATAGTGAGAGCCATCTGTTGTTTAAAGCCAGGTGTTAAAGGAATGAGTGAAAATATTACTGTGAGAAGAATTGTGGACAGATATCTAGAACATTCAAGGGTTTACATGTTCCATCATGGAGGTGAGGAGCAAATATTTCTTGGTTCTGCAGACTGGATGAAGCGTAATTTGTATCGCAGAATAGAAGTCGTTTATCCGTTGCTTGACTCAAATGCTCGTGAAGAGATTAAGAAAATGATTGAAATTCAGCTCAGTGATAACACCAAATCATGCTTAATAAATAAGAATTTACAAAATATACCTATCAGAAATAAAAAGCCAAAAGTGCAGGCACAAGTCGACTTTTACAATTGGCTAATTAAGAGAGAATGATCTAATTGACTGGAAAAAAAAGCATAGCTACGATGAATGCCAAAATAGAAATAACAAAACCGTACATAAATATCGTGTATGATTTTCTGAGCAGTTTGTACTTTTTACCCAGCACTATACCAAGAAAATAGATGTCCTTTGTGAGGCTTCCGTATAGGTAATCTGCGTCCTTCATCATTTCCTTCATTCCCCACATATAATTTTCAAGTTCCATGCTATGGAAGTTTCCAAAAAAGAGCAGGTTGGTTTTTTTATTGATAATATCTTCTCGTTTAAATTTTCCTGAAGAAACGTTGGGTCTGGTGGCTAATACAGCAAAAACTATTGTGGTGAGACAAACTACAACTAACATTAATGCTGGGATAATTAAATTAGGATACTCCTCAAACTTTCTGAAAAGAACCGACACAAGTACAGATAGTATGATCGAATTAATTGATATCATAATGTTGGCCTTATTATCGGCCATACCGCTTAGGGTTAAATGATTCTTTGAGGTAACTCTAAACATTGTTTCAATTCCCCTGTCTGGTTTTACTTCTTTGTTTTTATCAAGCTTATTTTTAAGCTTTACAATCTCTTTTTCAAGATTATTGACATACTTTTTATCAACCTTTTTATCCTTCCTTTTCTTCTTCGGAGATATATCGGCCAGGTTCTTTTCTTTCTTTGGTGTTAATATGGTTTTGCCATAATTTGTAAAATATTGATGCTTTGAGGCAAACTCATAGGTCATGGCTCTCCATTCGTCTTTCGATAGATCTTTAGCACACGTTTCTGTGAGCTCCTTTCGAAGCATTTCACTTTTTTTCTCAAAAGCATCAGTTGATAAATGATACAGGTCTGCATCACACATAATTTCAGAGGGCAGGTCTTTTGGCTTTTGAGGTATTTGAGTGGATTCTATTATTTTGCCAATTGCATAAATCTTTTCCTGAGATACTTTCCATTCACCAAGCTGTTGCTTCATGATTTTAACGCTTTCCAACTCGTGATGATCCGTGCCACACGAGTAACCTGTATCATGAAACCATGCGGCTATGATTAGATTTTCAAATTCTTCTTCAGTAAGATTGGATTCAGCACCTATTTGTCTTGCTGCTTCTACCACCTCCTGAGTATGCTCCAGGTTGTGATAATAATAATTTGCAGGGAGTTTTGAGATTAGATCTACAGTAAATTTCCTGGACTTTTCTACTAATGGGCTCTCTTTCATTATACTTTAAATGTAGCAATTTGCCAGCACTTAATAAAGGTCAGTGTTTTTAAATGGAATCAGGGCTAAAACGACTGCTTCAGTATAATATTGGGTTCTATCAATTACATTTTTTGTTAGGATTCCAATAGCTCCACCGGCTTGTTTGGAGTTGTGTTGGTTAAAAATTATATCATCTGCCTCACCAAGTTCTTTTCCTTCTTTCACTAATTGTGCTACTGCTTTTGGTAGGTAAAAAGTGGATGTTTTGGCCTTTCCTAATCGGTCATTTGATAATGCAACCACCCAGGCAAAGGCTTGCATCTCTTCATTGTCAAAAGCCACTCCTCCTTCTATTCCTATAAACAGGTCAGCCCCGGTGTTTAGGTTTTTTGCATTAAACGCTCTGTTGTACGCCCCTTCATAAGTTTCTCTATCGCCTACTGGTTGGCTGCTCACACCTGATGGTACTTCTGCAGAAGAAACTTCAAACTGTATGGAAGGGAACATTCTTTTAAACCCATGCTTCACGGCATTGATTTTCACTGGGTTTTTAGAAGCCACTAAAATTTTCATAAACTAATTGCCATCAACATAATTCTGAAGGTAGGCGTACCGATCAGTCAATTGGCCATTTTCAGTTATGGTTGCTCTTTTGATTACCTCTTCATGATCGTCACCTAGCAAATGGGGGAGCACATTATCAATCAATTCTCTGCCAAAATCTTCTGAGGCATTTCTTGGCAACTCACAAGGCAGGTTATCTACTGCCATAACAGTTATATTCCCTTCATCAGTTAATGCAGGTTCAACGAGATCTTCACTAGGGTTATAATCGTATATTGGATCATCAATGGTGCTTGGTCGTTTGGTTGAAGGAATGGAACCTTCTATATCACAAGTAATATCTGCAATTACTCTGATTTTAAAGGCTGGGTCCATAATATCTTCTCTCCTAAACAAAACAGGAGCTCTGGGATCCCAAAATGCTGAAGCGATTAACAAGTCAGTAGCATGGCTGTATTTGAGAAAATCACTTTCGTAATTTTCCGGAGATTCATAGAATTCGGTTCGTGAAAATTCACTTCCACTTTTTGTTTTATTATAATCTCTGCTGTTTAATTGGGTGTATACGGGTTCATCATAGTGTTCTGAAAGATATTCAGCTGGAGAAACTCGCCTGATTCCCATTCCATTTAAAACTTCCATAGCTCCTTTGGCTACTCTGCCACCACCCGTGATGGCGATTTTTATAGCAGGTAGGGATACTTTAGCGAATTCAGTAGTGAGGTCTTCAAGGTCAAAAGTTTCATGAGCTGGTCTTATGTTGAACAGGTTGTACCTTTTGCCATAAGTTAAAATGCCATTGTAAGCACCCACTATACCTGCATAGCGCCCAAAAGCTACAATCCGTTGGCCACTGCTATTTGTAAGCGTTTCATAATCTATCAGCTTTATTTTCTTTTTAAGAATGGTTCTTAGGAGATCTCGATTGTAGGGTTGCTCTTTAATGGTATGAGAAAAAAAGAAGTAAGTTTTGTTTTCGATGAGTGATTCCATGGGCACTTCTTTTACTCCCATCAAAATATCACAATCAGCAACGTCTTCTACAAGGTTTACTCCATATTGTCGGTACTCATCTGCAGTAAAACATCTGACCTCGCTCTGTTGCACGGCTATCGCAGCATCACTAAACTTTTCTTCAACTTCTTTGGCTTGTAGAGGTGTGAAGGGCACCCGTCTATCTATCGGAATTTTACCTTCTTTTATAACACCAATTTTTGTTTTACTCATACGGATAGATTTTATTATGCTAACAAATATAGCTATTAAAATCACTTTTGATAGTCATAAAAGTTATTACCTTAAAGCATGGAATTGTCTCAATATATATGGCTTATTCTAATGTGGAGTGTGTATTTTACCATTCATAGTCTATTGGCCAGTCAAACTATAAAATCGAAACTGGTTGAAGCGGGACTACCATTAAAAGCCCAAAGAATTATTTATAATCTAGTAGCCATAGTCGGGTTGCTTAGTATTCTAATTTACAACGGCACCTTGTCTTCTGAAGTGCTCATCCCCAAAACACAGTTTTCTAAAATTGCGGCACTTTTCCTGGGTGGCGCTGGAGTACTTATTATAAATGCGGCATTTAAACAGTTTAACTCAGGATCTTTTTTAGGCATAAAAGATGAACCAAGCGAATTGAGAAGGGATGGAATCCTGAAGCATATAAGACATCCTTTGTACGCGGGTACAATTTTGATGGTGGCTGGATTGTTTGTTTACGACCCACGCACAGCCACATTATTGTCTGCAATTTGTATTTATACTTACTTACCGATAGGAATATACTTAGAAGAAAAAAAGCTGGTCAATCAATTTGGCCAGCTTTATATTAATTATCGAAAAGAAGTTCCTGCAATTATTCCCAGGGTTAAACTATTCTAGAAAATCTCCTAAAAGTGAACTGCTTTCTTTTTTTCTATTTGCACCATATGGAGCTAGTGCCTGCACGAGCTTTCTGATTGGCATTGATTGCAACCAAACTTTACCCGTTCCCCTTAGTGTAGCGAGAAATAAACCTTCCCCACCAAAAAGCATAGACTTTAACCCTCCCGATGATTCTACATTGAAATCTACGCTGGATTCAAAAGCCACAACACATCCAGTGTCTACCCTTAAAACTTCATTGTTTAATTCCTTTTCAATCACCGTACCTCCAGCGTGCACAAATGCTTTACCATTACCCTGTAGTTTCTGCAATATAAAACCTTCACCTCCGACAAGACCTGAGCCAAGTCTTTTGTTAAACGTTATGGAGAGTTTTGTGCCAAAGGCTGCACAAAGAAAACCGTCTTTTTGAACTATTAACTCATTGTTTACTGATTTAGCCAAATCAATAGGAATTACAGTTCCAGGGTAGGGTGCTGAAAACGCAACTTTTCCCTTACCTGCTCCCTGCTGTGTAAAATGGGTCATAAAAATAGACTCACCGGTTAGAAGTCGGCTTCCTGCCGATAATAACTTGCCCATGAAACCTTGGTTTGGATTAGAACCATCACCCATTTTGGTATCAAATGTGATACCCTGATCCATATAAAGCATGGCGCCAGCTTCTGCTATCACAGTTTCTTGGGGGTCGAGTTCAATTTCAACTATTTGTATACTTTCACCTTTAATGGTGTAGTCAATTTCGTGAGAATTAGTCATGTTTATTCTTCTTCGTCTTTAGATTCGCCTTTTTTTAAATTTTCGTAATCTTCTCGATCAACGAGTTTTTTATCTTCTACGTTTTTGTTAAGAAATTCGTTGATCTTATCGATATTAAAATTAGTGCGAATTTCACCAAAAGAGTCTATCTCGATATCAAAACCATCTAAATCGGGATTTACTTTTGGTTTAGACTTCTCATTTTTCTTCTTAGACTCTTTCTTTGACATAACTTTATTGTTCTTGTTTAACCGGCAACTTTTCAATAGCAGTAGTGATTCGCTGTACAACTTCATCAGGCCCAAGAATGGAGATGATTTCCATTAGATCAGGTCCTGATCCAGCACCTGTCATTGCGAGTCTTACCGCTGGCATTACCTTACCTATTTTAACGCCTTTCTCATCTAATATGTTACTTAATACCTGTTTAGCCTCTTCGGCAGAGATGGTGGTTTTGTTTGCCAAAGCTGATGAATATAGCTCTAGTACCATCACAGCTTCTTCAGTCCATTTTTTATTTACGAGCTTTTCATCATAAGAATCAGGCTTATTGAAGAAGAAAAAACCATCTTTTAAAAAATCCCCGGGGTATGTTACTCGTTCCCTAAGTGCATTACATATTCTTGGGAGTTGCTCTTCTTGATATTTTATTCCGGCTACTTCTAAATCTTCTCGTAAATATGCCGCCAGGTGTTCACCACTCTTTGATTTGATATATTGTTGATTAAACCACTTAGCTTTTTCAATATCAAATTTGGCACCTGATTTACCTACTTTTTCTAAGGAGAAAGCATTGATTAACTCATCCATAGTGAATATTTCTTGCTCAGTACCAGGGTTCCAACCAAGAAAGGCCAAAAAGTTAACCATCGCATCCGGTAAAAATCCAGCCTCTCTAAAACCATTGAATTTTTCAACTTCACCATTCTTACCAGGAAACGTTGCTTCAATTGGAAATACGGGGAAGCCGTGTTTATCACCGTCTCTTTTGCTCAGTTTACCATTTCCGTCTGGTTTAAGTAGTAATGGTAAATGCGCAAACTGCGGCATAGTATCCTCCCAGCCTAAAAACTTATAGAGCAAAACATGTAAAGGAGCGGAAGGTAACCATTCTTCACCTCTGATCACATGTGAGATTTTCATTAAGTGATCATCAACTACATTGGCTAAATGGTAGGTAGGCAATCCATCTGACTTCATGAGCACTTTGTCATCAATGGCAGCTGAGTGTACCATTACCCAACCTCTCACCATGTCATTGAGACGGATTTCTTCCTTTCTCGGTACTTTTAGTCTAATTACATATGGTTCACCAGATTCCAACCTGGCCTTTACTTCCTCAGGGGGTAGTGTGAGAGAGTTTTTCATCTGAGCTCTCGTTATTGCATTGTATTGCGGCTGATCCACTTTAGCGGCCTTGAGCCTTTCTCTCATTGCAACCAATTCATCAGCGGTATCAAAGGCATAGTAAGCATTCCCTTCGTCCAATAACTTCTGAGCATATTTTGCATATATCTCCGATCTTTCAGACTGTCGATAAGGCCCATATTCACCTCCTTTTGCCGGACTTTCGTCAGGATCTATGCCTATCCAATCGAGCGATTCAGTTATATATTCTTCAGCTCCAGGTACAAATCGGGTTTGATCAGTGTCCTCAATGCGCAGAATGATTTTACCACTCATTTTTTTTGCAAAAAGGTAGTTGTATAATACGGTTCTAACTCCTCCAATGTGTAACGCACCAGTTGGGCTAGGCGCAAATCTTACTCTTACTTCATTCATGAATTCTCCAGTTTTTCGGGTTGCAAAATTAGCAAACTTAACATCAATAAGTAAGGGTTCACTTATCCATCTTCAGCACGCTTAAGAATCTTTGATGACATTCTTCAATTTTCTTGTTGAAGTTTATAATTGTGATAGAGTAATTAATCAACCCGACTGAGAGTGCAATTAATCCATAAACTGACTCGCTAAATAAGAAGATGAATAGCAGAGAGGCTGCCAGGCAGATTACAGACCAGAAGATTAGAAACATTTGTGAGCTAAAAAACAGGCTAAATTTTACCGAAATAATCGAGCCAAGGCTAGTGTTGTCTACTTTTCCGTAAACAATTGGGCTAAAATTTTCCGGGACTTTAAGTTTCATTGATATTCTAAAAGAATTTTGCTCAATGATTCCTACAAATGTAGTTTGATGTGAATGGTCTTTTTTATCGAGTGAAGGTGGTGAGGTTGCTTTTTGTAATAATTGTATCACCTCGTAATCTTGAAGAGGCGATACAATTATTTTGTTTTGGACTGGAAGCCATTTCATTACTTAATAGCAATGCAGGAAATTTCAACGTTCACATCCTTTGGCAGCCTGCTGACTTCAACAGTCTCGCGAGCAGGTGGGTTAGTGAGAAAGCTTTTTCCATATACAGCGTTTATTAATTGAAAATTGTCCATGTCTTTAACGAAAATTGAGCATTTTACTACGTTGTCAAAGCCAAGCCCTGCTTCTTTCAGTATCATTTCTAAATTTTTCATCACTTGCTCTGTCTCAATTTCAATATTTGAGGTCAGCAAGTTACCAGACGATTGGTCTATGGCTATTTGGCCTGAAACATAAAGCGTATCATTTACTAAAACAGCCTGACTATATGGGCCAATCGGTGCAGGGGCTTCTTGACTATTTACTATTCTTTTTGTCATTGGGGTATCGTTTATTTTTGGTCTATTTTTGTAACATGAAAATACTAATAATAGGCCAGCCTGAAAATTTTGAAGAATTTAAATTAAAGTTTGGTGATGAGCACGAGTATTCGTTTTATGAGTCGCTAGACCAAGTTGATAGTGAAATCACTGCACATGATGTACTATTTGATTTTTCAATTGAAGAGGCTCCTGAAATGGTACAGGCCTATAACGGTGTTGATATTCCTGTATTTCTAAATACAGTAAAAATATCACTTAGTGAGCTGAATTATATCTATGGTCTCAGTGATAATGTGTTTGGTTTTAATGGGATAAGAACTTTTGTGAATAGGGCCCAACTCGAAGTAACCACTCTTAACAATAAAGCTCTTTTAAAGGATACACTTTCAAAATTAAATACGGAATTTTTAGTAATTGATGACCGTGTTGGGATGGTGACACCACGGGTTATAATGATGGTAATAAACGAGGCTTTCTATACCGTACAGGAAGGTACTGCAAAAAAAGAAGATATAGATCTTGGGATGAAATTAGGTACCAATTATCCTTACGGCCCATTTGAGTGGACTGAGAAAATAGGCATCAAAGATGTCTATGAAACCCTGGAGGCCATGTATGATGATACGAAGGATGAAAGATATAAAATATGCCCACTGTTAAAGCAGGCATATTTAAAACTGTCTTAGTTAATTACTCTACAGTAACAGATTTTGCAAGATTTCTTGGCTGATCAACGTTACAGCCTCTCATAACTGCAATATGGTATGACAAGAGTTGTAAAGGTATAACAGATACCATCGGCATCAGTGCTTCGTCAGTCTTCGGAACTTCAATTACGAATTCAGCCATTTGTGGTATTAGAGCGTCACCTTCTGTAACTATGGCAATCACCTTACCTTTTCTGGCCTTAACCTCTTGAATATTCGAGACTACTTTGTCATACGAACTATCGCGTGTAGCAATAAATACCACCGGCATTTCTTCATCAATTAATGCAATCGGTCCATGCTTCATTTCAGCAGCCGGGTAACCTTCAGCATGTATGTAGGATATCTCTTTAAGTTTTAATGCTCCTTCCAGGGCAACAGGGAAGTTAAACCCGCGGCCCAAATAAAGGAAATTACGTGCATCTTTAAATAAATCAGATATATGCTTTATTTGATCATCTAATAATAATGCCTTTTCTACTTTGGCTGGAATGTTTTCTAATTCTACAAGTAGCTCATGGTATCTGCTATCGGTGATAGTACCACGTTGTTGGGCCACTCTTAATGCGATCATGTTTAATACGGTAAGCTGCGCAGTAAAGGCCTTGGTACTTGCAACACCTATTTCCGGACCGGCATGTGTATAGGCACCTTCGTGAGATGCACGAGCAATGGAACTACCTACTACATTACAAACCCCAAATATGATGGCACCTTTAGACTTTGCCAATTCGATCGCAGCCAGCGTATCTGCCGTTTCCCCAGATTGAGAAATAGCAATAACAACATCACCTTCATTGATGATTGGGTTTCTGTACCTAAACTCTGAAGCATATTCAACTTCAACCGGAATTCGGCAGAATTCTTCAAAGAAGTATTCCGCTACAAGGCCGGCATGCCATGATGTTCCGCAGGCAACAATAATGATTCTATCTGCATGCTCTAGTTTTTTTGCATACTCTCTGATGCCTCCTAAAACCAAGCGTCCATTTGTAGCATCAAGGCGACCTCGCATACAATCACGTATGGATTTTGGTTGCTCGAAAATTTCTTTGAGCATAAAATGCTCGTAACCTCCTTTTTCTATGGCCTCCAACTCCATATCCAAAGTCTGAATATACGGAGTCATTGGTACGTCTTGCGTATTCTTAATCTTTAGCTGATTGTCAGCAATCACAGCTATTTCATAATCATTGAGGTAAACCACTTCGTTGGTGTACTCAATGATGGGTGTAGCGTCAGATGCCAGGAAAAACTCATCTTTTCCAACACCAATTACCAAGGGGCTGCCTTTACGTGCTGCAATAATTGTTTCGGGCTCATCCTTTGACAATATGACAATTGCATACGCACCAATTACTTTTGTGAGAGCCAGTCTCACAGCTTCGTCAAGTGAGCAGTTGTTATTAATTTGAATATCTTCAATAAATGTGATGAGCACTTCGGAATCAGTATCACTAATAAAAGAGTATCCTTTATTTTGAAGCTCTGTTTTCAGTGAACTGTAATTTTCAATTATTCCATTGTGAATAATGGCTAGATTCTCTGATGAAGAATAGTGTGGGTGAGCGTTAATGTCATTTGGTTCTCCATGGGTAGCCCATCGGGTGTGTCCCATACCAATATGACTTTTGAGGTCTTCATTTTCAATAGTGCTCTCTAGATCAGATACTTTACCCTTCTTTTTATAAACGTTTAATCCGTTATTGATTAAAGCAACACCTGCACTGTCGTATCCACGATACTCTAAACGCATAAGGCCTTTAATAATAACTTCGTGAGCCTGCCTTGGACCTAAATAAGCAACTATTCCACACATATATTATTGAGTTTCCGGAATGGTATAATACATTCTCAGTTTAAGATCATTTTTATTAAAAACTAACCTTCTAACACTGTTTTGAGGTAATACCAAAGATTGACTATTCACTGGTGCTATAATTACCTGATCAAATTCAAAATCTGATATAAGAACTTCGAACGTTAGAGGTAATGCTAACCGATATTCATCTTTACCTGTATTGTTAATTGCAACTGAAGGATTTCCAAATGTTATTCCTCCTGAAGTTAGATTTGGGAAGTTTACAACCGCATAATTTTCATTAGCCAAACTGTCTGCAGAAGTAAGCCAAAATCTAAGACTGGCCGGTTGGTCAAGATCCGTATTATAATCACTTATGACGAGCTCTGCATTTTGTACTACCGCATTTGGGATGGTGTCTAAAAATGAGCCTCGTATCGCGCTTAAATCAATATTTAATAACAAATTGGTGCCGGCCTGGAGGTAAGCCAGGTCATTATTGGTTTGAAATGGTGAGTACAAGTTAGTAAGTTCATCAAAATCAGAACCTGACCAACCAACTTTGTTATTGGGGCTTATATTGTTATAGGATGCGGTTGTTGATAATGGGTATTTGATCTTTTTTTGTTCTCCATCTTCGGTGTAATAGATAGATAATCCAGAATAAATATCGTTAATGTAAGATAAAATAGCGCCATTAGAGCCGGAGGCTTTAAGGTGAATACCTTTAAAGATATTAGCAATTTCTCCAGTTGCGGAGCTGTCCGTTTGGACATTCTTTAATGCATTGAATATTGACGCCCCATAATTCTGTTCAAGAGTCGCTTTATGTCGGTAAATATAAAAACCATTTGCATCGAAGTTGTTTTCAAAATAAACAGAGTCTTCACTGTCATTTATGGTGTCATTTAATTTTATTCCTGTATCTGAAAACTGGAGACCAATTGAGTCAGTAAAAATTTCAAACTCAAAGGTTCCAATTTGATTTCTCAATGGTTCTGTAGATGAAGAAGTAAACCTCTGAATTTCTCCATCCTTAAATAAATTGATTGTATCAGCAAGTTGGTAAACTTCTAAATTATGAAGCGTATTCTCAATTTGAGGGCCGTATACTGATGATACTCTAAGCTCTAGCACTGCTGAGTCAAAAGTAGCTGATTCATTGTAAGAAATTTGGGCTAAACCTACTTCAGTATAATTGCTAGCTTCGATAGTTCCAAAATGAGTATCCTGAAAAGCTCCGGCCATAATTATTCCCGAACCTCTAGTGCTTATATCATCAACCCAAACCTGATTGATTTTATCTTCCAGTGGAATCTCTGCAAAAAAAATCCCCAAATTATTTTCGGGGGGTAATCCTATAGTACTTATGTCCTCTTCACACGAAAAAAGTGATAGGGCTGATAAAGATATCAGCCCAATTATTCTAGCCCGCAAGTTCATTATATAAATTGTAATAAGAGTCTGTGAAATTTTCGTCCTTCTCAATTGTTTCTACTTTCATTTCATCAAACAAGCCATTGAGCGACTTGTCATCTTCCGCTTTAATAACAACATCGGCAAACTCCATGCCTACCTTGATGAAGCCATAATAGTCAGCAGTCTCAAGGTTGGTTAACATATCATCTTCGATGTCTATCATTTTTACCTTCTCTTTCAGGTCGTTGCCAAATTTGTGTTTAAAGCCATTGTTATATACTGTAAACACCGTTTTAGCATCTTTAAATAACGGATCGTTTTTATACGTTGTCTTCAAGTATAAAGGTATGAGACTAGTCATCCAATCATTACAGTGAACAATGTCTGGTGCCCAACCTAACTTCTTAACCGTTTCTATAACGCCTTTACAGAAAAATATTGCTCTTTCGTCATTGTCATCATAAAAATTATTCTCTTTATCATGGAATACAGATTTTCTGTGAAAATAATCTTCATTGTCAATGAAGTATACTTGTAATTTGGCATTTGGAATAGACGCCACTTTAATCACCAAAGGCTTTTCCTCGTCACCAACTGCTATGTTGATACCTGAGAGTCTGACAACTTCATGCAACCTGTTCTTTCTTTCATTTATCAACCCAAATCTTGGAACTAAGATTCTGATTTCCATACCTTTCTCCTGCATAGCCTGAGGTAATTTTCTTACAAAATCTGCTACTTCAGATGTTTGTAAGAAGGGATTAATCTCAGAGGCTACATAAAGAATTCGAAGCTTTGACATATATTTAAGGGATTTGTTTGCTTAGTAAATAAGACCACAAAATTACAAAATTTTTAGCGTTATTCAAGATATTCTATTGTGAAAAACTTACTTTTGCGACCCTTTAAACGATTCAAATGGAGGTATTTAAGGAGATCAACCCTTTAAAAAGTTACCTTAAAACTTTTAGGTCAAAAGGTAAGCAAATAGGGCTGGTGCCCACCATGGGAGCATTACATGAGGGTCATTTGACATTGGTAGAAAAGTCAAACCAGGAAAATGATCTTACAGTTTGCTCTATTTATGTTAATCCTACACAATTCAATAATAAAGGCGATTTATCAAATTACCCCAGAGAACTGGAAAATGATCTCAAATTATTAAAGCAAAATGGTTGCGATGTGGTTTTTGTGCCATCAGATGAGGTGATGTATCCAAATCCTGTTAAAATGAAGCTTTCATTTGGTCATTTGGAAACAACAATGGAGGGTGCTTTTAGGCCAGGACATTTTACAGGAGTTGGAATTATTGTTTCCAAACTGTTTAATATTACCGAGCCAGATAGGGCTTATTTTGGTCAGAAAGACCTTCAGCAGTTTTTGGTTATTAAGCAGCTTGTATCAGATATGGCATTTGATGTGGAGTTGAGATGTGTAGAAATAATTAGGGAAGATGATGGACTCGCCAAATCATCTAGAAATTTACGTCTATCGGCTGAGGATAGAAAGAAATCCATAATTTTGCTGCAAGCTTTGCAAAGGGGTAAGAGTTTACTTCTAAATGGGGGGACGGTGGAGACGTGTAAGCTTGAAGTGTCTCAAATGATGGACATTCCGAATGTTAGTTTAGAATACTTTGAAGTAGTTGAAGCTAATAATTTAACTCCACTAACGAACATTTCAGACAACATTAATGTTGCGCTATGCGTAGCGGCTTTTGTAGGAGAAGTCAGGCTGATTGACAACATAATATTTAGATCGAAGAAGGAATAAAGTAATGAATATCGAGGTTTTAAAATCAAAAATTCATCGAGTTAAAATCACACAGGCAGAGTTACATTATGTCGGTAGTATAACTATTGATGAAGATTTAATGGAAGCGGCCAATATGATTGAGGGTGAAAAGGTGCAGATTGTGAACATTAATAATGGTGAAAGACTTGAAACTTATATAATTAAGGGTGATCGAGGAAGCGGCAATATTTGTCTCAATGGACCTGCAGCCCGAAAAGCACAGGTTGGTGATATTGTAATAATCATTTCTTATGCCTCCATGGAATTTGAAGAGGCAAAATCGTTTAAACCAACCGTTATTTTTCCAAACAACGACAATCGCCTGGCCTAAATTATGCAGGCTGGAATTAAAAATATATTAAAGTATGCTGTGATGATTTGTGTCACAGCATTTTTGTTGTGGCTCTCTTTTGACAATATTCAGGTTTCTGAAGATGAATCAAAATTAGAGTTTATAGGCAAGGTTTGGGATAACGCTAACAAGCCATTTCTATTTTTATCTGCATTAGCAGCTGTTTTGAGCCATGTGGTAAGAGCGGAAAGGTGGAAACTGCTTTTGAATCCTATGGGATATAAAACAAGCTTAAAACAAGGTTTTCTATCAGTAATGGTTGGATACTTTATTAATTTGGCAATACCCAGGGGTGGTGAGGTTTCCAGGTGCTATAATCTGTATCGTTTAAACAAAACGCCAGTAGATGTGTCGCTGGGAACGGTTGTAGCTGAAAGAGTTATAGACCTAATATTTCTTATTTTACTCATAGGCATTTCGTTTTTAATTGAACTGGATAATCTTCTGTTCTTTTTCAATTCTGAAGAAATGCAAAAGCTTACAGGAAAAGGTGGTGGAGGATTTCCTTACATGCTCGTTGCTGGAGGCCTTATTTTTATTACAGGGATTTACTTAATGTTGAGATATATCTTAGCCAAACGCAGATTCTTGGCACTAAGATTTATTTTGAAAGGCAAGAAAATATTGAAAGGCATTAAAAGTGGCATCACAGCCGTATTTAAACTTGAGCAGAGAATTCTTTTTATTTTATACTCTCTTATTATTTGGCTGCTTTACTATCTAATGATGTATTTGGTAATGCTCGCCTTTCCTGAAACAGCTGAGCTAGGCTTTTTGGCAGCTTTAACCATCTTTGTAATCGGGGGTATAGCCATGGCAGTGCCTTTACCAGGTGGAGCAGGAAGTTTTCACATACTTGTACCACTAGGTCTTGTTATTTTATACGGTATGAGTCAAGACAAGGCCGTTGCATTTACTTTTATATTTCACGGTTGGCAAACGCTGGTAATTATTATTGTTGGTGCTTTGTCGCTATTTTTGAGTCAGGTGAAGACAAATAAAATAGTAAGTGAAAACATCAAATAAAATATTATCCCTTTCAGACCTGCTAAAGCAAGTGACCCTATGGAAGGAAGAACATTTAAAAGTTGTATTTACTAACGGATGTTTTGATATCATTCATTTAGGCCATATTGATTATTTGGAGAAGGCCAGAAACCTGGGTGATAAAATGATCGTTGCATTAAATACAGATGCTTCCGTTTCGAAACTGAAAGGGCCGGAACGACCAATCGTAAACCAAGAAGCCAGAGGTCGAATGATGGCATCATTTGCATTTGTTGATGCAGTAGTTTTATTTGATGAGGACACTCCTTTAAACTTGATTAAGGCCATAAAACCTGACATTTTAGTAAAAGGAAGTGACTATTTGACAGAAAATATTGTTGGTGCAGAAATTGTTATGAGTAATGGAGGGTCAGTTGAGACTATAGACCTTGTCGCAGGTTACTCAACGACCAAAATCATTGATAAAATAAAACAATTAAAATAAACATAGAGTATGGGAATTTGGATTATAATCATCGGCTTTGCCATTTTAAGCTGGGCAGTTAGCTCCAGGTTGAAGAATAAATTCAAAAAGTATTCTAAAATACCTTTGAAGAGAAATTTGTCAGGAGCTGAGGTGGCTAAACTTATGCTTTCTGATAATGGAATACATGATGTGGAAGTAATATCGGTTCAAGGCAAATTAACAGATCATTACAACCCGGCTAAAAAGACAGTAAACTTAAGTGAGGCAGTTTATCATGGTAGAAATGCCGCTGCAGCAGCTGTAGCATCTCATGAATGTGGACATGCTGTGCAGCATGCAAAAGCATATAGTATGCTTGAGTTTAGATCAGCCATGGTACCAATTCAAAATGTAAGTGCTCAGGTTATAAACTTCATTTTTATGGCGATGTTATTTAGCGGTTTCTTTTTACAAAATGCTTTGCCATGGAATACGGCACTACTAATAATAATTGGCTGTTATTCAATATTTACATTGTTTGCATTTGTTACTTTACCAGTGGAGTTTGACGCAAGCAAGCGCGCTTTGGCTTGGGTAAAAGAAAGGCAAATTGTTGACACCAGCGAGTACGACATGGCAAAAGATGCACTAAAATGGGCCGCCATGACTTATGTTGTTGCAGCAGTTGGTTCGTTAGTCACTCTGTTATACTATGTTAGTCTGTTTTTAGGCGGAAGGGATTAACGCTTATTCTAAAATAATTGTAATTTTGAGGGCCTGAAATTAAAACTTTCAGGCCCTTATTTGTTTACTATAAAAAACTTTTAAATAGATATGAATTTCGAATTGACTGAAGAGCAGTTAGCAGTGCAGGCGGCAGCCAGAGACTTTGCCCAAAACGAATTACTTCCTGGTGTAATAGAGCGTGACGAAAAACAAGAGTTCCCAAAAGAACAAATTAAGAAAATGGGAGAACTGGGCTTTATGGGTATGATGGTAGACCCGAAGTATAATGGCGGTGGAATGGATTCTATCTCTTACGTATTGGCAATGGAAGAAATTTCTAAAGTTGATGCTTCTTGCTCTGTAGCTATGTCAGTAAACAATTCATTGGTGTGCTGGGGTTTAGAAAAGTATGGTTCGGAAGAACAAAAACAAAAATATTTAACAAAACTAGCCACTGGAGAGCAGATTGGAGCATTTTGCTTGTCTGAGCCTGAGGCTGGTTCTGATGCAACAAGCCAGAGAACAACTGCAGAGGATAAAGGAGATCACTATCTATTGAACGGTACTAAAAACTGGATTACCAACGGAAACAGTGCAGGGGTTTATATCGTGATTGCTCAAACTGATCCTGAAAAAAGACATAAAGGAATAAATGCCCTGATTGTAGAAAAGGGAATGGACGGTTTTGTTGTGGGGAAAAAAGAAGATAAGTTAGGTATCAGAGGATCAGACACACACTCATTGATGTTTACTGATGTAAAAGTTCCAAAGGAAAATCGCATTGGTGAAGATGGTTTTGGTTTTAACTTTGCCATGTCTACGTTAAATGGTGGAAGAATTGGTATCGCCTCTCAAGCATTAGGTATTGCGTCTGGAGCATATGAGCTTGCCCTGGCATACTCCAAAGAAAGAAAAGCATTCGGAAAAGAAATTTCTAAGCATCAGGCGATACAATTCAAATTGGCTGATATGGCAACAGAAATTGAAGCGGCAAGGCTGTTATGCTTCAATGCTGCTGCGTTAAAAGATGCTGGTAAAGACTATGTAAAAGCTGCGGCAATGGCTAAGGTTTTTGCATCAAAAGTAGCCATGGATACAACAATAGAGGCTGTTCAGGTACATGGTGGTTATGGTTTTGTAAAAGAATACCATGTTGAGCGATTGATGCGCGATGCCAAAATTACTCAAATCTATGAGGGGACTTCTGAAATACAAAAAATTGTAATTTCAAGAGAGTTATTAAAGAATTAGGTTTTTAAACCTATGTTCAGTGTAAAAAAAATTATACTTTTCTTAGAAAAGTGCAGGAATTATTATTAGAAATAGTTAGATTTGCTATTGATTTAATGCACTATAGTAATGGAAGATTACAACAAAATAATTGAGTCTCTCGGAATTAAGTTTTTAAAGTCCAATAATATAAAGGTTTCTAACGACTTTACAATTACGGACTACGAGGAAACAGAAAACACAATTTTAATTCTTAAAAAAGGGACGATTAAGTTCGGTAAAGAGCAAGAAACGCTCAAAGAAGGGCATGCTTTGTTTATACCTGCCGGTCGATTTACACCACTTTCTTTTGGAAATGTGGACGATAAAAGTCCAAGATTAAACCTTGAAGAGTTTGGGTTTAAACAAACTGAATACTTTAAGACGGCTAATTCAGACGATCATGTTGGGGTGCCAGTAGCCGATTTTACATCAATCGTATTTGAAGCTAAGGTTTTTGATACGGTTAACTTTTTTACCGCCTTAGACATACCTGCTTTCTCACTTGAGAATTCGAAGGTGAACAACATCATCTACGAAATTATAAAAGAACAGGAAACCGAATTTGAAGGGTACCAACGAGTAGTCAAGATCAAGAGTGAGCTTATGGTAGTGGAGGTGATAAGGCACATACTACAGAAGAGGTTGTTCGTAGAGCAAATGGCTACAAACAGTACCTACTTCAAAGATCCTAGATTGATTAAATTGTTTAAGTATATCAAAGACAATATAGGAGGGGAATTGACTAATAAGACTTTATCAGAAGTGGCAGATGTTTCTGAAGACTATGTTGGACAATATTTTAAAACTTTGACAGGTATCAACCCGCAGGACTACATCGAATATCAAAGAATGGAGCATGCTGTAAAGCTGCTTAGAACTACTAAAATGAGTATTCGTGATATAGGTCAAGCCTGTGGATATAAAGACACAGCTTATTTCTGTAGAAGATTTAAGATGATGTATGGAATACCAGCTGGTAAAATGAGAAAGAGAGAGACTTTAATGAATATCTAAAGTCTTATTATAATCATAAATCATTTCAGAAACCTCAATCAACAGATTGGGGTTTTTTTCTATCGCATTACCAATAACAATCACATCGGCACCGGCCTCAATAGCAGCTTTAGCTTTCGTAACTGTGTTGATACCACCTCCGACAATTAGTGGGCATTCGATGGTTTGTTTTACCTTAGAAATCATTTTTGTGGAAATTGGCTTATCAGCACCACTACCAGCATCCATATAGATTAGTTTGAGGCCTAATAACTCACCTGCCATTGCTGTACATGCTGCTACCGAATATTTATCTGGTGGAATAGGATTGGTGTTACTCATATATGATACGGCCGAAGTGTTGCTTGAATTGACAAGCATGTAACCGGTTGACATAACTTCCAGGCTACTGTTTTTGAGAATAGGTGCTGCCACAACATGCTGTCCTATAAGTAGGTCTGGATTGCGACCAGAAATTAAGCTAAGAAATAAAATAGCATCTGCATTCATGTCAATGTGCATATTACTACCGGGAAATAAAACTACCGGAATATCAGATTCAGATTTGAGCTGCTGGATCACTTTGCTCAAACTGTTGTTTGTAATAAGACTACCACCAACAAAAAAATAGTCAACATAACTTTCGTTCGCTACATGGGTGAGATTGCTTAATGTAGTTGTGTTTTCTATTTTATCCGGGTCAATAAGTATGCAAAGCGACTTGCGACCCGCTTTGGCAAATTTTTGCAGGTCTTTAAGAATCATTTTCGTCAGGTTTAATTTCTTGCATATACTCAAAAACCTTCTCCTTAATAATGCCTAATAAAAATATGGCTAGTTCTTTCATAATAGCCTGCTTTACCACACTAAAGACTGAGGGTTCTGAATGTTGGTGTTCAATGTGATTTCCATGATCGTTATTCTCAGACTCTTCTGATTGATTAGAGAAAGATTTGAAAATAGAATATGCGATCCAAAAACCAGCTCCAATCACTACAGCCCCAGTCAAAATTGACTTGGCCTTAGATATAATTTCATCAAGGTCACCTTCTAATGCCTCCTGGTATTGTTTTGCTGAAGCCTCCAGCTGCTCTTTCGTTTTCATACTAGTTTTCATCACTTCTTTTTTCCTTATTAAACTTTTGCTTGAGGTTTTCGCTTATAGCTTTTTTATCAAGAAAAAGTCCTAGACATAAGATAATAATAAAAAGAATGCCTGCGGTAACCAAATAGCCCAGGTACTGACTTTCTAGCAGTAGATTGATTTTTATAGATGCGCCAATGAGTGCTAATAGTAAAGCCAGAAAAATGCATAATACTATTACACTAAATATTAAGGCCTTAGTAATAAAAGCAGATAGCTTCTCACTTGCCTCAAGTTTTAAAAGCTCTATTTTGGTTTCTACAAAACCTGTTAAGTGGCTGGTTATTTTATGAATGTCAAACACGCAGATTCTTGTTTTTAAGTAATGATACATCAAAAACTAATAAATCTGAAAGCCAGACGAAAATGATTATTATAATGCCAGCTCGACTTGGAAACGATAAATTAAAGCATCGCTTCTTAGATCATTGTCTTTATAGGTTACATCTGATTGAACCTTAAGACTATGCCCAACAATGTATTTAGATACCCCCAACGTGTATTCAATAAAATCAGTACGGTTGGTTACATCTTCAGGGTTGATACTCGTATATCTTCCTGCTATCTCAAAATTGTTTTTAAAAAGATAACCACACTGTACATTTAATCCATTTCCTGTGTAATATGATCCATCTGCAACAACTGGAGATCCATCAGTCCATTTTCTCGCATACTCAAACATGGTAGAAAAACCATCATACTTAAACATGCCATCTACAAAAACTACTTTTTGATCTTTGCTTTCGCTTAAGTAATCTCCTCTAAAACCACTGACTCGTGTGGTATTATTATTTTGGTCGTATGTAGCGCCTATCGATAATTTTGGGCTGGGTTCTCTTTCGAGGTCAGAGCCGAAGTAATCACCTTTATTGGTGAATTCACCAAATGGTAGTACTTCCATCCTTGCGGTATACTCATATCCACCAATATTATCTGCTGTACGGTTTCTTCCTTCACCAAATGAAACGGCAAACTGCTCTTTAATAATTGTGCCTCCCAGTTTATGTTTATTGTGTAGCTGTACTCCCATTCCACGATCAATATTGAATCTGCCATTAACCTGACTTCGATCTACAAATTGTAGATTTTGAGAAGAGATGACGCGTTCTCTATTGCCAGGCAGTTTTGTTTGGCCAAACCAAACCTCCCAATTATTTAGAAAGTTATATTTAACCACAGCATCTAATACAATGTTTGCAGCTAAATTACTTTCGGGTGCTACCCTACCATTGTCACGGTTACTTACAGCTAACTCCAGTTTGTATTTGAGTCTTGGCGTATGTGCATACCCATCAAACTTTAGTCGAGATCTTCTTATTAAGAAGTTGTCTGAATAGTTGTCGGTATCTAGGTTCACCTCACCTACATACAACGACTGAAATCTCGCGCTAAATTTTGCTGAAAAGGACGAATCTGCAGGTTGAAATTTAATGCCTTTGCCAAATTTAGCATCAACCAGGTTTTGAGCTATTGATGCTATTGATACAACTGAAAAAAGAAGTAGAAGTAGAGTGCGTCTCATATTAAGTTAGTATTACGATAACGTTGCCGCAATATTAACTGAAAATAGTGAGGTTAAAAAAGGACTAGCTGCCCTGGTATAAGTTGATTAGAACAAAAGGAATTATGAAAAACACCAAAAGTATGTATAGGGCTACAGCAATCCGGTTTTTTGCTATAAACTTTGCGAATTTCTTAGCTAAGTAAACGGGTATATTTCTGATTGCAGCAAAAGGGAGAAATATAACTACTCCAATCAAATTAATAAGCAAGTGAAGTATTGCAATGTTGAGTACAGTGGTTGAGTTGAACGCCACAGTAATGAATGCAGTGATAGTGGTACCTATATTAGCGCCATAAATGAAAGGGGCAATTTTTTTAAGCTTAACCTTGCCAGTTGCTACAAGTGGAACAGCAAGAGAAGTGGTTATTGAGCTTGATTGAATTAATCCTGTAGTAAGCACCCCCCATCCAAATGATTTAAATGGATTTTTAAACAAGTACAATCTGAGCTTGCTGTGTGAGTCGCCAATTATCGATGTGTAAATTTGCTTCGAAACTAATTTTATGGCCGCAAATAAACACGCAAATGAGACTATTAGTGTAATCAACCCATTGCCTACAAAATCAATAATGCTTTGAGATAAGCCAAGATCGAAAATGTAATACTGTTTAGTTGAGATGGCATTGCCCGATTCTTGGTTTTGAAAGGGCAATAATTCTGAAATGTAGGCAGTAACATAGGAAAGTAGCCCATATTTAAATTCTAGTGGAAAGAGAATTAAAACAACTATAATATTAAAAAAGTCATGAACAACTCCTGTTGCCAGGGCTTTTTTAAACTCTTTCTTTTTGTCGATATAGCCCAATGAGATGAGTGTACTTGTAAGTGTGGTGCCAATGTTGGCACCGAGTATCATAGGCACGACATCATGAAATGTAATGGACCCTGAAGCTACTGCAGTAATGATTATTGCAGTGCTTGTAGAACTACTTTGAATTAAGGCAGTTATTAGCAAGCCAATAAACAATCCTATAAATGGGTTGGCAGAGGCAGAAAGAATGGATTTGACAGTTTCACTACTCAGACTTTTAAAAGACTGCCCCATTAAATCAAGTGAAAACAAAAATAACACAAGCCCTGCCAGCATTATTAAAAATGCCAGGTACTGAGATTTTTTTGAACTATGTGTGTCTGATAAAGTTTTAACCACTGCTACTGCAATAAGTCTGCAAAGATAGGATTATCAATAACAGTGACTTACGTCATAATATTATTGAATTGTTAAACTTAGATTTAAGTTATATGTTTGTTTTTCGCAATCAAAAAGTTGACCCATATATAATTAACAATTTGATAACAATGGCTAATCTAACTTAGTAGACAGCCTTAGTATTTTTGCGTTTCTTTTTTAAAGCTAGACTATGGATTTTGGTATAATTGATTTAATCAGAATAATTGGAGCACTGGGATTCTTCATTTTTGGAATGAAGATCATGAGTGAATCTCTACAGCTTGTGGCAGGATCTCAAATGAGGAAAGTTTTGGGAACCATGACCACCAATCGTTATACGGGTGTATTGACGGGGTTTGTGATTACAGGACTTTTACAATCATCTTCAGCCACAACGGTGATGACCGTGAGTTTTGTAAATGCAGGTCTAATTTCACTCGTAGAGTCTGCTGGTGTAATGATGGGGGCCAACATTGGAACGACAATTACCGGTTGGTTGGTTTCTTTAATAGGCTTTAAGGTAAAGATTGCCAACTATGCGCTGCCTATTATAGCCGTTGGATTTCCTATGCTTTTTATGTCTAGTGAAAAGACAAAAAAATGGGGAGAAGTATTAATAGGTTTTGCCTTACTATTTATGGGACTAGGTGAGTTAAAGGCTGCTGTTCCAGATATAAAAAACAACCCTGAGGTATTAGCATTCTTAACCGAGTTTGCCGACCCGGGTATTTTATCAAGAATATTTTTTGTGTTCATTGGTACATTACTCACCATAGTGGTACAGTCGAGTAGTGCTGCTATGACACTGACAATCGTACTTACAACTCAAGGTTTACCTCTGGATATAGCCGCAGCTATGATCTTAGGAGAGAATATCGGAACCACCATTACCGCTGAGCTGGCGTCACTTGTAGCCAACGTACATGCCAAGAGATCAGCCCGAATTCATTCACTATTTAATATAATAGGTGTCACATGGATGATAATCATCATGCCATGGTTTTTAGATGGGCTCAATTGGTTCTTAGATATTGTGTTCCCCGTGGGAGCAATGGGAGTAGAAAACCAGTTTGCTTTAGCAGCTTTTCATACAGCATTTAACCTGATGAATGTTATTTTATTGGTCGGTTTTGTGCCTCAACTTGTGAAAATCGCGACTAAATCTGTAAAATCGAAAGGTGAAGAAGATGAAGAGTATAGGCTTGAATTTATTAAGCGCGGTGTATTCTCACCTTCTGAGATGTCGTTAGAAGAAGCTTCAAAAGAAGTAAACAGATTTGCCGGGATGACTAAGAAGATGTTAAGGTGGTTAATGGAGCTTTCTAATGAAGTAAAAAATAAGAAAAGGGGTAAGTTGACTACCAAGATTCAAAAGTTTGAAGATTTAACAGATGATCTTGAAGAGCAAATAAATAATTTCCTCGTTCGTATTTCTGAAAATGGTGTCAGTTTAAGGGGTTCTTTAGAAATCAGAGGTTTATTAAGTATTTCTAATGACTTGGAAAGGGTTGCCGATATTATCCTTCGTATGTCTAAGGATATTGATCGTATGCATAAAAATAAAATCGTACTTAATCAAGATCAACGAGATAACTTGAATGCCTTAGCAGCGAAAGTTGATAGCGCCATAGATGTTATGCTTGAAAACCTTGATAAAAAGGCTTCGACAGTAACTATGGCTGATGCCCGGGAGAAAGAAGATGAGATTAATTATGAGGTGAAAAAGTTGCGTAAAGGCCATATGAAGAGCGTTGAAAAGAAAGGCTATGATGTAAAGGCTGGTATTATTTACAGAGACTTATATAATGGTTACGAGAAAATTGGTGACCACGTAATAAATGTTACAGAAGGAATTATAGGAGAAGTCAATAAAGACGAAGAAGACGTTTAGTCAGAAAATTAATAATTAAAAGTAAAGGAGGGCTGTTAAGTCCTCCTTTTTTATTTACGTAAGGTATTAATTGCAATCCAGGCCATTAAACCTGAGCCAATTTCCAAGGCATTCTCATCTATGTTAAAAGTGGGAGTGTGTACATAGGATGTTATGCCTTTAGCCTCATTTCGCGTACCTAAACGATAAAAACAGGCTGGAATTTCATGAGAATAATAAGAGAAATCTTCTGCACCCATCCAGATAGGTAAGTCAACAACATTTTTCTTACCCATATAGTCCTCAGCTAACTTCCGGGATGTTTCGGTGAGCTCAGGGTCATTTTCCAAATAAGGATAGCCTTTGTCGATATTTACATCGCACTCAGCACCCATTCCTTCTGCAATAGATTTAGCCATTTTGGTGATTAAGCCATGGGCCTTTTCTCTCCACTCTTCATCCATAGCGCGAAAAGTACCAGCTACTTTTACTTCATCTGGGATAATGTTTGTTGCTCCATGGGCCTCTACCTTACCAAATGATAAGACTGTTGGTGTTTTTGGGCTGGCATTTCTACTTATAATTTGTTGTAGCGCTACTATAATGTGTGAAGTAATGAGCACCTGGTCAGTTAATAATTCCGGAATAGCGCCATGACCCCCTTTACCTTTAACTGTAAGGTATATTTCATCGGCACTTGCCATGTACATACCAGATCTAAAACCAACTTTACCGACCGGTATGAGGGGCATTACATGTTGCCCATGAATGTTAGAGGGTGCTGGATTTTTTAGCGCTCCATCTTTTATCATCAGTGATGCACCACCTGGGTTTTTTTCTTCCCCAGGTTGAAAGATTAACTTGACAGTTCCCTCAAATTTATCTTTTACTGCATGCAATATGCTGGCAGCACCTAATAGTGATGCCGTATGTACATCATGCCCGCAGGCATGCATTACACCTTCATTTTTTGATTTATAAGGGACATCATTGGCCTCCAATATGGGCAAAGCATCCATATCTGCTCGTAAGGCAATAACTTTTTTATCGGGATTTTTACCTTTAATAAGCGCTGTAAGCCCGGTATTGGCAACACCTTCTGTGGGTTCAATTCCTATTTCTCTTAGCTGTGCAGCTACATATTTAGCGGTGTTGTATTCTTCGTATGAAAGCTCAGGATTCTCATGAATATGCCTCCTGATGGAAACAATTTTGTCAAAATTGGCTTTTGCCAGTTGTTTTATTTCTTCCTTTTCTATCATTAATTGATATAAATCCTTTCGGGGATGATAATTGCGTTGTAAAATTTATCTCTTAACGCGGCATAGTCTTGTTGAGCTTCTAGTCGGCTATAGTATTTACCAACTTTCACCCTAAAGTTGGGTTCATCATACTTTAAAACAGGTCTTGACCCCGGAATTACCGTATATATTTTGCCTTTTGCGATACGTGCCTTTTCGCTACTGGTGCCAGAGTAAACCAAAATAGTAAAACCATCTATATACCTGATTGAAGATCGGATACTTACAATGCTATCAAGTACTGTGTTCAACTGGGCTGTCACATCATGTTGAGGCTCAATTGAACTATAATCAATACCTTCCTGTGATCCCTCATCATTATTTATTTCTACCGTGCTATCCATAGGCAAATCTACTCGTGGCATCATGGCTGATAAGTCTTCTTTGTAAGTCTCATCAGATGATGTCGGTAACATGCCTGGTGCACAAGACGTAATTATTAAAGCGACACTTAGTATGTAGATAGCATTTTTCATTGTTTAATCTTCAACGAGCACGCACTTATTTGATTTTATATCTTCTTCTACTTTTTTATATTTCACGTCCTTTTTCACACTACCATCCATATACTGTACAGTTACCTTATCGTTACGATTAGGGATTTTTTCTGACTGAATAGGCATTGTTTTCTCTGCTGGTGGTCTGTTGGCCTGTGGCTGTCCACCACCGCTCAATAGAGAACGTGATTCGTCTTTTTTCTCCTGAAGTTTTTGTCTGCGTTGCGATCGTGCCTCTCTCACCTCTTCAGGCTCTTGTACAGGCAATTCCGCTTTCATTAAAAATGAGATAGTATCTTCATTTACTTTAGCAATAAAGCGCTTGAATAGTTCAAAACCTTCAAATTTATAAATCAACAATGGATCTTTCTGCTCGTAGACAGCATTTTGAACACTTTGCTTCAGGTCATCCATTTCCCTCAGGTGATCTTTCCAAAGCTGATCAATAATGGCCAATGTAATCATTTTTTCCATTGACTTGATGAGTTCAGCATTTTCTGTGGCGACACAAGCTTTCAAATTGGCGGCTACACCAATTTGTTTTTTACCATCCGTAAATGGTACCAATATGTTTTCAATGGTCGCGCCTCGGGTCTCTTCAATATTTTTGATGATTGGCAGGGACTTCTCAGCGATTTGCTGGTTTTTACGTTTGTAGCTATCGTAAGCTTCGTTGTAAAGTTTGTCAGTAAGTTCTTCGTTACTGATTTTGGCAAAGTCTTCCTGAGAAATATTGAAGTCGATACCCAGTACGCCCAATACGGTTAGTTTAAAGCTGTCGAAGTTGTCGCCACCTTTGGTATTAAGTATAATATCTTCACAGGTATCGTAGATCATGTTCATGATATCAAGTTGAAGACGTTCTCCATAAAGAGCGTTGCGTCTTCTCTTGTAGATCACCTCTCGTTGTGAGTTCATGACATCGTCATACTCCAACAGTCTTTTTCTAATACCGAAGTTGTTTTCCTCTACCTTTTTCTGAGCACGCTCAATCGACTTTGTTACCATTGAGTGAGAAATTACCTCACCTTCTTTTAGGCCAAGTTTATCCATAATCTTAGCAATACGCTCAGGCATGAACATACGCATGAGATTATCTTCAAGAGAAACAAAGAATTGAGAACTACCCGGGTCACCCTGACGACCAGAACGACCTCTAAGCTGTCTGTCTACACGTCTTGATTCGTGTCGCTCGGTACCAATAATGGCCAAACCACCAGCTTCTTTTGATTCTTTACTAAGCTTAATATCTGTACCACGACCAGCCATGTTGGTTGCAATGGTCACAGTGCCTGGTTTTCCTGCTTCTGCAACAACTTCTGCTTCTCTGGCGTGTTGCTTTGCATTCAGCACCTGGTGCTTGATTTTCTTCATATCGAGCATTCTACTAAGAAGCTCAGATATTTCTACTGAGGTGGTACCTACTAGTACTGGTCTTCCTGCATCGGTCAATCGTACGGTTTCGTCTACCACAGCGTTAAATTTCTCACGCATGGTTTTGTACACCATGTCCTGGTCATCGTCTCTGGCTATCGGCCGGTTCGTTGGTATAACGACAACATCTAGCTCATATATTTCCCAGAACTCACCAGCCTCAGTTTCTGCAGTACCTGTCATACCAGCCAGTTTGTGGTACATTCTGAAATAGTTTTGTAGGGTTACTGTAGCGTACGTTTGTGTAGCGTCTTCAACTTTCACATTTTCTTTTGCCTCAATAGCCTGGTGTAAACCATCAGAATATCTACGCCCTTCCATTACACGGCCTGTCTGCTCATCTACAATTTTTACTTTTCCATCAACAAGGATGTACTCAGTGTCTTTCTCAAATAATGTATAAGCCTTCAGTAGCTGATTTACGGAGTGAATACGCTGAGATTTAACGGAATAATCTCTTATGATCTCATCCTTTTTCTCAACCTTTTCTTCATCACTCATATTCTCGTCTTTCTCGAGTTGAGCGATCTCCATACCAATATCTGGCATGATGAAAAAATTTGAATCTTCACCTTCACCAGTGATTAAATCAATCCCTTTTTCGGTAAGCTCTATGCTGTTTTGCTTTTCATCGATGGTGAAGTATAAAGGGTCATCCGCCTCAGGCATCATCTTTTGATTGTCCTGCAAATAGAAGTTCTCAGTTTTTTGCAGGATTTGTCTGATACCCGTTTCACTCAAGTATTTGATTAATGGCTTATGCTTAGGCAATGCGCGGTAAGCACGGAATAAGGCAAGACCACCGTCTTTCTCATCGCCATCTTTGATTAATTTTTTAGCTTCAATAAGATATTGCTGAGCAATTTTTTTCTGAACTTCAACTAGTTTGGAAATTCGCGGTTTTAGGTCGTAAAACTCGTGTTCATCTCCTTTAGGAATAGGTCCTGATATGATAAGTGGTGTTCTCGCTTCATCAATTAGTACGGAATCGACCTCATCGACCATAGCATAATGGTGCTTTCTTTGCACTAGCTCTTGAGGATCGCGAGACATGTTATCTCTCAAATAGTCAAAGCCAAACTCGTTATTAGTACCATATGTGATATCAGCATGGTAAGCATTTCTGCGTTCGTCTGAGTTGGGTTCATATTTATCTATACAGTCGATAGTGAGCCCGTGAAACTCAAACATAGGGGCCATCCATTCACTATCACGTTTAGCTAAATAGTTATTTACTGTTACTACATGCACGCCTCTTTTAGCGAGCGCATTTAAGAAAGCAGGTAGTGTGGCCACCAAAGTTTTACCTTCACCTGTTGCCATCTCGGCAATTTTACCTTCATGCAATACAATACCACCTATAAGCTGCACATCGTAGTGAAGCATATCCCAGGTGATTTCAGTACCAGCGGCCATCCATTTGTTATGCCAAATGGCTTTATCTCCTTGAATTTCTACGTTTGATTTTTCTGAAGCGATGGTTTTGTCCATCATAGTAGCTGTTACCTCCAGCTTGCCATTTTCTTTATACCTGCGTGCCGTTTCTTTTACTATGGCAAATGCCTCAGGTAAGATATTCATTAATACTTTTTCGAGATCTGTATTTCTGTCTTCTTCAAGTGTATCGATTTCAGCAAAAACTTCCTCTTTATCATGAATATCCAAATCCGGATTTTCGGCTACTTTTTGGTGTAAGGCCTCAATCTTATCATCGATGCCCTTTAGCTCACTATTTATATGCTCCTGAACCTGTTTTGTTTTGCCTCTCAGGTCATCATCACTGATGCTGCTTAACTTTGCATACTCCTCATTAATCTTCTCTACCAATGGCAACAATTTCTTGATGTCTTTTTCAGACTTGGTGCCAAATATTTTCGCAATGTATTTTAACATGTTTCTTCGTTTCTATTCTTTTTAGCGGCTTAAAGTTACGCTGTTTTTGTTATTTATCTCAATTACTATCCAATTGAAAAGTCCCCTTAAAAACTTCTTCAGCAGGGCCTATTAAATGCACTTTGGAGTAGTAATTATTGCTATTCGAATTAAATTCCACTTCCAAATTTCCACCCAGTGTTTTTATTCTTACAGGGCTGTTATATCCTTTTTGTATTGAAGCAACGGCTGCTGCTGTTACACCTGTGCCACATGACATCGTCTCGTCTTCAACACCACGCTCATACGTTCGTACAAAAATCTCATTGTCGGGTAGAGCTTCCACAAAATTTACATTTACTCCCTCGGACTTGAAAAGTCCTCCATTGCGAATCATCTTCCCTTCCTGATAGACTTTATAGTTTTTTAGATTTACCACAAACTTTACCAGGTGTGGTGAGCCAGTATCAATAAATATACCATCGCTCATCAACCTGACATTTTGTACGTCTTTCATTTTTAGTTTAACCCAATCATTGGGTAGGATTTCGCCTGTATGCTCGCCATCAAATGCTACAAAGGTTGTTTTTTTGTCGATTAGACCTAAAAAATAAGCAAACTTGACAGCACACCTGCTGCCATTACCACAAAGGCTCTGACTACCATCAGGATTATAGTAGATCATTTCAAAGTCGCACGTGTCATGCTGCTGGATAAGAATAAGGCCATCTGCACCAATGCCAAATTTACGATGACACAACTCGCTTATCTGGTCGTTTGAAAAGGCATATTTTCCGTTACGATTGTCAATCATAACAAAGTCATTGCCTGTAGCCTGGTATTTATAAAAATCGATTGTCATAATGAGTAAAATAAAAACCCCATTCGATTTCTGAATGGGGCTTTAAATTAACAATTCTTGACTTAATTATTTGATTTCTTCAAAATCTACATACTCCCCACCTTTAAAGCCTTTTTTATCTTTCTTGCTCTTGCCGTTTGGTACATAATCTATATTAACATTACCATCAGTAGGTTTCTTTTTGTTGTGCTGATCATAGCTACTATTCTGACCTCCGGTATACGAATGGCCTCGAACCAGCACCTTAAATACTTTACCAATTATCCAGAAAAACAGATAACCGATTATGAACGTAATTATGAGAAATTTTAACATTTCTTAATCCTTTTTTTCTTATTAAACCTATCTACTTAGGTATAGGTTTCGTTCACTGTAGATTTTCATAAAATAATCGTCCAGAAGATCATCTATGAAATAGATAGCTTCTCCAGTTGATTTCATTTCAGGGCCTAACTCCTTATTTACATTAGGAAACTTAGCAAATGAGAACACAGGCTCTTTAATTGCATAGCCCTTTTTCTTAGGGTTGAAATTAAAGTCAGTAACCTTTTTCTCTCCTAACATAACTTTCACCGCATAGTTTACATAAGGCTCATCGTATGCCTTGCATATAAATGGTACAGTACGTGAAGCTCGTGGGTTGGCCTCAATTACATACACCTTATCATCTTTTATGGCATATTGGATATTGATTAAACCAACAGTTTTAAGTGCGAGAGCTATTTTCTTAGTGTACTTTTCAATTTGCTGCACAACCAGATCTCCCAGGTTGTATGGTGGAAGTACAGCATAAGAGTCACCAGAATGAATACCTGCAGGCTCGATGTGCTGCATTACACCAATGATGTACACATTTTCTCCATCACAGATGGCATCAGCCTCAGCCTCTATAGCTCCGTCTAAGAAATGGTCAAGCAGTACTTTATTCCCAGGGATCTTCTTGAGGATGTCAATGATGTGTGACTCAAGTTCTTGCTCGTTGATCACGATCTTCATGCTTTGACCACCCAATACATAGGAAGGTCTAACAAGCAATGGAAACCCAATGTCTTTTGATAATTCTATGGCTGTCTCTGCATCTTCAGCAACACCAAACTCTGGGTAAGGAATGTCATTTTCCTTCAATAAAGTAGAGAAGCTACCCCTGTCTTCAGCTAAATCAAGGGCTTCGAACGAGGTTCCTATGATTTTAATACCATACTTCTCGAGTTTTTCAGCAAGCTTCAACGCTGTCTGACCACCTAACTGTACGATCACACCTTCAGGCTTTTCATGTTGAATAATATCGTAGATATGCTCCCAGAAAACTGGCTCGAAATAAAGTTTATCTGCTATATCAAAATCCGTACTTACTGTTTCCGGATTACAGTTGATCATGATGGTTTCGTAACCACACTCTTTGGCTGCCAGTATACCATGCACGCAAGAGTAGTCGAACTCAATGCCCTGACCGATTCTGTTTGGCCCTGATCCGAGCACAACGATTTTTTTCTTGTCAGTAACTACTGACTCATTTTCTTCAGCAAAAGTAGAGTAGTAATAAGGAGTCTGTGCTTCAAACTCTGCAGCACAGGTATCCACCAGTTTGTATACCCGGTTGATACCCAATTCAGTTCTCTTCTTATGGACTACACTTTCCCAGCATTTCATTAAATGCCCGAGCTGCCTGTCTGCATATCCTTTTTCTTTGGCTGTACGAAGGAGCTTGGCAGGAATTTCATCTATCGTATATTTCTCAATTTCGTTTTCTAGCAGTATTAACTCCTCGATTTGAGAAAGGAACCATTTGTCAATTTTGGTAAGCTTCTCAATCGTTTTGAATGGTATCCCTAGCTTGAAAGCATCGTAGACATGGAAAAGTCTGTTCCAGCTTGGGTTTTCCAGGCTGTAAAGGATTTCCTCCTGCTTCTTCAATTCTTTGCCATCCGCACCAAGTCCGTTTCGTTTTATCTCAAGGGATTGACAAGCTTTTTGGAGCGCTTCCTGGAAATTTCTTCCGATACCCATGGCTTCACCCACAGACTTCATTGAGAGTCCTAATTTTCTATCTGAACCTTGAAATTTATCAAAATTCCAACGAGGTATTTTTACGATAGTATAATCTATTGCGGGCTCAAAAAATGCTGATGTCGTACCCGTGATGGCATTTTTCAGCTCATCGAGGTTGTAGCCAATGGCAAGCTTAGCTGCAATTTTGGCTATTGGATATCCGGTTGCCTTTGATGCTAATGCCGATGATCTTGAAACCCTTGGGTTGATTTCAATTCCGATGATGTCGTCATTTTCCGGGTTAACTGCGAACTGTACATTACAACCACCAGCAAATCTCCCGATACCATTAATCATTGTTTTTGACAGGTTACGCATTTCCTGATATACCGTGTCTGGCAAGGTCATGGCGGGTGCGACAGTGATGGAGTCACCGGTATGAACGCCCATCGGATCGAAGTTTTCGATAGAACAGATGATGATGATATTGCCTATGTTGTCACGAATTAGCTCGACTTCATATTCTTTCCAACCTAATATACTTTGCTCTATAAGTACCTCGTGAATTGGAGAAGTGTGCAGGCCGTGAGTCAGGGCTTTTTCAAACTCTTCATAGGAGTGAACAAACCCCCCTCCAGATCCACCGAGTGTATATGATGGCCGAATTACTAAAGGAAACCCAATTTCCTGAGCAATTTCTTTACCCTGTAAAAACGAAGTGGCTGTTTCTCCTTTACAAACGCCTACACCTAGTTCGTGCATTTTAAGACGGAATTTCTCCCTGTCTTCGGTTGTTTCGATAGCGTTGATATCAACACCTATGATTTTTACACCATAATGATCCCAGATGCCTGCTTTATCACAATCTATCGCCAGATTTAAAGCAGTCTGTCCTCCCATAGTTGGAAGGACAGCATCGATATTGTGTTGTTCTAAAATTTCTCTTACAGACTTTTTGGTAAGAGGTTTGAGATAAATATTGTCAGCGGTGACATTGTCTGTCATTATAGTCGCTGGGTTCGAATTGATCAGTGTAACTTCAATTCCCTCTTCTCTTAATGACCTGGCTGCTTGGGACCCTGAGTAATCAAATTCACAAGCTTGACCAATAACAATAGGTCCGCTACCTATGATGAGTACGGACCGAATACTTCTATCTCTTGGCATGGAATAATTTTAGTAGTGGTTAAAAGATTGACTTCTGCGCAAATTGGCACAAAGTTAAATGAAAAAGGTGAGAATCAAAATGAAAAAGGCAGCCGTTAAGCTGCCTTTTTAGATTAAAGATTGGCTTAGTTCATCTTTACTATTCTTTTTGTAATCGATTGGTTGTTTATGTTGATTTTTAATAGATAAATCCCATCTGGTAAACCAGCCATATTCATCAATAAACCAGCCCCAGCCATTCGACCCATTATCATTTTCAAGCCTAAATCTTATTAGTATTTCTTCACCTGCTGAAAATTGACCAAGATCAACTATTCTATCAAAGTATAAGCTTTCATTACCACCCGTCTCATCATTAACGGCAATGAGCCATGTGGTTTGGTTTGATGATCGGTAGGAGTCGAATGCTGCCCAGGTAGCTCCATTGTCAGTTGAAGCTTCTATTATTGCTGCATCACCCGCAGGAGCTAAAAACACCTCTTCATAGCCTAATAGTGATTTATATCATCAATAATAATTGGTGTTTTAAGTGTGAATGTGAAGTTACTTGATCCGTTAGTGCCAAATCCTCCTACGTACGGATGGTCTGTTTGATAGCTGCATTAGAAAAGTTTGCCGGTTGACTAATGCTGAAGAAATTGTCAACAAAATCAGTTGAAGGACTATTAAAGTCATTTTCGTAAATACTTACAGGATATTCAAATTCAATAAACGCCCAGGTAGATGTTACCATTGGCATTAATATCAGAGTGAGTAAGAACTTTTTTCATTTTTTATCTACATTTATACGTATATATAGGCTATTATATAAAGGTAAGTGTATTTGCATTTAGAATCCATCCCCAAAATTGCTATGAATAAGCTACTTATATTACTTCTATTTGTATGTCTTGCATCCTGCAAAAGCAGTAAAATTCAATCTGTTGAAGATGCTATTATTGTGATACAAAAAACACCATGTATGGGTACCTGCCCTGAATATGAAATGATGATTTTTGAAAACCGAAGGGTAGTAATTGAGGCTAAACAACACTTACCTATTAAAGGAAAATTTAGAGGGGAGTTGTCAGTACAGACGTATGAGGAGTTGATTGAGAAGTTTGAGGATAGTGATTTTTTTGAGTTTGAAGATCGATATACTTCAAACATTACAGATATGCCTACAACATATCTTACTTACAGAAGTGGAGACAAAGCAAAGAAAATAATGGATTATCATGGAGCTCCAAAGGCACTAAAAGATTTGGAGAATGAGGTGCATGGTTTGATAGATCAAATTTCCTGGACAGAAGTAAAAGAAGATTAGTCTTCTACTTTTTTTACTTTTTGGTTATCCGTAGAGGCATCAATCATTTTGAGCCAGCTCACTTTTTTTCCGCCATCTACAGGTTGGTAATAATATGTGTTTCCTTCAAGGATAATTTTACATCTTCCTAATTCGTAACGTAGGGCATCTACTATATCTCCGGCTACGAGAGCATTGTTATTTAGGTCTGTAAGCTGAGGAGGCTGAGGTTTTTTATCCTTTTTCTTAAAAATTCCGAACATACACAAACATAATAATTTCGATCAAATTTTATCTGACCAAAATATTAACTATCATTTTACTACTTTGTTCAACCCATTGCTTATCAATAAATGGAGAATAGAAATCTGTGTTGATTGAAAAGAATTCTCCATATGGGCATAGTATGTAACTAAGAATGGCTTGTTGATAGTAGCTGACCGAAGCGATAAAAAATATTAGCGCAAATAGGCTAATGAGTTTATAATGTTTGGAGTACCATTTCATCACATTCTATTATACTTCAGTCTGAGCAATTAGTTGCTTGATTGAAGTCGAACGGCTCATCGGCTCAATGAAAGGTATTTATTCAAAAATAACTGTAAACTCAACTCTTCGGTTTTGTCTTCTGCCTGCTGCAGTATCATTACTTGCCACAGGCTTCGTTTCGCCATAGCCAACTGCATCAAGTCGGTCTTCTTCTACACCTTTTTCAACTAAATAGTTTTTTGCGGCTTCAGCTCTTTTGTGAGATAAAATAAGGTTCGTCTCGTCCTTGCCCATACTGTCTGTGTGCCCGGCAATTTTCAGTTTATAATCAGCATTGGTCTGCATTACCTCAACAACCTGATCGAGTATGGCATAAGAAGTAGGTTTTATTATGTCTCGCCCTGATTCAAATTCAATACCCTCAAGTGCCTCTTTGAGTACTTTTTTAACTTCTTCTGCAAGTTCAGGGCATCCGTTGTTCTCTTCTACACCAGCCACATTTGGGCAATCATCTTTGTCGTTTATTATCCCATCTTTATCATTATCGGGGCAACCATTAGTTGCTTCTGACCCTTTTTCGTCAGGGCACTCATCTATTTCATCTACTACATTATCTCCATCTGCATCGTTTATTGAAGGTGGAGACCAGTCCGTTTGAATAATTGTGAAGTCGACTCGATCATTAACATTCGTTCCTCGCTTTAGACTAACTTCAGGACCATCATAGGGCTTAACACTTCCATTAGGTAATGTAAGTAACCGTAAGCCGTTTACACCTTTTTGCTCAAAATACTGTTTGATTGCCAATGCCCTTTTTTCTGAAAGTTCAAGATTAGCCGTGGCTGATTGTAAAGTGTTGGCGTGTGCCCCAATTTCAATTTTGATACCAGGGTTGTTTTTGAAAATACTGGTGAAACGATCTAATTCAACATAAGCGTCATCCATAAACTCACGGGTATTTTCAGTGAAGAATATATGATGACTTGTGGCCACCTGGCCTTTCTCAATGGGTACAAGACCTAAATTACTTTCTAATTCCTGATACTCTGTTATATCTGTAAGATCTCGATATTGAACGATGCCAATGTAGCCTGGTCGTTCAGCAAGAAATTGATATTTTGTACCCCTCGGAAGGATAATTTTATAAGAACCGTCATCAAAATTTGAGAGTGCAAAGCCGGCTTCATCTTTTGCCTCCAAATCGACAAAGATTATACTAGCTGCTAGTGGAGCTTTTGTTTTGTTGTCAAATACATTTCCTTTTACCATGAGAACCGGCTCGGGTCTGAATTGATAAGGCAGCGTAATTTTGAAGAGGTCTTTTGAATCGCTTATTGAGTTGTTGTCGGAAACAAAATAGGCAAAATCACCTGATGCGGGTATGGTATAATAGGCTTCAAATCCTGCAGTATTTACTTCAGGACCGATATTTTCAGGTTCAGACCAATTTTGCCAGGTATTATCTAAACGTTTAGAATAAAAAATATCGCTACCGCCTACGCCATCATGTCCTTGAGAGGCAAAGAATAAAGTTTTGTTATCTGCGGCCAAAAACGGAGCAAACTCTGCAGAAGGAGTATTAATTACTTCACCAAGTGTAATAGGCTCACTCCAGTTATATTCATCAATTCGGTGACTTACATAAATGTCCTGATCGCCTTCGCTGTCCTCACGTTGCACAGCCATGAGAAGTGATTTTTCATCATTAGACATGTAGTAATCAACGTAATCACTGAAGTTGTAAAAATTTTGGATATTGATTTTAACTGGCTTTTGCCAATAGTTATTTTGCTTTTTACTAATACTGGCACCACCCATAGTAAGGCCTGTGGAGTGGTAGGCATTGATTACCAACAGTGAGTTGCCATCAGGAGCTACAGAACTTACACCATTTGGATGCTTGTCATTTAGAGGCTCGCCAATATTAACTGCCTGAGACCACTCATTGTCGGTGTGCAAGCAATAGTAAATATCCTGCAGATCTTTGTCTCCTTTAATATTTTCTGGATAACTCTGCCTGGCAAAATAAAGTATTTTGCCGTCAGGAGCTATTATGGGCTTGGTCTCGTCATATTGGGTGTTAATTTTTGGGCCGAGGTTTTCCTTAACAATGTCTTGTCCTGAAAGGGTTTGAGAGAAACAGACAAGACACAAAAAAATAGTGGTTCTTAGTGCCAACATCACGTAAAATAATTGAAATTCAGCGTAATATAATATGATTATTATCTAATCACCAAGGAAAATTGTTTTTCCCTTTAAATGAGGCCTCGTGCTTTCAATTCCAGGTACTTATTTATTGTATTGATGTTGAGATGTTCAGGGGCAGTGAGTACAGAATGAATACCGTGGTTTTGTAACTCTTTGGCGATGAGACTTTTTTCATAAGCCAGCTTTTCAGCAACTGCTTTTTTATATATTTCCTGGATTTTTTCAGCTGGCTCATCAAGTAATTTTTTAATCTCAGTATTATCAAAAAATATTACCACAAGTAAGTGTGACTTGGCGAGCTTCTTTAAATAAGGAAGTTGTCTATGCATACTAGAAAGCGACTCAAAATTTGTAAATAAAAGCAACAAACTACGTTGCGTTATTTTTTGCCTGACTAGTGAATAGAGTTTAGAATAATCGACCTCTTTATAGGCGGTTTTTTGATTATAGAGTGTTTCTAAAATCATGTGCATTTGCTTTGCGCGCTTGCTTGCAGGTAGCATCGCTCCAATCTTGTGCTGAAAGGTAATGAGCCCGGCCTTGTCATCCTTTTTCATGGCAATGTTAGATATTACCAAACTGGCATTAATCGAATAGTCTAACAGACTTAGGCCATTGAAAGGCATTTGCATAGCCCGGCTTTTATCTATTATGGCATATACCTGCTGAGATTTTTCATCCTGGTAGTTGTTTACCATGAGAGAACCACGTCTGGCAGTAGCTTTCCAATTGATCGTTCGATAGTCGTCTCCCTGCACATAATCCTTTATCTGCTCAAACTCCATATTGTGCCCGAGCCGTCTGATTTTCTTAATGCCTGCTTCTGTGAGGTTATTTGAGATAGCCACTAACTCATACTTGCGCATCTGAATGAAAGAAGGGTAAACTGGTGTCATCTTGTTTTGTGAGAATCGATACCGCCTGGACACCAACCCAATTTGCGTGCTCGCAAATATATTTACTGCACCGAATTTATATTCACCTCGTTTTACAGGTCTGAGCAAATAAGCAATAGATCTTTTTTCTCTCGGAGTAAGGTCAATAAAAAACAACGAATCTCTTTTTTGAAATTGATGCGGTAGTTCATCAATCACCTTTATAGAAACATCAAACGGGTAGAAATTTTCAAGAAAAAGCTTTATTTCATTCTCATCACCATTTGAGAGTTTTTCGGGGGTAAATCTTCGACCTATTATACCTTTTTGCTTAGAGTAAAGCAATACGATATCGGTGCAAACTGCTGCTAGCAATAAGAAAAACGCCACCTCCGGGATGACAATCACCGAAGGGAAGAAATAGCTTAAAATAAAAAGCACTACCAGCCCTCCAATAATTTGGAAAAGGCGATTGTTAAAATATAGTGCTTTTATGTACTTCATTATCGGGGTACTTCGATTTTGTCAATGATCTGTTGTGTCACCTCATCACTGCTTAGACCTTCCATTTCTTTTTCCGGTGTAATAATAACCCTGTGCCTGATTACAGGCTTAGCCATTGACTTAACATCTTCTGGAGTAACAAAGTCACGACCCTGAATGGCAGCAAATGCCTTGGCACTTTGAAGAATGGCAATTGAGGCTCTCGGGGAAGCACCCAAATATAGGTCAGCACTACTACGTGTCGAATCCACAATTTGCGCAATGTATGTGAGCAAATTGTCTTCAACATGTATGTCATTAATTGTTGCTCTGTATTCTTTAATCTGCTCCTTAGTGAGAATTGCTTTTAAATCTTCCAGTCGGGCTGTGGCCTTTTTGGTGTTGTGCCCTTGCAGGATGGCTACTTCCTGATCTAACGTAGGGTAGTTAACCGAAACCTTAAAAAGAAAACGATCCAGTTGAGCCTCTGGTAAGCGATAAGTTCCTTCTTGCTCAATCGGGTTTTGAGTGGCCACCACAAGATAAGGTTCGTCCATTTTATAAGAATGCCCATCGATAGTGACCTGTCGCTCTTCCATTACTTCAAAAAGGGCCGCCTGTGTTTTGGCTGGTGCTCGGTTGATTTCATCAATTAAAATAATATTTGAAAAAATAGGCCCTGACTTAAACTCAAAATCAGATGTTTTCATATTGAAAACTGATGTACCTAATACATCTGACGGCATAAGGTCCGGTGTAAATTGAATACGTGAAAAGTCTGCATCAATTACTCGGGCAATCAACTTTGCAGTTAGCGTTTTTGCTACGCCTGGTACTCCTTCGAGTAGCACATGCCCATCTGCCAATATGGCCGTAATGAGCAAGTCCACCATCCGTTCTTGCCCCACAATGACCTTACCTATCTCTGCCTTTATGTTTTCTACACTTTGTTTAAGAGCAGATAAGTCAACCCTGCTCTTGAAAGCTTCTTCATTTTCCATGTGCTAAAATTTTATTGCTTCTAATTTCTTATTGAGTGTCATCAACTGACTTTCAGTGATATGATCACTCCTTTTTATTTGATTTATCAGATTAAATAATTCCACAATGTCATCCTTATCCTCACCAAGCTTTGAGGCAACTTTGTCCAGATAGCTTGGGTCATTTTCTGAGACGAGGAAGTAATGATTTCTTAATCTCTCCATAAAGAAATTGATTTTCTTTTCTGCGATAGATTTATGGGCTTTGTTTTGATAATACAGGTTGCTGATTGTACCGACAAAATCCAAAGTTTCATTTCTCAAAGGCTCAATAATCGGGATTATTCGTTGTTTTCTTTTGGCTTCAAATATCATAAAGAGTAGCACTGAAATGATGGTGATGTAATAGGCCCATCGCAAACTATCTGTCGTGAGAATAAATCTTAAAGGTGTTCTGGCTTCCATACGGCCTAGTTGGTAATATTCTGTCCAATGGATGTCGTTTTCCGAAAGGTAAGAAAAGGCATGACTAACAAACTCATAGTTGTCTTTATACACCAGGTAATTGTTTGTAAAGGCGAGGGGCGTTGATCCCAGGTATAAATTGCCTTCACCCCAGGGGATTTTTATGAGGATTGGTCTTTCAACATCATTAATTGCAATGATCTCTGCTTTTGAAGAATCAAATTCGCTAAAATAATATTGCGTGTTGTTTCTCTGATAAAAGTAGCTTTGGTTGGCAAATACTGGATTTGTGAATGTAAGGCTGGCAGTATCTTCCTTTTCTAAATTATCGAATAAATCACCTTGAAACAGATAGTCTTCTGTAGCTATACCTAGCGTATCGGCTAGCGAGCCATAAAAAAAACTTGCAACAATTAGCGCATCATGGCCATTTTGTGTTCTTTCTAAAAGTGCGTTCACGTCTTCTTCGCTTGGAGCAAATTGCTGGGCCAGTATAAAAAGATTTTGATAGGAAGAGTCCTGTAACTCGTAAATGGTGGCGTTTGATTTGGTCTGGGTATTAAAAAGGTCTTCAAATCTTTCATCTAATAGATACGCACCAAACGGATTCTTATCCGCACTCGCTAATGAAATGGTCCAATCAAAAGGCTTTGGGGTAACAATCTCCATGATTACATAGAGGAGGGTACACCCTACTAAAATCGCTATGTATTTCAGATCCTTTTTCAATTGATTTTAGATTTCCACTGGTTAAAAGTTGACTTTACCTTTTCAAACAATGATTGGTCTACAGCAAAATCGCCATACCAGGCATAGTCAAAATAATAGCTTAGTTCGTTAAACTCTGGTTTGAGTTGTGAAGCCTGTAGCTCATCGGCATAGTCATGGTTAGTTTTTCCAGGCTGCCAATCGATGAGCTGCTTATCGGCAAGCTGTTTTAAGGCAAACAAATAAACCAACCTAATGGCCAACCGGTAATTTTTTTCAGCAACAGCTTCATTAATGAGTTTTTCGAAATCCATCTCGTGGATATCTTCCTGATGTAAGTCGAAATCTAAGCCAGCATTTCGCTGACCGTAAAAACCCTTGCTGGAATGAATGGTTGATAATTTGTAGGCAGCATAAATCAGTCCTGCTGCCAGAAGTATATATATTATGATTTTCCCGATGGGTTTTTCGGTACCAAAGTAAAAAATGCTTTGCAGTATCTTATTGAGCCAAATTTTGAACCTTTCCCATAGTGAAAGCTCAGCGGAAGGCTTTACTCCATAATCAAATGTGGCATCTTCCTTATGCTCATTGATAGCATTTTCATCAAAAGACCTTATTTCAACAGCAGATGAATCGTAAACCAGTTGGGTACTATCATTTGCCTGAGCGGGAAGAAAAGTAAAAAGTATAAAGCAAATACTAATAATGCTCTTCATCATCCTCTTTTTGTTCGTCACTTCCGAGCGTTTCAATTTTAGACATAAGTCCTCTTGCTTCTTTCAACTCTACAAGATTAAAATATTGAAAGGCTATAGCCACCAATGGTATACAGTATAAAATGTAACTGCTCATCATATAAAGCGTGAGTAGCAATGTTTGCAATACTTGGTAGTATAGTGGTCTGTCAGGCACAAAACCTTCGTTTAAATTATGTAACGAGTCATATATCATGAGTCCATACCATGGCACAAAGAAAATCCAGGAGCAAATGCTTTGAATGAGTGAGGCGACAAAGATTAACCCAAAAGTGCTCCACCATTTTCCTTTTACTAAAAATAGGCAACGCTGAAAGCTTTCAACAATACTTATTTGTTCATATGCTCTTACGATGAAAACAAGGCTAAACGCAATGTATGCATAGATGAGAAAGAAGAAACAAATGATAGAAAGTATTACGGTGAGAGCTATTGATGCATCAGCGGTAAATATGATGATGAATACAGTAATTGCATAGGTAAAAACAATGAAAACAAATAGGGCGATCATTGTACCGAGCACGGAAAAAAACTTCTCTTTTACTTTAGCCCATACCTCTTCAACACTTATTTCGTTTCCTTTTTTCTCATATATCAGGATATACTCGTTAACTGTAGCTATGAGCATGGTGCCCCCTATAAAAAGGAAAACAGCGGCAGCTAACCCAACACTTATGATATTCAAAAGCTCATCCTCCATGTTAAACCCGTTGTTGACCTGGTTGAGGCTTCTTCTGATAAAACCAGAATAAACTTGTGAAAACAGCAGCGTACCTATCAGTATAAAAGGGCCTGAAATATAAAATAAGCTTTTAAAAAGCGGTTTAAAATTCTCTTTGATAAACTCAATGGTGGCATTAAGTTTTTTGCCAAAGTCCCTGGTTCTGTGAAGTTCAATTTTTGGTGCGCCCATGTTTATTCAATAGTCTTGGGTAAATGATAAAGTAATAAATAATAAAAACCGCAGATAGTAAAATTACCGTGGCTTTGATAGACCAATGCATAAAGGTGTAACGAGTAAAGAATGACTCTATAAACCCTGCCATGATAAATATTGGCACCAGTCCGATGATAATTTTCAACCCTTTTTTTGCTCCTCTTTTAAAAGACTCCATTCGGCTGTATGTGCCAGGAAATAAAATACTGTTGCCCATTACAAAACCTGCAGCTCCGGCTATTACTATGGCAGAAAGCTCTAAAGTTCCATGCAACATTACAATTCCAAACGAATCTAACAAATCTGATTCCTGACCTAAGAACGTGAAAAAAGCACCTACCATCAGGCCATTGCTAAATAAAATGTATCCTGTGCCAAGTGAGACAATAAGCCCTGCGGCAAAGGCCATAAATGAAACCCTAACATTATTGATGGTGATGGCAAAAAACATGTCAGCTTCACCCATTTTACCATAAACAGCTAGTGGGTTCCCTTTTTCTATGTTTTCTAAAGTCATATTAACATAGGCATCACCAAGAATCATCCGAATGAAAGTCTCATCGTTTTGTGCTGAAACGGCCCCGATGAGGGCTGCTACTATAAAAATTGCAAAGGCATAGAATAACTGTTTCTGAACACCGAAGAGAAGTTCAGGTAGTTCATATTTCCAAAAGGTGATAAAGCGTCTTTTATCTTCCTTTTTATTCTGATAAATATTGAGGTGAATCTTGGTAGCAAGATTATTCAGGTAGTGAGTGGTCTCACTACCTGGATATTGTGTCCGCGAAAAAGAGAGGTCGTCCGTTACCTGTATAAAAAGATCAGCAAGCTTATCAGGATGTGCCTGTTTTTCATTTTTAAGCAATTGCTCAAACTCCTGCCATCGATCATAGTTTTGTTTTACAAAGGCCGCCTCTCTCATAGCCCGTAATTTTACATATTTTGACTGGATTTGGCTACTTGTTCTACTTTATTCCAAACACGGAATACATTTTTATAGCAAATTTTTTCAATGTCCTCTTCTGTGTAGCCTCGTTTAAGCAGCACGTAAATCAAATTTGGATACTCAGATACATCTTTTAAGCCTTCAGGTAAAGAATCACCTACGCCATCATAGTCTGAGCCTAATGCTACATGATCAATACCAGCTAATTCAACCACTCTGTCGATATGGTCTGCTACCTTATCTACTGTGCTGAAAAACGGATTGGTCTTGTAATACTCCGTCATGTAAGCCTGTGCTGCAGAATCTTCGCGGCTTAAATTGTTTTCTTGCAGGTAGTTTCTAACATGCTCACGCGCTTCTTGTGATTTGATATCGAGGAATGTAGAGCCAAAGTTAATTTGGATTACACCACCTTTTTCACCAAGCAATTTGATCATATCATCACCCATGTTTCTTTCAAAGCCTGGTGTGAAGTGTCTGCAAGAAGAGTGTGAGGCAATTACTGGTGCTTCTGATAATTCCATTACCTGATAAAAGGTGCTGTCTGAGATGTGAGATACATCTACCATGATGCCCACTTTATTCATTTCAGCTACTACTTCTCTGCCAAAAGGGCTTAGTCCATTCCAGGTACGAGTGGTATCATAAGAGGAGTCGCAAATTTGATTATCCTTTGAGTGAGTGAGCGTTATATATCTTATGCCTCTTTCATGAAAATATTTAACATTCGCCAGATCATCTTCGATAGGTGCCCCATTTTCCATTCCCATAGGGAGTGATATTTTACCTGCATCAAAATTGGCTTGTACATCAGCTGGGCTGTTGGCCAATGCAAATTTATCAGGATAGGCTTCTGTGATACTTGCTACCAGGTTGATCAAAGTATCAGCTACTTCTTTAGCCCCACCTGTTTCCTGATATCTTGCCGGGATGTATATCGACATAAAAGGAGCGTCTAACCCACCTTTCACAGCTCTTTCGTAATCAAAGTCACCGTTTTCTGTACTTATTAAAAGCTCTTTTTCGGTTTCAATATCAAAATTTGATCCCTTCAGGCGATAAGGTAAGTCTACATGACCGTCAGTAATTATAAATTTTTTGGCCAGCTCATCCGCTTTAGCTCTGAGTTCTTCATCGGTAGGTTCAACGGTTTCTTCCGTTGATTCTTTTTGGCTACATGCTGCTACAATAAATATGAGCAGAAGAATATTTATTAATTTCATTTTCTAAAGGTTTATTGAGGTTATTATTAATTTTGAAATTTATTGAAAAATGGCGGGCATGCAAAACGTTAATATTCGAACGGCACAAAACGTAGGTATAGAATACGAACTGGCGGGTTTAGGGGCGAGGATGGGAGCCTTTGCTATTGATGTAGCTATTATGATCGCTTATTATATCGCCCTTTCAATCATTCTGAGTAGGATCGGATTAGATAGCCTTTGGATGGGTATGCTCTTCTTACTACCCGCTATGCTTTACCATTTACTTTGTGAGATATTTTTGAATGGTCAAAGTATAGGTAAAAAGCAGATGAACATCAGGGTCGTAAGACTTGATGGCTCTTCGCCTACGATTGGTGGATATTTATTGCGCTGGCTTCTCAGACCCATTGATATATCTCTTTTTTCTGGAGGAGTGGCAGTTTTAGCCATTGCCTTATCAAAAAAAGGTCAACGTCTTGGTGACATGGCCGCTAACACTACAGTGATAAAGGTGGCGAGAGAGGTGAAAGTAAGCTCTCACGAATTAATTAAAAATTTGCAGGAAGAGCATAAAGTGACTTTTCCTGAAGCGAGACAACTGAGTGATGTTGAGATAAATGTGATAAAGGAAGCTCTGCTGGTAAATAAACAACATGCCAATAACAAGCCGGTGTTTGCCGTAGCAGATAAAATCAAGAAGCACCTCAATATCTCTTCCGATATGCCCCCTGTTAAATTCCTTTATACTATTGTGAAGGACTATAAGTACATTACTTCCCAGCAATAATGTCAGCATTAAAAGAGTACTCTATATCGCAACTTGCCCTTAGAAATGGGCAAGATAGAGATGAGGTTTGGGTAGCTTATAAGGGTGTGATTTACGATGTTACAAAATCTAAACTTTGGAGGGATGGCAAGCATTATGAACATTGGTCTGGTCAGGATCTCACAGACGAATTACCTGATGCCCCCCATACTGATAAGGTATTTGATAAGTTTAAGGCAATTGGTAAGCTAGTAGGTAGAGATGTGTCAGGTTGAAAAACCTGACACCACTATAGAATAGAAGCCGACAATTAGTCGGCTTAAATAGGCCGCTCCTACGGAGCTATATTGCAATTCATACATCACAGCTATTTACAGTTCGCCCCTCTGGGGCTTTCTTGATGTGCTTTACTATCAAGCATTGGCAATACATTAATTACCTTAATCTGGTACAGAAATTATTTCCGTGCCCTAAATGTTGCTTTTTGGCTATAGCGAATTCTCCGGTCCAAACCCAAACAAACTATTACTTCCCTCCATTGGCTTGGAGATCGTCAATGCACTGTGCATCAAATGGTGGAGGGGAACTCATGCCTACCAAATCACCTAAGCCACCACTGGTTTCTGCTTGCCAGTACATCAGGCAATCTTCGACATCACAGTGTGCGCCATTGGCCGCGTCATGATGATCTGATTGTACAGGAGTACCATTATTTACTAACCCTAAAATATGACCAAACTCATGGTTCATTACGGTAGAAGTAAGCAAACTGGTTGAAGGCTGACCGATTCCTCCTGAATTGTTTTCGATCGTTTCCTGAAAAAGGGCCATCGAAGTATTTCTATAAGCAACCCCTAAAATTTTTGAATTTTCAGTGTCCTGACTAAATCCTCCATCTGCAAAAAAGAAATAGGCCGCTATGGTATTTCCATTGGTAAATTGAGTCCTATTATTATCTTCAATTGCTCTAAGGTCGGCAGTGGTATAAGTATCCTGACCGGGAGCAGCAATCTCAGTGGTGGTTATTGAAACACCACCTGGCTTATTCAATCTCTCGTTCAGCAATGATTGTAGATTGTTAATGGCGCCCTGAGGAGGTTCATAGCCGCTTGCGTATTGGACTTCAACGACAAGGTTGCTGTAGGTGTCGCTAGTGAGAAAATCCTGTGCAGAAACTCCTACATTTTGGTCATTACCGCCATTGTTGCCGTCATTATTTTGTGGAGATTCATCCCCATCGCTGCTACAGCTGGTCAACACAGAAAGTGAGCCTAGCGTCAAACAAACATAAAATAAATAGGTGTATATCGTTTTCTTCATAACTTTAGATTTTATCTAATTAGAACTGCAAACTTCATACTAGTTTCTTATGATACTCATTGCCGATAGCGGATCATCCAAGACCGACTGGAGAATTTTAGCCTCGGATGGCAGTATCCGACAGGCACAAACCATAGGTTTTAATCCATTTTATCAATCACAAAAACAGCTCGATACAGATATACGAGAAGTATTGCTACCTCAGATTGGAGAAGACATTTCTTCTATATATTACTATGGCGCTGGTTGTAGCACCGAAACTAACAGAAAGGTAATAAGAGACGTGCTGCAAAAGTATTTTGACCATGCGCATATTGAGGTCTGGCATGATTTACTGGCCGCTGCGCGAGCACTTTGTGGGGATCAGCCCGGTATTGCTTGTATTATCGGCACAGGCGTAAATTCTTGCTACTACGATGGCGATAAGATTATAGAAAATGTTTCATCACTCGGATACATACTGGGAGACGAAGGAAGTGGTAGTCATCTGGGTAGACAGTTAGTTGCTGACTATATGCGTAAAGATTTACCACAAGAGATTTGGGATCGATTCCTTAAAAGATATGACCTCAATAGAGATCATATTTTAGAAAAAGTGTATCAGGGAGAAATGCCGGGACGATTTTTGGCCAGCTTCTCAAAATTTATTTTTCAAAACATAAAGCACCCCTATTGCCATCGATTGGTCTATGATAGTTTTAAGTTGTTTTTTGAAAAGAATGTAATGAAATACGATGGCTACGATAAAGTACCTATTCATTTCACAGGATCAGTTGCGTTTTATTTTAACAATATTTTGAGACAAGCGGCAGGGGATTTATCGATCACAATAGGAAATATGGTTGAGTCACCGATCGCAGGCCTAACCCTATTCCATCAAAAGAGTATAAGTAATTAATGAGTACGACAGAATCACCTTCAAACTACGACCGACTGGAAGAGATGTCGGTAAGAGACATATTAGTAAATATTAATACTGAAGATACATCGGTACCAAAAGCGGTAATGCGTGCGATGCCACAGATTGAAGCTCTGATCCCGGAGATAGTTACTCAACTAGAAAAAGGAGGGAGGCTTTTTTATATTGGGGCTGGTACCAGTGGCCGGCTGGGTATTTTAGATGCATCAGAAATTCCGCCCACATTTGGTTTGGCTCATGGTGTAGTTGTGGGCCTTATGGCTGGGGGTGACCAGGCAATAAGAAGGGCGGTAGAGTTTGCCGAAGACGATACGGAGCAAGCCTGGAAAGACATGATGGAGCACCAGATCAACCATAAAGATGTGGTGATTGGCATTGCTGCCTCTGGAAGAACACCCTATGTAATTGGTGGTGTAAGAGCGGCAAGAGAAAAAGGATTGATTACAGGCTGCATTGTTTGTAACCGTGGTAGTGAGTTGGCTAAGAATGTAACCTTTCCCATCGAAGTGGTGGTAGGTCCGGAGTTTGTAACTGGAAGCACACGCATGAAGGCTGGTACAGCTCAAAAACTTGTCCTCAACATGATTTCTACAGCAGTGATGATCAAAATGGGCAGGGTAAAAGGCAATAAGATGGTCGACATGCAGCTTTCTAACAATAAATTGGTAGATCGCGGAACAAGAATGCTCATGGAAGAGTTATGCATTGGTCGTGAAGAAGCTGAAAAACTATTGAAAGCACACGGCTCAGTAAGAAAAGTAATAGAAAAGATCAGGAAGGATGCACGAGATTGAACCCTACTACAATTGGCTTCAATATTATAACCCCGCAGATGACCAACTCTCTCCATATTTTGGCAAAGAGTATAATCATGATTTGTACAGTGAAACTATCTATGGTTATTATATAGACCCCGCATGGGATTTTATTGGTTCAGAAACGCTATATATTAAAATTTTATACACTGACTATGATGAAGGCTATAGCATTATTGAGTTTATAGGAGAGTGGAATGACACGATCAATAATGATATCATGCATCTCAAACGAAACATTATAGACAATTTACTTCATCAAGGGGTCAATCGATTTATCTTAATCGGTGAGAATGTCTTTAATTTTCATGGTTCAGACGATAGCTATTATGAAGATTGGTTTGAAGATGTAGAAGATGAGTCTGACTTTGCCTACCCCGGGTGGATTGCCGCCTTAAATTTTGCTGATCATGTGCAGGATGAGTTAAAAAACTACAACATTGATAGTTACATAAATATGGGAGGCACGTTAAATATCAGTAATTGGCGGACGATGCTTCCTAAACAGCTCTTTGCAAAAGTTGATCAACAAATAAGTTACCGTCTGGGGATGTAAACTATTTTATTTGGGCTGATTTTGAGATAAGATACTTTCTTCCGGTTTTTATTTCCTCACATACATACCGGGTACGCCTTAGTTTTTCCTTTCGGAAAACACGATTACCTAATTTGAACGATGAGCCTATGTTAATATCAGATAAGAAAACTTTAGGTTCTTCATCAAACTGAGATAAAGTGCGGTACAAAGTTGGGTCTGCACAAGATGAAGCCTTTGGATTTTTTAAATGATTGGCCAACGTGCGTAAAATGCTATCAGGAAGCACTTCGTTGTTTAACACTGGAATAAAGAGCCTTTTGAAGTTGTTCTTCCACTCCCGGCCATGAGGGGGTACTTTACGACCAAATTCTAGATAGGTGATCAGGTGGGCTACTTCGTGAATGTATGTCACCAGAAAAGAGTACTTATTTAAATCGTGGTTAAGCGTGATAGTATGCGACTTGTCTTTTGGGTTGTATCGATAGTCACCAAGCTTAGAGTTTCGGCTTTTCTTAAGTTTAAAATGAAATGGATGACTTTGCCAGAGGTCAAAGCAATAGCTCAAGGCTTTTGCTGGCAAGTGCTCTTGAAGTAAGGTCTTAATTTTTAGTGCCGAGTTCAATTTTTTAAAAAGTATAGATCAAAAAAAGGCTTAATTCTTTTGAATTAAGCCCATTTTCGTAGTTGATAAATCTGGATTACATTTCAGATTCAGTTGAGTCCATTTCGTCTTCAACTTCCTCTGCTGCTTCTTCCATTTCATCGCCAGCGTCTTCAGCAGTTTCTTCTACTTCTTCAGCTGCCTCTTCCATTTCATCACCAGCTTCTTCTACCATTTCAGTAGCTTCGCCTTCTTCTTTAGCTTGGTTTCCACAAGCTACGAAACCGAACATAAATCCAGCAACTAATAATAATGTCAATAATTTTTTCATAATAACAGGTTTTGATTTTCCGGCTCTAATATAGATACAATTCTACATAAAGGTCAACTACAAGCTACTTTTTTCTGAAAAATAACCTTAAAGGGACGCCAGAGAAGTTAAAGTGCTGCCTGATCCGATTTTCTAAATAACGCTCATAAGGAGGTTTTATATACTGTGGCAAATTGCAAAAAAATGCAAATGCAGGCGTTCTACTGGGTAATTGAGTGATATATTTAATTTTAATGTACTTCCCTTTAATGGCCGGAGGAGGGTTTCGCTCAATTTCCGGCAATATTGCATCATTGATTTTAGAGGTTGATATTTTCTGCTCTCTGTTGTTATAAATCTCAACGGCTTGCTCAATTGCTTGAAAAATACGTTGTTTTTGTGTTACTGAAGTAAAAATGACCGGAATGTAATCAAGGTTACCCAACTTACTAACAATACCCTGACGAAATTTCTCCGCAGTTTTACTGTCCTTTTCAATCAAGTCCCACTTGTTTACCATGATCATCAGCCCCTTGTTGTATTTATGAGCCAGGTTGATAATACTTAAGTCCTGTGACTCTAAACCTCGTTCTGCGTCTACAATGAATATACAGACATCGCTATCCTGCAACGCCTGAATGGACCTCAAGACAGAGTAAAACTCAATATTCTCTTTAACTTTTGATTTCCTTCTGATACCGGCCGTATCTGTAAGAATGAAATCATTACCATACATTTTGTAACGTGTGTTGATCGCATCACGAGTGGTGCCGGCCTCATCGGTTACAATGGCTCTCTCCTTTCCTAAAAGGGCATTCAGAAATGATGACTTACCTACATTAGGTCTTCCGAGTATGGCAATTCTTGGTATGCCCTCATCAGGGTTCTCTTTTCCTTCATCAAAATTCTTCACAACGGCATCGAGCAATTCACCTGTACCAGAACCACTGGCTGATGATACGGGGAAAATTTCAGTGTCCATGCCCAGCGCATAGAATTCGCTCGACATGTGCATGCGCTCCATAGTGTCGGCTTTGTTAGCTACGAGGTATACAGGCTTTTTCGATTGCCTCAATACATTGGCAAAATCTTTATCGAGATCTGTCAGGCCTGCAAAACAATCAGTCATAAACAGGACAACATTGGCTTCTTCTAGCGCTAACTCCACCTGATGTCTTATCTGACTTTCAAACTTGTCTTCAGACCCAGTGACATAACCACCTGTATCTATTACGGTAAAATGTTTTCCATTCCACTCTGCATATCCGTAGTGTCTGTCGCGTGTTACGCCACTTTCATCATCCATGATTGCTTTCTTCTTTTCTACCAACCGGTTGAAAAGTGTTGATTTGCCCACATTGGGCCTTCCTACTATTGCTACTACGTTTGCCATAATTTTAGCGGTAAATCATAAGTCATAAGTCGTAAGCAGATTTACTGAAATCTTACGACTATATACTTACGACTAATTCTTATATCCAAATCTCTTTAAACTAATTTCTTTTTTGCGCCAATCTTCAGCGACTTTTACGAAGGTTTCTAAATGTATCTGCTTACCAAAGAAAGCTTCCAAATCCTTTCTTGCTTCAATGCCTACTTGCTTTAAAGCTTCGCCTCCTTTTCCGATGATAATGCCCTTCTGGCTTTTACGCTCTACATATATTTCTGCCCTGATCCTGATGATAGTTTCATCTTCTCTAAACTCCGTGGTAACTACCTCAGTGCTATAAGGCACCTCTTTTTTATATTTTTTAAAGATCTTTTCTCTAATGATCTCGTCCACAAAGAAGCGCTCAGGTTTATCTGTTAGCTGATCTTTTGGGAAATAGGCCTCATGCTCTGGCAACTGATTAACGATTGCCGAAAACAGACCGTCAATATTTAAGCCCTCTAAAGCGGAAACCATAATATACTCATCAGCTTTTATATGCTCTTTCCAGTATTCCATTTTATCCTCAGCCTGGCTTCCCTTAGCCTGATCGATTTTATTGAGAATAAAAATGGTTGGTACTTTAATTTTTCTCAGACTGTCTTCTAAAGCCTCATCGTATTTTTCATAAATGTCAGCTACGATGAGCACGACATCTGCATCTTCGAGAGAGTAGTTGACAAAATGCATCATCGACTCCTGCAGTTGATATTGCGGTTTGATGATTCCGGGAGTATCAGAATAAACAATCTGAAAATTTTCTCCAGAAATAATTCCCATAATTCTATGCCGCGTAGTTTGTGCTTTTGAAGTGATGATAGAAAGCTTTTCTCCTACCATCTGATTCATAAGCGTAGATTTACCTACGTTGGGCTTGCCTATAATGCTTACGAAACCGGCCTTATGTGCAGAAGGTTTTGTCATTTATTAAATATTATTTCGCAAAGGTACTTGATTTTGTAAAACACTAGCTCTACATTTGTATTCCTTTTGAAAAAGAGGGGAAAAAATTGAGAAGTAGGGTTACCCGATAGCCCATAAAAATATATCGCGGGGTGGAGCAGTTGGTAGCTCGTCGGGCTCATAACCCGAAGGTCACAGGTTCGAGTCCTGTCCCCGCTACTAGTAACCCGAGCATTTTGCTCGGGTTTTTTGTTTTTAGCCCTATCGGCAAAAGCAACTTCAGTTTTAAGAACGTTCGATTCTTACTATCTCATCATTATATTTATTTGCATTAACCATTACAAAGGTAAATGGCATCGACACATATCAGCTGGTTTTCTGATGGCGATCAGTTGTTTTTCATTTTGTACGTGACTACTTTATAGCATGATTCAGGCGGAAAAATCAAACTACTTATCAAATCAAGACCTTGAGGAAATTAAGTCTCAGGAATCGCTGGTATCCATAGCCAAGTCAAAGGGTATAAATACTGAAAAGCTGCAATTTGAGTTGAGTTACGAGCAACAACTTGAAGCACTCCAAATCGAATTAGTTAAGCTTCAGCATTGGATCCAAGAGCAGAAAATGCGTGTTGTGATCATTTTTGAAGGCAGAGACGCAGCCGGTAAAGGGGGTACAATCAAACGATTTGCAGAGCATCTTAACCATCGTTCTATGAGAGTTGTGGCTTTGCCCAAACCCACCAATTTGGAACGTGGTCAATGGTACTTTAGACGCTACATCAAACAACTGCCCAACGCAGGCGAGATTGTATTTTTTGACCGCAGTTGGTACAACCGGGCTGTTGTGGAACCAGTGATGGGTTTTTGTACTAATAATGAATATCAACAGTTTATGCGACAGGTCACGGAATTTGAACATATGTTGTTTGAAGATGGGGTCTCACTTGTTAAGCTTTGGTTTTCTATAGACAAAGAAGAACAATTGCTTCGCTTCAACAAACGTAATAAAAATCCTCTTAAACAATGGAAGTTGAGCCCTGTAGACCTTAAAGGACAAGAATACTGGGATAACTATACTTATTATAAAGAGCATATGTTTGCCAAAACACACACTTCTTTTAGCCCCTGGACAATTATTAAATCAAATGTTAAAAAATTGTCTCGCTTAGAAAGCATCCGACACGTACTTTCGCAATTTGAGTATGAAGGTAAATCGGAAGCGCGCACACGTATTTTACCAGACCCAAATATTGTAATGCGTTTTCACCGATCAATATATAGCGAAAATGGATACAACCTATAATTTTTCGGATAAAGAGCTTAGGATGCTCTCAAGTGTTGAGGGAATAAAATTATTGAGCCAACAGGAAGGTGTCATTGACCCACGAAAGGCCTTGCGTTCCTTAAAGTACGAGGCCACACTTAAAGAGCTACAAATAGAGCTGATTAAGCTACAAACATGGGTGATCAAAGAGAATAAGAGAGTTTGTATTCTCTTTGAAGGTAGAGATGCTGCCGGAAAAGGGGGAGCGATAAGAAGGGTAACGCACCACTTAAACCCCCGATACTATAAGGTGATTGCCTTACCAAAACCTACTGAAGAAGAAAGAGGTCAGTGGTACTTTCAAAGATATGTCAATAAGTTGCCTCACCCTGGCGAGATTGTGCTTTTTGACCGCAGCTGGTATAACCGGGCCGTTCTAGAGCCAGTTAATGGATTTTGTACCATGGATGAGTACAACCGCTTTATGCAAGACGTAAATAATTTCGAATCAATGATCACACATGATGACTTGATATTAATAAAATTTTACTTTTCTATCTCAAAAGCAGAGCAAGCCAAAAGGTTTAAGGCCATAAAGAATAACCCACTAAAAAGATGGAAGATGTCTCCAGTCGATGAGCAAGCACAGCGCTTATGGGGTGATTATACAACATATAAGGAAAAGATGTTTGAAAAAACCAATACCGAGGCTAACCCGTGGATAGTGATAAAAGCCAATAGGAAAATGAAAGCTCGTGTTGAAGCTATCGAACATATACTGGATATTGTGCCTTACATCTAGCTTGTTGATACTTTAAATAAGTTGAGCATCATTTGTTTCCATTAGTTGGAAGCAAATATTTTCATTTTTATTAACCCATGAATTGAGGTAGTAAAGCCCTTCAGGTAGCATTCTTCCTTTCTCTTGCCAAACTTTATTGTTTGCCTCAAAGCGACCTGGTTTGAATCGCTCAACCACCATATATTTTTTCATGATATCATTATTGATTTTGGTTAACATCTAAAATAACATAAACTTTTTCACTCTATTCCGTTAGTTACTACATCAATCTTTACGAACTTACTTTATGAGCAAATCTAATGTAACCATCGGTTACGTATTCAAGACCATTGTTTGGCCCCGTAGGAAACAGGTTTTTCTAGGTATCATTTTAATCATTATTAGCCGGCTGGCCGGACTTGTGCTTCCTGGTGCAAGTAAATACCTGATGGATGATGTCATACCCAACAACAATATGGAGATGTTGAAAGTCCTTTTATTGGCTGTAGGAGGAGCGATATTAGTACAATCAGTCACTTCATTTGCGCTCACACAAATACTGAGTGTGGAGGCCCAGAATTTAATTGCAAAACTACGCGCCAAGGTACAGGCGCATATTGTAAAAATGCCCGTTCGGTTTTTTGACAACACAAAAACGGGAGAGTTGGTCTCGAGAATTATGACGGATGTAGAAGGCGTAAGGAATATTGTAGGAACAGGCCTGGCACAATTGTTTGGCGGGGTGTTGACTTCGATTATTTGCCTGGTGATTTTGATCAACATCAATGCACTGATGACACTGTATGTATTAGTCCCGGTTGCCGTGTTTGGAGTTATATCACTCAAGGCCTTTGGCTACATCAGGCCGATTTTTAGAGAACGAGGAATCATTAATGCTGAGGTGACTGGTCGACTCACTGAGACGCTTGGTGGCGTACGTGTGATTAAAGGCTTCAATGCCGAAGCACAGGAAATAAAAACATTTGAAGATGGGGTCAATCGCTTATTTCTAAACATAAAGAAAAGCCTAACTTCTACCAGTCTGGTGACTAGCTCAGCTACATTTTTACTAGGCCTGGCCTCTACAGGTATCATGGGTATCGGTGGTTATATGATTATGGAGGGGGATATGACTTTTGGTGATTTCCTGGCCTTTACGCTTTACCTCGGCTTCATGATCGCCCCGATCGTACAAATGAGCAACATTGGCAGTCAACTTACTGAAGCTTTTGCCGGTCTGGATCGTACAGAGGAACTACTGAATATGCCGTTGGAGGACGATGAACGATCAAGAGAAAAGACGCTTGAAACTATCAAAGGAAATATAAAATTCGAGGATGTTTCTTTCGCTTATGAAGAAGGTAAAAATGTAATCAAGAACATCAGCTTTGAAGCCCCAGCTGGAAGCGTCACTGCCTTGGTTGGTACGTCCGGCTCAGGTAAAACGACAATTGCCGGTTTGGCAGCTTCTTTTTTAAATCCCAATGAAGGTATCGTAAGTGTAGATGGTGTGGATATGGGTACGGTCACATTGGCAAGTTTTAGAAAGCACCTGGGCGTGGTGCTGCAAAATGACTTTCTATTTGAAGGCACAATTCGAGACAACATCTTATTCCCAAGACCTAATGCCACAGAGGAACAATTGCAGCTGGCCGTAAAGGCAGCTCACATATCTGAGTTCACTGATCGTTTTGACGATGGATTGGACACAACGATTGGCGAACGAGGGGTGAAACTTTCGGGTGGCCAGCAACAGCGCATTGCGATTGCACGAGCAATATTGGCTGACCCTCGCATTTTGGTTTTAGATGAGGCTACCTCTAACCTTGACATGGAAAGTGAGGCATTCATACAGCAAAGTCTCAAAGAGCTGATGAAAGGCCGAACTACCTTTGTAATTGCGCACAGGTTAAGTACCATACGTCAGGCAGACCAGATTTTGGTTGTAGAAAAGGGAGAAATCGTTGAGCGAGGCAAGCATGATGAGCTGATTGAAAAGAAGGGTCGTTATTTCGATTTATACACCTATCAGGCGAGAATATAACTACATGTGACTTTTTTCCAGATCTGCGTCTTACTTGAAAAAAGACATATATGCAGATTCAGGTAAAGGCCTTTCACTTGAAAGGTAATATTGATATTAAGAAATTCAAGCAGTTGAATACGACAAAGCCTATTCATGCGAATAGTGCAGAATTGTTTTATAAAAACGGTGATCAGCAGTATTACTTCGTAATCAATTACGGTGCCATTGTATTTTTTAATCAGCCTCAGCAAGAGATTGAACAAGTGCTAAAACTGCTCGTGGAGCACTTTGGCCTTACTTCTTCAGACTTACTTTCCGATGAATTTGAGATTATCGCCAACCCTGATGCTCATGTAGATATCGAGTTTGGTCATTTGACGCTAAAAGAAATTGATTACGATGCTGTAAAAATTATTATGCTTAATATGGCGCAGAGCATCGCCTTAAATTACTACGATCAGGTATCGCAACAGCTCATTTCTGAGGTTCGACTATTTACAACCCAGATGGAAACCAAAGGCAAGCTTTCTATCAATAAGAAAAATATTTTAAAGTTTATTGGGAAAGCGTTAAACACGCAAAACCGTATTGCGGAGAACCTATATATTTTTGATTCCCCGCCAATTACCTGGGAGAACGAATATTACAATCGAATAAATAAAACCCTGGCAAGTCACTTTGAATTGAATGCCCGCTACAGATCAATTGAAAATAATTTTAAAATCATCGAAGCCAACTTACATGCCTTTCTGGATGTAAATAATCACCACGAAAGCAGCAGGTTGGAGTGGATTATTATCATTCTCATCCTGGTTGAGGTGATTGATACATTTGCTATGAAATTTTTATAAGCTGATTAACTCAAAGCTTTGTAAAGCTTGTTAACCTTTTCTTTGGCTCGCTTGAGTCTCATCTTTATTGCACTTTCTGAAAGTTGAAGAGAGGCTTGTATGTCTTTAATACTATGCTTCTCTTTATATTTTAATAAGAGTAGTAACTTTTCTTCGGGACCAATTTCGTCTAATAGTTTATCAAGTATGGCTTCAGATAATTCTATAGGCAGCTCGTCCACCTCATCAATGAGTTCCGGAAGCTCATCAACCATTTTATCGGTTAATACCTGCCTGGTATTCTTTTTATTTTTTCTCAGGTAGTCTATACAAGTATTGTGAATGATGGCGTACAGCCAGGTACTGAAGTTGGCTTCCTTTTTGAAGCTCTTTATTTTCATAAATATTTTAATCAGTACCTCTTGTGATAAGTCTTCGGCTGTGTCCTCATCTTTCACATAAGTCTTACACTTCTTAATGATAATAGGCTCATACCGATCAGCTAGTACCGAGAAATACCGCATGTTGTCTTCTTGCAGCAAGGCTACAAGTTCATCATCTGATAGCTTTTTATTTTCTCCCAATCGAGTGACTTTTTATTGAGTATGCGTCAAAGTGTTGACTTAAGAGTATAAATATATGTTGTTAAAAACAAAAGGTCGTGTATTAGACCTAAATATCGAAGCACAACCAGATGATGTCACCTGCGGACCTACATGTTTGCACGCGGTGTATAATTATTATGGTGATGACCAGGGGCTTTCAGAAGTGATCGAAGAGGTGAAACAATTACCTACGGGAGGTACGCTTGCTGTGCAACTGGCTAATCATGCTTTGTTGAAAGGGTATAGTGCCACCATTTACACATACAACCTACACACTTTTGATCCTTCATGGTTTATCAATAAAGCGGATGTTAAAGAACGCCTGCTGTTACAAATGGAGGCAAAAGCCTATGACACTAAACTGGTACAGGCCACAAAAGCTTATATCAAATTTCTGGAAAATGGTGGGACGCTACAATTCGAAGAGCTAACACCAGCATTGATTAAGAACCATTTGTCTGATGGGACACCTATACTTACTGGTTTGAGCGCAACTTATTTGTATGAAAGCGCCCGTGAGATTGGAGAAGATACCATTGAGTATGACGATATCAACGGTTTGCCCACAGGTCACTTTGTCGTGGTCAATGGTTTTGATGAGGAAAATGGAGTTGCGTTTGTAGCTGACCCATTAGATAAAAATCCTATTAGCACTAAGCAATACTATAAGGTTGGTTTTCAGAAATTAATCAATGCCATTTTACTTGGCGTGATGACCTACGATGCTAATCTTTTAATTATTTACCCTAAATAAACGATGCCAAAACTTATTATCACCGAAAACCCGAGTAAATGGAATTTAGATAGCGAGGGTGCAAAAATCATTACGCCTGCCGACTATTTCAGTTTGCCCGAGTACCAGGAATCAAAAGCATTTAAAGTTATAAACTTGTGTAAATCACATCAGTACCAAAGTACGGGTTACTATGTGTCTTTATTAGCAGGTGCCAGAAATCATAAAGTAATACCCGAAGTTTCTATTTTACAGGACTTCAGATTTCCTTCACTTATCAAAGAAGACACAGAGGAATGGGACAGTCTGATACATGATAGTTTGAAAGAAGAGGATGGCAAGGTTGTAATTAATATTTACTTCGGTCAGGTGGAGAATCCAAAGCACAGCAAGCTGGGTAATCTTTTATTCAACCTTTTCCAGGTGCCTATTATCCAGGCCTCATTTGCTAAGAAAGATAAATGGCAGTTGCTAAACCTTAAACCATTGCACTTGCAAGATTTAGATGAGGCCAGTCGTGAGAGGCTGCAGGAGGCTTTAGGGTTTTACATTTCAGGAAAACGTGTGGTCAGGAAAAAGTATGAGCGTAAAAAATACGACCTGGCGATACTTATGAGCCCGGAAGATACAACACCTCCTTCTAACGCCAGAGCGATACAAAAACTAATTGCTGCCGCAGATAAAATGGGTTTCAATACTGAAGTGATTACTAAAAATGATTTTGCGAAGTTGGTGCAGTTTGACGCCTTGTTTATAAGAGAAACAACTAATGTAAACCACTATACTTACAGGTTTGCTAAAAAAGCTGAGGCAGAAGGGTTAGTAGTAATGGACGACTCTAACTCGATTTTGAAATGCACCAATAAAGTGTATTTACATGAGCTCTTGACGGCCAACAAAATTGCTGTGCCTAAGTCTTTCATACTTAGAAAAGATGCAAAGCAGCTTCCGAGCGACTTCAAATACCCAATGGTGATCAAGCAGCCGGATGGCTCGTTTTCAAAAGGTGTGAAAAAGGTAGCCAATGAATCAGAGTTGAAAGAAACGTTAAAGCTGTTATTTCAAAAGTCTGAGTTGTTGATCGCACAGGAATTTATACCTACCTCGTACGACTGGAGAGTGGGAATTATAAACAACCAGCCGCTGTATGTGTGCCGCTATTTTATGGCTCAAAACCACTGGCAGATTGTAGATTGGAAAAAGAACGGTGAGCACCGTGAAGGCAAAAGTGAAACGATTGCCATCAGCGATGCGCCAAAAGCACTTATCGATACCGCACTGAAAGCCACATCATTGATCGGTACGAGTTTTTACGGAGTAGATATTAAGGAAATTGACGGCAAATTTTATGTCATCGAGATCAATGACAACCCGAACCTCGACAGTGGGGTGGAGGACAAAGTGCTTAAAAATAAATTGTATCAAAAGATAATGGAATGCTTCGTAGAGAAGCTTCAAAAACGATGAAACCCTCAAGATTACATTTGTTTCAAGCTTATGGAATCGAGCTTGAATACATGATTGTCAATAAAGACAACCTGGCCGTTAAGCCCATAACCGATGACCTTTTCAAAAAGGAAACTGGAGCAATCACCAGTGATGTGGAAAATGGGCCTGTTACCTGGTGCAACGAGCTTGTATTGCATGTGGTTGAGTTGAAATGTACTGAACCTACAGCTGATCTTGTAACGCTAAACAAAGACTTTGTTGATAACATTGCTCGGGTTAACAAGCAATTAGCAGGTTTGGGCGCTAAATTATTGCCTACAGCGGCTCACCCATTGATGAAGCCGGAGCACGATACCTATTTGTGGCCTCATGATAACAATGAAGTGTATGAGCGCTACAATCAGATATTCAATTGCCAGGGGCATGGTTGGTCAAACCTGCAGAGTTGCCATATCAACTTACCTTTTTATGATGATGAGGAGTTTGCTCAATTACACGCAGCAATTCGTTTGATATTACCCATTCTTCCGGCATTGGCGGCAAGCTCACCAGTATTAGGGGGGGTAGATACTGGCTATCTGGATAAGCGGATGGATTATTACCAAAAGAACCAGCGTATCATTCCTTCTATCACAGGTAAAGTGATACCGGAGCGTGCATTTAGCAAAAGGCAATATTTGAAATTAATCTATGATAAGATTGCTGATGATATTGCCAAATACAATGAAGATGAATTGCTTAAGCCAATTTGGGTAAATAGCCGTGGAGCTATTGCCCGTTTTGACCGTGGCTCTGTGGAGATACGTGTATTGGATTTACAGGAATGCCCAAAAGCAGATTTAGCCATTGCATCCTTCATAATTTGTGTGTTGAAATTATTGGTTTCTCAACGGACTATATCACTACATGATCAGCAACAGTGGAGTGTAGATGACTTGCACGCTATTTTAATGCAAACTATCAAGCATGCTGAAAAAGCTGAGATTGATAATGCAGCATATTTAAAGTCATTTGGCTTAGAGGCAAGATATGCTACTGCCAACGACCTCTGGAAGCACTTACTCGGGTTGGTGAAAAAATATTACCCTAAAGAAATTGGGCCATGGTTAGACGAACTGCATGTGATTTTGGAGCATGGTACGCTAGCTTCCAGAATACTCAAATCATTAGGAGGTATCTATACTCCTGAAAATATAACCATGGTGTACAACGAGTTGGCAGATTGCCTGGCAAATAACGAAATGTTTGAAGTATGGGTACAAGAAGAATTATAATCACATGTGAGCATGCTGATAATTACATCCCGAAGGATTTTAAACTGCTTTTCGCAGGTTATGAAAGTGTACTGGACTCTCATTTAGGGTGGGATCCAGGCTCTTTTACTGTGGCTAAATTGATGGTCAAAGAGTTTAAATGTCCTATTTTTTTTCAAAAAATATCGAGGTTGTTGGTGGAAGTAAACCGATCAGTTGATCACCCACAATTATTTTCGAAATATGTTCAAAAGCTTGACACAAGTGTGAAATCGATGTTATTAGAGAAGTACTATTATAGTTATAGAAATAGTGTTGAAGATAAAATTGCAGGTTGGATCCATGAGGGCTTTGATGTAATACACATATCGGTGCATTCATTCACACCGGTGCTTAATGACATTGAGAGAAAAGTTGAGATAGGTTTGCTGTTTGATGACCAAAGGCCTGCTGAACTAGCTTTTAACAATCAATGGAAGGATTTACTGCAGGAACAAATGCCGGCTCTTACTATTATGCATAACGTGCCATATCATGGCGCTGATGATGGGTTTACAACTTACTTACGAAAAAAGTATACCAGCAACTACATAGGAACTGAAATTGAAATCAGTCAGAAGTTTGCTGATACGCCTCAACTCAAAGTAATATCGAAAGCACTAGCCGACAGCTTAAGTATGTTGACTCAAAATGAGTCTCATCAGGTATAGTTTTAGCCAACCGGAGCTCTTTTGGCTTTATCCCATATAGCGGATTGTTTGCCTTTCAAAAGACGGATGAAGCCCTGAAAGACAGAAAAGTTCATAAATAGAAAGTAATAAGGTATAAAAAAGCCTTTTATCTTAATGTCTTTCTCACGAAGCAAATGACCCAGGAAACCTAATACATAGAAACCTAACTGAAGCACCAAAACCAATCCGAAAAGCCCTAAAGGTTGTTCAATGGCCAATATGATGTTGGTAGTCAGGATTACAAGAAGAGCCAATGGTGCAAGTGTCCATCTGAGCATACGATGAGAGAAATACTGAAAGCTGAGCCAGCCGTACTTAAAAAAATTAAGTAGGCCAACAAAGTGAGCGACTTCAATTAGGCCACCGGCCGAAATTCTGACCTTTCGTTTGCTTTCCTCTTCAATGGAAGCAGATGCTTGTTCAGTAGCATAGGCTTCAGGCTCATAAATAACACGGTATCCTTTTTTGGCAATATTGACAGATAATCTAAAGTCTTCAATAAGCACATGTTCGGGTACTTCTTCATAAAGTTCTGTTCTTATAGAAAAAAGCTCACCTGCTGCACCTACAATCGAGTTAAGTTCAGAATCCCATTGTTTGAGTTTGGATTCATATTTCCAATAAGCACCTTCGCCTGATCCAGCCGCATCATCAGTTGATGATTTTACCCGCTTTTCCCCAGCGACAGATCCGGTATTGGGGTCTTTATAATGCCTTGCGATTTTTATCAATGCCTCTTGATTAAGCATGGTGTTAGCATCACAAAATACAATAACCGGTGTGTTAATTTGTGGTATGAGTCGATTAATAGCAGCATTTTTTCCCTTTCGGGCAGGCTCAAAGTGCAATTGGATTTCCGGATAATTTTTAATGATTGAATTGGTAGCATCCGTTGATCCATCAGTGATAAATACTAATTCTAACTTGCTTTCCGGGTATTTGAGCTTAAGGCTATTTTTAATTTTATCTTCAATTATATCTTCTTCATTATAACACGGTACAATTAATGATAGCCGGGGCATTTCATCGAAATCATATAGAGGTAGGCTCTTCTTATTATTCATTCGTTTAATGCGCACTAATAAAAATAGTACTATGGGATAACCAATATAAGTGTATGCAACAATGGCTAATGATGCATAAAATAAGAGTTGTGTCATTAAGGGCTTATTGAATCTGAATTAGTTGATTTATATTATGAATCAAATGTAAGATTATTTAAAAAAAACTATCAAAAAATACTAACTTTAATGTCCTGTTTAAAAATAATCAATAATTCTGCCCTTGATTGGGTAAGATTTGACATGTACGAAATTTGAACCGATGTTTGTCTTTAGGGCTTTAATATTACTGACTTGCATTGCTTTTACGGTTCCTGTGGAAAGTAATGCGCAAACGGTACCAGCATTTACTAGCTTACCTGTGGAAACTGGTCAGTATGGTAGTGGTTACAGTTACAATATAACTACATCAGATGTTGAGTCCCACCCTCGTACTATTTCTTTAGCTAGTGGAACATTACCTGCCGGCTTGACTTTGTTAGATAATACTGACGGTACGGCCCTTTTGAGCGGCACACCGTCTGAGTCAGGGTTATTTACATTTGAGCTTGGTGTAACTGATGTTGATGGTACTGCTTTACAGGAAATTAATTTAGATATTAGCAAAGCACCTCTTACTGCCACTGCAGATGATCAAACAAAGGTGTATGGCACCGCAAATCCTGGACTTACGATTCAATATGCAGGTTTTGTGAATGGCGATGATGCCACAGACATCACGGCCCCAACCATCAGCACAACAGCTGATGCAAGTAGTGCAGTTGGCAGCTACCCGATTACTCTAATTGGCGGCAGTGCAGCAAACTATACATTGACATTGGTAGATGGATCACTGACTGTGACACCGGCCGCACTGACTGCTACTGCTGACGATCAGACAAAAGTATACGGCACAACCAATCCTGTGCTTACGATTGACTATGCAGGCTTTGTCAATGGCGATGATGCAACTGACATTACAGCACCAATCATCAGCACAATAGCTGATGCAAGTAGTGCAGTAGGCAGTTACCCAATCACTTTAATTGGAGGTAGTGCTACCAACTATACATTGACCTTGGTGGATGGATCTCTGTCAGTCACACCAGCTGCACTTACCGCTACAGCAGATGATCAAACAAAGGTTTATGGTACTACGAATCCAACGCTTACCATTGACTATGCGGGCTTTGTCAATGGTGATGATGCAACAGCGATTACTGAACCAACGATTAACACGACCGTTGATGCAAGCAGTGCAGTAGGCAGTTACCCGATTACTTTAAGTGGCGGCAGTGCGACAAATTACACATTGACCCTGGTGGATGGATCACTATCAGTAACACCAGCTGCGCTTACCGCGACAGCAGATGATCAAACAAAGGTTTATGGTACTACGAATCCTACGCTTACCATTGACTATGCAGGCTTTGTCAATGGCGATGATGCAACAGCGATTACTGAACCAACGATTAACACGACCGTTGATGCAAGCAGCGCAGTAGGCAGCTACCCGATTACCTTAAGTGGCGGCAGTACTTCCAACTACACATTGACCTTGGTGGATGGCACGCTGTCAGTAACACCAGCTGTACTTACCGCTACGGCAGATGATCAAACAAAAGTATATGGCACCGCTAATCCATTGCTTACTATTGACTATGCAGGTTTTGTCAATGGTGATGATGCAACAGACATTATCGAGCCAACCATC